>CAVSYN010000022.1:0-20395 GCA_963732115.1 uncultured Bacteroidales bacterium
TTATGTCTCGCAATGCAAATGGATTTGGTGTGTCTTTATCAATTTTCGAAATTGCATATTGGTCGACTTTCAGCAAGGCTGATTTTACAAATGCAAGTGCCTTGAAAGGCGGATTTGGATTTTCAATTACTTGAATAGAACCATCTGTAGAGAAAATAATTTTCAAGTTCGTTTCCATCAGTCGGTAATGGTTCCCATTGTGATACACTTCCAGTACTGTTCAATATACTTTGGGTCATTAAAACTTTCACAAAGTTTTTTCACAAGTGGACTTTGAATAACTTCTAAATGTCCCAATTTACTTGCTCTTTCTGCAGGTAATCTATTTCCTTGTTGGTATGGCATTACTATTTGTACTTGTTGGTGGTGAAAATTTCTTTGCTTGCATTGAGACAACAAATCGATGTGAACGAGTAAGCATTCTCATATATCCTATAGTTTTTGCTTGAAGAATATCATTCTTGATGCTATCATATGCAATATTTACTTTAGCAAGTTTGTTTGTGTCGTCTTGCGAGGCTAAATGAGCAACAAAGAAGTTTTCTGTTTGAGCAAGTAAATCAGAATTTACAGTTGAAGGTGATTGAGTTGAGTAAACCATTCCTATATGATATTTTGCACCTTCTTTTGCAAACCTTCTGTATATTTTTGTTTCATCACTATTATCGTTATATCCAAAAAGATTATGTGCTTCTTCAAAATAAAGTTGAATAAAATGATTGTCCTAAACGTAGTTGTTGTGAACTTAGTCAGTTTGATGAGAAAAAACAGCTTCTGATAATTGTCTCGAAAAATATAACATTACTTCCTCATCGGCATTTCCTAAATCAAGAATTACTGTTTGCCCTTCGTCTAAGTAGTTCAATATATCAGATCATAAAATTTCCAGCAGTTGCGATCATGATACTTCTTAATGCCTGAATGAATCTAGTCCCACTTCCTTGTCGATTGGTTCTAAAAAGTTTAAAATTGCTACATCATCTGAATCAAATAAGGGATTATTATTTCCTGTGAGAGCTTAGATAGTTGTTGGATTTGCTCTATTAAAGAATGACTGTTTCTAACTAATGTGCAATTCTTGCAAGATTTGTAGGATGTTGAGGAGGATTATAATTATATATTGCATTATGAAAATTTCGATTAAAATGGTGGTGCAAAACCTCTTGGTCCATTGAACTGCTGGTTGCCAGAAGGATTGTTTGCTTAGTTCATTTTCATCGCAATCGAAACCAGCTTTATGAAGAATAGCCCAATAGAATTGTATTTTTCTTATTGCTCTATTTCTTCTCGCTTCCACATTCTAAGTCATTTCAACTTTCTCAATACTTGGAATCATCTACAGATATAAATACCTTCAATGTAAATAGAATCCTCTGCCAGATTCCCGTTAAAAGTATTCTAAATCTTATGTGAATCTTTAGGATTTGTATAAAAATTTAATTTTAGAGGGTTGGAATCGGAGTATCTTTTTTTGGAGTTAATGCATATACTATACACCTTTCTGGATAAGCCCTTCTAATGCGAGAGATTATCATCTTGTGGATTATCATTTGCATATTCTCCGTTAATATCAAAAATTAATTGCCCAACATCTTTTGTTTGCTGTTGTTGTTTCAATTAGACTTTGAACAATAAGTTTTACCACATTACTTTTCCCTAATCTGGTTTTACCAAACATTGCAGTTCTGCAACCTTTAAAATCATTTGTTGAAAGAAAAATATCAACATTTGGGAGCTGTTTATTTGGTAATGGTAATCTACATTCTGTCAAACGAAGTTTACCAATTGCAAATCTATTTTCATTAGGAACAGTTGCATTGTTTACTAAATATAGTAATGCATCATCAGGGGAATAAATTTTATATTTATGCGCACTTACATAATTATTTAAGTCACCTGAAAATTCAATCGTATCTTGCTTAGTAGGATGAGGATAAAACATTCCTAGAACTTTTGTTTTCAAGTGCACCCCATTGAAGTTCACTTTGAGTAAAAACATCTAATTCAGGCATTGATTTTTTTTGAAGTTCAAAATAAGTTTGTTGAACTTCTTTTGTAAGTGGAGTTGGTGCAGAATCTAAAACACGAAGTAAAGTAAAGTGAGGTGGAATACTTGTACCATTTTGTTCAAATGAATCAGGAACCATTATCAATAAAGAGTTTCTCGGAATTCCTCCAACATTTATTTTGAAAGGGTCGCAAGTTATGATTGTAATTTCATCATAGCCAATATCTAAAACATAACCAACAAATCTACTTTCGTTGTATCGTTTTGCTTTCTCAATAGCTTCTTCGTTTTTTAAGAAATCCGAAAGAACACGTAATGGATGATTTTGATTTGCTGCATCATCTAAAAATTGTTTCATTGTTTAGTAATTTGTAATTAATACTTCATTAGAGTTTTTGGTTTGTATTCCGGGTCTATCACTTGTTCCAATTGGAATTTTTTTGATGTTAAATCCTTTATATAATTTTAAAATGTCTTTGTGAGAAGAATTTGTCATTGCCCAACGAATGTGCTTTGATTTTGGTAGACTCTTCAATGTTTCTGATAGTCTGAACCTGTTCCTCAAAAAGAAATTTTCCATTGTTGTAATGCAATTCGTGTAAATCTTTTTCACCGGGTTTGTATGGAGGGTCAAGAAAAATAAAATCATTCTTTTTTGCATTCATTATCACATCTTCAAAGTCGTTATTTAATATTTCTGCTTTTGCGAAATATTTGCGAAAGTTCAATTATGCTTTGATGTGTAATTACCCAACGCCTTTCTTCACCCCCATAACCAACATTAAAATTCCCTTGTGGATTGTGTCGCCACATTCCTTTGAAGCAAGTTCTGTTTAAATAAAGTGTTCTTGCTGCTTTGTAATAAAGTGGTTTATCGTCAATTTTTTCATCTCTGATTATCGTAATAAGAATTTTTACCAGCCGGAAATGATTCAAATGTTTCCCAAACTTTGTGGGGATAAAGTTTAATTCCCTTGTAAAGATTTATCAGTTCAGCATTTAAATCGGAAATAAGTGCATCAGTCGGTTTAATGTAAAGAAATACAGAACCTCCACCAACGAATGGTTCAATGTATGTCCCTTTAATGTCTTTGTTCTCTGGTAAATGATTTACCAAAAATGAAAGGAGTTTGCTTTTTCCACCTGGGTATCTTAAAAATTTCATTATATTTTAATTTTCTTAAAAAAAAAGTTTTTAAACTAAGTGGTGCTTTAGAAGTTTAGCTTTTTTACTTCTGTATATATGAAAGGAAGTGTTTCAATCAGTGAGGCTTTTAAATGTGCTTACAAATGCATTAATTTTTTAACGAATAGAGTAGCTCTAAAAACTCGTTTGTCTCTTCAAAAAGTTTTACAGACAACTCCATTACCGTCCTGTTCTTTTCCCAAAATGAAAATGCAATTTTATGTTCAGATGTTCTGGTAAAATCAAGTAATACATCAACCATCGCTTTATCATCATAGCTAAGTTGATTTTCCTTTTTCTTTGAATGTTTTGAAAATATTTTTATAGTTGCACCTTTCAAAGAATTATTTGGCAAATCAATACTCAATGAATTCTTAAAGGAAAAATTTTATGAAATGCCTGATTTCGAGAATTTCCAATTATAGTATTATAGTTCTTAACTGACGCTTTAGAGTTTGATCGATTCCAGGGAAGATCTTTAAATGCTTCTGAGAGTTTGTAGTGATGAAAAATTGTTCCCCATAAGATTATCGGTTTGAGGTCACAAATGCTAATGATTAACTCTAAAAGAGTTGAAACATCAGTAGAGAAATTATAAGAAATACGTAAGATATTATTGAACACTTTTGCGTCTTTTTTATCCGATTCAAGATATTCTTTAAGGGAGTTGTCATATTCTTTTAACTCCTCTTTCAGGATTGAAAGCATTGATTCAATAATTGTTGGTGCATCATTTTCCAATTTATTTTTCAAAATGAGCCTAGAATAAGATTCATCTTCAATATCATCTAATATTTTCCCAATTTCCATTTTAAATTCATTGGTCAATTCTATAGCAAATTCTTCACCAGTAAAATGGGCGGTAATAAGATTCCAGATTTCTTCATCGTCGGAAGTATCATTAATCAATAAATTGGTGTCTTCAATTATATTTTTTTTGAAAGTTGGATTATATATTATCTTCTTTAGAAAACTTATGTCCAAATCTTTAGTAAGAGTTATATTTTCATCAACGGTTCCCAGGAGGATAAAGATAAGTTCGCCAATACCTTTGACTTCTTTATTAAGAATTTCAATTAGTTCTGTAATGTTATTTTTGATTTTTTCTTTTTTATATATTTTGAAATCATTATTAATACGGCTTTCTGAATAAGCGTAAAGAGTTTTTATTTCATTCTCCTTGTTTGTTGCGAACGCAAGATATTTTTGATTCTTGTTTGTTTTTGTGTCCTCACGATGAACGAAAGAATTATTGATAATAATTATATCATCATCGGTCGCTTTATGTTCGGCTATCCAATTTTTGAAACTCGAAAGTTTCTGAATTTCGGAAATGTTATGGTTTATTTTTTCTATTACTTTTTCCATAATACAAAAAATTAGTTCTTGTTTTCAATTATTCCGATTTCTTCTTCGTCCAGTCCGTAAAGTTGATAAACTAAATCATTTATTCTGTTTTCACAATAATTAATCTTGCTTCCTATTTGTGAAATTTTTGTCTGCAATTTTGCTTCTGTCTTTTTCTGAATTCAAATGTAAAAGTTGATCCACAAGTTTGATTAATTCAAATTGTTTGTTTTCGTTTTCAATTTTTATAGGTAATGATTTTAATTGACCTACTTTTATTTGAGGGAAGGCATCGTTTACCTCATCAAAATAATTTCTGATATAAAAACTGATTAGCTTACTTCCTAATATTGCAGCAAGGTAGTTAACTGAAAGGTCTCTGTTCAGCGGTTTTGTGATATAAACCTGTTGGTCTGCAACTGAATTTTCTTTTTCAACAGTTATGATAAGGGTTTCTCCCAAAATTTTCCGGGAGTAAATCCTATTACCTTCAAAAAACTTTTCATCTCTCGGTTCTGCAAGCCATTTCCCATAAGAGATATACTCTTTAGGTTTTATTTTGGAAAAGCATTTAAGATCTTTCCCATAAACAAATGGTCTATAACCCAATACTTCTTTATCAGAATGATATGGTCTTTCGTCAATATCTCTCTGAGTTTGCATTCCTTCTCCAAAAGCTGATTTGCCAAATCCACCAACCCTGTAAGGGTGAACTCCTCTCGTGATATCAGCAATCTCTCCTAAAGGTTTAGTGTTGTTTTTAATTTTTTCAATTAAAGAATTACCATCCTTAGACAATGAGGTTGAAATAGGTTTTTCTCCGTTTTCGTATTCTATAAAATCTAAATCACTTATTAATTTTTCATCTGCGTGTGCAAGATTAACTATTTTAAAAGTTTTATTTTTTCTAATTCCTTTTCTTAGAATATAAATTATTGTATCAACGGTTAATCCCTCAAAAACCTTAGTTTCTGGCACTGCAATTTTCATTTCAGCAGCATTCAGAAAAAGAAATTTTCTAGTAGATGATGAATAGGTATTTGTCAGCCAAACATTGGGGACAATAAATGATATGAATCCTGTTTCATTTCCTAGGTGTACTGCTTTTTCCATGAATATAGAAAAAAAATCAAGTTGGTAAGGTGAGCTTTTATAATGGCTGCCTAAATAGGATTTCATATCATCACCAATACCTAAACTTTTCCAATCTCTTCCGAAAACATAAGGTGGATTACCTATTACAACATCAAACCCACCTTGCTTGAAAACTTCAGGAAATCCATTTTGCCAGTTGAATGGTTTAATTTTTTTTTCTTCTCCAAAATCAAGTTGACTATCATAAAAATCAGTATCAATCAAACTATTTCCATCTTTTATGTTATTATCAAGAGTTGGTAAAACTCTTTCATTAAATAATCGAAGTTGTGAGCTATAATTACTTCAGTTTCTCCTTCCATACATTTGAGTAACAAACTTAATTTTGTTACTTCAACAGCATTTACATCTATATCAACTCCAAAAATATTATTGAGAAGAATTCTTTTCTTTTCTGCAGTTGTCAAATGTCCTTCAGGTGTTAGAGGATTATCTTTTTTCCCTTTTGATATTTTCCCGTTATCGGTGTAATAGTTTTTATGCCAATCCAATAAATATTGAAAAGCACCAATTAAAAAGCTGCCACTGCCGCAGGCAGGGTCAACTATTTTTATTTTTGATTATTTCTTTTGGTGTTTTTCCGTCAATGAGTTTTCCGACAGTGTTTTTTACTATGTATTCAACAATGTATTGAGGTGTGTAATAAACTCCTCCTGCTTTTCTTACTTCTGGTTTTTCTTCAATCTTTGCATGATGTGCCGGAGTAATCCGGATTACTTTTCCAAGAAACTGTTCGTAAGCACTACCAAGGATTTCAACAGGAAGAACTGAAAATTCATAAGGACATTCCGGATAATAGAGTTCATTTATAATTGTCTTGATAACCTTATTTTCAATTTTCAGAGTTTTCACTGATTCGGTCTTTTTTAAGATCAAATAATCCGGAATTGTATTTTTCATCTGCTTTCCGGAATTGTTCAAAAAGATTTAAATATAAGGTTGCCTTGTTTTATAGCATGTTTAAGATTTCCATAAGGTTCAACACTTCTGTCTTCTGCAATTCGGAGAAATATTATCCGGTCAATTGTTTGTTGAACTGCAAAATTTATTTCGTCTTCGTCAAGATTTTTGTTGTTCCAACTTATGTTAACGGCCAAATAAGTTCTCCATCTGTCAAGCGATTCCAAAAAGTCTTTGTCAACGGAAGCTGTCCCTTTTTTGTGAGTATCACTCTGGATGAACTTGTCAAAACTACCTTTCAGAACTTGTTCCTTACTGAAAGTCTCCCAGATAAAATCAAACTCTTTAAGATAATCCTGGTAATGTAAAGTATTTTATTCTGGCAACTGAAGGTTTGTCATCAGGTTTAGGTTTTTTTGTACAGTCATAGATTGCAAACTCCTCAAAGTCAGTGATTATACTTATTGGATGTTTTGCACTCCAACCATATCTGCGAATCTGATAAGCAGGTTGAATATCGTCTTTTACTGAAACACTTGGTTTTTTTGCTTCAACAAAGAATAGTCGTTTTACCTCCAACTAGTCTAAATGAATAGTCAGGTGCTTTGGTGGCTCCACTAATTTTTAACTTTGTCTTCGTGGATTACCTCTCTGTAAGCTTCTGCATAACCTTCTTCGTTGTCAATGTCCCAGCCAAGAGCTTTGAAAAATGGATCAATAAAATCTCGTCGGGTTTGTGTCTCGTTATAATCCGAGTTTTTATATGAGGCATATTGCTCCTCAAATCGCGTCACGAGGTCGGCGATTCTCTTCTGGGCAGTTAGTTTGTCTATCATTTTATCTTACGTTGACGAACAAATTTACTAAAAAGGAGCGAGGGAATTTGGCTCTTTTGCTTTTGCATGTGCGTTGGGTTGTGTTTCGCGCAAAAGCAAATGTGCCAAATAAGCGGTCGCGGTTATATTACGTGGTGGTCTCGGTGTAGTCTATCTGGCTGATAACGTGCACATTGGCTATAACTTGTTTTTATCGATACTAAACATTGTTTTATCCGCCCTTGTCTTCCACTAAATCACAATCCTCAAGTTGGCTCCATTCTTCTCCACCTTCTCATACGGTATCGTAAACCTGAACACCGATCCCTCCCCCTGCTGCGAGGTGAACCAGATCTTTCCGCCAAGCAATTCAACATAGGCTTTCGTGATCGACATTCCCATACCGGTACCTCCATAAATGCGCGTTGCACTGGTGTCGACCTGGAAAAACCTGCTGAAGATCTTCGGCTGCTGCTCAACAGGAATGCCAATCCCTGTGTCGGAAACATAAAACTCGACCTTCCCATCCTTAACTGAATAACCGAATTCAACCCTCCCCTCAAATGTGAACTTCAATGCGTTCTCAACAAGATTCCTGAGCACTTCGGTTATTTTATACCAGTCGGTATAAATTTCATCACCTTTGTCATGTTCAGGCTCAAAACTCAACAGAATACCTTTTTTGAATGCATCCGGCCAGAACTGATCATAAACCTTCCGCAGCACTTCGTTAAGCTTCACTTTATCCTTCCTGATCCTGATCATCCCTGCATCGATCTTCGATATCTCCGTAATGTCGTCGATGATCTCGATCAGATGGTCGGAATTGCGGATAATAATCTCCAGATACTCTTTACGGCGCTCAGGGATGTCACCATGCTCCCCGAGAAGGGTGGAGAAACCCACTATGGCATTCAGCGGTGTCCTTATCTCATGCGATATATTGTGAACCAGGTCAGTTTTCAGGCGGTCAAATTCTTTTTCCTTCTTTAATATCCTTTCAGTGTTAAGCTTGCTTGCGGTAATATCATACAGGATGCCGAAACCCGGGGTCACCTTTCCTGTCTCCTCATCAGTCTGAGATACCAGGGCATATTGTATCCATTTTGTTTCACCTCCATTTATTTTTACCCTGATCTCAGCTTTGTAATTACTTATCTCACCGTTAAAGAATTTCCGGTGCACCTCAGAAAGATCCGCTTCAGTCTCCACAGAAAGAGGCACTACCTCTTCGATCAGGCTTATAAATACTTTTTCGTTGAAATCCCCCGGGGCAACACCAAGAAGCCCTGTTATTCCTTCCCCCACATCAGGATAAGACACGGCTCCTTTCTCCGGCCCAAAAACCAGCCTGAAGGGTACCCCGCCTGCATTTTCAATTGCCCGCCAATAGAATATCGCGGTATCAGCCGACCTTACGTCTTCATCCCTGCCGATACCAACACCATGATTACATTCAGATCCAAAATTCTCCATTCAGTTTACAGATTTTTATTCTTTTTGCGTTTTTATTATTAAAAATGAAATCAGCACTTCACCGGTCCTTTTTTAGGGATTCAATAAAGCGCATTAAATCAGTCGATTATTAAAACATGTTTTTACTTTTCAGTTAAAAACATAGTTTAATGGCAATGAGGTTGAAATTGTTACCTTACTGTGAATAACTTTTTTAAGTTGATTTAAAAAAATCTCTACTTTTGAAAAAGTGTTCTTCTTAACCGGGGGGAAAAAATCTTTTGTGAGAGAATACAGCGATATCGAGATCATTGAATGCCTGCGCAGCCGGCAGAGCTATGTTGTGCATTACCTTTTGCACAGGTATATGCCAATGATCCGCCTTATGGTCACGCAGTTAGGCGGCACTTCTGAAGACGCAAAGGATATATTCCAGGAGGGCCTAATGATAATGCTCGAGAAGCTTGATGATAATAAATTTGCTCTTACCTGTAAATTCACTACATTCCTATATTGTGTTTGCGAAAACCTCTGGAAAGAAATTCTTGTAAAAAGACGGATTGCTGCAAAATATTTTACCCGGCGGATTGAAGAGACTGAAGAAAGTGATTTTACCGAGACTATCGATAATAAACTTCGCGAGGATATATTCCGGAACGCATACGATTCAATCGATCCTGTCGGCAAGACTATCCTCAGGCTCTACTGGGAGGATCTCTCGCCCCAGGAGATCGCCGACAAGCTGGGGTACACCAACGGCTACGTGAGAAAGAAAAAATGCGAGGTACAGGCGGAGCTTACCGAGAAAGTCAGACAGCATCCGGACTTCAATGTGGTACGGGGTGTGGAGCAGGGAGCCTGGAGCACAGGGCACAGAGATGAGAGCTAGAGTTTGAGGTAAAAAAATAACACGAAAAGAAACAATAAACTAGCAACAAGCAACAAGCAACAAGCAACAATTAATAAATGATCTCAAACGGCAGTAATAACAGGTAACAAGCTCAGAATCGGACAGGAGAATAGTTCGTGGAATGATCCTGATTATGATGTCCTGTTCTCTGCCGGCGATCTGGCCCTGTTCACGGAGATAGGTGACCATATACAGGCCATGCTTGATATTGAGGATGTTAAAAATGACCCCGAATACTCATCGGCTGCTGATGCTGCAAAAATGATTATCACAGGACATAATAAAAAAGACAGGGTGGAACCGGAGACAGAAAAGTTCATCCGCAGCGCTGTGGCTGAAAAAATATACGATATAAGTCTTGAAGATGAGATCGGCCAGATAAGACACGAGGCTGATCAGAGCAATGTGAGAGAGATTACTTCGGAATGGGTTGAAGAGTGGCTCCGGAAAAGTGATAAGAACGAAGGCAAAGATCCAAAAACAGAGGAGATACGGGAATTTATAACTTCTTCACTTAACCGGGAGGAGCCGGCTTACGTAGACAGACCTAAAGATAAAAAGCGAAGAATTCCGCACAAATCCCTTATAATAAGCTATACCTCGCTGGCTGCAGCTGTAGTCATCGGAGCAGTTTTCCTGATAAGGTCGCTTTTACCTGCTGGTGATACCCAAAAGCTGTTCAATAAATACTATGAACCGTTCAATGCAGTTTCGACTGTAACGAGAGGGGCAGGAATTGCAGGAACCGCTGGTATTTCAATTTACAACAGGGCTGTTGAGAATTACAGATCGGGGGATTTTCGGGCAGCAGAGACCGGATTCACCGAGGCAATGCTTTATGAATCAACATCTTTGCCGGCAGGGTTCCTCCTTGGAATAACCGAAATTGAGCTTGAAAATCCCGGCAGGGCCATAGAGCTTCTGGGCAAGGTTGCGGACCGGCAGGGTGAGTATGCCAAAGAAGCAACCTGGTATCTCGGACTTGCTTATATTAAATCGGGAAATAAAGAAAAAGCTTCGGAGTGCTTTGAGATTCTGGCCGGCTCGCCCGGCTTTTACAGGGACCGTTCGGAAAATATCCTGCGCCGCCTGAGGTAAAGGATCAGTATCACGGCTATAACAAAAACACCTGCACTTATTATTAATTCCAGGGCGCCAAAACGGCGTTTTACCTGTGCATTGTTCCCCAGCACTTCGTATGCCGCCCAGAAATACGGGTCCGAATAAGCAGGCGGAGATTCCTTTAAGTATCCGAGCTTTGCAAGGCGAAGGGCATCATCCTTGTGTTTGCCATGAGCCAGAAAACTGATAGAACCGTGAAATAATATCTGCGCTTACCTCATCATTTACCTCCCATGCAGTACGTATCACCGACGAGGCGCCTGCAAGAATAAATCCCCGGGCAAGGCTCATAAGTCCTTCTCCATGATAAAGTGTGCCTGTCCCTGAATTACATGCGCTCAGAACAACCATCGGCGATCTGAGCCTTGAAAGGCTGATCTCATAATTATAGAGCTTCCCGTCGTCGACAGTATCGTCCACGGGGGTCAAATAACAGATAGGAGTATCTGGAGTCCGCAGTGTCGGAAACTGAATGCATGGCAAGGTGAAAGATAGCAGGCTCCTGCATTGCCAGTCTGAAGCTGGTCTCTGTTGCATCCTTTCCCGCTAAACATGCTTCCCCTGAACCACCTGTAAACCGATTTTATCTCCCTGCCTGCTCCGCGGAGTGTGTCGGCAGCAGGTACCGGTAGTGCCGGAAACACTATAGTCAGGCGCAAAAGAGTAAACCTTCTCTCCTCCCCGTACCGGGTAACTGTTGCTGAAGATCAGTGACGAGGAATAACAATATGAAATCGAATAATTATAAATAAGATATTGAAGACCTTCGTAATCTGTCTGATCAGGTGCCGGTTCGTTTTCCAGCAATGCATCAAAGGGCAGCCAGGCTATCTCTTCATCAGGAATTATAATGAGCTTTTTACCACCGAACTGTTCCCTTACAGGTTTTATAAGGTTCCCGTACATATATGCAAGTGCGCCGGTAAACTCCCTGAAATTGTTGTTACCATGATGCTGTAAGGCATTTCTGATGATCGCGGCATTTATTACAAAAAGAGAATCGAGACTGGTTTTCCTGCAATCCGATAGCATTTCTTGTGATCACGAATGTATAAAGTTCACGTTTCCCGCCAATATACCTATTTGAAAGCAGGTAGTCAACTATCGTTTCGTTTCTGCCAAGGTGTTTTTGTAATTCAGTCAGTGACGCCGGTGCGGTTTTTTGCAGCAGTTTCCGGTATTGGGGATACTCTTTGTCAATACCGGAATTCAGTTTTTCCATTTCACGGTTCATTGCAAAGAGTTCATCTTTCCATAACGAGAGTCTGGAACTGTCGGGTTTTGGATTCTTCGATTCCGTCAATTATCAGGTTTTTATATGCCGCAATATTGCCGGCAAGACGGTTTTGTCTTTTCCTGGCGGAATCAGTAATAACAGAAGTGTAAAGCAGTTCATTTCCGGCAATTTCGTCCCGCAGTACAGCGGCTTTGGCTCTCTGCGCAATACCATACATTTTCACTACCACCTGATCATCACCGGTAAGGTCAAATAATTTACGGGCAATCCGGATAGCGGACATATAGGTCTCCTTCTCATTCTCTGCAAGATAGAGACGGCTCTCTTCGGTAATGTAACTATTCCTGATCCTGTCGATCAGCAGGAGGGCAAGCTCTATTGTTTCGAAGCTTTTATTGATCGTACTTATTCTTAGTTTCCCCGTCTTCCTGTTCATTTCCGTAGAGATCAAGAGCATGAGCCTTGCTTTTTAGTATGTCGAGAAGCTGAATATCAAGGAATGAAGAATCGACAGACGGATTTGAAAAGACATCAGTAGAGTTAAAATCCCTTACAACGGAGATCAGGGATCTCTGATAATACTCCAGTGCTGCCTTGTAATCAGTCTGATCAAGGTAATAATCTCCCATGTGCTTGCAGGCCAGGGCAACCATTGTATGTTTTTCGCCGTAGTTCTGAAGGCAGATTGATAATGCTTTTTTATAAGCCTCAAGCTCCTCATTGTGTTTTCGTTCTGAATCAAGAAAAAGGCCATAATCGAAGTAAACTTCAGCAAGCCTGTAATAATTATTCCCGGATTTCGCCTCATAGATGGCGAAGCATTTGTTGAAATATTCCTCTGTTTTTTTAATATCCCCCATACGGGAATAAGTCTTCGCCAGGTTCAGATATGTAAGTTCAATTTCAGGTAACCTGTACATCAACTTTAAGTCCGCACTTTTTTCAAGGTTTTCCAATGCGGAGCTATAATCTTTTAATTCATAATAAATTATTCCGATATTCAGGTATGCAGTTGAAAGACTTGGCAAAATGGATTTGTCTGATTTTTCAAGGGTTTGAAATATCCTGATCGCCTTTTCAATATATTCGATTGCAGTTGGAAACGATCTCCGGAAAGTATAGATCATTGATTTATTGTTATAAATAAAAGCCAGCTCTTTTAAATTCATTTTGTCTATTAATGCATATTCTGCGGCTTTATTATAATAATCAAGCGCTTCCGTGTATAAGCCAAGGCTCTTTTTAATAAGACCGAGACTATTATAGAGAGGAATAAGATAATCAGGTGATAATTTTTTTTCGGATTCCAGAACGGTTTCCATGCATTTTTCAGCGCTGATAAAATCGCCGGACTTATAAAAATCGCTAAACTTTACAAACTGATTATATATGTCGTCAGTCTGGCCTTTTACCTGGATGACTGAAAGACAATTGGAAAGTATTATCAATACCAGTAAAGCTTTTTTCACCCTGCTCATTTATACTGGAAGAACCAAGTAACAATTTCTGAAAAAAATTGAAATGTACAAAATATAAAGAAAAGAGGCCGTCTCAATTTTAACTTTTGAGACGGCCTCTTAAAAGGATTACTCCCACTAGTTATTTGTTGGAGGTTTAGGGGGCAGAATGATAAGGTCGCCGCCACCATTACCTACTCCGTCGCCACCCCTTACGTACTGCATTGCATTAAGATTGAGGATTTCATTTTCTGAGAATTCTGAAATCAACTCATTAAAATCTCTTTCTGTTACTGATGTCTTGTCTGCTCTTTTCATTTTCTTACCGGTTTTTAATTAAGTTTTGATGTTTTATTTAAATAAGCACCAATTTGTTACCCGGATAATTACTTTCTAACTGTTAAAAAAACTTAATAAATTCATAAAGTATTATTAGCCAGATAATTCTATAATAGGAACAGCGTCAAATAAAAACCTTGGAAAAATGAGAAAAAGGAAACCGGTAGTCTGTCAATCAGAATCTGAAAAACAGAATTACAGGTAACAAATCGGGATGAATTTCCATTAAACTATACTTTGGGAGAGGAACCTTTGTATGTTCCCTGATCCCCTTGTGGAAGACTGTCTAATTTATTATGCATGTTAAGCCTGAAACTAAAGAATATGAAAGAATATTTTATCACCGTAAGGCCAGGTGCAAAAGGCCTTCACTTCATTCATAACCATGACTGCCCGCTTTTGCCTGAATCCGGGAAAAGGATCCTTCTTGGAGCTTTTCAGTCACCGTGTGATGCACTCAAAGAAGGAATAAAGCATTTCAGGGAGCCTGTTTGCTGCAGATTCTGTTCAAAAGAGGAATTTGACAGGAAGGTAAATCCGGAGCCCGGAGTAAAAGCCGAACCTGTTTTCATTTCATTCGATAGGCTGAAACCAACAATTGAGAGCCTGATGCTTTGTTCAGTTTCATGATGAACGGCAAAGGCAAAAAAATGTATTATGTATTATAGGCGATAGGCGATGTGAAAAAGCCTGGGGCGTGGAGCAAGCTGCAAAAATCCCGTTTGTTAATTTGGAAGAAATGATCTGGCAAGCTCCTCGCTGTCTTTGTACTTTTTCATAAGCCGTGAGAGCCGTTTATGGAGGTATTTCCTAACCGACGCATAAGCCGGGTCATTATAAACATTTTTCATTTCCTGCGGATCTGCCTTCAGGTCGTATAATTCCCATTCGTCGATATCGTAATAGTAGTGCATCAGCTTGTAACGATCCGTGCTCATTCCATAGTGACGCTTGACCATATGAGGACCCGGATATTCGTAATAATGATAGTAATGTTCCTTTCTCCAGTTGGCAGGTGTTTTTCCCTTAAGAACCGGAACCATGCTTCTCCCCTGCATATCTGATGGTATTTTAACACCCGCCATTTCGAGGAATGTCTCCGGAAGATCGATATTCGAAACCATATCATTATTTACGCTGCCCGGCTTTATCACTCCCGGCCATTCAATCAGAAGCGGTGTCCGGTATGACTGCTCGAACATCCAGCGCTTGTCGAACCATCCATGTTCGCCAAGGTAAAACCCCTGGTCCGATGCATAAATCACAATAGTGTTTTTATCAAGTCCGTTCTCTTTCAGGAAATCTAAAATCTCTCCAACACTCTTATCCACAGCGGCAATGCAGGCAAGGTAATCCTGAAGGTATCTCTGGTACTTATACCTTATAAGATCATTGCCCGTAAGACCAGACTTATCGAATTGCCTGATAATGGGATTATAAACTGAATCCCAGGCCGCCATTTGTTCGCTGTTCATACGGTTAAGCCCGGTGTTTTTCATCTTCGAGCGGTCTTTGTACAGCTTCAGATCCTCTTCAAGGCGCATGGTCTGTGAAATCGTCATATCCTGCGTTTTCTCGGCTGTTCCCCTTCCGGAATAGTCATCGAAAAGAGTTGCAGGCTCGGGGAAGGTCACATTCTTGTAAAGCGTAAGCTCGTTTGGTCCCGGTTCCCATTCCCTGTGAGGGGCTTTATGATGCATCATCAGCATGAAAGGCTTTCCGGAATTCTTAGCTTCTCTGAGCCATTTGATGCATTTCGCCGTGATCAGTTCTGTTACATATCCTTTCTCGGTATGTTTCCCGTCGCTGGTAATAAAATCGGGATTATAGTAATTTCCCTGTCCGGGAAGTATCTCCCAGTGATCAAATCCTGTAGGATCTGATCCAAGGTGCCATTTACCGATCATTGCGGTGGAGTAGCCTGCTTTCTGAAGCAGCTTTGGAAATGTTTGCTGTGAACCATCGAACGGAGCCTGTCCCTCATTTTTCACAAATCCGTTCAGGTGGCTGTATTTTCCGGTCAGGATCACAGCGCGGCATGGTCCTGATATTGAATTTGTTACCAGGCATCTGTCAAGCCTCATCCCGTCTCTTGCTATCCGGTCGATATTGGGTGTCGGCGCCAGATCCTTAAGCGGTCCGCCGTAAGCGCTTATTGCCTGGTAGGCGTGGTCGTCCGACATGATGTAGATGATGTTGGGCCGATGCAAATGCGTGGTCTGAGAGTGAAGGGTTGGATTAACAAGGGCGCTTAAGCCAATAATGGTAGATATCTCAAGTACAGGTCTCATGGGTCGGTCATGGTTTAGAGGTTAATGGCATAAATAATTTATTATAACGCTATTTCATTACTCCTGCCTTTCTCCTGTTCAGTCCGGGTACATTAGTTATGTCATCCCCCAGATCCTCACGTGCTTTATCTGCAAGCTCCTCCAGTTCCTTCACCTTTTCAGGATAGTATGCTGCCACATTGTACCACTCTCCCGGATCGCGCCGGAGATCATAAAGCTCTTCCGAATTAACACTCTCTGCCCCTGTCGGACCCGGCCACCCGTCCGATCCTGGTTTCATATTCCGGTAGGTCCTCCCCGCGTGAGGAAGAACAAGCTTCCAGAAGTCATGCTGCACTGCCTCCAGGCTGTTGACCTCATAATAATAATAAAATTCGTGGCGGGGTGAAGAAGTATAATCACCGAGCATGAGTGGAAGTATATTTACACCATCAATTTTAAGTGCAGGCAGCTGTGCCCCTGTAATGGCTGCAAATGTCGGAAGCAGGTCAATTGAAGAAGCCAGCTGACTGCAGATCTCTCCTGCGGGTATTACACCCGGCCATCGCATAATGCACGGCACCCGCTGACCGCCTTCCCAGCTGGTTCCTTTACCTTCACGCAATCCTCCCGTCGTCCCTGCATGGTTTCCGAAGTTAAGCCAGGGACCATTATCACTTGTAAATATGACCAGGGTGTTTTTATCGAGTCCATTCTTTTCCAGAGCTTTCAAAACCTCTCCTATCGACCAGTCAACCTCCATCATTACATCTCCGTACATTCCCTGCTTGCTTTTACCCCTGAACTTATCCGAAACACCAAGCGGAACATGTACCATTGAATGAGGCAGATAGAGGAAGAACTTTTCATTCTTATGATTTTCAATGAATCTGACAGCCCTTTCCGTATAATCCGTTGTAAGCTTATCCTGATCAGAAAGAGTACGGACTTCTCTAACTTTTTCATTCCCTTCGATCAGAGGCAATACCGGGAACTTCATCTTGTTGCTGGTTGTGTCCTTAAGTTGTATCGGAACGCCATCATAATCAACAGGCCACATATCGTTTGAATATGGAAGTCCATAGTATTCGTCAAATCCGTTTTGCAGGGGAAGAAATTGCCGGTGGTGTCCAACGTGCCATTTACCTATGGCCCCGGTATGGTAACCCTTTGTTTTAAGCATCTCTGCAATTGTCGTCTCAGCAGGATTGATGCCAATCTGCGCCGATGGCATAAGAGCTCCTGAAATGCCAACGCGGTTGGGGTAGCAGCCTGTCAGCAAGCCTGCCCTTGATGCACTGCTGACGGCCTGCGGGCAATAGTACCATGTGAATTGCATTCCCTGACAGGCAAGACGGTTCAGATTAGGGGTATCATACTGGTTGGCACCGGTCCTTCCGATATCACCATAGCCCATGTCGTCCATGAGGATAAGGACGATATTAGGGGCAGCCTGCTTGAATGATTCAGCTTTTTGTGCGCTGACTGAAATTGCTGATAATGAAGCAATTCCAAGACTGATAGTTGATTTTAAGTTAATCATATATAAAAATTTTACCACGGAGTATCACTGAGTTAGCGCAGAGTAACACTGTTTTTTTCACCCTTGCACCTTTTTTGCCCCACGCCCCATGCCCCATGCCTCACGCCCCATGCCCCTTGCTCCTGGAGTGCCTCTATTTTAGCCCCCTTCAGGGGGTTGGGGGCTGACCTTCAGGGGGTTGGGGGCGCCTTTATTTGTTGTAAAAGATCTGTTAATTTATTAACAATAGCCTGATTCTGAGGCGCTACATTGTTTTTTTCGCCAATGTCGGCTTTCAGATTGTAAAGCTGCGGCATCGGGTCATTGCCTGTTTCAGTATTTGTATCTAACTGGATCTTTTCACCCGGACCAGGTTCGATATATTTCCAGTTGCCCCTGATGATTGACAATCTGCCTGATGAAGAATGTTCAACAAGCCATTCCCTTCCTCTCTTTGATCTGCCAAGGAGAACATTCAGATAATCATAACTATCAGGTCCTGCTTCCGGAGGCAGCTTCTGCCCTGCCAGTGATGCAAACGACGACATGAGATCAATCTGGCTGAACAGGGCATTGGAAGTCCCGGGCTTTATTTTACCCGGCCATTGTGCAATGAACATTACACGGGTGCCGCCATCAAAAGCACTGTACTTTCCTCCCCTCAGGGGACCTGCCGGCCTGTGACTGCCAAGCTTTTCAACAGCTTCATCCCTGTAACCATCGTCCACAACCGGACCATTATCGCTCGTTACAATTATCAGTGTCCTGGAGGACAGATCCAGATCATCAATAGTTTTAATGATTTCCCCAACCGACCAGTCAAACTCAAGGATCGCATCGCCTCTCGGACCCATTCCGCTCTTACCGGCAAACCTCGGGTTCGGGACTCTGGGAACATGTATGTCGTGTGTTGAGAAATAGAGAAAGAAAGGCCTGTCTTTATTTTCCTGAATGAAATTCACAGCTTTCGAAGTAATTACATCAGCTATGTTTTCATCGACCCATAGAGCTGATTTCCCGCCCGTCATATAACCAATGCGGCTTATTCCGTTAACAATAGTCATATCGTGACCATGGCTTGGGTGTATTTTCAGCAATTCGGGATTCTCCCTGCCCGTCGGCCAGTTTCCCACTTTTTCCTTATAATTAACTGTTATCGGATCAAGCGGATCAAGGTTTACCACCCTTCTGTTCTCGACAAATACGCAGGGCACCCTGTCGCCTGTTGCGGGGATGAGAAAGTTATAATCAAAACCTATATCCAGCGGCCCCGGATTGATCTCACCATTCCAGTTTGGCCCGCCATCAGGTCCGAGTCCGAGGTGCCATTTTCCGACTACACCTGTTCTGTAACCCGCATCTTTCAGGACTGAGGCGATTGTGATCCGGCCGGGTTTGATAATCGCCGATGCATCACCGGGCAGTATCCCTGTTCCTTTCCTTCGCCAGGCATACTCCCCGGTCAGCAACGAGTATCGCGAAGGAGTACTGGTTGCCGAAGTGCAATCTACATTCGTGAACCGGAGTCCGTTGCCTGCGACCCGGTCAATGTTAAGTGTTTTGAGGGCCGTCGCACCACAGCGCTGACGTCGCCGTAGCCAG
The DNA here is from genome assembly GCA_963732115.1 of uncultured Bacteroidales bacterium. Lineage (GTDB taxonomy): Bacteria > Bacteroidota > Bacteroidia > Bacteroidales > VadinHA17 > LD21. The sequence goes on from CAVSYN010000022.1 coordinate 19,326, forward strand.
GTCGTCGGCATAAATGGGGTGATGATGTGGGGCTTTGCAGCGGTCGGTGCACTGGAAAACTGAGGAACAGCAGCCAATAATAAGCCAAGAGTGCCTGTAAGAATATTGGTCTTTTCATTATTTGTTTTCCCCACACACACCCCTAGGGGGGCTAATAATCCCGACCTCTATTTTAGCCCCCTTTAGGGGGTTTGGGGGCTTTTAGGTGATTCGAAAGCAAATGGAAAAACATCAGAGGGAGTATGTTCCCGCTGCATAATCTCTACCATCTTTTTAACAATATCGGGATGCGACAATGCTACATTGCTGGTCTCTCCAATATCAGTCGCCAGATCATACAGCTCCATCGGACCATTAAGCCCTTTGTCAGCATTGAGTTTCACTGCCTTCCAGTCGCCCATCCTGACCCCGGTCTTGCCTCCCTGTTCATGGAATTCCCAAAAGAGGTATTCATGCTTCCCCTGTTTCTTTCCCAGCAATTCAGGAAGGAAGGAAATCCCGTCAGTTTCCGGAACCGGTGAAACTCATACTTCGGCCAGAGTCGGAAGGAAATCCCAGAAAGCTGAAATATGGTCAGAGACTGATCCGGCTTTTATATTACCGGGCCATTTTACAATCAGGGGAGACCGTATCCCCCTTCGTACATATCACGCTTATATCCTTTAAATGGGCCGTTGCTATTGAAATAATCGGGATCAGCACCTCCTTCAAGATGGGGTCCGTTGTCCGAAGCGAAGATCACAATAGTATTCTTTTCGATCCCCAATTCGGCAAGCTTTGAAAGGATCTCACCAACATAGTCGTCAAGCTCTCTGACCATGGCAGCAAATGCTGCGTGCGATTCCGGCTGTGAACCATATGGTCCCTGCCTGAAATCCGGACCACTATCCGTTCCCTTAAATTCTTTTTCAGGATCAAATTTTCCCCTGGAACATATCCATGTACTCTTTCCTGACGAAAAGTTCTGCATGTGGGATTGTGGTCGGGTAAAACAGGAAGAATGGCCTGTCCTTGTTTTGTCTCAATGAAGTCAAGAGCTTCCTTATGGATCAGGTCAGGGCTGTACCCTC
>CAVSYN010000023.1:0-33408 GCA_963732115.1 uncultured Bacteroidales bacterium
TTAAGGTGTTCACTTTTAATAATTTTTATAATTGAAACTCTTGAATACGTCGTAAAACCCCCTATTTTGGGACTGCAAAAATACAATATATTTCATAAAAAAAAAGAATATTGGCCAGAATTTAATCAATGCAATTAAAACTAAGGTTATTTTTACCAGTCTTAATATTCGGGAAAACTAAATGGATTAACAACTTGATGAGTAATGACAGGAAATTCCTCAGGGAGGCAGTTGAAATTGCAATTTCAGGTATAAAAAAAGGTGGTGGCCCGTTTGGTGCTGTAATTGTTAAAGACAATGCAATTATTGCAGGCTTCAAACAACAGGGTCGTCCTGTCAGGAGATCCGACCGCACACGCCGAAGTTCTTGTCATCAGGGAAGCCGCGAATTTTCTGAAAACCTACGACCTGAGCGGATGCGTTCTTTATTCAACATGTGAACCGTGCCCCATGTGCCTCGGAGCAATTTACTGGTCGGGAATAGGAGGGTTGTATATGCCACCGACAGGCACGATGCTGCTTCAGCCGGATTTAGCGACAACCTTATCTATAATGAGATCCCTCTTGATCCATCACAGCGAAAGGTGATTTTCCAGCACATTGACGATCCGGTCGCAAATGAAGTTTTCAGGTTGTGGGAAAAATATGAAGACAAAATCAGGTATTGAACCGATGACGGAATTCATCAGACTGAAAAGGGAATTCTTTACAAGGGATGTGCTTGAAGTTGCCCCGGATTTGTTAGGCTAAAGTGCTGACAGTAAAGCCTAAAGATGATGAGATCCGCAGATATGTTATTTCAGAAACTGAAGCATACCGCGGAGCTGAGGATAAGGCGTGTCATGCCAGCAAAGGCCGGACACCCCGGACTGAGGTTATGTACCATGAAGGCGGCAGACTATATGTTTACTTCGTTTATGGTGTGCACTGGATGCTGAATGTGGTCACCGCGGGAGGAAGATAATCCACAAGCTGTGCTGATAAGGGGACTTGAAAACTTCCCGGGTCCGGGAAGGGTTACAAAAGCCCTCGGGATCGACAGGTCATTTTATGGTGAGGACCTGGTCACTTCCGGCAGGATATGGATTGAGGACCAGGGAGTAAAACCTGATTTCAAAACAGGCAAAAGGATTGGTATAGATTATGCTGGGGAATTGTGGAAATCAAAACCCTGGAGATTCTACCTGTAAATTTCTATTTTACCACGGAGTTGCACTGAGTTTAACGGAGTAAACACGGTTTGTTTTTATCTAATCAGAAACTTAAAAAGTAAAAAAATAACAGTGTAACTCAGTGATTACTCCGTTACACTCCGTGTTAAAGGATTTTCTTATTTCTTAAGTTCAGCTATTTTTATCAGTTGATTAAACCTGATATGAAGTGACAGTGCATTGTCAAATCGTTTCAGGTCTGTATCATAGTAGCCGTCGAATCCGGATAAATACTTCAAGAAAATTCTCGGGTAAAAGCGTGATATTGACCGACCCTGTAATAAGTTTCCTGTCATGGATGACAAGGTTCTCAATATGATCTGAAACTGAACCGAATATATAATTCCCATTGGGAGCAAAAAAGTTGTGCGAGCTCCAGTAACCGGCTTCTATCGCTGCTTTTCGGAAAGAATAAAAAACCCTGTACCAGCTGGCATTTCCTGATTCTATTCCTGAAGGTGCATTTTTAGTAACAGATCTCCCGTTAAAATAAAGGTAATCGATACCCGCTCTCCCGTATTTCTGTTCTGCAATGTCAATGCCAGCTCTGACACCTGTAGCAACATTGAAATATGTCTCTACAGATTCCGGGTAATCGCTTATCTGACCCCCATAGTGCTTTATGAGGAGTTGAACCGGAATTTCAAAGGTCAGGAGGCCGGCTATTACAGGGGTTGTATATCTGAAGGATTCTCCTGCTGTGAATATTTCCCTCTCATTATCACCTTTAAAAATGAAGTTTTCCCAGCTTAGCCAGGTATCATTAAAGAAATGATCTCCGGATATCATGAATTGTGCCCCATCCTCAGAAAATGCGTTATACATCCTTTCCTTATTAAAGTGTGGATCAAGCATACGGTGCGTGTCACTGCCTGACAATGTACCGAGTGTGAAAGATGTGTTTTTTGATAATATTCAATGTGGCTGAGAACACAGGCTTGATCAGTGAAAATTTGCCGGTTCCGGAATAACTCAGAAGATGGGCTCCAAGCTTGCAGGGTTAGCTTTTCGGAAGGATAGTAGACAAGCTCAGGTTGTATGAAATATCCAAGAAGTGTATATCCTTCGGTTATGGGATTTGAGTACTCATTGTTCTTAACAAAATTTGTATTTCTGAAATCACAGGTAAAGATTTCCTTCTGAGTCTGTTGCATTGGTATTGTTCTGACAGTTGACAGAAAAAACCTTAAGTGACAGAAACAGGATAAGTATTCCTGGATATCTCATAGATTCACGCTCTTTCAGGCAAAAGTAACAAAATAAGTATCAAGTTAAAATGAAGTTAAATAGGACCCTGGTTATGCACAAATAATATTTTTTTACGTTCTTTGTCTTCTTGATCTTCAAATCGTAACATACATGAATTCAATCCGGGGTAATTTTCGCCGTCTGAATACAATTACAGGATGGTTGCTATTCGTTGTTTCTTCGGTGGTTTATCTGCTGACCATTGAACCAACAGTAAGTTTCTGGGATTGCGGAGAATTTATTCTCTCGGCTTTCAGGCTGCAGGTGGGACATCCTCCGGGAGCGCCCCTGTTCCTGATGATTGGACGTATCGCAACGTTCTTTGCGGAGGCGACACATCGAAAGTGGCACTGATGATGAATGCCCTTTCAGCAATATGCAGCGGCTTTGCAATCATGTTCCTCTTCTGGACCATAACCCATCTTGCCAGGAAAGTTTTTATAAGCAGGAATGAAACCGGTTCTGAACATATTCCGGCTATCCTGGGAAGCGGAATAATAGGAGCGCTGGCATATACTTTTTCCGATACATTCTGGTTTTCGGCAGTTGAGGGTGAACTCTATGCACTTTCATCACTCGTGACCGGACTTGTCTTCTGGGGAATGCTTAAATGGGAAGAAGAAGCGGACAAACCATATTCCGGGAGGTGGATAATTTTAATAGCATATATCATGGGTCTCGGCCTGGGGATCCACCGGCTTAACCTGCTGGTGCTTCCTGTTCTTGTGTTCGTATTCTACTTCAGAAAATATGAAGTCACAACCAAAGGAGTTATCAAGGCACTGGTTGTTGCCATTGTTATGTTGTGGCTGATGGTATTTGTTCTTATTCCGGGTGTTCCAAAAGTCGCAGGCTGGTTCGAGCTTCTTTTTGTCAATGTTTTCGGGTTGCCATATAACACCGGACTGTTGTTCTTCATCCTGGTGCTGGCGGGCATTGCTTGTTTTTGGCATCATGTATTCAATAAAAAGCGGAAGGGTTATCCTGAATTATACGATTACTGCCATAACTGTGATCATGATCGGATATTCATCATATGCCATGATTATGATCAGATCATCTGCACGCCCGCCGATGAACCAGAATAATCCATCCGACATCTTTTCCCTTTCATATTATATCAATATGGAGCAATACGGCAGTTCGCCAAAAATTTACGGGAATTACTACAGCGCCCCTGTAATTGATGTGACAAAAAAAATTGCCGGGTACAACAAGGTTAACGGCAAATACGAACCTTATTACAGGCCTGAATATGAATACAAAAAAGAATTCATGACTGTCTTTCCACGAATGTATGAAAGTCAAGATCCTGAGCACGAAACAGCGTATAAATACTGGGGCAGGATAAAAGGCAGGAGGTATTCGGTCAGCTCCGGATCGGGAAAGGATATTGTGGTTTGCCCTACATTTACCGAAAACCTGAGATATTTTTTCAGGTACCAGACGGGGTTCATGTACCTGAGGTACTTTATGTGGAACTTTGCCGGGAGGCAGAATGACTATCAGGGAAATGGCAATCCGGTATACGGGAACTGGATAAGCGGAATAAAATTTATTGATGAAGCACGGCTGGGGAGACTGGATAAGCTACCGGAAGATATTAAGAATAACCGGGGCAGGAACACCTATTTCTTTCTACCGTTCATCCTGGGCATAATTGGTCTGTTGTGGCAGTTGAACCGGGACAGGAATGGATTCTGGCTTGTCCTTGCATTTTTTATAATGACAGGAGTGGCAATCATCTTTTATCTGAACCAGTATCCAAACCAGCCGAGGGAACGGGATTACACATACGCGGGATCCTTTTATGCCTTTGCAATATGGATCGGACTGGGATTCATGTATGTTTATGAAAATGTAAGGAGATTGCTTAAAGAGAATTTATCGGCAGTAATAACTTTCATAGTCCTGTTATTTGCAGTTCCGGTTCTAATGGCTACGCAGAACTGGGATGATCATGACCGTTCAGGCAGGTACACTGCGCGGGATATCGGGGCCAATTACCTCAAATCGTGTGCGCCTAACAGCGTTCTGTTTACCTATGGTGACAACGACTCATTCCCTGTTTGGTATGTCCAGGATGTCGAAAAGGTAAGAACTGACATCCGCGTTGCCAACCTGAGCTATATTCAGGCCGGTTGGTACATAGACATGATGAGGCAGAAAGCATTCGACTCAGACCCGCTTCCCATGACACTGAGTCCGGAGAAATATCTGGAAGGCGTCAGGGACCAGATGCCGGTGGTAAGCAGGGTTGACAAACCGGTCGAGCTGGGCCAGATTGTCCAGTTCGTCGGGCAGGACGATAAGAAATACAAAACCGATATTAGCGGCAGAGGTGATTTCCTTAATTATATCCCGACAAATAAATTTTTAATTGATGTTGATTCTGCAAAAGTTGTTTCGAACGGGACGGTTAAGGATTATTTCAAAAGCCGTATTGTGTCGCCTATGATATGGGAATATTCAGAGAATGATGCGTTTAAGGGAGACCTGGCAATAATGGATCTGATCTCTACAAGCAAATGGGAGAGGCCGATCTATATTTCAACAACGGTTCCGTCGAGCCAGTACAAGGGCCTTGAAAAGTATTTTGTACAGGAAGGCCTTACATACAGGGTTGTTCCTATCAGGACCGATAAACCGGAGGAGGGAGAATTCGGGATGATCGATCATGACGCAATGTATGATAACATGATGAATAAATTCGGCTGGGGAAACGCAGCCGATCCTTCGGTTTATCTTGATGAGAATAATAAAAGGATGTTCAGCAATTTCAGGCGTATTTTCGGCAATCTGGGGAAATCGCTCCTTGTTGCAGGCGATACAACAAGAGCAGTCGAAGCAGTCCACAGGGGGCTTGAAATCGTGCCCGCAGAGAAACTTCCATTTGACTTTTTTGTGGTCGGAGATGCAGAGGTGCTTTTCAGGGCAGGAAAACCGGAAGAGGGAAACAGGATCATCAACGAAGTAATTAAATACTCAAAGGAATATCTCGACTATGCAGTTGCAATGGATCCCAATATGCGATTTGGGATGGATTATCCAATAGGAATAAACATGCAGGCGCTTCTGGATATAAATAAATTGGCTATTGATCTCAAGATGGATTCGCTGGCACAAACAGTCGGAACAGATGTAAACAGGTACTATTCAATTTTATATTCAACCAAATAAGACCTCATGCGGCTTTTCAGGCCATTTTTTCGTTCCGGACTGCTATGGCCTGAGGCAACCTTCCGGATAAAGACAAAGAATAACGAGATCTGCCTGAGTTTTGATGACGGCCCCGATCCGGAGTCCACTTTGAAAATCCTGGAAATACTTAAAAATCATGACATTAAAGCCTTGTTTTTCTGTACCGGTCTGAAGGCTGAGAAATATCCTGAACTGGTTAATCGTATTTGTTCCGGAGGACACATTATAGGTAATCATGGTTACCGGCATCTCAACGGATGGAAAACATCTTCAGGGGAGTATATTAAAAATGTTTCCGATGCTGCGGGGTTCACCTCTTCAGATCTATTCCGTCCGCCTTACGGCCGCATCCGGCCTTCTCAATACCGTAAACTGGCCAAATCATACAAAATAGTATTCTGGGATCTTATGCCCTATGATTTCGATTCAAAGATTGGGAAGGATAAAACATTGGCGGTTCTGAAAAAAAAGATCAGACCGGGTTCAATAATCGTACTGCATGATACTGTTGAATCAACAGTTCTTTCTTTTCTCGAGGAGTTTATTGATTATGCTGAAAACAAAGGTTATAAATTTATAATTCCCTTATTCTCAGGCAAGAAATAGCCCCGCCTTTGTGATCAGACGCTCAAAACACCTGTCAACTTCAGAACTTACAGAATTGGCAAAGACAGGAAAAGGATTTTCGTGTGAATACCTGAAAGGAAAGTCCCAAACCTCAACCTGTTCATTTTGCGCCTGGCTATAGGGATTCATTGTCCTGACAATACCATCTGACGGGATAACGGTATCTCTCTTTAACGTGACCGACCTTATTTGTTCCTTAAGTTTCTCCAGGATGTTTTCACGGAATGATTTGAACCGGCCAAGGTCAATCATTGATCTGAATGCCATTCCTATCTGGGTTGAGTGGAGAAATTCGGTAAAAGGATTCCTGTTGATTATCTTCTTTTCAAAATCGTTCAGGTAATAGTTGTAGACCCTGTTAAATGCCATGCTGTCCATGATCAGCTTTGAGGTTCCGTTCATGTTGCTGAATACCGACCCTCCGCAGAACATGAAAAGCTTCGATTCGGAGAAGAGATTTTCCGGATTGCCCATCATCATGATCTGTGCAAGGAATGCCCCGATGGAATATGCGAAGATATTTATACGGCTTCCCGCAGGAACAATTTTGTGGCTCCCGTTGAGGATTTGGTTCATCAGCTTCACAATGTCGAATGCAGTCTGGTACCCTGAGTTGAAAAACCTCATCGGCTCTTCTGTAAGCCTGTTGCTCAGGGCAATATTAGCAAAGGTTGATGAGGTGATATCGTTATGTTCTCTTGTTCGTTCAGCGACATATTTCTGCATGATCCTGGGATCAATCCAGGATGAAGGTGTGCGGTTTATATGAAAGGAGATGGGGAATAAGATCACATAACTTCCGGTAATCTGCGAAAGCCAGTAGCCCCAGACAAGATATTTGGTCCAGCTTCTTTCATTAAGCCCGTGAAGCAACAAGGTAACTTTCCTGCTGCCACTGTTCTCAGGAACAAAAACCGGATAGGAAAATGTCAGATTTTCTGATATTGAGAAATCATCCTTCTTTAAAAACTCTTTGGAATTTATATCGGAAATAAATTTTTCATTTACAATTTTGACAGATGAACCAGGAATCTTAATCTCATTTGATTCCGGATCAAAAACCGATTTAAGCAGATAAAAGTCTTTTGTGTACTCCATAATAACAGTAACAGAAACCATTTCTTGGGTTTCCATTCACAAAGTAAATACCTACATTTCAGGTAGACAAAAGAAAGTGGCGGATGACTTCTTTGAGGGATAAAAAATGAAATTGTGTGACGTAATTGTTCTGTCAGGGATGAAATTAATGAAGAAGCAATTCAGGGGAAAAAACTAAATTTGTATCACTTTAATGATCCACTGATGGTTGATTTCCAGAAACCAATACCGCACTATCTCAACGAAAAAGGTAATATCGTAAGTTTGATTATATTCACTTCCCTGTTCGCCCTGGTTTTTATAAATATTTATTCCCCGTTCGGCGCTGACAGATGGTTTAACCTGACCAGGCTGGAATTTCTGACATATTCAAGCCTTGTAATACTCACTGGAGTTCTGGTTGTTGTCATCAGCAGGATAATAATGTACTTCACAGGCAGGAAGTATACAATAAAAATCTGGCAATACCTGGCCTGGATCTTTGCCGAAATAATGCTGATGTCGCTGTTTTACGCTCTGTTTGGAAAATTTGTCCTTAAAGATAGTCGGATTCTTGCTGATCTGGTGAAATTGTCTGCCAGGAATACAGCGCTGGTGCTCCTCCTTCCTTATTCTATAATGTGGCTGTACTTTTCATGGCGCGACAAAAAGGAACAGATTGAAAGGATGACTGACATTCAGTCTTTTTCGGGAAATGTGAGGGATATGATCCCATTTTATGACGAGAAATCAGTGCTCAGGTTCTCGGTAAAAAAAGAGAACCTTCTGTTTATAGAATCCGCAGAGAACTATGTAAGTATTTGTTATCTGAATAAAGAAAAGATCTCAAAATACCTTCTCAGGGAAACACTTAAAAAAATTGAGGAGAATTTCGCAGGCACGGAGATAATACGTTGTCACCGTTCATATATTGTAAACTTTGAAAAGGTCAGGGTGATCCGGAAAGACAGGGATGGTCTGAAACTTGAGCTTGACTCGCCATCAGTTATGGATATTCCTGTTTCAAAGACTTATGTTGACAGTGTAATGCAGACATTTACCAGGTACAGCCGGATGACCGAACTGTAGATTAGATTTTCCTGGCGCACATCTTATTTATCACAATGAAATACTACTTTTGAAACACTGTAACAACCTGTAAGATGAATATTCTCATTCTTGGATCGGGCGGAAGAGAACATGCCCTGGCCTGGAAACTTGCGCAAAGCAAAAAAGTAAGCAGGATTTTTATTGCTCCTGGCAACGCAGGAACAAATGCCTCAGGAACAAACCTGAATATCGATCCCGGGGATTTTGAAGCAATAAAAAAGGCAGTTTTAGAAAATCGGATTGAGATGGTAATTGTAGGACCTGAGGCTCCACTGGTTGGTGGAATTCACGATTATTTCATGGAAGATTATTCTTTGAAATCTGTTCCGGTTATTGGACCGCTCAGGTCAGCTGCACAGCTTGAAGGAAGCAAGGATTTTGCAAAGGCTTTCCTTACCAGAAACCGGATACCAACAGCCCGATACAGGAGCTTTGACAGAAGTTCAATGGAAGAAGCAATTGACTGTCTGAAGACATTTGAGCCTCCGTATGTTATTAAGGCTGATGGCCTTGCGGCGGGAAAAGGCGTGGTAATCACGGAAACCAGAAGCTTAGCGGAGGAAGAACTTAAAGCTATTAAAGAGGGCAAGTTTGGCTCTGCCGGACAAAAAGTTGTAATTGAGCAATTTCTGAAAGGCATCGAGTTATCAGTATTTGTAATTACCGATGGCAGATCTTACAAACTTCTGCCTGAGGCGAAGGATTACAAAAGGATAGGAGATGGTGATTCCGGCCTTAATACCGGTGGCATGGGAGCTGTATCGCCAGTTCCCTTTGCCGAAAAAACCTTTATGAAGAAAGTTAAAGGCAGGATCATTGACCCCACAATTAAGGGATTAAAGGATGAAGGTATTGAATACAAAGGATTTTTATTCTTCGGGCTTATAAATGTGAAAGGCGATCCTTTTGTCATTGAATATAATGCACGGCTTGGGGATCCTGAATCCGAGGTAATAATTCCAAGGATTAAATCGGACCTGTTTGAACTTCTGGAAGGTGTTGCAAAAGGGGATCTTGCTGCAAGGGAACTTATTTTTGACGACCGTTTTGTAGCAACTGTAATGCTGGTTTCCGGAGGTTATCCGGGGCATTATGAAAAAGGCTATGAGATTTCAGGTCTCGGAACAACAAAAGAATGCGTCGTTTTTCATGCAGGAACAAAAAATGCCGGTGATAAAGTGGTTACGTCAGGTGGACGAGTACTTTCAGTAAGTTCCTGGGGCAGAACGATGAGGGAGGCTCTCGATGGTTCCTACAGGAACGCAGGATTAATATCATTTAAGGATATTTATTTCAGAACCGATATAGGATTTGATCTTTAACGCTTATGCTATTAAGAAAATTCAGGGAACCGGGTCCGGATGTTATAGTTCTGATTATTATATTCCTTTTTCTAATCTGGCTTAATGCATTCCTGAATCCTCAACTGCCATCTTCATTTGATTTTGATACCAGTCCAATGCCTCTTTTCGCTCTGCTTCTGGCAATTGCAGGGTCAAATCCGTTGGTAAACGTAATATTCTCATTTCTGTTTGTTCTCCTGATTGCGTTCCTGCTGGTGAATTTCAATACCACAGTCTTCTTTATTAGCGAAAGAACATTCCTCCCTGCATTGATTTATGTCCTGTTGAGCGGCTTTTTTCCACAGCAGCAAATTCTAAATCCTGCCCTGCCGGCAGTTATTTTCCTGATGCTTGCCCTTAAAAGAATCATGGATTCATACAAAATACAGGGCACGGCATATTCATTTTTTGATACCGGATTGCTGATCAGTACCGGAAGCCTTTTTTATGCAGGTTTTATCTGGTTCGGACTTCTTTTATTTATCGGTATTGCAATCTTAAGGCCAGTAAACATAAAGGAAATAGTAATATCTCTCCTGGGTCTTGCCACGCCATGGTTTATCATTTGCGGATTTTATTACATTTCCGGTAAGGATTTGAGTTTGCTGCTTTCGGATGTTAATTACAATCTATTTACAGCAGATAAACACTTCGTATTTTCCGGACTGACAATAGCAGTGCTGATAATAGCCGGGATAATTCTTATAATCTGTTCGTTGCATCTTCTTTCGGCTATCAATTCAAAAAAGATAAAATCGAGGAAAACATTTATGCTGCTTATATGGTTATTTGCGATTTCGGTTGGCACTTATTTTATATTCAAGCCTGTTTCAGTCGAAATATTCTGGATTACAGCGGTCCCGGTGAGTTATATAATATCTCACTATTTTGTTTTTAAAAAGAAAAGGCTGATCCCGGAAATCCTGCTCACGACCCTGTTTATACTGGTCGCTGTAATACAGATAGTTGGCCTGATAAAATAAGTCTATTGTACCATTGAGACAATACCTGTCCCTGATCCTGATTGGTTTAGCGTGAAATCAAAGTAGATTTGATAAATACCACTTTTACGGCAGGTAAGATCTACATTTGGATTTACTATTCCCTTATTTTGATCCAAAGAGGAAAGAATGATTTTATTTTCAGAATTCATTAGCATAAAGGTAAGCTGTCCTTTTGATCTGTCGTCAGTACACATGGTAAAACGGTATTTTGTATTTTTTCTTAATGATAACTTTGCTTTAAATCTGAATTCGCTGTTTGAATTACCTTCTCCAAGCTGAACCCTGTAATCTTTGAGGTATTTTACACCGGATCCGGTATTTGATATACACTTATTTAAAACCGGATCAGGCTGACCATCTAAAACTAAAAAGAATGTAGTTAAGAAGAAGAATCCTATCAAATACGTTTTCATGTGAATTATATTAAAAAAGATCATTGACAATTATCTTCTGCCGGTACACATTTTTCTGGCTAATCGGGGAAGATATCTCTCATCTGACACAAAAATAAGAAAACATGCAAGAACAATATTAAATAACTCCCAAAAGTATCTTTGTTTGAAAAGCTATTTTAAAAATCGTAAGAAAGCATCCTACCAAGATGTATGGTTTAACGTACCGTAAGTTCCTGACTGTTTTTTCCGGACTTTAAAATAAATTTCCTGTGGATCCATCCGGGCGCAATTAACGCCCCGATAATCAGATACGGGTAATAGCTTATTATCCTCCAGATTATTGCCATTGCCAGCGCAATGCTCCCGACATATTCCGGACTAACGGGAATGGCATCGGAAATATAACGGCCAAGTATTAGTTCAGCAAATCCGCTTCCACCGGGAGTAGGGCTTATTATCATCATTATCCAGGTTACGAGTTGGCGCGCAAATATGAGGAAATGTTCTTTAATAGTGAAGAAAGCAACCAGTATCGCATTTACAACCCAATACCTTGAGGTCCATGACAAAAATGTAGCAGTAAAAGCCTTTACCCAGAATGAGAATTTCTGCCTTTTCAGTTCATGTGAGCTCTCCACGATATCATCCCCTGCCTTTACAGCTGACTCCTTCCAGCGTCTCAGCACTGGCAGCCTGAATACCAAAAGCAGGACTTTTTTGATCTTATCAGGATCTATAAAAAGACCGTAACCAACAAAAAGCACCCATAACAGGATAATTGAATATCCTGTAACGGCAACGAATACAAGATTATCCAGCAAAGGAATACCTGCTCCCTGGAGCGATGTGGTAAATAGTATTTTACCCCCGACAATTAAAAGAATAACCGGGAACATAATAACAAAATACAGCTCATCGAGAAATGATGTTGCCAGTACAATAGAAGTGCTTCTTCCTACAGAAATACCTTCTTTATGAATAAAGACAACAGCAACCGCAGTGCCTCCTACTGTTGAAGGGGTTATAGCAGAAGTGAATTCCCATAACATTATGACTCTGAAAGCTTGCCTCCAGTTTAGATCATTCTCCGAAAGAATTCTGATTCTGATAATATACCCCAGATCACGCCCGATCATGAAGCACCAGGCAATAAAAAGCCAGAAGACCGATCTCCAGGTAAAGTTCAGCTGTTTTAAGACTGAAGTGTCTATTTCCTTCACTATAAACCACGCTACCACTGCAAGACCGATCACAACGGGTACAATTATCTTCCCGGGCTTTAACCTGCTGACAAGTTTGTAATGTCGGTCCTGGCTCATTTATTTTTCAATTCATGTAAAATATGAAACAATTTAGATAAAATCTATAATTTAATAGGCGATTTAGAAGAAATCTTATTCATTAAAAATTAATTCAATTCTTACAATGAACCCGATAAAATTTATTAAGGTACTGTCTCATGTCATTTTGATGCTTCTGATAAGCTGCAGTGTCACTTGTCAGCCGGTTGGAAGGCAGGTTCAAAATTTCAATTCCGGATGGAAATTTTATAAAGGCGATATAGCAAACGGGGAAAAGCCGGATCTTGACGATTCAGCCTGGCGACTTCTTGATCTGCCGCATGACTGGAGCATTGAGGGTCCTTTCAGCAAAGACAATTTCAGTTGTACAGCTTACCTTCCAGGTGGGATGGGTTGGTACAGAAAGGCCTTTATTGTTCCTGAAATTGAAAGAGAACGGAAGGTTTTCATTTATTTCGATGGCGTTTATAATAACAGCGAGGTATGGATCAACGGTAACTTCCTTGGAAAGCGTCCGAATGGATATATTTCATTTCAATACGATCTGACGCCCTATATAAAATACGGAAAGGAAAACCTTGTTGCCGTGAAGGTTGATCATTCCCTGTATGGCGATTCACGCTGGTATACCGGCTCAGGGATTTACCGGAATGTCAGTCTGATTACGGAAGAACAGGTTCATATAAAGCAATGGGGTGTTTATTGCAAAACATCAGATGTAACACCTGCAGGTGCTAACCTTTCGGCTGATATCAGCGTAATTAATGAAACAGGGAATGCTTTGAAAATAAGTGTGATCAGTACACTTATCTATATGGACAAAACAGTAGGGACCGCTACTTCAGGAGTTTCATTTAATCCGGGGGAGGAAAAAACAATCAACCAGGCATTCCATATTGTTAATCCCGTGTTATGGGGTACTGAAAATCCAAATTTGTATTCATTTGTGACCGAGATAAGGGGAAGAGAGCTTCTTGATAAAGTCGTTACAAAAGTGGGTTTCAGGGATCTGAAATTTGATCCTGACAAAGGATTCTTCCTGAACGGCAAAAGCATGAAATTGAAGGGGATATGCATGCATCATGATGCAGGAACTCTCGGATCGGCAGTGCCGGGAGAAGAAATTGCAAGACGTCTTGATATATTAAAGGAGATGGGATGCAATGCTATCCGAACAAGCCACAATCCTTTTTCAACTGAGTTTCTTGACCAGTGTGATGAAAAAGGATTACTGGTGATAGGTGAAGCATTTGATGAATGGGAGCTTCCAAAGAAAAAATGGCTTGCCGGATGGAATGTAGGAACTCCCGGAAAAGAGGGTTATGCAGTGAATTTCACGGAATGGGCAAAGAGGGATCTTCAGGATTTCATATGCAGGGACCGTAATCATCCTTCGGTTATCATGTGGAGCATTGGTAACGAAGTTGATTATCCCAACGATCCTTATACTCATCCCATTCTGAATACAGAAGGGAATCCCCAGACATGGGCTAAATTCAGTGAATCATTACCACGTGCTGACAGGTTAGGGGAGATTGCCCGGGAACTTGTTTCAATTATTAAAGATCTTGACAAAACACGACCTGTCACAGCCGGGCTGGCTTCAGCATTAATGTCAAATGAAACCGGATATGCTGATGCACTGGATGTCGCTGGATATAATTACCAGGAATCCCGTTATGAATCTGACCATAAAAAATATCCGAAACGCCCTCTCTACGGTAGCGAAAACGGTATGACCCTTGATATGTGGAACAGTGTTGCGGATAATGACTATATCATGGGGCAGTTTCTCTGGACAGGTTTTGAGTATCTTGGTGAAGCCGGGCGTTACCCGATCCGGTCAAATACAGCAGGGGTCATCGATCTGGCAGGCAATAAAAAACCAGAGTTTTATTTCAGGCAGAGCATTTGGAGCGAAAAGCCAATGGTGTTTATAGGAACGGCAGATAAACAGGTTCATACAGGTCCCGATAACCTTTGGTCACATAAAAGAGTTGAACCACTCTGGAATTGGGATGAAGGGAAAATCATAAATGTTAATGCATTCTCAAATTGTGAAGAGGTCGAGCTCTTCCTGAACGACCGGTCTCTTGGAAGCAAGAAGATGTCAGATTTCAGGAACAGGACAATATCATGGGATGTCCCGTTTGAAAAAGGCATTTTAAAAGCTGTTGCAAGGAACAATGGAAAAGCAGTGGCAGATTATGAGCTTAAAACCACAGGTGTCCCTGTTAAAATCGTCGCTGATTGTGGAAAAAGGCAGCTGAAAGCTGACAACCAGGATATAACTCATATTTATGTTACTCTTGGCGATGAAGCAGGCAATGCGGTCTATTCAGCGGATAATGAAATAACTTGTGAAATCACCGGACCTGTCAGGCTGCTGGGTATGGAAGATTCCAATTCATCAAATATTGAAGATTATAAAGACAACAGGCAGCATGCGTTTCACGGGAAATTATTGATCTATCTGCAATCGCTTGATAAATCCGGAGAAGCCAGGATAAAAATTACATCTCCTGGTCTGGAACCATGCAATATTGAATTGAACATTGCTGAAAATAAATGATACAATTTCATCTTATGACGCGCATCCCTGAATGATAATTTGGCAAACCCATTAATATTTTGTCTGCCCGTTAAAACATCAATATTTACGATTCAACAACCTGTTTCGTCCATTCAGCATCTTTTATTTTTATCTGGTGGTTTCATGATATTTCTTTGAATCAGATTTATTGTGAAACCATATAAAATTAAAACGATGAAAAAGAGGTTAATAAGTACATTGTCAGGAATTTTAATATTCCTGGGTGCTATTCTTCCCATGGTTAGTTTTAGCCAGAGCCCGAAAGGCATCATGAACAAATACATGACAAGGTTGCCATCGGGACACCCGGTAAATAATGGGATCCTGCAGAAGTACAGGATGACCGCTGTTTATGAAAACATGGATATTTATGGCAATTTCACGGATAAAACCAAAGTGACGGGTGATTATACGAGGGGTTATGAGGGAGGTTATTCCCAGTGGAATAATGTCTATGTTTCTAATGCGAAGAAAGAATCAGATCCTTTCCCGCAGGGTAAGAAACAGGAATTTATGGAAAATTTTAGATACATCCCTTCGTCCGGCATGATGAACGAAGCCGATTTTAAATCATTCCCTGCGGCAATTGATAATATTTTTGCACGCAACATGATTTGGGATATGCTTGGGCTCGAAATATTTGCATGGGGGTACAACGATTCACTTAAACTGACTATCCCCTTTACTATCCCTGACATAAAAGGTGAATTCAACATGGCAGAAATAGGAAAATACAGTCATTCTTCCGTACAACTTTGCTGGACAGGTATTTCTGTAATGAACGGGGAAATGTGCGCAGTGATAGAATACAGGGCATTGAACAATAAAGTTGAAGTTTCCGTTGGAAATATCAAGACAAAAGGAACTGAACAATACTGGGGTAATACCTGGATATCGTTGAAAACTAAACAGATAGAATTTGGTGAAATATATAGTGCAACATTCCAGGAAATTGAAGTAAGTGGCATGAAAGACAAGTTCCTTGCCAAAACTATAAGAGAACTTAAGGTTGAAAGAATCAGGTAAAGAACTGTTAACTTTGTGTTATGAAAGCACCCACCCTTGATAAAATACTGGATCTGCGAAAACCTCTTTCACATATACTGATTCTGTTTTTTTCAATAGTCGTGACATTTATCACCACTGTAACTGGTAAGTACTCTGGTGTTTCTGTATTCTCATTAAGTATATTCATAATGGTAATTGCTCAGCTTGAGGCTTTCATCTTTCTGGGCAATCTATTATTTGCTGAATTGAACTTTGACAGGAGTCCGGCTGAAATTACCCGCATTGTGCTCATCAGGTTTACGGTTTTCCTTGCAGGCTGTCTTTTCTTTTCGATGTTCTTTTATATTCTGCTCCAGTACCTTAGTCTGTTAATAGCAGGGGAAGACACCTCAAAAGTGCTGTATGATTTTTTTCATTCCGCATTTAATGAATGGTTCAGATCAACCATTAAAGGATTGTCAGCCGGTGCAATAATATTTGTTGTTTTATTATGGCAGACCTCTCTGAGAAGGGAACAGAAGCTCAAGGAAGAAAACCTGATCTTTCAGAATGAAACATTAAAGAGCCAGGTGAATCCTCATTTTCTTTTCAATAGTTTAAACACTATATCATCTTTGATCCAGACTCAGCCTGAGGCTGCAGAGCGGTTTATAAACAATTTGTCATCGGTTTACCGTTACATCATCGAGAATGGACAGAAGGATACGGTTCCTCTTCAATCGGAACTTGATTTCATAACCGGCTATTACAACCTTCATAAGGTACGCGATGAAGAGAAGATCCTTCTGACCATCGATGTTCCTGATGCTGGCAAATATAAGCTTCTTCCTGTTTCGCTTCAGATACTGCTTGAGAATGCTATCAAGCATAATATTTCTACACGGGAGAATCAGCTTAAGATCTCGATATACATTGAAGATCAGTTTATTGTTGTTAAAAATAATTTACAGCGAAAAGCCACGCAACTGAAATCTACAATGACAGGTCTTAAGAATCTTGCTGAACGTGTAAGGCTCGTCTCAAAAAGGAATCTTATTATTCAGGAGACAAATGATCATTTCATTGTAAAATTACCCTTGCTAAAATGAATATCCTGATTGTTGAGAATGAAATACCCGCAGCTGACAAGCTCGTAAAGCTCCTGAAGAAAACCGACAGATCCATAATGGTTATGGGTGTGGTTGAAACTGTCGAGGAGGCAATTAACAGGTTGCAGATGAGACCGTTGCCGGATCTTATCCTTATGGATATTCAGCTGGATGACGGACTCTGTTTTGAGATTTTCGAAACAATAGAAGTCGACACTCCGGTAATTTTTACAACAGCTTACGATGATTATACACTCAAGGCATTCAAGGTGAACAGTGTTGATTATCTCCTGAAACCAATTGATGAGAAGTCGCTTGTAACAGCACTTGAGAAGTTTAAAAAACTGTATTACAACGACAAGGATCCTTTTAAAAGGGATTTCAGGCAGCTTATTAATGAATTCAGGAATCAGTATAAATCGAGGTTCCTCATAAAAATAGGTGAAAAATTCAGATCAGTTCCTACAGGCGAGATCAGTCATTTCCATATCAGTGAACGAAGTGTTTTTCTGAGCGATTATCAGGGGAAAGACTATGGCATAGATTACTCTCTTGATCAGATCCAGGCTATCCTGGATCCGCGTAAGTTCTTCAGGATTAACCGTGAGTGCATCGTCAATATCGATGCAATATCTCTTATGCACAGCTATTCTTCGAGCAGGTTGCAGTTAGATCTGAAGAACCAGGAGCAAAATGATCTTTTTGTCGTAAGCCGCGAGAAGGTTACAGAGTTTAAAAAATGGATCGATAAATGAAAAAATCAGGGACTTTCTTTGTCATTGGTACTCTTGCATTGCTTATTGCAGTCTCTTCATTTTATACAGAACATGCTAAGAATTCAGCAACAACAATAAGTCAGGATACCATTAAATACAAGGACGGCATATACGTAGGGCAATCTCAGGACTCCTATACTGATGAACCCTATTGGGGTAAAGCCGAGCTAACAATCAGTAACGGATTGGTAACCGGGGTCAGGTTTACTATCAGGGATTCAAGTATACATGAAGAGTTCAATGAAGGATATAAAAAGCATTTCGAGGGGAATGAGCTTTACATCCAACAATGTGTAAACGACTCCAAAGGAGTAATAACCTATCCGAAGCTCCTGCTGAAAAGTATGGATATAAATAAGGTCGATGCCACTACAGGAGCCACCTGGTCATATAATATCTTTAAAGCTTCGGTTAATGAAGCGCTGAAGAAGGCAAAACAGGATGTAGAGTAGAAGATTTATTTAAAATACTTATTCAATAGATTCCGAAAACGCATATCATCATTTAGTATTTGCAACTCAGGAGTTAGCTTTATCCAAAGCAGGTCGCGATATCCCATTTCAAAAGCTTTAGCCATTTCTTTTGTGGCTTCAGGAAGCTCCCCTTGGAGACAAAGCACTTCTGCAAATCTAAAATGTTGGGTAGAATCAATACTGATAGCTTTCTGAAGCATCTGTTTAGAAGAGTCCTTTTTACCTAACCGAGCAAAAACTGAAGCTACTGAAATATAACTTCCGGCATCTTTTGGTGATTTTTTTATCCATTCATTTTCAGTACATTTTTTGAACGTAAGGAAATATTTCTTAGCTTCTTCGTTGTTTCCTAAAAATTGATAATTAACACCTAAATCATAGTATGCAGAAATTTCATTCTGGTTAATAACAAGGATATAAATTAGTGTTGAGATAGCATTGTCATATTTTTTCTGTAAACGATATGTATGAGCAAGGTTATAGAGATTTAGTATCAATTTGGGATCTAATTCACGTGCTTTAATATATGCTTCTTCAGCTTTTGACAAGCTGTCAAAGCAGATCCACGCTGAACCGAGATTTGAATAACCCCAGACATTCTTTGGGTTTTCTGATATCATTTTTTTTGACCAGATCAAAGCAGAGTCAGCTTTCCCCAGATAATCGAGATAAACCCACAATAAACCTCCATATGCTATTGCTGCATGCGGATCAATCCGGATAGCTTCCTTATATTCTTTCACGGCTTTTTCGAACTCCCCTGTAACTTGATAATAGTAACCCAGGTTGTTACGAGCAATCGGATCATCAGGGTATAAATCTGCAAGTGTTCTGAAGTATTCAAGACCTTTTGGAATATCATAGCTAACCTGCATTGCATGAAGTGCAAGAACCCAGAGTTTTTCTCTTTTAGTAAGGTTATCAACAGATTTGACTGCCTGACTCAAGAATTCACGCCCCTTAATAGGGTCGAAAGCCCTTATATTTACATTCCCAAGCGATGCTTTTGCTGACGTAAAGCCTGTGTCAATCCGTAAAGCGCTTTCATAATAATTCTTTGCACCTTCAAAATCTAACATATAATGTTTATCAATACCCAATGAGTAAAGCTTTAACGCCTCCAAAGACGTTGTTGTAGCTTTTACTAATGGTTTGTCCTGCAACGCAATATTATATCTTGACTCACCGAGATCCCGACGGACCTTTCTGCTTAGTCGGTCCAGATTGGACAGGATATCATCCTGGGCTTCAGAATAAATAATTTCAGATTTTAATAGTTTACCGGATTTGGCTTCAAGGATGTTTGCTTTTATGGCGTATCGCTTACCGACTACACTTATGCTGGGAATAATATATAGGTTAATCCCCTCCCTAACTGCAATTTCTCTTCCCGTCTTTTCATCAACAATCGTTTGATCCGGAAGTTCCATCATTGTCAGGATATCAAGCATCCTTGATCTAAGGAAGATATTAATGTGCCTTGACTGACTTATACTAATTGAGAATGCTGTGTAGAGAGATTTATCAAAAACATGATTTTCAGTAAGGTTTTCAAAGTCAGCGATAACAATCCAGTCTCGATTGTCAAAAGGGACGGTATTTGAGCTGGAAAATATGAAAAAAACTGTAACAGCAAGAATGATAATAATTGCACTATAATTGTATATTCTTTCTTTCTTTTTAAACTTATTTATCTTTTTAGCAAATAGCTCTTTCTCTTTTAATAGTTCAGCTTGAGCAGAAATTGATATTTGCTCACTAAAAGGAGTTTTAGTTAGATCTCTTTCGATTGATTCAGTTTTAGTTTGATTTATATCTTTCGTTTTCTTAACTCCTTCAGGTGTTATTTCATATATCCAGGCAAATGTAATCACAGCAATTAATCCTATTCCGAGTAAAAAAATTACAAGAGTTATAGTCCATGATGGAAGACCGATACGAGGGAAGATCATATCTATAGCCTGTAAGACTGCAAAGGCAGCTGCAAGATAGACGGTCATCGCTCTAAAAACTTTTCTTTGTTTAAGTTCCTGCCAGAATTGAATCGGATCTTTTAAATTCTTTGCCATCATTAATTGATAACTATTGTATGGATAAAATTACGCCATCCTGATACCAAAGTCGAGTGAGGGTTAAACAGCCACTAATGCATTTAAAGTTTTTAATACAGTGTCTTAATTAATTTTCAGTTTGCAATGGATCATTGTCCATAACAGGGATACCTCTTAATCTGGAAGAAACAAGTGGTATGGTCACCAGAATCCCCAACACTACAGGAAATCCCCACATAATATGTAACCAGTGTAGTTCCTGAAGAATGATAATCTCTATAATGAACCAGACGGCTAATCCGCCTAAAGCCAATCCCGCCAGTAGCCAGTAAGCGCGAATCCTGAGAAGAACTGCGAAAAAGGCTGTCGTATTCAAAATTCCCAATCCAACGAGCATAAGACCAGGTATCAGGAAATCTCTAAAGACGCCATGCATGATGTTGACAGGCATGTCCATTAACCGACCGTCTGGAGCTGCAACCAGAAGAATGCCGCCCAACAAAGCTCCTGCAGCCTCATAACCTATAACGCTTAGCAGTATGATCCGCTGCCATTTCCGCTGCCTGACTATCTGTCCCTTTAATTCTTTTTCGCTGGTTACAGATTTTTTTGGTTTCATAAATTTTGTTTTTCAGGTGGCGTTCATTTTATTAACTCAATTGGTATTATCAACAGTCATATTGTGAAAATACAAAACTGTAACAATCAAAGTTAAACGATCCTGATACCAAAGTCAAGTGAGGGTCAGATTAATAGAAAGCCCCCGGCTGATCCGAGGACTGGTGATGATTCATGAAGCCAGTATCTCAACTCGGGTCATTTTTAAAGGCTTTAAGACAACCAGACCTAAACGATGGTGATGGTTAAATTAGCCCATGGAGGAGCTTGGAACGCATTAAAAGTAGCATGAGAGGGAAGGTGCACGATTAATAAAGATTTAAAGTATAAAATCTGGTAATCTTATGCTCCATTCAGTTGTTTCAGCCTTACCAACTGGTATGGATTGGAGATTAGTTGAGAGGTTATAGTGTTCAAAATAAGAAGCCCCCGGTGCTGATGTCCGAAGGCTTTTATTGTTTAGAAAAATGTTTTATTTATTTTTTGCCTTAATGGCATTGATCAATGTTTGAGTAAGCTTGTCCGTGCCGTCCACCCATCCAGTCTCTTTTGCAATCCAGGGACAAGTTCCAGAAGTGATAATGATCCCATCCTGAACAACACCTGTTCCACTATAAATGCCATCTTTAACATCTGTACCCGCATCATGGTTAAGTGTGTACTTTTTCCCATTAAGAACATCTGCGTTAATCAGTAACCCTACTGAACCAGCTTGAGCCGCAATGGGTTTACCGTTATCTACAATCGCTTTAACAAAAGTGATCATTTCTGGATTTATCAAATCAGATACCATACATGGAAATATGAAACCTGCATAATCATCAATATTCACTTCACTCAATTTAAGATCAGGCTTCACAGTTATAGAACCTGCTTTAAGGACTTCTCCTGATATTGTTGATATTATGACTTCATAACCGGACTGCTTAATTATTTCACTCATTTTGCCAACCTCATTAGTAAGCATATATTCTAATTGTTGAGATCCATCTTTTATGAAGAGAAGGACCTTAGGGACACTTTTGTCAAATGAAACAAGAATGCCGCATACCATGAATAAAACAAATAACCGTTTCATAGCTGAAAGATATTAGTGAATAAATGAAAGTTGAGAATGACTACAATAGACCTGAAAGTCTAACTACAAATTTTTTATTAAAGTTACACCTTGTTTAAACACAAGTCAATTATTTTTTGAATTGGGAAAGAATGTTTCTCTTTCTGTCTCTATAAAACCAAAAGCCTCCGATCCGAGAGCTTGGAATCAAAACAAAAGCCCCCGGGAGCGAGGGCTGGTCATTATAATATTTTTATCTTATGAAGTCAAAACCCTTCAAATTAAAATTAAATAGTTGCTCAATCCAAAATATACTGTTTTGGTACTGGTAAAATAAAATTTAACTTTGGTAGCCAGGTGTGTCAAATGAAGCTCCCCGTCGCAAGGAGCGGGGAACTAACTCCGAAAGAGATTAGAAAAATCTAAATCACTCAAATTATTGGCTTATTCACCTATAATCAGATAAAAAAATAGTGCTTATAAAAAGTGTTTTGAGAATCTAAAAAGAATTCTATGGAAGTAAATACTCTGTTAAGTCTCGTCTCAACATTTGCTATTGTAGTCGGTTTACTTTTTGCCGGTTTCCAACTTCAAATGTTAAACAAGCAACGTTCAAGAGAATCAGCGTTGCAACTGTTGCATTCTTTTCAAACACCAGAATTTCATGAAGCAGTTAGCATTCTGGTTGATCTGCAAGAAGGATTGTCAAAAAAGGAAATTGAAGAGCGTTTAGGAGATAAAATGACATGCGTACTGGTGATGTTTGGAACTTTTGAGAGCCTTGGCATATTAATTTTCAGACGCGAATTAGATATCCAGCTTGTAGAAGATTTCTTCAGCGGAGTCATTATCCTTACTGGGAAGAAATTCAAGAACTATTTCAAAGAAGTGCGTGAAATAAGTAATCGTCCGACTTATTACGAATGGATTCAATGGATGTATGAGCAAATTGAAAGACGAGAGTTAAAAACTCCTGTAACACCATCTTATATTGAATTTCGTGAATGGAAAGTATAAAATAAAGCCATATCCAAATGATACCTATTTCTGACCTTCATGGAGAAAAGGGCAGAAATGTTCATAATTGAGGTGCTAAGTGATTATTATTGTAAATGATAAGATATATAAACAGAAAGCCCCCGGGATACGAGGGCTGGTTAATCTTTTAAATAATATATGGCAATCTGTCAAAACCTTAATGTTATTCCCAATCCAAGTGCCAATGAGTTTTCCGGCACTATATTAAACGTCTTTAAAGCAATCGCAATTTTATTTATTCTCTTGCCTCCAATTATCAATAAAGGAATACCAACTACTGTAGACGCTAAGGCAACACCGTTACCAATAATTAAGATATACGCGCCAGCAGTAAATCCACGCCCAAATGGTTCGTCACTCGGATCATCCGACGACCTATGCACTAAAGTATATCCAACAATATTGCTTGCTATGAATATACCGAAGCCGCTAGTTATTAAAATCCTCCCTGCTTTTCTCATGGCAACAGCTTTATGTTTGTACAGATTAAGCTGGTCAAGATCTAAAGTGTCAAGGTTAATTTTCTGAGCCATTATGCTATTGGAAACAAGACAAAATAAGAATATCAAAATGACTCTTCTTAAAAAAATAGGATTTAGTTTCATATCCGGCAGTTTACTAAGAATCAAAGTTACACCGGCAAAAAGTCGAAGTCAATATTATTTTAACAAGTAATTGTAATCGGAAATATGTCCAGGTGGATAAGTGCTGGTAGGTGGTATATACAATTAGCTACAACCTTAAATATTAATATTTTTGCTAAACCGTAATACCAATACCATGAGCGGAAA
This sequence comes from uncultured Bacteroidales bacterium, assembly GCA_963732115.1. GTDB lineage: Bacteria > Bacteroidota > Bacteroidia > Bacteroidales > VadinHA17 > LD21. The sequence goes on from CAVSYN010000023.1 coordinate 24,011, forward strand.
ATTAGATTGCATAGCCTTCCATGAAGCTGGTCATGCTGTTGCACATCTCCAAAGTCAAGTGAGGTCAGATTAATAGGACAAAAAGCGCCCACGATCCGAGGGCTGGTTATCGTAACATTAGAACAGGAAAGGCCCCGACCGAGGGCTGATAACACAGGTTGCAATGTTGCACACACGGATGAAGGAGTGTGCGCCCTTCGCTCTGTGAGCTCACGGCGCACATTAGTCTTTCAGACATCTAATAGATAGCCCACTATTAGCGTTATTGTTGCCTCTACCGGAACTGGATAAAGTAGCATTCCCATAATTCAGGTAAAACCAATCAAGCGAAAGTCCACCGGATTGAAAATACTCCGTTGAAGACCACAAATAGATGGAGATTCCAGAATTAGCAAATTGTCCATTCCAAAAACGGCAACCTCCTGGAAGAGCTGTAAAGCCTGATATGTTTGTTGCATCTGAACTTTCACTTTGCCAATGAGTGGTTCCGGTTTCCCTTATTTTAGCGTTTGCTACATCCATTCCTCCCAGGAAATCTACAAAAACAGTCCATTCATTATCTGAGGGTACGTGCCAGCCTGTAGGACATAATTTTCCTGTATTTACTGCGTACCAGTTGTATAAAGCACCATAACCATTTGTATAATTTGTCTCGTTATTATACCAACAGTAGCCAAGGGTGGATAATGCCGTCCAATTTTGATCCTCTGTAACAAGAGGAATAGGAGTGCCATCGTTTAATTTGGTGGTTTTTAGATTCTCCGCCATCAACGTTTGGGTGCCAATCTGAATGGTTTTATAAGTATTTCCATCATTATCTGAAATTGTATTATATGTCAGACCGGGATTAAAAATAATTGCACTGAATATTGAAGCAGTAGTAAAATTCAATTGATTTCCATAGGCAGTTCCTACACTGTTGGTAGCAAAGGCTCTTACATAATATTTTGTATTTGCTGTTAAATCTGTTAGATAACTTAAAATATTGCCTAAGCTATCATCATTATCTGTCGTTTTATTATCAGCTATTGTCGGATTTTGCGATGTACTCCAGCAAACACCACTGGCAGCGATTGTTCCGCCTCCATTATCTTCAATATATCCATTTACGATTGCCATCGTGAGTGTGATTGAATACACAAAATCCGTTCTAACCGATGCAAGTGATATTGGGATTGTAGAAAATGAGACCTCATTACCATAACTTGTACCCTCACTATTGGTTGCATAAGCCCTTACAAAATAAGTAGTTCCGGGTGTCAATCCGGTTATACTACTTGTAAAAGTACCTGTTCCTGTCCCATCGCTTGTTTTACTGGAACTGGTTGTCGGATTCTGTGTAGTACCCCAGCAGACACCCCTGGATGTAACATCAGAATTTCCATCGCTTGTCACATTTCCTCCTGATGATGCAGTTATCTGCGTAATACCGGTCACATTAGTGGTTGTCACAACAGCCAGAGTTGGTTTCGGCTTACAGGAAGTTAGACATAATGTCAATCCTAACAAAAGGATAGAAATTACGATAATTCTAAATGAGTGATTCATGGGAAAATGTTTTAGATTATAGAGAAATTTCTGAATTAGTATTATCAAAGTTACACCAGCAAAAAGCTGAAGACAATTATATTTAACAAGCACTCTGCAATACAAAGTTCAGTTACCCGAATATCAAAATCTACCTCATTTGTTACATAAAATGATAGTTTTGTTACATTTTCCGTTGGAATTGGCCTCAAAGGGGGAAAGTGGGCAAAACTGAGGCATAGATAAATGACCTCCCCGCCGTGGCGGGGCGCTCTGACAACGGAGCTGATAAAAAAAATTGGTAGTGGAGATTAGGGGAATCGAACCCCTGACCTTGTGACTGCCAGTCACACGCTCTAGCCAACTGAGCTAAACCCCCGGAAAAGAACAATCAAAAACACGTCACACGCTCTGGTCCCGAAAATACCCCGTATTTTCGAGGATCCTCGTTCTGCTCATGCAGAACGGGACCAACTGAGCTAAACCCCCGGAAGACTGGCCAAAAATAAGAAAAAAATGATAATAATAAAACTTTAACTAAATGCTAACACTTAATACTTTGCGGGAAAGCTGCTAATTAGTATTTTTGCGTGAAATTTGAAAACAGGGACTGATTTATTAAAAACCAAATAACAAATTTGGTCCGATCATTGTTCCTGATTAAAGATCAGATTGCCTTGTGAAGGCATTAAAAAGTGAAATTTAAAAAGAAAAATAGAGAATCAGGTGTAAAAACAGATCTTCACTCATCTGAAATAGGTGATTTTGATGACCTGGTATTTGAAAATCGCAACAAGGCATACGGTGCTTACCAGTTACGCAAGAGATACAACTCTGTATTAAATACCGGGACAGTTTTATCTTCAATTCTGGTCATTGCTGTGGTTGTTCTGCCGTTCCTGGCAAGACCAAAGAATGAACATGTTATTACAGGAGGATACAGCGGTGTTCAGGTCTCAATCCAGAGCCTGGAACAACCCCCAGAGGAAAAAGTCTATGTTCCACCACCACCACCTCCTTCGGAAGCTGAAAAACTGCCTGAAACAGTCAGGTATGTGCCACCGGTTGTCGTCGATACGATCGTACCTATAGAAAGAGCCCAGATTACAACCGATGCAGCTCTTGCATCGCAGGATACCGAACTGAAAGATGCTTCAGGAACTGCTTTCGGGGATGGACTTTTGCCTGAGGGTAATGGCCCGGGAGGCGACGAGCCATTATTCATTGTTGAAATTATGCCCACTTTCAAAGGAGGCGACCAGAACAAATTCAGGGACTGGGTCGGTAAAAGAACAAATTATCCGCAGGCAGCGATAGATAATAAAATCAGGGGGACAGTCTACCTGACATTCATTGTTGAGAAAGATGGTTCGGTAAGTAACGTTACAGTCATTAAGGGAGTAAATCCGCTCCTTGATGACGAGGCTGTAAAGGCAATTTCAGAATCCCCTAAATGGACTCCGGGTTTACAGAGAGGGCAACCTGTAAGAGTTAGATTCCAGATACCGCTCAGTTTTTATTTCTGAAACATAATAATAAACAGATTAGTGAGTTATAAATAACTGTAACAAATTATTTATTACGGAATTAACTACTTAAAAACTGACCAATGAAAAGAATAATTCCTGTTTTATTCAGTATAATCATCCTCCTTGCCGGATGTGGTTCTTCGAAAAAACAACTGGAAAAAGGCAACTATGATGTCGCAATCGACCGTGCTGTGAAACAATTGAGGAAAGATCCTTCAGATGCAAAACAGATTGCAATTCTCGACAGATCCTATAAAATTGTAAATGAACAGGATAATGAAAGAATCCGGTTTCTTAAAATAGAAAACAAACCTGCAAACTGGGATGAGATCTATCAGGTAAACAAAAGGCTCAGCGACAGGCAAGCCCTGGTCAGATCAGTCATGCCTCTTAACCTCAACGGAAAATCAATAGAGTATCAATATGTGGACTATATGCCTGAGATGGTTGCTGCAAAACAAAAATCAGCCGATTTCTATTATGCCCATGGCAATGAGCTTATGAAAAATAAGCTTAAGGACTCTTACCGTCAGGCTTACTATGAGTTCGTCAGGGCAAAAGAATATGTTGGCGACTATGAAGGTATTGATAATAAGATCCAGGAATCGAAATACCTGGGAATGAGCAGGGTGCTGATTACATTGCAGAATAAGTCAATGCTTCAGTTTCCGCAGGATTTTGAAGAAGATCTGCTTGCAGTCGATTTGCCAAGACTGAACAGCGAATGGGTTGAGTACAGTACCAGGGATCTGGATGCTTCCACCCAATATGATTATTACATTAATATAAATATCAGGAACATAGCCGTGAGTCCTGATCAGACAATGCAGCGTGATACAGTTGTCAGAAAGGAAGTCGAGGATGGATATGCTTATCAACTGGATAAAAAAGGTAATGTCATGAAGGATTCCCTTGGAAATGACATTAAGACAAAAAAATACAAATCACTTCAATGTGCTCTCATTGAAACAATTCAATCAAAAGCCTGCAGGATTGATGGTGACATTGAAGTAGTTCAGGCTAATCCCAATAAGGTTCTTAAGAAAGAACCCCTTGGAGCGCAATCGAATTTTGAAAATATTTCAGCACGTGCCCTTGGAGACGTCCAGGCATTAAGTCAAGCTCAGGTTGAGAAGACAAAGGCAAAACAGGTTCCCTTTCCTGACGACATGGAAATGGTACTGCGGTGCTCGGAATCACTTAAAATGGCAATAAACGGGGCCGTGCAGACTAACAGGAGGTTAATTAATTAAATGATCGAAAACGGAAAGCAGGGTGAAAGGGCGATACTGGTAGGATTGGTCTCTTCCGGACAGGATGAGATACAAGTTCGGGAATACCTTGCAGAACTATCGTTTCTTACCGAGACTTCCGGAGCAGAACCTGCAGGTACATTCATTCAAAAGCTCAATATCCCTGATCCAAAGACTTTCGTAGGTTCGGGAAAAATTGAAGAGATTGCCCGGTTTGTCTCCGAAAACAATATCAATCTTGCGATTTTTGATGACGAGCTGAACCCGAGCCAGCTGAGAAATATTGAAAATATTCTCGGATGCCGCATTCTTGACCGAACTAACCTTATTCTTGACATTTTTGCCCGGCACGCCCGTACGTCCCATGCAAGAACACAGGTAGAGCTTGCACAATACCAGTACCTTCTTCCAAGGCTTACAAGGATGTGGACACACCTTGAACGTCAGAGAGGTGGTATTGGATTAAGAGGCCCGGGTGAAACTGAGATAGAAACCGACCGGAGGATCATCAGGGATAGGATAGCTCTTGCTTAAGAACCAGCTTAAGAAGATCGACACCCAGATGGCTACCCAGCGGAAAAACCGGGGAAAGATGGTAAGGGTAGCCCTTGTCGGCTATACGAATGTCGGAAAGTCAACAATAATGAACCTTCTAAGTAAGTCGGATGTGTTCGCCGAAAACAAGCTTTTTGCAACGCTCGACACAACAGTCAGAAAAGTGGTTATCGGGAACCTGCCATTCCTGTTGTCAGATACTGTCGGATTTATCAGGAAACTGCCCCATGACCTTGTCGAATCATTTAAATCTACCCTCGACGAAGTGACGGGAATCGGACCTGCTGTTGCACATAATTGATATCTCTCATCAGGGTTTTGAGAGTCAGATTAAAGTTGTTGATGAAACACTTAAGGAGCTTGGATCGTCAGGCAAACCGGTCATCCTCGTGTTTAACAAGATCGATGCCTTTACATATACTGCAAAGGATCATGACGACCTGTCACCGGTCAGAAAGGAAAATTATTCACTTGACGACCTGAAAAAAACCTGGATGGCAACAGATAAGAACCATAAAACTGTGTTCATCTCAGCCAAAACGAAGGAGAATCTTGAAGAATTTCGGAATTTGCTTTATGAAGAAGTGAAAAGAATTCATATTACACGGTATCCGTATAATGATTTTCTATTTGAGAACATACCCCCCAACCCGCCTGAAGAGGGGTATTAATTCCTTCAGTTTTTAATCGGGTTCAAGTCTCCCTCTCACCTCGGGAGAGGGAGATTTAGAGGGTGAGGTCGACCAAAAGAAATTAGTAAAGCTTATTAGCCGCCATATACTCGGCAATCTGAATTGCATTGGTTGCGGCACCTTTGCGGATATTATCGGATACTATCCAGAGATTCAGGCATTTCTCCCTTGACAGGTCCCTTCTTATCCTTCCCACAAAAACCTCATCCCTGTTATGCGACAGAATCGGCATCGGGTATTTAAGCTCGGCTGGATTGTCGTATACTACTACCCCGGGGAATTGGCTTATCAGGAACCTTACATCATCTATATTGAAATCCTTTTCAAATTCGACATTAACTGCTTCGGAATGACCTCCTACAACCGGGATTCTTACTACCGTAGCGGTCACCATTATACTCTGATCCTCAAGGATCTTCCTGGTCTCATCAATCAGTTTCTGCTCTTCAGTGGTGTACCCGTCGCTCTGGAAAGTACCCCCGTGAGGGAAACAGTTCATATCAATCTGATACGCATAAGCCATCTCACCTTTAATCCCTTGCCTTTCGTTTTCCATCTGGGTTACTGCTTTAACGCCGGTACCTGTAACTGACTGATAGGTGGCGATAACAAGACGTTTGATCTTATATTTCCGGTGCAAGCGGGGCCAGAGCCATTACCATCTGTATTGTCGAACAATTAGGATTTGCAATTATCTTGTCCCCCTTTTTTATAGCGTGACTGTTTATCTCAGGAACTACCAGGGGTACACTCTTATCCATTCTCCAGGCAGATGAATTATCAATCACAACGGTTCCATTCAGTGCAAATGCCGGAGCCCATTCTTTTGAAGTCGACGCACCTGCAGAGAAAATTGCAAATACCGGTTTTGCTTCAATTGCTTCTATCACACTTACAACCTTAACAGCTTTACCTTTAAAGAACAATTCCTTACCGACTGACCGTTCAGAAGCGGCAGGGATCAACTCGGTTACCGGGAAGTTTCTTTCTTCAAGTACTTTGATCATTGTCCGGCCAACCATTCCGGTGGCCCCAACAACAGCTGTTTTCATAATTTATTTTGTTAAGATTAAAGTAATTAGTTATATTTACTGTTAAGAAAAAGCTGTCAAAAATAACTCTTTTTTCAATTCTTCTCGCTGCATGAATAAAGTTATTTTGCTGGTTTTGCTAATGCCGTTTCCGGCATTCAGCCAGATCATTGTAAATTTTGAAACCGGTCAGATTTCCGGCTGGGTTCAAAGTCCTGACGGACATTGGAATGCTGACAATACCAACAGCATTTCAGGAATCTACTCTCTTCATCACTCTTATGATAATCCTGAATCAGGGAATGACCGGATCGGATTAGCTGTCAATAACTTCCATCCGGGTGAAGGTACTGCAAGCTGGAGTTTCACAATCAGGTATGGTTGTGATCCTTCCTCCTCCAATAACTGGTCAGTATGGCTGATGTCGGATGCCAATCCGTCATCATTCCTCAATGATCCCGGACCATCCGGGTTTGCAGTGGGAGTCAACCAGACCGGGTATGATGACACACTCAGGCTGTGGAAAGTGAAAGACGGGATCTTCAGCACTGTGATCAGCTCCCGTATTAACTGGCAGACTGATGTAGGTTTGACTGATGCTGTCAGAATTAACATTGAACGATCCCAGGCAGGACAATGGAGCCTGCAGGTTTTCAGTCTTAACAACATACTTTTAGGTTCTTCAACCGGCAGTGATCCTGAATTATTTTACCCGGGATGGTTAGTGGTGAATTATAAATATACGTCAACCCGCGACAGGCTTTTGTGGCTCGATGATATAAGCATCGGCGGAGTATTCTATGAAGATAAGGAACGCTCCTGTTGTTTCCGGATGTAAAATAGCAGGAAAAAATACGCTTCTTGTTTCCTTCAATGAGGAAGTTTCGGACGCATCATTATCTGCTTCAAATTTTTTAATTGAACAGGAGAATAATAGGGCTGTTAAAATCGCACGAAAAAACTCCTGCTCCTTCCTTCTTGAGTTTGAAAAAGAGTTCATAGATAAGACAATGAACAGGATGATAATAAACAAATTTATGCGATAAATCTGTTTAATTGCGCGAATAGAACCATGTGTGGAATTTACCCCTGACTGGGTCGAATCCGGGCGATGTAATTATTTCAGAGATCATGGCTGATCCGGTTCCGGTTGTCTCCCTTCCCGGCAAGGAATATTTTGAGTTATACAACAGAACACAATTTGCATTTAATACAAGGAACTGGATATTTCACTGACGGAAGTCAGACTTCAGGTTTCCTGAAAAAATTATTCAGATCCGGGGAATTATTAGTTGTTTGCTCAGTGCAGGATACATCATTATTCAACAGATACGGCAAAACAATTGGAATGAAATCTTTCCCTGCTCTCACCGACGGAGGAAAAATCCTGGCCATTACCGACAGCATCGGGAAATCTGATACATGGAATTGAGTATTCACCTGGCTGGTATGGTGATGTCCTGAAAAATGACGGAGGATGGTCACTTGAAATTATCGATAAGGATTATCCGTTTTTCCAGGAAGGCAACTGGCAGGCATCTGTTTCAAAGGAAGGTGGCACTCCGGGAAAACCAAATTCAGTATCACAGTTCAATCCTGACAACCTGTTTTCAGGCATTGAAAATGTTTATCCGTCTGACAGCAATTCAATTATTTTAAGATTATCAGAAACAGTAATCGATTTGACAGAGAAGATAGGAAGTATTAAGATTGACGGTTCAGAGTCAAAGCACTGCAACCTGTGGATCCACTTTTGAGGACCTTCACAATTGTACCGGCTGCACCTCTACAACGTGGGACAACTTATACTCTGACCATCGATGCTGAAGTGAGTGACTTTGCAGGAAACATGATGAAAGAAGTGATTTTAGATTTGGAATTCCCGAGAAGGCAGCGAGAGGCTGATATTTTGTTCAACGAGTTGCTGTTTAATCCTTTGCAGGAAGAGTCGGATTATATAGAGTTTTACAATTGTTCGGATAAAATACTGGATGCTTCAGGATTGCTTTTGGTTTCTGTAGATGATGAAATTATGGATACTTCATCAGTATATGTTCTTTCCGCGGAAGGACAGTGCATACTTCCTGGTGATTATTATGTTGTTACTGATGACAGGAAGCATATACTTGAAAATTTTCCTTCGTCAAACAGTGATCATATATTTGAGGTTCCATCCCTTCCTTCAATGCCTGACGACAGAGGACACCTTATTCTTTACAATCGTGAGCTGGAAAAAATTGATGAGGTGTTTTACAATGAGAAAATGCATTTTTCACTTCTGGAGAGCAACGAGGGAATTTCACTCGAGAAGATAAGGAATCGGGGCTTTGTCAATTGACAGATCTCTCTGGCATTCAGCTTCTGAAGCTTCAGGCTGGGGCACTCCCGGGGCTCCAAATTCGGTGCGTTGGAGAAGCGGAAAGTGCGGACAATATTATGTTCTCTTCTACAAAAATAACTCCGGATAATGATGGAAATGAAGATTTTCTGATGATCGATCTTAGGCTTGCAGGCATCGGAAATGTTGTTTCAATATCAATATTTGATGAAACAGGCCATTTTGTGAAAAAGCTGACAGACAATCTGTTTGCAGGCTCTGAAGCGTCGGTCGTCTGGAACGGAACAGGAGATGATGAAAAACTGGTCAGTACTGGGATTTATGTTATTCTGATTTCGGTTTTCGACGATAAAGGCAAAGTCGAAAAATGGAAAAAAGTCTGCACAGTAATCCGACGCTGAGTCTGAACAAAGATTCAAAATAAAGACATCCCTTAACAAGACGACGAATTCTTTAAGGTACACACATACACA
>CAVSYN010000024.1:0-173609 GCA_963732115.1 uncultured Bacteroidales bacterium
ATGTTGTGTAGCCTATTCGTTCAGTTCGTGCTGCTCAGCCGACCTCAATGCAACGCGATACCGAAAAAGAACGCGAGCCCCCGCGCACCCCCGTCTGCGCGCCGCGCTTCTCGAAGGTCTCGTAGTAGAAGCGGTAGACCGCTCGCCGATCAGGAAGAAAACCGGCATCAGCGCGATGCCGGCGAGTATGGGGTCCCAGCCGTTGCGGTTGAGCACGTAGGTCCCGTACAACCCCCCAGCACGAGGAACGCGGGATGCGCGATGTGGGGCACGTCGAGCAGGCCGAACGCCAAGACCGACAGCCCGAGGCTCGCCGCGGCATAGAAAGAAGCAGCCCAGCAGCAATCCCAGCACGATCGCGCGTCCAGCAGCAGCTCGAACGAGAACAGGTTTCCTGCCGGCTGAAAAAAAAGACGGCGCGGGACCCCCGCGCCGTCCCGGGATGGTCGCGGCGGCTACTTGCGCGCCTTGTCCGAGGGCGTGATCGGTTCGCCGTCTTGGGGTTTCCGAGGATGCAGCACGACCTGCTTGCCCGCCTGCCGGAACTGGTCGACGTTCTTGTCGACGACGCCGCGGAACTGGATCATCGGCACGGCGGGCTTCGAGCGCTCGCCGTCGGCCGCCCAGCTGATCGGTCCCACGATCGTCTTGAACTCGTTCTTGCGCAGGTAGGCCGCCAGCACCTTGTGATCGAGGCTCTTGGTCGCGCCGACCGCCTGCTCCAGGATCTGCCCGATGGCGTAGTTGAAAGGCGGCAGATGATCGCCGAGCGGGTCGACTCCGCGGCTGCCGCTGGAGTAGCGCGTCGAGGAAGTCCTTGATACCGGGGGACTCCATCGTCTTCTCGGGCACGTAGCAGGTGTAGTTGATGATGCCGTTCAGCAGCGAGCCCAGCGATTCCATGATCGGCGTGAATTGCAGGCCGACCATGCCGCCGCCGAAGAGCTTGACCGAGTCGCCGACGCCGATCTCGTTGACGGCGCGCACGATCGCGACCGAGTCGTTGGGGTAGACATCACGAACACCATGTCCGGCTTGGCAGCGCGTATCGCGCGGATCATCGAGGAGAAGTCCACGGTCGTTGGCGGATAGTTCTGCTCGTAGACGGTTTTCAAGCCGAGCGTCTTCGCGATCTCCTTCGCGCCGTTGGCGAGGTTCTGCGCGAATTCCTGGTCGGCGGCGATGAAAGCGATCGTCTTCGCGCCGACCGACTGGCCGACCTTGAGGAAGCCCTCGGTCCAGCTCGTCGCATCGCCCCACGGGGCGTTGTTGAACCACATGTCGTGCTTGACGACGTCGTTCACCTGGAACGAGAAATTACCCATGAGGACCAGTTGGCGCTGCTTCACGGCATGATCGCGGCCGGTAGAACACGGTGCAACCGGGCGATCCAGGAAATCCACCTTGTCCACGTCGAGGAGCTTCGTGTAGATGCCGGCGTCGTCGAGGCGCTCGACTGGTCGTCGTACGCGATCAGCTCGACCTTGCGCCCGAGCAGGCCGCCCTTCTTGTTCACGTCCTCGACCCACATCTGCAGGGCGAGCAGCGCGGCCTTGCCGCCGCCGCCGAGCGTGCCGGTTTGCGCGATGCCGATGCCGATCTTCACCGGCTGCTGTGCCGACGCGGCGCCGGCCAGCGCAAATGCGACAAGCAGCCCGCCGAGCAGGCGCGCCAACGTGTGCAGCGAACCACGGAACATCCCTGACATGTTCTCCTCCTGGTGCGTGAGTCTCAGAATACCGGTGCTTCCGCCGCCTGCGTCCTGTCCGGACTGTTGTTCCCCCGCGTGCCGGGGCGGAAGCCGGCGTGCGGCCCGGTGCGGTGGATTATGCGGCGGGGTTGGCTTTTGTCAAGGCAATGCCGACGCTCCGGATATTCCTCCTCGCTGTTGGCAGAAATATCGGCGGCACGTCCGGGCCCCAGGAGATACAACGAGTCCTCGGGCGGCCAGTCGCCGGCCTGCCAGTCCGATCCCGGCGGGGATGTCGTCGATGTCCGCGCCGTACTCGGCGAACGATCCCCCACGGATCCTGCACGTAGTGAAAGTAGTTCGATCCGAGCACGTGCCGGCCGGTGCCCCAGCCGTGGGTGTAGCCGTGCGCCGCCATCTGCGCCGCGCCGCGGCCCACGTCCTCGATGCCGGGCACGTCCCACGAGCTGTGTCGTGCCAGCCTTCGCCGCTCCCTTCGCGAAAGCGACGAGGTGGTGATCGCTGCCGTGCCTGCCGTGCAGGAATGCCACGATGTCGCGGGAGGTGTCGGACGATCCCAGCCCAGACGCGTTCTGGTAGAACGCCACCGCGCGCAGCACGTGGCGGGCGGAACAGCAATCGTAATGTTATGTTATGTACCTGTACTTGGTTGAGCGTATTGCTGTAATTGTGAAAGAGCTTGACCGCATGCGGGAATAAATCTACAATTGAATTCCTGGTAAAAGATACAGGACTTGGGATTCCCAAAGACAAGCAGGACATGATATTCGAAAGCTTCACGCAGGCTTCACCTGATACATCCAGGCGTTACGGAGGAACCGGCCTGGGGCTCTCCATCTGCAAGAAGCTCGTCGAACTGCAGGGAGGAGAAATCAGCGTTGACAGCGAACCGGGGAAGGGATCAACATTCAGGGTTCTCCTTCCTTTCATAATTCCTGAAAAAACCGATAAGATCCAGCCTGGAGAAGGTTCAGAAACTTTTACAGGGCTGGAAGGAAAAAGGATCCTCGTTGCCGAGGACAATAAGATTAACTTCTTTGTGGCAAATAGATTCCTTTTGGGATGGGGTGTAAAGGTAACTCACGCGGAAAACGGGAAAATTGCTCTTGATATTCTTGCAAAAGAGGATTTTGATCTGATAATTATGGACTTGCATATGCCTGTGCTCGACGGTGTTGAAGCCACCCGCATCATAAGGAAATCAGAGGATCCAAGGATTAATTCAATCCCCGTTGTGGCGCTGACTGCTGCAATTATGTCGGAAAGCCAGGATAAAATTGATGATCTCAGTATCAATGACTATGTACTGAAACCATTCAAACCCCGTGACCTGTTTGACAAGATCCTGAAAAATATCAGATAACCTCAGTCTTGCCTCTATTTTATGCAATAGCGGCTAACATATTCAGTTGCTTTTTTATTCCCAAGGCTGAACGATTTCCTGAAATCGTGACAAGCGTCATCTGTCTTCCCTGAATTCAGCAGAGCGATTCCCTTATTCAGCCATGCATCGGAAAGGTCAGGTTTAAGGTCAAGGGCCATGCTGTAATCTTTTGCCGCCCAGTCCCACGACTTTGATACAAGATAGGAATTCGCCCTGTCGATATAGCATTCAGGATCATTGGGATGCAGTTTCAGATTTTTTGAAAAATACTCGAGCGCCTTCAGATTATCTCCACCAGCTGATTCGAGCTTGCCGGCAAAGCTAAGGGCTTTTTCGTTTCCAGGATAGATATCAAGATATCTGTTGACGTCTGCAATGGCTTTGTCAATCTCGCCAGTTTTCCTGTAACATTCAGCTCTCAGGATAAGCAGATTTGCATCGGGAATTCCAAGATCAAGCAGTTTGCCGTAAGTTGTGGATGCTCCTGCCTGATTTCCTGATGCTTCCTGTGCCCGGGCAAGAAGCCGTAAATAAGTTTCATTTTCCGGCTCCTAGCAAAAGCAGGGTACTGAGGTCTTTAATCGCCTCCCCACTCTTGTTATCGGCAAGGTTTATAAGTGCTTTCGCATAGTTAATCTCACTGTTTCCCGGATATAATCCCAAAAGTTCCCTTAAGCCGTTTTTTGCTTCACCTATATTGCCGGTTGAAACACTGTACTCTATCTCCGAAATGCCCTTTTCGAGACCCCCATACCAGTCGTTCTTCCAGAACAGGCGCCATTCGGGCCTGTTTTCAATAAGGCTGAATGAAGGATCGAGCAATATTTCCTTTTCACTTTTCTTAAATGATGATTTCATGCACGATTCCAGGTGATAAACAGCTGTAGCGGCGTCTCCTTTCAGCCCGTAAATCCGAGCAAGACCATATTCGCCCGATGAAGGGGTGAGCCTGTTTGCTGAATTAAAGTCGTTTATTGCCCCTGAATAATCACCTTTTGCGATAAGTGCCTCAGCACGCTGCAGGTAAAAAGAGCTTTCCTGGAAGTTTCCAAGGGCATCGGTACAGAACCCTGATTGCATCGTCAGGCTTCCCGTTGTTCGACCAGAGCTTTGCTCTTCATCAGAATATCGACCGGTTTTTGACCTGCCATTACTCCGGTAGTGGCAATGAATAGTATAATTGCAAATGATCTTTTTCATCTCCTTAAAACTCAGATTTCATTACAACTGTTGCTTCTTAACTTTTGCTCCAGGCTCGGTAATTACATGCACGAATCCTGAAAGATGGAATTGCTCAAGTCCGGAAATCCTTCTTTCAAAAACATCGCATTGATAGAAATAGACACCCGGGGAGACAATATTACCTTTATATGTTCCATCCCAGTTGATCTTTGGCTCAGCGGTCTGGAAGACCATAACGCCGTAACGGTTAAATATCTTTATATCAATCTTTTCTACCAGACCCGATGTTTTTGCGACAAGCCTGTCATTTATATCATCTCCGTTTGGTGTAAATACGTTCGGAATTTCATAGAAGTTGCATGAATCGACGCACACCATTACCGACTGGATGCTTTCATTACCGATCTGGTCAAAGGCAGTGACAGCATAGCATCCCGATACAACCTCACCCGGGCGGTGCTTATAGCTGAACACATTCTTGTCGTTAATTGTGGTCACTGGTGCCAGATTCTCTTCGGTGGTTGTTTTGTAATAGACTATATACCCGGCAACGTCGTTCAGGCAATTGGGATCGGTAAAGCTCCAGCGTATCGTATTGTAAAGGCTGTCGCACTGGCTTGTTACAGTAATTTCAGGTTGGCATGGAGCTTCATTGTCAACGGGAGTTACGCATGTTATCTCTGAAAAATTTATAAGATTTTTAGGCAAGTCGGGGGCTGAATAGCCTCCATTCGATCTTACCCTGTAACAGTATTGCTTTCCGTTTACCAATCCCTCATCTACAAATTCAAGCTGATTTGTTGTGCCGATCGAATCGTACCGTGATGTAGTTTCATTCAGCCTGAAGAAATCATACCGTGTATTTATCCAGGGGACATTGCGGCCAATAATAAACCGTGTTTTCCTGTCACCAGGTGAAGCAGCAAGGAACAAAGATGAAGCAATTCCGGGGTCTCCGACAAGGAAACGGTTTCCCGAGGCATTATTGTACAGCTCAATCTTATATATGAATCCTCCTGCCTGTGTATTGATGAGAGTATCAATAATTTCGGTCTCATTCAGAGTTGCAGTCTGAATTGATCTTATCTGCTGATAATTTGTTCCGGTAATTCCTGTTGCCCTGTAAATAAGATATTCGTAGGGACCGGCAGCCGGTATTGTATCAAGCCTGTCAGGCTTCTTCCATCTGAGCAGGATTGATCCGTTTGTAACTGAAGTATTCCGTACGCTAACATTTGTGATGACAGGCACACCTGAAACAAGGGAAGTAGAGATCTCATTTGAAATTATGCTTTCAGCACCATTCGGATAAACAGCGACTATCCTGTAGGCATATTCCTTTCCAAACTGAAGCCCTCTCCATTGTCGGTATCGATGAATGAAGTTGTTGAACTGCCGGCAATAAATCCGACCTTGACAAAACCAGTTGAAGCAGGAATACCTGATGTACAGGAGTCCGGCTTAAATGATGACGGGCCTTCTTTCCTGTATATGTTGAAACCTGAAATGACACTTGTTCCGTAATTATTCCAGGTAAGGCGGATGAACTTGCCCTCCGGAACACCATTTACCAGTACCGGAGAGGGACCAAGCACCCTGATTTTCATATTGTCAATATCCGAGAGCTTTATGAGTTCGGTACTGTAATCATCCGATTTTATTGTTATATCGTAGGGTTGGTTCCTCACGGCATCAAAACATGGTATCCATCGAAGTCTTGAGGTTGCGGAACCACGGTACTGAATCTACTTTGGTAAATGTGGCAGGGCAGTTAACGATTGTGAAAATCCCCGATGCGGCTTTAAGACCTATCGGATCATTGTCAGGATCAGTTGAGGTTACATTAAAATCGACAACATCACCTACCTTTACGCACAGATCATGTAACGGCCCGTTTACCGGAGGCTTATTTTTTGTATCATATACCTCTATCTGCATATCCCGTTCAACTATACTTATTTTCTTACCCAGACGCCATTCCTGGTATCTCCATGGCAACGTTGTACTTGCCTGTATCCCTGGGAGTATCCCAGATAAGATCACCGGTTACTGCATCGACCTTAATACTGTGGGTTGCCGGTGGCAATGTATAGTTTTCGATATTGCTTTCCATCTTCCCGGGTGCAGACAGTAAGAGCATAGGAAAGGCTGTCTCCGTCAGGATCAAATGCACTCGGATTATGAATAAAAACATATCCCCGTGCTGCTTTGTCATACGGTGGATTCAGCAGGACAGGCGTATTATTTCGGCCGATGGAAGGATTTACAATTAGGGTCGTCCAGATGGAAAAGACAACATTTACGGAGTTGGGAATATTCAGGACATTTGCATTCCTGTTCGGATCCTGCACCACAATCCTGTAAACTCCGGGGCCCGGGTAGGTGTGATTGATAACGTAAATATTTCTCTTGTAATAGTTTGGGAGAAAAAGAATGCTTTGTCTTGCTGCAATTGAAGTTGAATTATCGCCCCAGTTAACTTCAAGCTGAGGCCTGTCGGCAAAGCTTAAAGTATATGTAAAAGTTGTAATCGTGATTTCATAGGTGAGATCTGAAATCTGCCTGTAGGTGATCTCTCCTGCCCTGTTGTGGGTTGCACCTGCCCTGAAGAAACACGACAAAAGAAGTGTAGCTAAAATTACCTTTTTCATTTTCAATTTTTTCAACTGTTGCAATCTCCTCTGATCATTAAAGTCATTTAATTAGAAAAGTTATTCCGGTTCACTGTAAATACTTAAGAGAGAAACATGAACCGGATGGATTATCAGCCTATCGAAATAAACAACGTTTCTACCGTCAAAACCTCATATGTGGCATAATTTCATCCTCAAAAATCAGACCAATAATAACACCTCAATCAATAATATCTACCCGGTCTTTCAGGTATTCAACAGTACCAACTTCAATAAATGAAAATCCTGATCCATTAATAAAATTCCCAGCAAGCACGACGAATATGTCTTCTAATTTTACATCATGCTGCTGAGTGAGGTTTGTAAGAGCAATTTTAATAAAATCATCAATCGATTTTTTTCTTTCCTGATAGCTTGCATAAACCCCGTACGAGAGTGAAAGTTCCCTCATGGTGCTTGTAGAATAGCACTGGGCCATAATAAGGTTGTATCCCCTGTAGGCAGCCATATCTCTTATGGTCCTGCCCCCTGTAGTATCGGCAATAATTCCCTGTGCACCAATCCTGACCGATGTTTTGACTGCTACTTTGGCAAGGTAAGCTGATATCTCACCAGTTTCATCGGTTGACGGAAGGTCGAGGAACTTTTCCTTATTGTTTTCAACTTCAAGTGCAACTTTGGTCATTGTTTTAACAGCTTCAACAGGATATTTCCCGCTTGCTGTTTCGCCACTCAGCATTATGGCGTCAGTTTGCGAATAGATGGCATTCGCGATATCACTCACCTCTGCCCTTGTAGGCCTGGGATTAGTTATCATTGACTGGAGCATCTGAGTGGCAACAATTACCGGCTTCCTTTTGTTTATGCACTTTGAGATAATTTTCTTCTGGATTCCGGGAATTTTCTCATATGGAATTTCGATTCCAAGATCACCCCTGGCGACCATAATGCCATAAACCCTTTCAAGGATCTCATCAATGTTCTGAACCCCCTCGTCGTTTTCTATCTTGGCAATTATCTTGATGCCGCTATTGTACTCGTCCAGAACAGCCTGAACATCGAGCACGTCCTGTTTTGACCGTACAAATGAATGAGCAATAAAATCGACATCGTTGTCTACTGCCATCTTAATGAAATCCCTGTCTTTTTCCGTTAGTGAAGGAAGACATATCTTCACTTCGGGGATAT
The DNA here is from genome assembly GCA_963732115.1 of uncultured Bacteroidales bacterium. GTDB lineage: Bacteria > Bacteroidota > Bacteroidia > Bacteroidales > VadinHA17 > LD21. Next base: position 8,099 of record CAVSYN010000024.1, read on the forward strand.
TAACGCTCTTTCTTGAACCAAGGACGCCATCATTCTCAACAGGCATTCGAGAAAATCGCCATCCCTTTTCAAGTGCCTTAAGCTCAAGTTCACCATCATCCATAAGGATCACCGATCCTTCAGGAATGTCAGTGACAAAAGCTTTATACGTAACATAAATTATCTTGTCTGTGGTAGTTTGCGCAGGGTCGCCTGAAATCAAAATCCTTGATCCCTTTTTCAGCTGAATCGGGGTTTCACAAATGGTGGTTCTTATTTCGGGTCCTTTTGTATCAATCAGAATGCCAATCTTATCGGATACTTCACGGGCATTTTTTATTATCTGCAGCGCTCCATCTATATTCAGGTGCGCCGAGTTTATCCTGATCACATCCATTCCTTCATTATACAGCTCCCGGATAAAGCCGGTATCACATCTCTTATCCGAAATGGTGGCTACAATTTTTGTTCTCTTCTTGATCATCAGGATTATTTTGTATTATTTCTTATTCCGATAAGCGCCTCTATTGCCAGCCGGTAGCCATCAAGTCCAAGGCCAATTATGCTTCCTGCACAATACCTTCCCACCAGGCTTTTATGCCGGAATTCCTCACGTGCTGAAATGTTGGAGATATGAACTTCAATGACAGGAGTCTTTACAGCAGCCACCGCATCGGCCAGTGATACAGACGTATGTGTGTACCCGCCCGGATTCAGAACAATGCCATCATATGAAAAACCGGTTTCATGAATTTTATTGATCAGCTCACCTTCAACATTCGACTGGTAGTAATCGAAAGTTATTGCGGGAACAGTGATCTGAGCTTAATGAGCCACTCTTCAAATGATTTGTCGCCGTATATTTCAGGTTCCCTTTTTCCGAGCAGATTAAGATTGGGACCGTTAATTATCTGGATTTTCATTCTTTTCAGTTTTCCCGCTAATAAAGCATAAAAATAGCTAAAAAAAATGATTTTGACTGCTGCCCCTTCTAAACCTTGACTGCGAATCCACCTTACCTTAAAAGGCCTGGAGGAAGAGGCAAACAGATTTGTAGCAAGATTAAACCAGATTATTTATGAATTCCGAGAATCATAGTACTTTTATATCTGCGAATCATTAAAATTCTATGAGCCTCACCTGGAAAGAATCCTACAAGAACTTCGAGAACTACCTCAGACTGGAAAAATCCTTATCGGGGAACAGCATTGAAGCTTATCTGAACGATATTAAAAAGCTTGAAGAATTCTTCACCGAAAAAGGAAAAGAAATAAATCCCTCTTCAGTCGACTATCCTGACCTAAGGGAATTCATAAACTGGTTTGGCTCAGGAAACCAGAAATCCAGAACACAGGCAAGGGTTCTTTCGGGCATCAGGGCTTTTTATAAATTCCTTTTGATTGACGGCGAGATCGATGAGAACCCGTCTTCACTTATAGAATCTCCTAAGATCGGGATAAAGCTTCCGGAAGTTCTTTCCCTGGCAGAAATCGACAGGATTGTTGAAGCCATTGACCTGAGCAAACCGGAAGGTCACCGGAACAAGGCAATTATTGAGACTCTATACGGATGCGGGCTTAGGGTTTCAGAACTTGTAAACCTTAAACTTACTGATATTCACTATGGCGAAGGATATATAAGCGTCACCGGCAAGGGCAATAAGCAAAGGCTTGTCCCTGTCGGCCGCAAAGCGCTTAAAGAAATTGACCTCTATAAAATTGACCGTGACAGGTTACCGGTCATTTATGACAGGAATACAGTCTTCCTTAACAGAAGGGGAAGAAATCTGACGAGAGCAATGATATTCACAATCATCAAGGACCTGGCCGGGAAAGCCGGCATCACAAAAAACATAAGTCCGCATACTTTCCGCCATTCTTTTGCAACGCATATGATCGAAGCCGGCGCCGACCTCAGGGCTGTTCAGGAAATGCTTGGTCATGAGTCTATCCTCACGACTGAGATCTATACTCATATTGACAGGAGCTATCTCCGCGATACCCTCATTATGTTTCATCCAAGATCATGAATTCATTAACTGTTTTTAAATTCAATTTTATATACTAAATTTGGCCCTTATTTTCAAAAAATCAACAACTAACGTTTATCTCAAATTCATAAAAGTATGTCAAAAGTAAAAAGAGTTTATTCCTTTGGCAGGAAGACTGCAGAAGGTAAAGCAGAAATGAAGAACCTGCTTGGTGGCAAAGGTGCCAACCTTGCTGAAATGTGTCTGCTCGGACTTCCGGTACCTGCCGGCTTTACTATCACAACCGAAGCCTGTAACGAATATTACCAGAACAACCTCACACTTCCTAAAGACCTGATGCCTGAAGTATGGACCGCAATGAAGCTGACCGAAGATACCATGGGAATGAAATACGGAGATCCGAAAAATGCATTGCTTGTATCCTGCCGTTCCGGTGCAAGAAAATCAATGCCTGGCATGATGGACACCGTTCTTAACATAGGGTTATGTACCGAAACAATACCGGGATTTCTGAAGAAAACCAATAATCCTCGTTTCGTATGGGATTCATATCGTCGTCTTATCATGATGTACGCTGATGTAGTAATGGAAAAAGCTGAAGGTATTGATCTGGGCGAGGGTAAGAGTATTCGCAAGCAGCTTGATGAAATGCTTGATGAATTTAAGAAAAAGAAAGGCTATAAATCCGATACTGAAATCACCGCTGATGAGCTGAAGGAGCTTTCAGAAAAATTCAAGAAGAAAATCAAACAGGTTCTTGGCAAACCTTTCCCCGATAATGCGAAAGAACAGCTGGAAGGAAGTATTAAGGCCGTTTTCAAAAGCTGGAACGGGAAAAAAGCTGTTTCATACCGCCGTATTGAAGGAATTCCTGACGACTGGGGTACAGCAGTAAATGTGCAGGCCATGGTATTTGGTAATATGGGCGACACCTCAGCAACCGGAGTTGCATTCACACGTAACCCGGCAACCGGTGAAAACCTGTTCTACGGCGAGTGGCTTGTTAATGCCCAGGGGGAAGATGTTGTTGCAGGCATCCGCACACCAAGCCCTCTGAACAACGAGACGAAGAACGAACAGAACAAGCACCTGAAGAGCATGCAGGAGGCTATGCCCAAGACATACAAGGAGCTTGTCCAGATCCGCGAGATCCTTGAGAAATCATTCCATGATATGCTCGATATTGAATTCACAATCCAGGAAAGCAAATTATATATGCTTCAGTGCCGTGTAGGAAAGAGAACGGGAACTGCTGCCTTAAATATGGCAATGGACATGCTGAAAGAAAAACTCATCGACGAAAAAACAGTTGTTAACCGTGTTGAGCCATCACAGCTTGACGAGCTGCTTCATCCTATTTGTAATCCTGATGCAGAGAAAAAAGTAAAACCAATAGTTAAGGGTTTGCCGGCCGGACCTGGCGCTGCAGTTGGTAAAATCGTGTTCACTGCTGAAGATGCAGTTGCATGGAACCGGAAGGGACAAAAAGTTATCATGGTCCGCGAAGAAACCAATCCTGAGGATGTTGAAGGCATGCGCGCCGCTGTTGGTATTCTGACTGCACGGGGAGGTATGACATCCCACGCAGCGCTTGTTGCTCGCGGCTGGGGTAAATGCTGCATTGTAGGCGCAGGTGGTCTTCATGTTGATGCATCAGCTAAAAAAATAAAAGTTGCCGGAACCGATATTGTGCTTAAAGAGGGTGATATAATCACAATTAACGGTACAAAAGGGAATGTTTACACAGGTGCTATAGCCCTTATGGATGCTTCAGAAAATCCACGTTTTAAGGCATTTATGAAGATTGTTGATAAGTACCGCACTATGGGAGTCCGCACCAATGCCGATACTGCCGAAGACGCAAAGATAGCACGCGATTTCGGAGCTGAAGGGATTGGTCTTTTCCGTGTTGAGCATATGTTTTACGGCAAAGGATCAGAACAGCCTTTGTTCCTCCTGCGTAAGATGATCCTCAGTGCAAATGAAACCGAACGCCGTAAAGCGCTCAATGAATTGTACAAATATGTCAAGAAGGATATGAAAGCCACCCTGGCAGCCATGAATGGGTTGCCTGTTACATTCCGGCTGATGGATCCTCCTCTTCATGAGTTTGTTCCCCAGGGAGCTGAAAAACAGGCCGAACTCGCAAAGGCGCTGGGTATCAAAAAATCAGATGTGGCAAAGCGTGGTGAAACGCTTCACGAAAGCAACCCGATGATGGGTCACCGCGGTGTGCGTCTCGGAATTACCTACCCGGAGATTACCGAAATGCAGGTCCGCGCAATGTTTGAAGCAACAGCCGAACTTATTAAGGAGAAACAGAATCCGAAACCTGAACTGATGGTTCCCGTAACCTGCGATGTTTCAGAACTTGATGTTACCAAAAAAGTACTTGACGAAATTTATGCTGAGGTCTGTAAAAAATCAGGCCTTAAAAAGATTGATTACAAATATGGTACTATGATCGAAATACCTCGTGCGACTCTCCTCTCCGACCAGATGGCAAGAACTGCAGAGTTCTTCTCGTTCGGAACAAATGACCTTACTCAGATGACTTTCGGATTCAGCCGTGATGATGTCGGCGGATTCCTGAATGATTATCTTGATAAGAAGATGCTAGCTGCCGATCCATTCCAGACCATTGACCAGGAAGGCGTTGGCCAGCTTATTAAAATGTCTGTCGAGAAAGGACGCGCAACAAGGCCTAATCTTAAGGTTGGTATTTGCGGTGAGCAGGGTGGTGATCCGGCCTCTGTTGAGTTCTGCTTCAAAACCGGCCTTACATATGTAAGCTGTTCACCATTCAGGGTTCCTATTGCCAGGCTGGCTGCCGCTCAGGCATCAGTAAAATTCGGTAAATAAGCTTTAATATACCCGAAAAACAAAAAGGGCTTCCAAACGGATGCCCTTTTGCTTTTCATACCTGCCCAAAACTAAACCTTGTAATTAGAACCAATTATAAGACCATTGATATCCGGTCTACCCTATGCCATCTAAAAGGATATTTAGAATTTGACCTATTTCAGATTATTATTCATAATAATTGATACATTTGATAATAGAAATCATTTAAAAATCGAATTATGGTAACCCCGGAAGATCTGAGGTATTATGGAATTGAAAACGTTGTTGAAATAATCTATAATCCATCATATAATCTTCTTTTTGCAGAAGAAACAAAACCAGGGCTCGATAAATACGAAAGAGGCACGATCACAAAGCCGGGAGCGATTTCAGTTGATACTGGGATTTTCACCGGAAGGTCGCCCAATGACAAATATGTTGTTCTCGACGAGACGACAAAGGATACGATCTGGTGGAAATCAGAAAAAGCAAAAATATCTGATAATAAACCTATTACGATTGAGATCTGGGATCATTGCAAAAGTCTGGCTTGTAGACAACTCTCAGGGAAAAGGCTTTTCGTGGTTGACTGTTTTTGCGGGGCAAATAAAAATACCAGGCTTGCAGTGCGGTTTATAATGGAAGTTGCATGGCAGGCCCATTTTGTAAAGAATATGTTCATCAGACCTGAGCCTGAAGACCTTGAAAATTTTACCCCCCAGTTTGTTGTACTCAATGCATCAAAAACAACTAATCCCGACTGGAAAAAGCAGGGTCTTAATTCTGAAAACTTCGTTTTTTTCAACCTGTCGGCCGGTATGTCTGTAATAGGAGGTACATGGTACGGAGGGGAAATGAAAAAAGGCATTTTCTCGATAATGAACTATTATCTCCCGCTTAAGGGAATTGCTTCTATGCACTGCTCTGCAAATGTGGGCAAAAAAGAAGATGTTGCAATATTCTTCGGACTTTCGGGAACAGGAAAGACAACTCTTTCAACCGATCCCGACAGGGCGCTTATCGGCGATGATGAGCATGGATGGGATGATGAGGGTATCTTCAATTTCGAAGGTGGCTGCTATGCCAAATGCATTAAGCTCAGCAAGAAAAATGAGCCTGATATATATAATGCTATCAGACGTGATGCATTGCTTGAGAACCTTGTAATACTTTCAGACGGCTCCATTGATTTCGACGATGACTCAAAAACTGAGAATACAAGGGTCTCCTACCCGATTTACCATATAAACAATATTGTCAAGCCGGTTTCCAAAGGAGGTCATGCAAAGAAGGTGATTTTTCTTTCAGCCGATACCTTTGGCGTTCTGCCTCCGGTAAGCCGTCTGACCGAAGAACAGACAAATTATTATTTTCTCAGCGGCTACACTGCAAAAGTTGCCGGCACTGAAAGAGGTGTCGTTGAGCCTGTCCCATCGTTCTCGGCATGTTTCGGGGCCGCATTCCTGATGCTCGATCCCATTATCTATGCCAAGGAACTCACAAATAAGATGAAGCTTCATAAAACCGAAGCCTGGCTGGTGAATACCGGTTGGACCGGGGGACCTTTTAACACGGGTACCAGGATTGATCTCCCATCCACACGCCTAATTATAAATTCCATACTTGACGGTTCGATAAAAAAGCATGAATTCTATACACTGCCAGTCTTCAATTTAAGCATTCCTTCGAAGATTGAAGGAATAAGAAACAACCTTCTTGATCCGGCAAAAGCATGGAACTCAGCAGTTAAATGGCACATCGCTGCGACTGACCTGGCACTGAAGTTCATTAACAACTTCAGCAAGTTCGCATCTAATGAGGAGACGTTGCGCCTCGCAGATTTCGGACCAAAAATCTGATAATTTGTGCATTCAATGAATGTTCTTAAAGTAGCATTTGCTTTGTTGCTGGCTTACCTGCTTGGTTCGGTTGCAACAGCTGTCTGGATTGGAGGAATATTTCACGGGATCGATGTCAGGGAACACGGGAGCGGCAATGCTGGTGCAACAAATGTCATTAGGGTGCTTGGATGGAAAACCGGGATCCCTGTTCTGCTTATCGATGTTTTTAAGGGATGGCTGGCAGCAATGCTTCCAGTCATATTTAATCTTGCCGAACATGGAAGCGCTTTGCTCATCAACCTTCAGATCCTGGCAGGAATATTTGTCATCCTTGGCCATATTTTCCCGGTATTTGCAGGTTTCAGGGGTGGCAAAGGCGTAGCCACCATCTTCGGCGTGCTTCTGGCAATAAATCTGTTACTTACAATTTCATGTTTTGGAGTTTTCCTTTTCGTTTTACTAATCTCGGGATATGTTTCACTTTCATCAATGAGTGCTGGTATTGCCTTTCCGATTTTTTTGTTTCTCTTTTTTGAAACACCCTCAGTTTTATTTAAGGTGTTTTCCATTGTGGTATCGGTTGCCCTTATATTAACCCACAGAAAAAACATTTCAAGGCTTTTAAAAGGGGAAGAAACAAAACTTATAAGGAAGAAATCATCCTCTGCCCCCTAATGGGGGTTAATTATGTTATTGTTAGATAATTACAATAAATAACACCGAAAGTGTCATCGCGTTGGCTGAGTCCTCTCTTTAATACTGCTCCAGCAGCTTAATCCTCTTTTCTATCGGAGGATGGGTTGCGAACAGGTTTGAAAAGGAAAATGAGCTTTTTCCTTCGGCTTCCTGCGGATTCTCAATAAACATCTGCGCAACATCCTTTCTTTTAACCGCCTCAATTGTCGGATCAGCAGATACTTTTCTCAGCGCTGAAGCGAGCGACTGAGGACTTTTTGTAATCTCCGCCGAACCTGCATCCGCGAGGTATTCCCGCTTCCTGGAAAGAGCAAATCTGAAAAGAGATGCCAGCAGATAGCCCAAAAGCGCAAGCAGCATTGCAATCAAAATAGTCGCACCTTCCTTTTTACCGCGGCCAATCCTTCCCAGTCTCATTGACCTGAAGAGCATCTCGGTGATAAATCCAAAAATACCCACAAAGACGATAGATATAATCAGAAGCCTTACATCACGGTTTCTTATATGCGTCAGCTCGTGGGCAATGACAGCCTCGAGCTCGTCATCGCCAAGTTTATCTATGATCCCGCGTGAAAGAGAAATAGCGTAAGTATTTGAATTAAGGCCGCTTGCAAACGCATTCAACGAATCGTCCTCGATTATGTTCACTTTTGGCATCGGCACGCCTGTCGAAATACACAGGTTCTCGACAAGGTTATAAACTCTTTTATTTTCCTTTCTTTCAAGTGGTTTTGAATTTGTTGCTGAATTTATTATCGCGGTATGGGAGAACCATGCAATTACAAACCAGATGATCACGCCAATTGTGATCCATGGGATGGTATTCCAAAAAGACCGGTTAATATCGACCAGCTCTAATTGCTTATGTTCCGCCCCAAAGGACATAAAGAAGAAAAAAAGCCAGGTCAGACCATAAAAAACCACAGGGAACATCAGCAGGATCAATATGGAGTTGGTATTGTTCTTCCTGATCTGGCTCTGGAGCCCAAAGTATTTCATTTTATCAGAACTTGATTTGAGGTGGTTCCTCTATGGTTCCACGATTTTCGCCAAGTTCAAACATAGGTTCACGCTTGAAGTTAAACAGCGTTGCAACAATATTCGATGGGAACATTTCCGTTGCCACGTTCAGCTCTTTTGTTGCGGAATTGAAGAATCTCCTTGCAGCGGCAATCTTATTTTCGACATCCGATATTTCATTCTGCAGATCAAGAAAGTTCTGGCTGGCTTTCAGATCGGGGTATGCTTCGACTGAAACTTTCAATCCATCAAGAGCTGATGAAAGCCTGGTTTCTGCAACAATCTTGTCATTAATTGTGGTTGCCTTCATTGCAGCAGCGCGTGCTTCAGTTATCTCGGTAAGCACGCCCCTCTCATGGCCCATATAACCTTTGACGGACTCCACAAGCTGTGGTATGAGGTCATGCCGAAGCTTCAGCTGGACATCCACATCAGCAAATGCCTGTTCCCTGTTATTTCTGAGCTTGACAAGCCTGTTGTAAAGTGAAATTGCCCAGAGGACAAAAACGACTATAATCGCAAGAATAATTAATAATGCTGCCATTTTACATTCTAAATTAGGGTTAATAAAAAATCTTAAGTAGACTAAAATCTGAAATAAAGATAGTTATTTTTGCTAAGTTTAAATTCAATAGTCTGATTAATGTATAATTCTGATTTTTTTACTGAGTACCAACAATATGGAAAAGAGTTTAAAAGGAACAAAACCGTTAAAAACCTGTCCGGCTTGTCTGCATGCTGACAATTATTCTGAATTAAAGCTAAAAACTACTAATCAATGATAGACGGAAAAGAATTTCTAGATCTGGTAATCAGGCGCCAGAGCGACAGAAAATACAGTGCCAAACCTGTCGAAACTGAAAAGCTGGAAAGGATAATTGAGGCAGGCAGAATGGCGCCTTCTGCCTGTAATGCGCAACCCTGGAAATTTATTGTAGTGACTGACCCTCAGATTATTGTGCAAATAGCTGAGGCTGCTTCAGCCAAACTGCTAGGCATGAACAGTTTTGTGGGCCAGGCTCCAGCCATTGTGGTAATAGTGAGGGAAAATCCCAACTTTTCATCTAAAGTCGGGAGCACTATAAAAAGCAAGGACTATTCCCATATTGACATCGGAATAGCAACAGAGAATATATGTCTCCAGACGAGAGCAGAGGGTATAGGATCGTGCATAATCGGATGGTTCGATGAGAATCAGATGAGGAAGATTCTGGGTATCCCATCATCAAAGAGGGTCGAGCTGATAGTTACCCTCGGTTATTCACTGGGCGAACACAGGGATAAAAAGCGGAAGCCGAAGGAGGCGATTGTTTCGTATAATAAATATTGACCTCACCCCAACCCCTCTCCCAAGGGCGAGGGGCTTTTTAATTCAATTTTTCCAGAGCACCTTTTATCCTTTTGATTGCCTCCACCAGCAGCTCATCTGAATTTGCATACGAGATTCTTATGCATTTCGGAGCACCGAATGCATCCCCTCCCACTACTGCAACCTGAGCTTTATCAAGCAGATAGAGGGCAAGTTCATCAGAGGTATTTATACGGATGTTACCATCAGTTTTTCCAAGATACCAGGATATGTCGGGCATAACATAAAACGCACCCTTAGGAACCCTCACTTTCAGTCCTTTAATATCTTTCAACAAACCGCAAATAAGGTCACGACGGCGAAGAAAAGCATTCCTCATAAATTGACGTGAGTTATCATTTCCCTGGATGGCAGCAAGTGCAGCGCGCTGGGCGATTGAACAGACTCCAGATGTGAATTGTCCCTGAAGCTTGTTGCAAGCTTTGGCGATCCATAAAGGAGCGCCTATATATCCTATTCTCCAGCCTGTCATTGCATACGCTTTTGATACTCCATTAGCAGTAATGACCCGGTCGTAGATAAAACCGAATGAGGCCATGCTGACATGCTTACCCTCAAATATAATATGTTCATATATCTCATCTGATATAATAAACAGCCCTTCGTGCTTTTCAACAATCCTGGCGATCTTCTCCATCTCTTCGCCGGTGTAAACCATTCCTGTCGGATTCGAAGGAGAATTAAAGATAATCAGTCTCGTCTTGTCTGTTATCGCCGATTCAAGCTGAGAAGGACTGATCTTGAAATCATTTTCAATTAATGCTTCAACAACTACAGGTTTGCCTCCCGCAAGGATGATCTGGTCATAATAACTTACCCAGTAGGGGGCTAGGATAATTACCTCTTCACCCGGATTGATAATTGAAAGAATTACATTTATCAGCGAGTGCTTGCCGCCTGCAGATACAATTATCTGATCGCTTGAATACTCCAGACCATTTTCGTTTTTAAACTTTTTTGATATTGCCTCCCTCAGGTCATTGTATCCCGGAACCGGTGGATATTTTGTATAATTTTCATCAATTGCCTTTTTTGCCGCCTCCTTGATATAATCCGGAGTGTTAAAATCTGGTTCGCCAAGGCTAAGACTTATTATATCGAGCCCTTTGGCTTTCAGTTCCCTGCTTTTCTGGGCCATTGCAAGAGTCTGCGAAACTGATAATGATTTGATTCTGTCAGATAGATATTCCATGTTCATAAAAATGAGGTGAAAAGTTAATAATGGTCGGAATCAAATGTATAAAGTAAAAATGAAAAACAAAAAGAAAAATCTCCAGGAGATCCCGCTTATCAACGCAGAATTCTATATAATTTCAGTCTGCGAAAAACTCCGGCATCTGCACGAAAATATAAAGATATTCTATGAAAATATCTTACGTTTGCATATTAAACCCTTAGCTATGGAAATATTAGCAGATATTCTGAAAATTACCATTCCCGCCCTGATTGTATTTTTAACTGCATGGGTACTGTTAAAGAATATGATCCGGAATGACCAGGATAAAAGAAGGCAGGAGCTTATCCTTCAGAATGCAAAAACGGTTACTCCTATAAAGCTCCAGGCTTACGAAAGAATTGTTCTTTTTCTGGAAAGGGTTTCTATGGAATCATTGCTGGTAAGGGTCAGTAGCCCCGACATGACTGCCGGACAGTTGCACTCTGCACTTCTGTCCACGATCAGAAGCGAGTTTGAACATAACCTTTCGCAACAGATCTATATGACCCCTCAGGCATGGGAAGTTGTTAAAAATGCACGTTCAAATACCATCAAGATAATAAACGGCGAAGCAGACAAGGTCAAAGGTGATGCGTCAGCCTTGGATCTCAGCAAACAGCTGCTCGCCAAAGTGATGGAACTTGAACAGGAGCCGACAAGAGCGGCGATCGACTATATCAAGAATGAGGTGGGGAGGATGATTTAACACCCCTTTAATTCCCCCCAAGGGGGGAAAAACCGCAATATATTTACAGAATTTTCTCCCCTCATGGGGAGATTCCCGACTAAAGGCGGGGAGAGGGGTCCCTCAACAAGCAGAACGTACCTTACAGTAATTCTACGCTTCTCTTTACAAAAGTGCTCAGATCTTCTCCTCTAAGCATATTGTTTGCAAGCAAAGCCAGATCGACCATTTGTTTAACTACCTTATTATTTAGTCCATAGGTTTCCAGAAGCTCTTTCCTGGCTGATTCAATGCCTTCCAGTTCCTTCTTTTTCTTCTCCAGGTCATCCTTCTCGAACTGGCTTATTTCTTCTTCCTTCTTCTTCTTATGCTCTTTTTCCATGAATGAGATCTCTTCCTTCAGTCTTTCACGTTCAGTATTGCTTTCCTGGAGTTTCTGACCTTCCTGTGTCTGAAGATCACCCGCAATCCTGACTACAAGGGGATGATTTAGGTTGACCACAAGGTTAAAGCTGTCAGGAAGTTCGCCGTAAAAATTCATTCCTCCGCCCATCTGAGACATTTCCTTCATCCTTCGCATAAACTCTGACTGAGTTATGATAACGGGAGAGTCATTCTCATCAAGTGTTTCAGTTTCAACGTGATAAATCTCCTTTGATTTAACCCTGACATTGAATACGCTTTTGAGGTCCTCCTGCTGTTCCTTGGAGAGCTTTGACTCCTTAAGGTCTTCCTTCGGGATCAGTTTTTCAATAACATCCGAATCAACCCTGACAAACCGGGAGTCCTTGAATTTTGTTTCAAGGTGGTTTATAAGGTGCACATCAAGCTGCCCATCGAGGTTAAGCACATCGTAACCCTTATTCTTTGCCTTTTCGATATATGTGTACTGATCAGTCTTATTCGTTGAATAAAGATAAACCAGCGATTTATTTTTATCTGTCTGGCTTTCCTTAATCAGCTTCTCATATTCTTCAAATGTAAAGTACTTGTCTTCAGTATTTTTGAAGAGTGCAAACTTGGATGCCTTTTCATAAAATTTTTCTTCGGTTATCATTCCATATTCAATAAACAGCTTCAGGTTATCCCATTTCTTTTCAAACTCTTCACGGTTGTTCCTGAATATTTCGGCAAGCCTGTCGGCAACCTTCTTTGTAATATGGGTTGATATCTTTTTGACGTTCGAATCATTCTGAAGATAGCTTCTGGAAACATTAAGCGGAATATCGGGCGAGTCGATGACCCCATGAAGCAGCGTCAGAAACTCGGGAACTATGCCTTCGACGGAATCAGTTACGAATACCTGGTTGCAGTAGAGCTGTATTTTGTTCTTCTGTATCTCTATATTGCTCCTGATCTTCGGGAAATAAAGAATGCCCGTAAGTTTGAACGGGTAATCGACATTAAGGTGAATATTAAAAAGCGGTTCATCACCGATCGGGTAAAGTTCCCTGTAAAACTTCAGGTAATCTTCTTCTTTCAGATCAGCCGGCTTAAGAGTCCATGCAGGTTTTGTATTATTGATGATCTTGTCTTTTCCGGTTTCAACATATTTGCCATCCTTCCATTCCTTTTCCTTTCCAAATGCAATTTCAACCGGAAGGAATTTACAGTACTTCTTCAGAAGTTCCTCAATTCTGGTCTCTTCAAGGAACTCTTTTGAATCCTTGTCAATATACAGGATCACATCAGTACCCCTTACTGCTCTTTGAGCTTCTTCGATCTTGTATTCGGGGCTTCCGTCGCATATCCATTTCACTGCAGGAGCCGATTCTTCAAATGATTTGGATATAACTTCAACCTTATCCGAAACCATGAAGGAGGAATAAAAGCCAAGGCCGAAATGGCCTATTAATGAGTTGGTCTGGTCTTTGTATTTTTCAAGAAAATCATTGGCGCTCGAGAATGCAATCTGGTTCAGATATTTATCAAGTTCTTCTGAAGTCATTCCTATACCGCTGTCGCTGACCTTGATGGTTTTCTTTTTCTTATCCACTGATACACGGATGGTCAGGTCCCCGATGTCTCCCTTATAATCCCCGGCTGAAGCGATTGTTTTCAGCTTCTGGGTTGCATCAACTGCATTGGAAATAAGCTCACGGAGAAAGATCTCGTGATCAGAATAAAGGAATTTCTTTATTATCGGAAATATGTTCTCAGTCGTTACTCCTATTTTTCCAGTCTGCATATAGTTATTTTTTAAGGTTAAACTTCATTTACGCCGGTTCTCATTCAAAAGATATGCCGTTAGCGTTACACTGACAAATAGTCACATTTTCATAAAAACCAGTGCCAAACATGAGGTAAGCAAAAGGAATGATCGGGAGGTTTTGATATTTTCTTAGAAATATTCCGGCATTTTCAGGTATGCCAGAAGAATCGCCAGAGCACAAAGCAGAAGAAATGCCAGAAGAATGTAGAGTGAACGATTCCTGCGTTTACGGAAGATCTCAAGACTGTGCTTGCTGATCAGTCTTTTAACAATATTGTGAAGGCGAAGTATTGAGTTACTGTTCCTTGGAATATACGCATCAATGTTAAACTTAACAGCCTTTTTGATTGCTTCACCTATCTCAGCCGGATAGATAAGGATAAGACCTGTTTCAGGATCAGTGTTTTTAATTTCTCTAGTCAGCTTTTCAATCTGGGCGCCATTTTCCCTTATTTCATGAATAATCAGAACGGCAACTTTACAAAAGCGATGTTCCTTCTCAGCTGTGAGTTGTTTAAGGAACTCAGTATGTGACGTAAAAGAAATCACTTTATACTTTGAGGCATCCGAAAACCTTTTCCTGACATCATCAAAAAAGGCACGATTCTCATCAAGACAAAACAAATAGGTCTGATTTATTTTAGCCATATATCTTATTGCCTAAGTTGCCAGCATAATCTCTACTCCTTATTCCTGACATCAACATTCAGCTTCATCCTCCAAATTCCTTTCTCAAAATTATATGAATCAAAGGAGAAGTCGGGTCCGTAATGTTCCCTGTTATCACTGAAAGCAGGAGATATTGGGACAAGATGGTCAAAAACTATTGATTTGTCCGACATGAATTTGAGGGATATTACTGCAGATGGGCTGTATTCCAGCACCTCCCTGTATTTTGTCTCCTCTCCTGCCACGAACCACTTTTTGCCGAAAACCAATTTCCCCTCAGGAGTGATGCTCAAAACCTCGATTATCTTCCTTGTTACAACCGGATTGCCATAGTCAATGCCAAGAAGCATCCAGCTTAGCTGGTTATCTTTCTTAACCGGCCTTACATCGTAATAAAGGGCTCCGTACCAGTTACCTTCTGAATAAGTAGTATCGGTCCTTACAGGTTTTTCATTGTATTCGCCTGAAAGTTTGTGAACGAAATTCTTTTTCCCGGATCTGTTAATAAAATAACAGTAGTATTTGCTTTTTGAATTGTTCAGAAGCAGATTCCAGGTAATAATTTTTAACCTTGAATCGGGAGAAGAAATCTGTCCCAGGTACCTTAAATTGTCAAATCTGTGCCGTAAAACGGAATCAGATTCAGCATAACTGTCAATTATAAACTTTATTGAATCATTTATTCTTATTCTGTCGCTGTCTCTGGTGCCTGTAATCAGACTGCTGAACAGTTTTTGCAGGGCTGATGAAGTACCTGATACGGGAGTCTGTCCTTTTAAAGAGAGGAGACTTGCCATGCAAATGAGGATCAGGATTATTAAAATTCGTCTCATTTGCTCCCTATTGTTTTTTCTGCATCATCCAGAAGATTACACAGCTTAATGCAAGCCCACAATATTTCCTCTTTGCTTATGGTGAGTGGCGGAGCTATTCTGAATGCATCGCTGCAGAACAGGAAATAATCAAGAATAAGCCCGTATTGAGGAGCTTTTGTTATTGCAAACTTTACCAGATCGGGCCGGGCAAGGCGGACCGCAAGAAGAAGTCCTTCTCCCCTTATTTCGCGGATGAGATCATTTTTCAGGTGCTCCCTGAACAATGCGGATTTTCCGTTGCACGATTCAATTAAATTTTCTTCTGTCAGCACTTTCATTGATGCAAGGCCGGCCGCACAGCATACAGGATGGCCTCCAAAAGTAGTGATATGACCGAGTGGCGGATTTGAGACAAGAGACGACATTATTTCCCGTGATGAAATGAATGCTCCTAGAGGCATGCCACCGCCCAGAGCCTTGGCCAGAAGCAGTATATCCGGAACAACTTTGTACCTGTCAATTGCAAACATGTGACCTATCCTTCCAAAGCCTGTCTGAACTTCATCGAAAATCAACAGGGCATTCACCTCTGTGCATTGTTCCCTCACCTTTTCAAGAAAATTATCTTCCGGAAGGATTACCCCGGCTTCACCCTGGACCGGTTCTATAATTACGCATGCGGTTTTCCTGTCGATAAGACCGAGAGTAGTTTCATCATTGAAGATGGCCTGATAAGTATCGGGGAGTAATGGACGGAAAGCGTTCCTGTACAGTTCACTGCCCTGAACACTAAGAGCGCCATGGGTACTGCCGTGATATGAGTTCTTAAAGGATATTATTTTGCTTCGGCCTGTATATCTCTTTGCCAGTTTCAGTGCTCCTTCGACGGCTTCGCTTCCCGAGTTGACAAAATAGCAGCAGTCCAGACTGTCAGGAAGAAATTCAGCAAGAATTTCGGCGTATTTCACCTGGGGGCTCTGGATCATTTCACCATAGACCATCAGGTGCATATAGGTATCGACCTGGGCTTTTACCGCCTGAACGACTTTTGGATGTCTGTGTCCTGTATTGCTTACTGAGACGCCGGAGATAAGGTCGAGGTATTTTTCGCCTGAGGGACCGTACAAAAAAACACCTTCAGCTCTTTCTATCTCAAGCATTAAAGGGGAAGATGATGTTTGTCCGAGGTGAAGAAGAAACAGCTGGCGGTTTGTGAGCATGTGACAGGGTGGTGATTATCTGGCCATCACATTTATATCATTCAGAAGGGAATCCTTGAATGATTTTCCCACCGGGATATTCTTCACTGTATGCCCAATGCTGATGTCAAGGGAATTTTCCTTGATAGCCTGGATCATGCTCTTGTTTATAATAAATGACCTGTGGACCCTGATAAACACACCTGAAGGAAGCTGGTTTTCAATGGCTTTCATTGTAAAATGGATAGTGTATTTATCGGTGTTTGTATTAAGAGTAACATAGTTTTCAAGAGCTTCGACAAAGACGATATCCCTGAGCTTCAGTTTGACTAGTGATGAGCCTTTTTTTATAAAGATCTCTTCATCGCCTGAAGTTGCTATCTCTTTGGGAGTGAAATATCTCATTGTCTTATCTATAGCCTTGCAGAAGCGGGCATATGAGATAGGTTTAAGCAGAAAATCGACAACATTGAAATCAAAAGCCTTCAAAGCAAATTCTCCGCCTCCCGATACTATTATTATATTGGGGGGATGGTCGAGGCTTACCATAAAGTCGAAGCCATCCATCTCCGGCATTTTGATATCGAGAAGAATAAGATCAATCTCCTTTTGTTGGGTTAGTGCATTCCTTGCAGAAATAGGGTCATTAAATATTCCAATAAGATTTAAGGAGGCGTATTTATTAACGTAGCCCTCGAGTATTTTACAACTCAGTTTATCATCATCGACTATTATACAGTTCATTGCTTCCTGTTTTGCCCCGGGATTATCAAATCAAAAATAGTAAAAAAATCGAAACCAAATTTAGATTTCATTTTTAATTCCAGACAAAGGTACATAAAAAAACCGGGTTTCGGAAGGATGTATAATCAATGGTGCATGCAATGCCCGGATGAATGGCTGCATAAAATAAAAAAGGGGTGAATGAACACCCCTTTAAGCAATTTCAATCATTCAAGATTAAAGACCTTTGTTAAGTGCAGGAGCTGCTTTGAATTTTACAACTTTTTTAGCAGGAACATTCAGTTTAGCACCTGTCCGCGGGTTACGAACAACTCTGGCACTTCTTTTGTCAACTCTAAAAGTACCCATTCCCGGTAGCTGGATTCTCTGTCCTTTTTTCATAGCTTTACCAAAAGCTCCGACGAATGCGTTCAAAGCTTTGCCTGAATCTTTGATTGAAAGACCAGCTTCGCCAGCAATTGCATTAACTAATTCTTTTTTTGTCATAATGAGAGATTTAATGGTTAGACCAATGGTTCTAATTGGATACAAATATATTTTTTTTTAAATCATGTACAAATTATTTTTGCCTATTTTCCACAAATAGTGGCGGTTTTAGTACAAAAATGGCTGTTTTTTCAAAAAAACAACCAATATTGTGTAAACAGCGGAACTCCACATTTGTTCTAATAATCCGCATTTTTACTGTCGCTAAATGTTCAAATCCTGTTAATAAATTATTTATATATCTGATATTCTGATAATTAGCTTATTTTGTTTAAAAATTGGTAAAATCAAAAAAATATTATCTTTGGGCCGGTGAAAATTTTCCGCCTTGCGGGATAAACTCCGTGGCCGAATGCGGAGAAGGGAAGTATAGTGATGGAGAAATGGTCCCGCCTTGCGGGATAAACTCCGTGGCCGAATACGGAGAAGGGAAGTATAGTGATGGAGAAATGGCAGAGTGGTCGAATGCGGCGGTCTTGAAAACCGTTGTCCGCCTATCGGTGGACCGGGGGTTCGAATCCCTCTTTCTCCGCCAAAGCCAGAGAACCGTTCGCCAGCAGGCGAAGGGTTTTTTGTTTTAGCGAAAGCCTTAGGTAAGCTTGCTTACCTGATGGATTGAGGTAAAACAAAAAATAAAACACACCCTGGTGTGTTTTAACTCTGGCTTTGAAGCCTCCCCCTGAGGGATCATTCGCGAAGCGAATAATCCCTTTAACAGATCAATATTAGTATTAGATTAGCTTGTAATAATATTAGTAAGTGAACCGGGCGTTGCCTCCCCTGCAATCCGGCTCCTTCGCTAAAATGATCCACAGGATCATTTTTTAACGCTCGGCCCTCTCTTTCTCCGCCAAAGCCAGAGAACCGTTCGCCAGCAGGCGAAGGGTTTTTTGTTTTACCGAAAGCCTTAGGTAAGCTTGCTTACCTGATGGATTGAGGTAAAACAAAAAATGAGGCTGTCTCAAAAGGTGAGTACAGCCTCTTTTTTGTTAATTTTATTCGTACCCCCCTTCCGAGAGCACTTTCAAATATTCAATTCTCCAGAAGATAGATCGACTTTTGATACATCCTCAACTTTGGCTTTGAAGCCTCCCTCTGAGGGATCATTCGCGAAGCGAATAATCCCTTTAACAGATCATTTTCAGATTAGCTTGTGATAAAATTAGTTGGTGAACCGGGGGTCAAGAAAGAATTTCGTGTAAGCCGATATAGCTACATACTATTTCCCTCTTCCACTCCCAGGCGCCTCAGGATTTGGTAATCGCCATTGTCCCATCACAACTTATTTGCATGGTTTTTTAAAAGTAATGGTTACCAGCCATCGGATCGGAGGCTTTGCTTAATCACCAGCCCTCGTCGGGGCTTTTTATTTAAAAAGAAGCCAGCACCCAAAAGAGAGCTATGAACCCTTCTTCTTAACCTAAACCCAATCAGAAAGGATGCTGGCAAGTTCAAATTCAGCTATTAAAAACAATACCGAGTTGATAAGGTTCATTTAATACAAACGTCATTCCATTTCTCGGATGGGATTTATTTGGTTGCTAAATATGGACAAAGAATGATTTCTCAATCATAGTTCTTCATTCTAAGTTCCGTAACCTTTTATAATGCTCCAATTAACCCTTGAATGAGTGAACAATTTTAATTGGAAGATAGTTTATAGTCTGATTAACGATAGGTTAAGTCATCTTATACAAAAATCGGATAAATCAAATGGCTCAGAAATCCGATATACCAGGCAATTTCTGGCGTGAACTAAAAAGACGCAAGGTAATTCATGTAATAACAGTATATGCTGCTGTCGCTTTTGTGATTATGCAGGTCGTTAACATGGTTGTTCAACCATTGCATTTACCTGACTGGACCGAAGCTTTAGAAATCGTTCTTCTATGTATAGGATTTGTTATCGCTTTATTCCTTTCATGGGTATATGATATCACACCTTCAGGTGTAAAGAAAACAAAGCCTTTAGGCACTATTAAGCATGTTGATAAGTCAGTTCCTAAATCTTCACATAGCTGGAAGATTGCTACATATATAAGTGGCGTAATTATTATTGCATTAATAACAATTAATTTTATCCATGGAAGAAACCTCAATACAAACCTTGAAAAATCAATTGCAGTATTACCTTTTATTAATGACAGTCCGAGCGACACGAACGCATACTTCATTAACGGTATAAGGTCAGAAATTCTCAACCATCTTCAAATGGTGAAGGATCTGCGCATAATATCACGAACATCAACGGAACAATACAGGCAATCGCCTAAATCAATACCGGAAATTGCCAGAGAACTCAAAGCGAATTATATTGTTACAGGAAGCGGACAGAAGTTTGGTCAATCATTAAGCATCAATGTACAGTTAGTAAGAGCCACCAATGAAAAGCAACTTTGGAGCAAAAAATATGATCGCGAAATTATTGGTACTAAAGATATTATAAATGTCCAGAGTAAAATTGCACAATCAATAGCCTCGGAATTGAAGACAACAATAACCCCGGATCAAAAGAAACTGATAGAAAAGGTGCACACGACCAGTCTGACTGCCTATGATCTCTATGAGAGAGGAAGGGATGCATTGCCTGAATTCTGGATTGAGGTTGAAGATTTTACAGCTCTGGAACGGGCTGCAAAGTATTACCGCAAAGCAATTGAATTTGATTCCACTTTTGCTGAACCTTATGTCGGGTTGGCAGAAGTATATTACGTTAAAAATTACTGGTCAGATTATTCACATCAGAACTCTCTGGATTCGGTCCTGATACTGGCTGACCGGGCACTTTCATATGATGAAAATCTTTCTGGAGCATATTTTGTAAAAGGAAATTATTTTTTATTAAATGGACTTAAAGAGGATGCATTAAAACAATTTGACAAGGCTCTGGAACTGAATCCTAACGACTGGATGGCTTTTTATGGAAAGGGCTTATTATATGAGCATAATGATTATGTGAAGTACCTTGATAATCTTCAAAAGGCACTGTTAATTCACCCAAATGGTAAAGAATCATCGACAATAAATAGAATAATTGGCGGAAAGCTTCTTGAAACAGGATTCATAAAATTAGCGTTATCCTATTTTACAAAAGCATTTGAACTCGACAGGGATTCTGCATATTATCTCAGTTGCCTGGGTGGAACGGAATATGACCAGGGTAACTATAAAAAGTCAATTGAGTACTGTAAAAGGGCTTTAATGAACAAGCCGCCGAACTATTTTGAATTAATCGACAGACTTGCAAACGGGTTATATTACGATGGTCAGTATAGGGAAGCGTTGATTTACTTTAACGAGTTAAAGTATAAAAACCCCTCGGTTGTGTACGCCTTCCGTCAGACAGGATCAAAAAGGATAGCGGATCAACTTTGCAACCAGGTAAAATTTTATTGTGATAGCATTCTGCAAAGTAACCCCCATAACTACCAGATTATCCAGGCAAAATATGATCTTTCACGCATTTATGCTTTCAAGGGAGATACGGAGAATTCCATTAAATTTTACAGGCTTTACAGTCAGATGCAGAATTGGGAATTGTGGATGGTTACTCCGATCAGGTATGATCCGTTATTCAACAGTTTAAGGAATGAACCCGGATTTCAGCAGATTTCCAGGGAGATAGATGTCAAATACCAAGCTGGGCATGAAAGGGTCCGGAAATGGCTGGAAGAGCAGGGGATGTTAGAGAAAGGACTATAACTCATCTTAAATAATAACAACAGGAATTTCGCAGGTAAGATCCAGGTAGTGTGCATTAATTCGTAGACAGGCTTCAACAATCGGCTTATATGAATATAAATCCAAGAGTGTGACAGCGTGCCCGGCTTCGTGGAAGGCGATGAAGTCTATTTTTGTTCATTCTGTTTGAGATAGATGTTAAAGATACGTAAATGAACCTTGTCGAGGAACATGATGAATAAACCACACTTTTCCGACCTTGCTTACTTACTGACTTTCTTCAATTCATAGATAATAAGTGAGATATGTAGGGAGGCGTACTCGGCAAACTCGATAAATTAAGCTCAGGACTTAACCTTTCTTTTTGAACTCGATCTGAATTTGAAGCATCACAGGGATTTTCATTTCGTCTTTGAAAAGAAAGAATGATATGAAACAATAAGACATAGACTTATTGGTCCAGGTTCTCAAAAAGTCAGTAGGTAGACAAAATGACAACATGAAAAGAAAAAAGCTTTTCTTTCTTATAGCTTCTTTAGGTATGTTTCTGGTGGCTGTTTTTCTGTTTATAAGAAAAGCAGCTACCGGTGGATTCGAAAAAGAGCTTGTTCCCTCTTTCACTGAGCCTCAAAGTGTATGGAATGACATTCATGGACCATATATATTAACCAGGTGGAAACAAGATGGCGCATATGCTGCTTTTACTCCAGAAAATGAACTTCTGGGTTGCTGGTCTGTTGCTTTTGCGCAGGTCCTTGCATTCCATAGGCTTTCACCATCAGGAAATGTGCAGTATATAACAAGTGATGGTAAAATAATAAATCAAAATCTTTATGATTCTATTAATTGGGGCGAAATAAATAATTATTTCGACTCTGACTCGTTGTCTGATTTGACTTGGGAAACCGCAAGATTTTGTTATCAAGTTGCAACAGTTCTGCAGAAAGATTTCGGAACAGGTGAATATAAAGATATTTCAATTGTTTCTCATGAGGTTTCGGAGCATTATAGGTGCATGGTAAAAAAAGTAGATTCTGATTTAATCGGCGCAATTGAATCAGAGATCCATTTGGGAAGACCTGTCATCGCCTATTTCAATGATATCCTTGCGATAAAAATTGTCCGAAATGGTCATGCAGTTGTTGTGGATGGATCAGCTGAAGATGAAAATAACTTATATATACATCTGAATTGCGGATGGGGAGGCGATAGTGATGGCTGGTACGAATTCAGGACTCTTGCAGATCAGCGGAAGCTCCTTTACATCTTTACTGTTGTTCCATTGTAAATACATTGCTGATAGAAAGCTCAGAACTTTAACTTTAATTAATCGAATTGTTTCTGATATGATTTTTGACCTGTGCAACCAGCCCTCGGATCCGGGGGCTGGAAGTAAGTTCTAATAATTGGATATCTTTTACTATTAAAGGCTGGGGATTATATAAGCAGGGCAGATATAGAGAAGCACCTGAGTCTCTCCAAAAAAGCCGGAGTTTAAAACAGGTTAATAAACACCTACTATTTTGTAATGTTTGACCCTATTTAGTTATTGTGAGTAATGGCTTATTTACTCTGGCCGGGTATGGTCGGGGCTGCTAAATTTCTCAAGCAAGCTTTTAATATCAGAATTCCCAGCATAATCCAAAGCCGTTTTCCCTTTATCGTCTTTCAGATCGGGATCTGCTCCTTTTTCAAGAAGCAGTTTTACAATTTCTGTATTTCCGTTTTGTGAAGCATAAATCAGTGCGCTGAAACCATCGTTGCTCTTCAGATCTAATTTTGCACCATTCTCTGCAAGGAGTTTTACAATCTCTGAATGCCCGTTCAGTGAAGCTACCATAAGGTCGGTGAATCTGATAGTTCTTTGTACATCAAAGAATACATTCTTATTACGGAAAACCTTTACAATTGATAAACGGCCACTCTGCGAAGCGTGTATAAAGGCTGTAGCTTTCTCGGAATTAATCGGCATGCCTGAATTTGGTCCTTTACCTGCAGTTAATTCAACAACTTCCAGATCTCCGTTTTGTGATGTCGTAACCATAGCAGTCACATGGTCAGCATACTGTAAATCCGGATCTGATCCAATGTAAAGTTTCGTTCTTATATTATCCGCCAGTTCATCTTTAGCGTTAATAACAATGGCATTTGTGCCATCAGTTTCCTGCATATCAGGTTTTGCTCCTTTTTCCAGTAACATTTTTACAATTTCAGTATGCCCGTTCAGAGAAGCCAAAAACAGCGCATTTCCTCCATCAGGACATTTAATATTGATATCAGCGCCGTAGTCCAGCAATAACTTTACAAATTCAGCCTGTCCGTTAAGAGAGGCTGTCATCATTGCCGTTGCTCCCCCCCTATCCTGCAAATCAGGTTTTGCTCCTTTGTCAAGCAATAACCTGGCAACTTCAGCATACCCTGCCAGGGATGATTGAATCAGGGCGGATGTTTTATTACCAAAATCCTGGATATCGACCTTTGCTCCTTTATCGAGTAACAATTTAACAAGCCCGGCATATCCGTTCTGGGAGGCCATCATCAGGGAGGTGTATCCGTCAAGTGCCTGTATGTTCGGGTTCGCACCTTTTTCAAGCAATAGTTTTACTATCCTGCCATGACCGTTGTAAGAAGCCTGCATGGCAGCAGTAACACCATCAAGCGCCTGCATATCAGGATCTGCTCCTCTTCTGATCAGTATTCTGCATGCCTGTGTATATCCTTTTGCTGATGCATACATCAGATAAGTTCGGTCATATGGGTCTGTATAGTTAACGTTCTTGATACTCCTTACTATAGCCAGTGTATTTATCTGATCCTTTGCCCTTGTCTGGCTGTCCATTCTGTCTCCTTCAGGTTCTGCCTGTGCTTTAACCTTACCTGAACTTAGAAAAAGGGATAATCCAATTAATGCTATTAAATATATTTTTTTCATAAGAGATGCCTTAGTGAGACAGCAATTCTGACTTTAAATAGTATTTCAGTTAGTAAAAAGTCCCTGTAAGGGATAACAAAAGCTATTTTTCAATCAACACGATAAAGTTACAAAATAGCAGGGATTTTGTTCAATTCAAATAAATACTTATTGTCATTGAAATCCATTCCAGTACCTGGCTGTTTTTGCCAGTGACCATGGCATATTAGGAACTCATTAATTGTTCAAATCTCTCCGGAGCATGAAAACATCCAGGCAGTTAAGCTGAAATTGGTACCTTCCAGGCTAACCTGGAGCGGATTAAAATTTGCTCTTGGGTCAAGGCTCGCTTCTAAAGAAAAAATTGACTTTGGCTTAAGCCGGGTGTAATTTTAATAAAAAGATTAAGTTTGCCAGGAATAAATAAATCTATTCAACAATATGCTAAACTCATTACGGAAAATACGCAGTAAGCTTTTGGAGGAAGGAAATCTAAAAAAATATCTTGCATACGCTGTAGGTGAGATCATTATAGTAGTTGTAGGAATTCTTCTTGCATTGTACCTGAACAATTGGAATCAAAAAAGAACTAATGATAAACTGGAAATCCAATACTATCAGAGTATGAAGAACCAACTTAATGAAGACTTGAACGCTATAATTGGAGAAATGGATTATAATCAAACGTATTTAAACCAATTTTCCTATGCCAAGAGGTTAATCTTATTGAACGATAAAAGTAAAACAGATACACTGGGAAAGATAGTACGAAACATGGTTAAGTTCTCTGATTTCAGGCGAAAAAGCAATGTCTATCAAACTTTATTAAACAGTGGTGAAATAATAATTATCAAAAACCATAAGATTACAGACAGACTTCAGAGATTAGAAGAAAACTACAATTATATAAACAGGTTAGAGGACAATCATACCACTATCATTATGTCTCAAATAATACCTGATATGAGACAGATAATTCAGTTTGATCCTTTAAAAGTAGAAACTCCTGCTATTTTATTCAGTTATAAGTTCCAAAATAATTTTGATATGTTAATTGTTCTTATGATTGAGAAAATGGATGCCTATAAGCAGGCAAATGATGAGATTAAATACACTATCGGACTAATAGATCAGGAACTTAAGGACTGAATAATAGGCTCTTTATATAAACCTTCAGGGAATTCGTGTACCATATTTACTGAAGAAGAGTCCCTGCAGGGTAAATCTGAAAGAGCAATTGAACTTTACAAATATTTCCTGACTGAATACAAAAAGATTGGACCAATAACTCTTCACGTTATTAAATCAAGAATAGCATTTATGGTACTGGTTCGATTTAGCGGCATCAATAAAACCCGCACCACGCCGCATATATCGGGACACGGCATACTTCTTCAACAGACGCTTATAATTAATTTCATCCTTTACCGTTTATCAATATCTATTATCACCCTGGACTGCTATTTTATATACTTAAACCTATTTAAATCATGAAATTAACTGTAATCTCAAGTATATTTCTTTCAATATGTTGTCTAATTCTCAGCTCATGTGCTAAAAAGAATCATCCGCCTGTAATACAAGATCAGGAGTTTTCTGTCTCAGAAAACACTTCGGCAGGGACTTTTGTTGGTAAAGTCATTGCAATGGATGAGGATAATGATACGGTATTGACTTATGCAATAATTAAAGGAAATACAAACGACGCATTTAAAATTTCCAAAACGGATGGTTCCATTACTATTAATAATGAAGAGGCAATTGATTACGAAACCACTCGGACCTTTACATTATTGGTTGAAGTAAGAGACAGGAAGAATAGTAGTGCTACTTCTGATATAACAATTAATCTTGAGAATATTGTTCCCTCAACAGCCGGACTTATATTGTATTATCCTTTCGATGGGAATATCAGCGATGCAAGCGGGAACAGTAATAACGGCATCAATTACACTTCAGGTAACTATGTTTCAGGGAAATGGGGACAAGGATTGGATTTCAATGGTACTTCCGACTATATTCAGGTATCAAATACATTCAATTCTTCTTATGGATTAAGTTTTTCCTTCTGGATTAAATCGAGAGGAGCAAACGGATTGGAAAACAATGGTACTATTATTTGTAAATATAATATGACCAAACAAGAAAGATGTTTCATGATATATTCCTTTGGCAGCGGCACAACCAGAAATGACAACCGTCTTTCAGCAGCATTTTATAGATATGCATATTCTTCACTTTATCATGACAACACAAAGTCATATCTGGAGCCAGGTGAGCTCACAGTTTACCCCACAGATCCTTCATACTGGACTATTAGTAATCCTCAGAGGCTTGTAATTGGAACCTGGACTCATTGTATTGTAAACGTGACAGCAACTTCAATTGAAATCTGGTTCAATGGAGTTTTATGTACCAAAAAGCAGAGGGAATATACTTCCTATTTTGACAGCCCGGATGAACCTGTTTATATAGGCAACAATTTAGCGAGTGGAGATGGAACTAACAATCATTTTAATGGAATAATCGATGAACTGAGAATATATTCCCGGGGACTTTCTTCAGAGGATATCAAAACTCTATTCAAAGAAAAATAAACCACGCCCAATCCCCAGACAATAAAGTAAATAAGTTTGTCACCAACATTAACATTCCTTAGTAACTTTCCTTCCAACAAAATGCAAATGTCAGGTATTAAAAGAATATTCATATTAATCTTCTTCCTCTTAATCAGTGTATGTGCTGGTGCTCAGCGAAAAATGACCAGAACTTATTATAAAAATGGACAATTGGAATCCAAGGGTTCGATTTATACTTATTCAATATTTTACGATGATAAAAGAGTACCAAAGAAATTCAAAACTTATGGTGAAGTTCAAAAAAAAGAGAGACAATGGAAATACTGGTATCAAAATGGACAATTAAGCCGAATTGAGCACTATAAACTAATAGTTGATAAGAATTATAATGACGTTCCGGACGGGAAGTGGATATATTTCAATGAGCATGGCATCAAATACCGGGAGGAAGCATACACTAGTGGAACTTTAGTCAATACCACAAAAGAAATATTTCGAAATTCTCAATTGGCAGGTAAAGTTTCACTAAGAAATGGGATCTCCGATACGACATTATATCTCCCAGTTACAAAAGAAAAAAATCTAATAAAGAATTCGGATTTTGATTTTTTCTATTATAAACCTGTATCGATCATTTATCACGGAAAAGACAAAATTGAGGATTGGCTTCCGTTTTGGGTTACTCCAGGAGACTACACACCAGACTTCATAAGTAATTTAAGATATATCGATGCACTTAGCTACAGCTACCTGTTTGATATGCCTTTACCCGAAGAATTCCATTACGTGGGCATAGCTCTTTATAAGGAATCAGATGATTATTCAGAATATATTCAGGGAAGCCTGATCGCTCCATTATTAAAAGGTAATAAGTACTGTCTAAAGGCTTCTGTAAATTTATGCTCTTATTCCAAATATTCAGTAAGTCGATTAGCTGTTTATTTCTCACCCGAACCGATTTCAGTTGATAGTAAAAATGAAAATTCTTTTCACCCGCAACTAACATTCTCAGGTCTGCCAGTTGAAAATAGGCAATTTTCAACATTATGTGATTACTTTATAGCTGAAGGCGGAGAACAAACGATTACCATCGGGAGGTTTTGTAATCCTGAAAACGTAAAGCTATCTAAAAGAGAAAACATACCTCAGAGCTTATTCGGGCTCGAAAAATCAGCCTATTATTTAATTGATAAGATTGAACTCTTTGAAATACAGGATACCCTGGAATGTTACTGTAAACAAAATAATATTACCATTAATGAGCTTACTAATAAACCCAAAGAAGTTTATGAGACTGACCTGAATAAACTGAAACAGGGTTTAACTGTAGTTCTGGAAAATGTAAATTTTGAATTTAACAGTTACTCGGTTTTAAATAGTTCGGAAGTCATACTTAATATCCTCTTAAAATACTTAAATAATAACCCGGCAATGAGAATAAGTATTGAAGGTCATACCGACGATATTGGGAATGATGATTATAACCTTGAGCTGTCAGTTAACAGAGCCAGGTCAGTTTATAATTGGCTTATTAACAAAGGAATAGACTCTAATCGGTTAAGCTTTACTGGATTTGGGAAAAGTCATCCCCTCTATAATGATACAGAAGATATATATAGAGCCTTAAACAGAAGAGTCGAAGTTAAAATTATTTATAATTGAAAATTTATAATATTCTCACCGTCGAAATGAGAACCTGACCAGATGAGGGACAAAGTAATTATTTACATGGTTTTTGCGATGAAGGTGACGGCATTGCCACATAACTTTTGTTTTTGGTTATAGGAGTAACCAGCTGCACCCCTGAAATGACAATATAAGATATACAACTTGGAATTACTATCATTACTTTTATTTCTCGTACGACGAATTAAGCACAATATTTTTTGGCATAAAAAAATAAATAGTTATGGTTATTGGGATAGACATAGGGAGTACGACCACCAAAGTGGCTGCAATCAATTTAAATAGAGATATCATAAAAATAAAAACCAAAGCCATTGATGCCATAACTTCGGCAACCGGGGCATTTGGCAAAATGATAATGGAAAATCATTTCAAATTGGAAAATATTGAGAAGATTAATATTACCGGAGCAGGAGCTTCGAAAATTACTGACAATCTTTTTGGCATTAAAACAAACAAAATCGATGAAATGACAGCAATCGGTATAGGTGGTAAATATTTATCAAAAAAGGATCAGATTATTATATCAAACATCGGAACAGGAACAGCTATAATTGAAGTTAATGGAAATATCATCAACCACCTGGGCGGGACAGGTGTTGGGGGCGGCACTATAGTTGGTCTGGCAAAAGGATTACTAAAAACATCCGATTTCGATACAATCCTGCAATATGCATTAAAAGGGGACTTAAATAATGTAGATCTGAATATTGGAGATATAGCAGAAACCAACATAGGCTTTTTAAACAAGGAATTTACAGCATCAAACTTTGGCAAAATGCTTGATATTGCTACAAAAGAAGATGTTGCCATAGGAATAATTAATTTAACTTACCAGGTTATTGGAATGGTTTCTGTATTTGCAGCGAAAAGCAAAAACAATGATACAGTGGTTATTACCGGTAATGGAAGTAATAATCCAATCGGTCAGAAAATTTTGATCGATATTTCTCAGACGTATAAAATTGACTTTGAATTTCCTGTTGATGCCGAATATGCTACTGCAATAGGTGCTGCATTATCAATGTAAAGAACTAAATCGGGAAATACTGCGGTTGGCTAATCAAACTCAGGGATAAGCTGGTTTTAATATCATTTACCATCGTTTTTCACCATAATTAGACAGACATTTATTAAGTTTGGCGTTCAAACAAAATTAAGGAAATCAAAAAACAAAAAATGAAAAAAGTATTTCTTTCACTACTAATAGGTTTTGCAGCAATTACGATTGCCACCGCTCAAAATGATTCAACTTCGTTAACCAGGATCGGCGATAAAGCACCTGTCTTCACCTGCAGGACTATTGATGGAAAGTCAGTGGATATAAGCAAGCTAAAGGGTAAGATCGTCATGATCAATTTCTTTGCAACCTGGTGCGGCCCATGCAACCTCGAGCTACCCGTTTTACAAAAGAACGTATGGAGCAAGTATAAAGATAATCCTGATTTCGCACTCATCATTGTTGGAAGGGAGCATAGTGAACAGGAGGTAAGGGACTTCGTGACAAAAAAGAACTTTACTATGCCTTTCGCCCCGGATCCGGACCGGGAGATATTCAAACTCTATGCAACGCAGAATATCCCGAGGAATGTTATTATCGGGAAGGATGGAAAGATCATATTTCAGAATATAGGATATTCTGGAGAGGATTTTAAAAAGCTTGAGGGTTTTCTGGCTGCCCGAATGAGAAAGTAAATAACACCGTCACTTTCTTGATTGCCAGCTTGTTATAGCCTATTTATCTCCTGCACTTAGAAGGTGCTTATTTTGCAGCAAGCTCATCCATACGCTTATACATAGCCCTGAAAGTATCCCATGGATTCATAGCAGGATCCCGTTGGTTGTTGTTTGGTCTCGAATCATTTGCTTTAACCCCATAAAAACCATTCATAAACCTCTCAGGACTGCTCCAGGTCGTCTGTATCATTCCGTAATATCTTGGTTTCATCTCGGGAGTGGCATATTTCCTGAATCTGGCCATATCCTCTGCCTGAATCACGGCAGTTGACGGGGTCCTCCATGGACATGTCACCACACGGAAACCTTTCATTGCAAAATAGACAGGAGTCTGATCCGGCCTTTCATAGTGCCAGTCGCATATCACAACATCTTTCGGTATCATATCAACTGCACGGTAGGTGTAATTATAGCTTGCTTCCCAGAGTCCCAGTCCGGTAGTTTTACCATCGATAAGGCGATCACCCCAGATCCATAATTCCCTGTTTTTCAGTGTAAGATGGTTTTTGATCCTGGTCACTTCACCTGCAAATAGCTCAGCTTTATCAATACCCGAACAACGCGGACAATTATCATCTCCAAGATAAAATACCTCGTCCATACCGGCATGGAAGGCATTGGCTTCATAGGCGTCGCAGATCTCATCAATTAGGGCAAAAACCACATTATGAACCTCCGGATGAAGCGGGCAATAACTCTTGCAATACAACCCATCGGGGTTTGGCCAGACATATTTTTCCGGCATTTTGACATTGGGCGTTTCATCGAATTCAGGGAAGAATGTCAGAAGAGGATTAAGATGACTTGCCCACGACTGGTGGCCCAGTAAATTGATATGGGGGATAATCCTGATGTTGTTTTTCCTGCAGACATTTACAATTTTCTTGACTTCGGCTTTTGAGAGTGCAGCAGAGTCTCTTAGCTGGGGATAACTCTCATACTGGTAGTTATAATCGACAAGTATGACCAGGGTATTAACTCCCCGCGGAGCCAGCTCCTCGTTTATAAATTTCACAAAACGGTCAACCTGATCTGATGAAGGCGCATTTATGCAAAATCCCTTCACAGGAAATAAATTATCAGTTGAATCCTGGGAAAATGCTGCCTGCTGCAACCCCAACAAAATTGATAATACTGCAACTATAATGTTTAGCTTTTTCATCCTTAATAGGTTTTAATTTGAACTACCTAATTTTACAATAAATCTCTAATCTTTTCGATATTAAATATAGGAAGTTTATAGTACCGGTAACTGGCAGGTATAACTTCCATGTTTATTCAAAACTTAATTTCTTCAGGGATAATATTCCAGCCTTCACGTACAAGTTTTAATCCATCCTTGTTATCCTGAATGTCAGCTGAGCTAAAATCAAGTTCAACCTGTCTTTGTATCGCCGGGCAGCAATGTGAAATAGTTATCAGTAAAATAAGAAGGTAATACGAGTTCATTCTTTGAGTTCATTATTTTCAGCCGGATGAAAAAGGCTGTTTCATTTTCCCGATTCGAGATTTCAATAACAGCATGCCCTTCAGGGCTTCTTTTTATAGAGGTCTTCACAGATATTTTTTCAAGGTTGTTCATCTTTTCATATGAACGTGGCTTGTTTGAAAGCCAGTAAAGGTTTTCATCCAAGTACCCTGTCGTGATCCGTCAGCTGCAATTTCAGAAAGAAGATCTCATTATCGTCCTTTGGAAGGACAACTCTTGTCAAGCACTATCACCTCCTGTTCGTTCAGGTTAACACGGGTATTTCTTCTCAGAAACCAGTTTGCCATGCAGGTCATATAACCTTGTAATCGCAGTAATACTTCCGGTTTTAAGAGTTGTCTGATTCAGGACACATACCGTTGAATCATTCAGGTTAAGCTGAATATGAACCGGAGCAGCGCCATGTTTATACCCGAAATAACCACCGGTGTAATCAAGGAAATAGTCATAGAAAAATCCTCTCAGCGCTGTCCAGGGATTCTGATTTTTCCAGACGAGCATACCTGAATACCAGTCCCACATTTTGTAATTAAATCCTTCCTGAAGCGCCCGGTACTGTTCATAGCTGACCATCTGTGATTTCAGGCAAAAATCACGGATATCCTTTACCTTTCCGTAACGGTCGGGAAAATCCTGCAAGGGCAGGTATTTATGATATGGTCCATGATCTTCCTGCCCTGTTTCCCTGAGGAGGCATCATTTCATCTTCAGGAATTATTTTCTGCAATCCTTCATAGTTCGGAATTCCTATTGACCCTGTCTCGGGATTAAAGGGGAATGATCTTTCCGTGAATACTGACTTGCAGGTTCCCTGATGCCATATGGTCCGTCACCAACGCCTCCTATTGTGTTTGTCATCAGCTTTGGGGAGGTTGACATTTCAAGAAAAAATCTTCCCGGGTCATACCTTGGGAATATATCCCCCTGAAGAGCCTTTAGAATATCAGGGGGAGGAAGAGTTTCATTGCCTCCGCACCACAGGTAAAGGCTCGGGTGATTTCTCAGCATTTTTATCTGATCGATGGCTGATTCAAGGAAGAGGTCGTGATTGTCGGGATAAGCCTTGCGTCTTGCCTGTGAATCTTTTTTTGTGGGATCATTCCATTCCCCGTTGCAATCGCCTGAAACCCACAGATCCTGCCAGACCAGTATGCCATATTTATCGCATGCATCATAAAATTCAGGCCGTTCGGTAAGGCCTCCTCCCCAGACCCTTATCATATTCATATTCATTTCTGCATGCAACCTTATTTCAGCTTCGTACCGCTCATTTGACAAACGAAGCATGGCATCTGAGGCGATCCAGTTGCCGCCTTTGATGAATACTTTCTGTCCGTTTACCGTGAATACTCTTGCTTTGATCTTCTCATCAAAATAATTGCCGGTTTCCCTCATGCCAAATGTCACAGCCTCAGAATCCATGATTAGTTCCGTCATTTCCGATGAAATCAGTTTTCAGATGATATAATGGCTGATCACCCATCCCGTTGGGCCACCACAAATGAGGATTTTCGACCTTTATTTCCGGTAGTGTTATAACCTTTTCTTCATTTGGATTAAGTGTGACTTTTACACTATTCTTATAACCTTCAAACTCAATTTTTAAGATCCCGTTGACCGTTTGCGATGATGCATTTTTCAACTCTGCTGATGGAGTCACATAAGCCGGATCCTGTTTTTCCGCGCAACCCTGGATACCCGGGACCCTAAATGTGACAAAAGGATTTCTGATATCAACCGATCCGGTGATTTCAATACATACCTGGTCCCAGATGCCCGTATTCCTGTCGCGTATCGGACAGATCCAGTCCCATCCTGCAGTACATTGCATGGTTATATTACGGCCAATGGTTCCGTCCCCGCCCTGGCCTGCTGCCGGATTACCAACAGGATCGGGTGGTGCTACCCATACTGCCAGTTTATTTGGTTTCCCTTTGTTCAGATATGGGGTGATCAGGTATTTCTCCCTCAGGTACATACCCTGATGTGTTTTTGTATTGATCCTTTTCCCGTTCAGGAATATTTCGGCAAAATAATTTATGCCCCTGAAATTGAGCCATACCTCCTGCCCTTCTCCAGTTGCAGGAATTTCAAACTCATTGTAAAACCAGTAGGTATAATAATCTCTTCCGGTGTTGTACACATCGGGTATAAGATTATTATTCAGCCCGAAAAATGGATCGGGAATCTGTTTATTATTCAGAAGGGTTGTAAGAATCGTTCCGGGCACTTTAGCATCGAGCCATCCGGACAGGTCAAACTCAGTACCGGTTATTTCCGTTCCGTCAGCCATAACATCAACAGCTCTTTTTGCTTTCCAGTTATCATGGAGCAGGTATTTAGCAGGTTGTGCCAGGGTATTAAGGGACATAGCTATAAAAAAGACCAGGGAAACAGGGATTATTTTCATCGTAAGTGTTTATTATTTTAACCGGATAAATCGGATAACCTTTGCTCATCTAAAATAATCTTAAATAGGAAAAGTATGGCCTTACCATCCGGTAATTTTTTACTTTTGATATAAACCATACATGATCAATCTGAAATAATGAAGGGAATCGGAAAAACACCATTAATAAAACTGGAACGGCTGTCTGAACCCGGTTGTGCCGAAATTTTCGTAAAGTTTGAAGGCGCCAATCCAACAGGAAGCATGAAAGACAGGATGGCCCTCTCCATGATTGAAGGTGCTGAAAGGAGAGGTGAACTAAAACCTGGTGGAACTGTACTTGAATACACCGGCGGTAGCACGGGAAGCTCTCTTGCAATGGTATGTGCTGTTAAGGGCTACCATGCGCACTTTGTGTCTTCCGATGCGTTCGCTGAAGAGAAGCTTCAGACAATGAGAGCGTTCGGAGCTACACTTGAACTTATTCCAAGCGAAAATGGCCTGATTACGGCAAAACTTATTGATTCCTTGGTTCGCAGGGCTAAGGAGCTAAGCAAAATCCCAAATATATTCTGGACTGACCAGTTTAACAATAATGACAACAGGAACGCTTACCACAATATGGCAAGGGAGATTATGGATGTTCTAGGAAAAGATATTGATGAGTTTATAGCAGGTGTAGGTACCGGCGGGTGTTTCTCTGGGAATTCGGAAGTGTTTAAGAATGAGATCCCTCATATCCGTTGCATTCCCGTTGAACCTTTGAACGTCCGCTCCCTTTCGGGAGGGGACACTTCCGGAACTCACAAACTGGAAGGGATCGGAGCAGGATTTATTCCTTCGATCTGCAGGATGGACCTGGCTGATGAAATAATCTCGGTTTCTGATGAGGATGCTTATGAGACTGCGAGAAAACTGGCAAGAATGGAAGGAATTTTCGGAGGAACCACTTCGGGAGCAAATGTGTGGGCTGCAATTCAGAGGTCAAGGATCATCGGATCCGGAAAAAGAATTGTAACGGTTATTTGTGATTCCGGACTAAAGTATCTCAACGGGGACTTATACAGATGATTAAATGACTCAGCAACAATGAACAGGGTAATACTAATAACAGGTGCAAACAGGGGAATAGGTTTTGAGATTGGAAGACAATTGAGCCGGGAAGCCGGAGGATGGTAGGCAGGTCAAAATCAGTCTCCTTCAAGTTCAGAACAAAAATCCCCTTCAGGTATTAATTTCAATAATCCCAATACCCGGCCTGAACCGGCGGATCCGGAAGATCTTTTACAGCAACAGGCCAAATGCCTGGCGATTGAAAGCTTACTCCCTTAGTATTGCCACGAGAATTATCTAAGCCATAATAGTATAGTGGCCAGCCTTTGTATGTTAGCTGTGTCCTTCCAAATACACTGATTGTCAAGAATAAACTTCTGTCAAGAGTTGAAGGGACCTGAAATAACTGGTCATCATTTTCATAAATAGACCAAATCGAGTTATTTGAAAAATCAGATTTCGTGAAAGTGTTTTGACCTGCGCTGTCTTTCGAGAAAGTGTAGAGAGTTCTTCCTCTGCCATCAGTAAAATAGACGGTTTTAGATGTGCCTGGAGTATAATTGCCTGTGTATTCCTTTCCATCCGCCCCTACCAACTGGCCATGTTCAAGCATAATAGCATAATCGGGTCTTGCCACAAACCAGACTCCGGAAAAGCCCTCCCCTTTTATCTGTCCTGCCAATTCCCTGATATTTTCTCCGTAAGACCCTGTACCCGGAGCATAATAATATAACGGCCATGATTTGTATCTGAGCTGGGCTATTCCGTTAACATGAATTGTATCAAAATCGGCAATATCCAGACCGGGGCCAAGTTTATCTGCTGACAGATCTGAAACAGAGAAATAGGGCCACGTTAATTCGCATGAACCCGTACAGCTTGTACGGCCATTAGAATCCTCAGCAAAGATATAAAGAGTATACCCGTCTTTATCAACCAGGTATTGTCCATATCCAGATTTTGAAGCCAGCGGAGATCTCATAACCCGTTGTTGTTGAATTGTCTTTCTTACAACCGGGTACGCCTATTGCAGAAACAGCAACTACTGTTAGGGCAAATGCTCTGATAGACAATGTTTTCATGATATATTGGTTTTTAAATTATGGGAAGCAACCACAAACAAAAACTATATTTCATAAAACATGCTCAGAATGCTTTTGTTCATTTCCGTAAAGACTTATGAGAACTGGATTTTCTGATCAGCAATTTGGAGAAGAACAGGGAAAAAACAGTCAAATATTAAAATGAGCTGCAAAGAGATTAATAAACCAATTCACTTTTAACTTTCAAAGTAAACGCCGTCAGTCTCCAGTTTTTTTCTGAATTCAGAATAACGAAGCTCACGTGTTTCGCATTTTTTTATTGCACATAGTGCTGCAGCAGTGCCGGCTGCCTGTCCCTGACCCATACAGCAAACCGTATTTCTTGTAGACATGTGGGCACTGTGATTTGAGGTGATAAGCATTCCGGCCGCCAGCAGGTTCTCTATATTCTTAACAATGAGGGATTTGTAGGGCAAACCATAAGTCCCTCCATTTCTAACCTGCATGCGCGGAGCTTCATCATGAAAGCCATATGCCATAATATCATCATCAAAATGCCTGCCTTCAAGTACATCCTCAGAGGTAATATCATAGTCACAGGTAATTGTCCTCCCACGGCGTATATTTAATGAAGGGCTTGTCCGGGCAATGAAAGCTTTTTCACAACCAGGCAGGTATTTTCTGAATAGTTCAAGGGTTTTATATTGATTCTGCCTGATAATCAATTCAGCTTTAGCTGCTTCATCCCTGTTTGTGGGGCTGACATCCATTTTATAATTAACCTTGATGAACATAAGGTAATTATCATGAACAGTAGTAGTTATCAGACCTGATCCCAGTTGCTTTATTCCTTCAACGAATCCGGAGGGCAATGAACTGCCTGATGGTCCGGTACCTTCCGCACCCAGCCTGATAATCTGACTCTCTTTACCGGACCTCAATCCCAGAGCGATATCACCTGCCGCATTATTCACCTTAAGATAATCGTAAAGTCTTTCAATCTTTACATTTCCTAATCCCATACTATTGCAAACAGGATGATCATTTAATTCAATAAATTCTGCACCGGAATAAGCGCTGAGATCACCATAAGCCGTGCAGTCAACAAAACACTTCGCTTTGAAATATTCCCTTCCCATACGGCTTTGTGTAATAACCCCCTCCACTCTTGATCCATTCTTTAAAGCTCCTGCCAGAAGCGTATTAATAAATATATACACACCGGATTCTGCAAGCATTTCAAATGCCTTCAGCTTATATAACTCAGTATCAATTGCAGTGCAAACACAATCATAATTGATTCTTGTTGTAGTATCGGCATGACCTGTAGTTCCGCCAACCTTGAGAAGTCGGTCGATCATCTCCTGAGCAAGACCTCTCACAACCTGCCGTTTTTGAACTCCAGGGAAAGCCTTCCAAAGGTTAAAGAAGCTGTGAAGGGCTGTACCACCTTCTACAACCGTCCCTCCCGGATATCCTTTCGATTCTATCAAAGCGGTTTTTGCACCCTGCCTCGCAGAAGCAACAGCTGCCATAACACCAGCTGTGCCACCTCCTGCAACCACAACGTCAAATTCCCTGACAGGCAGTTTTTTAATATCCTCCTTAAGTTCTGAAAGATCAGACTTATCTGAAGGGCCGTTCACAATTGCCTGGGGCATGGCGATGGCTGCCAGCGCCATACCTTTTGAGAAATTCCTGCGATCCATAACTGATGAGTTTAATTGGTAAGATAATTCTTTTTCATAAGGTCCCTTATCTGTCCCCACCCTATGAGGATAATGTTATTCTTTTTAAGGAGATCTTTAAATTCCTGGCTCAGGATAAGGTCCAGATCTTTCTGGCGCCATGAGGAGCCGTAGTCATCATGCCCTTTGCAGATCGCCTTAAGCTCGTCATTGTCATATCCGATATGCACAATTATCTGATTTAAGCCGGGCTTGAGCTCTTCAATGGCTTTCTTATAAGGATCGATCCATTTGCCGGAAATCATCGAAGGCTCCAGCATAAATAAATTGTCAAGAAGAAATGCTTTGGATTCAAGTGCCTTTGACATTTCAGGCGGGAACCATCCCAGATAGGCGCGCGGAAACAGGATTGGTATGTTATACTCGTCAGCAAGTCCAAGATAGATCTTTACCAGTTCCGGATTGGCAAGCACGCTACCCATATGAGTGTCGAAGTGTGTGGGCTGAATACCCGATTGAATAATTTTATTTATCTGAGCCTTTAGTTCCCTCTCCGCCTCTTCTGCTTTTGCAGCCTTGCCAAGAGCTTCAACTGTAGGATAGAAATAACCGTTTTGGTCAAGCAGGCTTAATATCTGGTCAGAAGGAGATACTCCTCCCCATTTAAATAGTTCCCACTCTGCAGTCATGGTCAGATGAATGCCTACATCCATCCCTGGGTGCTTTTTTACGTAGTCAGTTATTTCAAGCGACCATGGACATGGAACCATAATACTACCCGAGGTGACACCATTTTCGCCGAAGGCTTTAATACAGGCGGCATTCACCGATTGAGCCAGTCCCATATCATCGGCATGAATAACAAGAAGCTTCGAGTCTTTAGGGTAGCCAAGCTGTTCCGCCAGATTCTTAGGGGGTTGTGCGAAAGTGCATGTAGTAATTAACAGACTGGCAATAATTAAAGCGATCTCTTTTGTCCTTATATTAACAGTTTTCATGTGCGTTTATTTTTGAGGAAAATTAATCTTTTTTTCAAAGATATCATGGGTTATCCACCGGGTTAGAAAAAGCAATGTGGTAGTTGTGGCCAGGTTTGAAGGATCCTGGGTAAGAGAGTCGATGTGTGTAAAGTCGCGGGTGTGATCGAGCGCCATTAAAATCATCACCAGCCCGCGCACAAAGTCAATTGAATCGATCTGTTTCATTATTCTGCCTCCCAGATCGCAATTGCCAGTGTAAATACGGGAAGCAGTATCTGACCATAAACCGGATTGTACCAGTTATAAAGTGCAAATGGCCCGCCAAGCGCAAAGATCCAAACGAAAAAGGAAAGCAGGGAAATTATATGCTGCTGTACCTTTTTTACTTTCTGGATACGCCATAAATATAGGGGAGTCAGAATGCAGAATATCGCAAATAGTATCCAGTGAAGAAGCCTGACCTCACCGGCATCTGTAATCTGTTTCAAAACTCCAAGCACGAATATATAGGCGGCCACAATTTCCGCCGGGATATATTTGAACAGCCTGTCGAAATATCCGTCCTTTGTTGCAGGATATGTTGCATCTGCAGGCAGTTTTGCAGTTTCACCCGAGGTATTGAATTTACGGATATCGTTTGATGTTATTATTTCGCGTGACATGGTTTGATGGTTTAAAGGGTTGTATGAGTTGAAAAGGTTGGTTTATAAATTCCCCCTTTGAAGGGGGGCCGAGCGTTAAAAATTTGCCCGGTGGGCAAATTTAGCGAAGGAGCCAGTTTGCAGGGGAGATTTTGTGGTGGGGCCAGGGGGATGTAAAAAAGGCCCAATTACATAAATCACTGCTAAAACTCTACGATAGCACCTTTTTTTACATGTTTTTTATAGTATGTGACTGAATTAATTATGTCTGATCTTGAGTTCAGAAGATTAATTGTTCCGCCTGTATTGGCCAGGCGGACAGTTGTACCATCAAGGTTTATGGTGCGGGCCTCCCCTCCTGTCAGCACGCCTGAAAGAAGTTCTTTTCGTCCTTTGACCTCTATCGCCCAGCCATTGATATCCACCTTTTCCGGGGTAGTATTGAGGAGGGAGATTTTCTCCTTACCCCTGTCATAACCAACAGGATTGACAAGAGCCGAAATCACCTTAATTTTGTTCACCGGAACCCCCGATTTCAGGTCCAGTGCCCTCTTCACAGCTTTCTCGGCGTCAACCTTCCCATAACCGTAATATTTACTGTGTCCTTCAGAATCATAGTCTCCGTTGGATGAGTCAATTTTTTCGGCTGTGTCTTTAATAATATCCCTCACCTGCTGCCAGGTAAGCTCAGGATTTACTGAAAGAATAAGGGCAACTGTACCGGCGACGCCCGGACATGCACTTGATGTTCCGCCAAAATCGTCGGTATAATCACCCTGAGGGTTATACCCCGCTTTGCCCAGCCTGTCGGTAGTATAAATTCCTGTGGTCAATGGATCGGGGTGGTTAAAAGGTGCATAACCAATATCACTGCTTGGGAAGGAGCACCAGACATTGCTGCCATAATCGCTGTAGACGCTTCGCCGGTTTGTGTCGTTGCAGGCGGCAATTGCCATTACTTTATGGTAGCTTGCATAACCGTCGTACTTGCAGTCTTCATTACCATTGCCTGCAGCAAATGTGATTATGCATCCTTTACCATTCCGCCCGTTTGAAATGGCATAATCCATAGCCAGCCGGGTACTGTCGGGCAGATCGACCCGGTTCGTATGTGCCGGATCGTCAGGGTCGTTCCATGCGCCATCCTCAGGTCCCCAGCTGCAGGAAATTATGTCAGCGCCATGGTCGACGGCCCATTTAAAAGCGTTAGCCTCGGCCATTGAACCAAGGTTTGAGCTCAGCCGTACCGGCATAAGCGTAGCACCGGGAGCAACTCCTGAAGCGTTTATCCCTGAAGCTGTTGCAACACCTGCACATGCTGTTCCATGATTATTCGAGGAGTTTTTAGGCCGCGGGTCATTGCTGTTTGAAGAAACATCCCGTGAATGCACAATTTTGCCCGGCTGGTTAAATTCCGGATGATCTATGTCAAAGCCATCATCTATCAATGCAATAATCACATTAGCGCCGGTGGATAGCTTATGGGCAAGGTCCGCCTTCACACCTGCATTTATCATTACACCATTGATAGTTGTGACCTTCAAATGCCACTGCTTTGGATGAATGGTCTTGAGGCCCTTTTTTCTGATAAGCTCCGGATGGCACAGCTCAACTTCCTTCCGTTCGAGGAGCGATTCAGCAATGCTGAATATGCGGAGACCGGTATTTTCAGGAGCGCTTACAAAGTAGGTATTCTCCGAATAATCAGGCTTTTGTTTTATTACAAGGTTATTCTCAGAAAGGATCTTTTCACATGCTTCAGAAGTTAAACCGTCATGAAACTTGATAAAGATGTTTTCAGTGTACAAAACCACGGTTTTGCCATCTTCTTCAACCAGAACCCGCCCGACGAACCTTAGCTCCGGTTCCTTTTTAAGAGCAGACCGTGTTTTATTCCTTTCAGCCAGATCATACTTTGATGATTTTCTAATTCTGTATACCGTGATATCAGCCTCAGGAAACTCCGTCACATAATCAAGATCTTTCAAAGCCTTCTTTCCTTTGTCTGAAACCACGGCGTTCTTCAGGTTCCTAGAGTTCCATGTTCTTATAGCAACCATGTCGCTGCTTTCGTGGAGAGTATATTTTCTCCCGTTTTTGCCTCCAAATGTATACGTATACATAGCTTTAAATTTTAATCTACGATTAATTATCAGAAACAAAACAGATACTCAATTATTTACTTTCCGCCGGCAGATACCCTCTCTATAACCTCCATGCACATTCTCCCGTTATGATACGGACAGATCCAGAAACCGCCTTTGTCTGCCCTGTCCCGGGGTTCCGGATTCTGTAACATTACTGTACCAGCCGCCATTCTTATGATCAACAAAGCACTTCTTGATATAGTTCCAGCAGTTAACCGATCTGTCAAGATATTTCTCATCCCCTGTCAGTTCGAATGCGTTAAGGTTGCCAACCACAGTTTCTGCCTGTTCCCACCATGAGCGAACCTGCCTTGTCCGTCCGGTAGCATTGTCTTTTTCGGTGAGCAGGCTTCCGTCTGGCTGAAGGCCTTCAGCAGCAGCATCCGCAATCCTGATGCATACCTTTTTTACCCTTGCGATAAGATCAGTATCTTTCAGCAGATCAGCAGCTTCGAGCATCAGCCAGGATGATTCGATGTCATGTCCATAAGAGTCGATGGATGCGGTGCTGTTCCAGTTCCTGTCGAGAAAGCTGATCAGATGAGATGTCTTTTTATCTATAATCCTGTCAAGGAAAATATTTATCAGATTTCTCAGGCGCTCACCCACAAATTTATCGCCCGAAACCCTGTAAAGATTGGCATATGCTTCCATCAAATGAAGGTGGGTATTCATTGTTTTTTCGACCTGGTCGGAATTTTCGCCGATGAGCCGTTCACGAATGCGCTTCCAGTCGCGGCTGAAGACCTCAAAGTATCCATTAAGTTCCCTGTCGGTGGCAAACTTCTCGATGAGGTCAAATATCTTTCGTGCTTCGGACAGAGCTGTTTTGTCGCCGGTGGCTCTTGAAAATTCCGACAGGGCATATATAAAAAATGCCTCGGTATACACTTGCTTTTTATCGTCCGACGGCTCACCTTTAAAATTCAGGCTCCTGTA
Organism: uncultured Bacteroidales bacterium; assembly: GCA_963732115.1. Taxonomy (GTDB): domain Bacteria; phylum Bacteroidota; class Bacteroidia; order Bacteroidales; family VadinHA17; genus LD21. The sequence continues at coordinate 50,827 of CAVSYN010000024.1, forward strand.
GGCGCCACCATATCTGCTGTCGATGAAATATTTCAGGATATAGTCTTTTGCGCGTGTTGCAAGCCTCAGGTATGAAGTATCGTGCATAACACGGTACGCAGATGAGTAGGTCCATAATATCCTGGCATTCAATATTCCTCCTTTATCAGCTTCCGGAAAAACCTGATCCCTGTAATCAATCTTTCCGTAAAATCCGCCATTCTTATGATCAACCATCCTGGAGGTCCAATAAGGCAAAATGTTTTTCGTAAGGTTATCTGTAACTTCTTTTTTAAGTTGTTCTTCTTTCGCATTCCCGGAATACATGAGCTTCTTTCCCTCAGTACTTTTACCGGTAATTGAACAGAAAAAAGCTAAAAGCAGGATAGTTACAAATTTCTTCATGTCTTAAATTTTGTTAAAGGATTGGCAGAGTAACTAATTGAATGCAAAATATAACTAATTTTCCTTGAATATCGGTCAGATTTTCGCCTGTATCTTTTTAAATTTGAGTGTAAAAATCCTTAAAATATGAAACTGTTCCCCGTCAGTTGAAGAGCAGAATGGCTTTCTGCATTGCTTTTGCAGTTTTCGCAATACCTGATTTAAGTTCCCAGGTCAGGCTTTCAGAGCAGGACTGGGTAATTCCAACCTACCTTGTCAGCCCGCCCGACAAGAATCCGATATTCTTCAGGGGAGAATCATACCAGGGAGCTTCGAAATACATCTATCCTTACGGGATGAATGATGTTATATCGGATGACAAGACCGACAAGGCATGGAAAACTGTAACGCTTGAAAATGATTATATAAAGCTGTGCGTTACTCCTGAAATTGGCGGTAAGCTTTATTATGCAACTGATAAAAGCAATGGTTACAATTTTGTGTACAGGAACAATGTGGTGAAACCTTCAAACATCGGCATGCTGGGAGCCTGGGTATCGGGAGGGATTGAATGGTGTGTTCTCCACCACCACAGGGCATCCACATTCCTTCCGGTTGATTATACAACTGCCGAAAATGACGACGGCAGCAAGACCATCTGGATAGGCGAAACAGAACCCAGGCACAGGATGAGGTGGACAATCGGCATAACGGTATTTCCCGACAGGTCCTATTTCGAGGCGGAGGTAAAGATCCATAATCCAACTCCGTATACCAATACTTTTCTTTACTGGGCGAATGTTGCCGCACATACAAATGAAAACTACCAGGTTATCTTCCCTCCAAGCGTCAATATTGCAACCTATCACGCCAAGAACAGCTTCACAAACTGGCCTTTTTCCACAGAAATTTATAACGGGCAGGACTTCACAAAAGGAGTGGATGTCAGCTGGTGGAAAAACTCACTTAATTCCAACTCGTTCTTTGCATACGATCTTAAAGAGGATTTTATGGGAGGTTACGACCATGGAAAAGAAACCGGAACAGTTCATATAGGTGACCATAATATTGTTAAGGGGGCAAAGTTATGGGAATGGGGTTCTGGACCACAGAGGTCAGGCTACTGAAGGGCAGGCTTACTGAGAACGACGGGCCCTATGTTGAAATAATGGTCGGGGCATTTTCCGACAACCAGCCTGATTACAGCTGGATAAGACCATATGAGGTCAAGACATTCCATCAGTACTGGTATCCGGTAAAGGATATCAAAGGGTTTTAAATATGCAAATCTGAATGGCGCCGTAAACCTCGAGGAGAGTGAAAACAACCAGGTTTTCCTGGGCTATTGCTCAACCCGTAAAATTGAGAAAGCAAATGTTATTCTCAGGAATAAAGAAAAGGTAGTTTTCAATAAAACTATGGAAATATCACCCGGGAAGGCTTTTACAGGAATGATCAAGATTGACGGATCTTATGATATAACTGATCTTTATACTGAAATGACTGATTCCCGAACAGGGGAGGTTCTTGTTTCATACAAGCCGGTGAAACATCAGAAAGCTGACAAACTGCCTGATATTGTCAGGCGTCCCGCCGCTGCCAAAAGATATTGAAACAGTAGAAGAGCTTTACCTTGACGGAAGCAGGATCCAGCAGTTTTATAATCCAACCCTTAATGCTATGGATTATTACGAAGAGGCACTGAAGCGTGATCCTTCGAATATCCGGACAAACACAGCCATTGGAAATATCTACCTGAAGAATGGCGACTACAATACTGCAAGAGCCTACTTTTCAAGGGCAGTTAAAAGATTAACAAAGGACTTTACCCGCCCTTCGACTTGTGAAGCCCTGTTTCTGGAAGGTCTGACACTTAAGGCTCTTGGACTTTATGATGAAGCTATCGATACCCTGTACCGGGCAACATGGGATTATGCCTATCATTCAGCAGCTTATCTTGAACTGGCAAGGATTTCATCCATAATGGGCGATTTTCAAAAAGCACTTGATCAGGTAAATGAGTCATTATCAACTAATTCCAGGAACAACAGTGCACTGGGACTGAAAGCCTCACTGCAGCGCAGGCTGGGCAATAACAAAGAGGCCTTTGAAACTATTGCAGATCTGGCGAAGCATGATCCTCTCGATTTCAGGGCAGCAAATGAAGTATATCTCATGGCTAAAAAGTCAGGCGAAGTCCCGGAAGCTGAAAAAGTTCTGGTTGATCTTAAATTAAAGATGAGGGATTTTGATCAGAATTACCAGGAGCTCGGTGTGGCATACCTTAATGACGGATTAACTGATGAAGCGAAGGATGTTTTCAATCGTTTCACAGGGCAGAATCCTATGATCTGTTATTATCTTGGATATATCGAAGATAAAAAGAGCAATAAAGCAGAAGCAGCCAGGTTGTTCAGCAAAGGATCATCGATTGCCGGTTGACTATGTTTTCCCCTTCAGGCTGGAAAGCGTTAATGTTTTAAAATTGGCTTCGGAATATCAGCCCTGATGATCCGAAACCATATTATTATCTTGGAAATCTCCTGTACGACAAACAACCTGCAAAGGCAATTGAAGCCTGGGAAAATGCTGTCAGGCTTGATCCATCACTTGCAATTGCTTTCCGTAACCTGGGCTGGGGTTATTATCATCACCAGGGGAGACGGATTGAAAGCAATAGCATCGTATGAAAAGGCAATGAAGCTTAAAAAGGATGAACCGGTATATTATGAAGAGCTTGATGCTTTGTACGAGATGAGCAATACTCCGGTTGAAAAGAGGCTGGCGCTCTTTGAAGGCAATAATGAAACTGTCTCAAAGCGCGACGATGCTTTTGCCCGGCAGATAACGGTTCTTACTCTTGCCGGCAAACCTGACAATGCAGTGGAATACCTGACAGGAAGAAAGTTCAACTACCGTGAAGGCAGTTCAAGGGTTAGGGATATCATTATTGATGCACATCTGATGCTTGGCAAAAAGTTTTTCACGGAAAGGGACTATAAGAAGGCTCTTGAGCAATTTCCTTCTGGCCCAGGTGCCGGAGGAGGAAGCAGGCGAAAGCAGGCTGGGAACAGGAATTTCCAGGCAGACTACTTCATTGGTACAGCCTATGAGGCACTTGGAAATAAATCCAAAGCAAGGAATTATTTTACAATGTCGACAGGACAGCAGGCGAGAAACACAAGCTATATCAAATATTATCAGGCATTAAGCTATTCAAGACTGGGAAAAAAGAAAGAAGCTGCTGATATCTTCAATGCTCTCGTTGCTGAAGGAGACCGGCAGATCGGGCAAAGTTCTTCAGGAGAGGTCGACTTCTTTGCAAAGTTTGGAGAACGGGAAGCCGAGAATGCAAGGCTGTCAAATGCTTATCTGCTGAAAGGTCTTGGACATAAAGGGCTTGGAAATGGTACAGCCGCTAAGGAGAATCTGCAGAAAGCAGTTGAGCTTTCGGCAGGGAATCTTTATGCGAATGTGGAACTGAAAGACCTTTAGGCCTCTGTGATTTACATGTACTCACCCCCTTTGTCCCCCTCTCTACTTCGTAGCGAGGGGGATATTGTTGACATTTTTAAAGTCCCCTTTTTGCGAAGCAGAGAGGGGATTTAGTGGTGAGTACCTGGGATTCACAGAGGTTCACAGAGTTAAAATGGCCCCTTCAGGGGGCCGGGGGTACAATCGGCTTAATCGTTATCACAAAATCATACCTCTGAGGCATTACCTGATATTCCGGAAAAACGCCTGCCGCCGTACATCCGACCCCGCTTGTTGCATAATCGAGATTGAAAGTTATCCCGTCAAACGGATGCAACTGGTATGTATATAATGCTTTAGTAAGATTGTCAGTTGAATACGGCTGTGCACTGAAATTAAACAATTTATCACCTTTGATCTCAAGTCCGAAACCATTGCTGTCTGTCAGTGTTACCCATCGGTTATCCGTGCGGAGGCCGTAATCCTGCGGTATCAGATAAGGCTCATACATTTGGGTCACTGTAGACTGGTACTCTCCTATCCTGTAGCCTGATTTCCTGTCGGGATAGTTCTCCTGCGGACCCCGGCCATACCAGATAACCTGGTCAAGACTTTTATCAAGGATCCATTGCTGACCTATCCGAGGAAGCCAGGCCGGCATCTGGCCATTTGGTACAATTGAATTCTCGAGGTAATCCTTCCGTTACTATCGACTGCATACCTTGAAGTATTGATGAATGATCCTCTCTGGTTACCTGTAATATAGATACCTTTCACACTGATCACAACAGCGTTTTTGTCAGAATTATCATATGAGAAATAGTCAGGAATATAGGTCATTTTATCGATTCCGGCTGAATACCATTCGGTTGCAGCCATGTGTCCGTATCCATCGATGCGGTTCTTGATGTTCGAGGATCCAATAGGTCCATTCATCAGTCTCATTTGCCAGCGGTGCGTGCCATACATTAAGCTTCGGACCTTCCTTTAGCACTCTTTCCCGTTGACCTCCATGGATTTCATCAGACCGGTTTTCTTATCAAACCTGTAGGTAAAGTTCTTTCCTCTTATTGTAAGACTCTCCCCATTTTCCTCAGCATCGACAGGTGAATCAGCAGCCGTATACAACTCATTAACAGGTTTATGCCAGGGAAGATCCATCTGGTCCCATGCAATTTCAAATCCGGGATCAGCCCACCTGGTTTTATTTTTCTGGCGATAGCTCACAAGAAGCCGGTACTCAACTCCTTCCTTTATTTCCGGCTTTGAAAAGGAATCTTTACTAGGGCCTTTTTCTGCGGTAGTATATTTAAATCGAGACATTCCCTTCTGTACGTTGCCGAGTCCGCCTGCAACATCCATACTGCATCAAGGTTGCTGAGGTTCGTGAAGAGATACCGGTTTGTAATTTCAACCTCCCCTTTTTCAGAGGAGATAAGCCTTGTCTGAACCGGCTGGGCGGATTTTTTGATCTGCCACATCTCGGGCTGAGGACGACGGTCGGGCCATATGGCGCCGTATGTCCGGGCTCCGATGCCGTAGCTGAAAAAATTCCCGCCCTCAGCTGATCTCTTCAAAGTCAAGCCATAGAGATGCCTGCTGCTTGATCCCGTCAGTTGGTTGTTTCAGTAATCGCGGAGGAGATCTGTTTTGAGAAAATCCCCACCTGGTCAATAACTGCATCACAGATATATACCGAAGTCTCCTGTCCGTGTATTTCAGCATTCCTACCGATATTGACAGGGAAAGGGGTATTGCGGATATTCCCTGAAACCGGCTTGTGCTCGCTTTCTGCATCATCAATGGTCAGGTAGATTGAGGATCCGTCATAATTGGCCGCTAACATGATGCCAGTTATTTTCCCAGTTTTCAGGAAGTGCTATTCTCACTGACCTTTTTTGCCGGGTTGTAATATAAAATTCAAGTGAGTCTTTTTTCAGCTGATGTATTCCGAATTGCCAGTTACCTTTGGTTAATAAGAGTTCCCGATGAACTGCTCAGCGAACGGGGAAAGACCCACAGGGTCAGTGTCAGCCGGTCGCCGCTGATTTCAAGGGCATCATCCCTGTAAACCTCAACCCACTGGTCGTGACCATTCAGATCAATTCCCTTCCCGTCTTTTCCCGGTACAAGCTTTGCCCTTCCCATGACATTTACCTGGATATTATTTCCGGAAATATCATTCAGAGTTCTGACTTTTTCTGTAATGCCGGTACTTACAAAATCCCATATGGCACCACCCATGCTTCGCGGATGGGTATAGAAAACATCCCAGTAATCATCGAGCCCCCCTCCCCCGTTTCCTGTAACTGCCAGGTATTCATCGAGAAACGAAGGCCTTGGATCAACAGAAGCCGGAATATTGTAAACCTGTGTCAGCAGGTCCTTTATCTGGGGATATCTTGGCCCGATTATCTCTTCGCAGCGATGGCTGAACGCATTGCCGCCATACATCCAGTATCTTGTTTTATCATATTTTTTTCCTTCATCAATTACGGCACAGATGTTCTCCCCTTCCCCGCTTTCATTACCTGCACTCCAGAACAGCACCGACGGATGATTCCTGTCGCGCAGCACCATTTTCCTTGCCCTTTCACGATACATTCCCTCCCACGCTTTATCCATTGAGACATATTCTGTTGCGTGCGATTCATCACCCGTTTCATCGACTATGTAGATGCCATACTCATCAGCCAGTTCAAGATACCTTGATGACAGGCGGATAATGAGAAGTTCTCACACAATTGATATTAAATTGCTTCAGGATGCTGAGGTCCTTCCTGATGGTTGCCTCATCCATTTTATGTCCTGAAACTGGATGCTGCATGTGGCTGTTGATCCCGTTCAACTTGACAGGTACGCCGTTAAGGTAAAATACCTGGTTCCTGATCTCTGTTTCCTTAAAGCCAAACCTTCCCGAAATAACCTCATCAGTTTTTCCTGATGAATTGACAAGCTCAAAAGTCAGGTAATATAAATTCGGGTATTCAGCTGACCATTTATCAGGATTCCTGATCATTTCGGTCATTGATACAGTTTGCTTGTTCCCGGGCATGACAGAGAACTTTTCAGACAACATGGTCCTGACCGGCTTTTTGTTTAAATCGTAAAGAATAGCTCGGATTGAATAGTTATTTACATTCCTGGAAGTATAGTTTTTTATATCAGCAGAGAGGTTGAGCCTGGCATCAGTGTAATTCTCGTCAAGATCGGTGGTCGCCACCCAATCAAAAATATGCACCTGGGTGCAGCGAAAAGCCAGATATTGTCGAAGATGCCCGCCAATCTCCAATAGTCCTGATCTTCAAGATAATATCCGTCAGAATATTTAAAGACTACGACGGCTATCGTGTTTGTTCCCGTTTTCAGGAAGGAGGATATATTGTATTCCGCAGGCTCCTGTCCACCTTCATTGTAACCGACCTCTTTTCCGTTAATCCACACAAATGAGGCAGATGCTGTTTTTTCCATTCTGAGGAATACCTCTCTGTTCTTCCACGAAGAGGTATTACGAACGTCCTGCGGTAAGAGCCTGTTGGATTGTACTCTCGTGGTACTCTGGGAGGATCCGGAATAAAAGGAGTTGTCACATTTCTGAAAATAGGGTCGCTAAAGCCTTTCATCTCCCAGTTTGACGGGACGCTTATCGTATCCCAGTTTTTGTCAGGGAATCCCTCTTTGAAAGAATTCCTGAGGGACACCTTCGGGTGTGTCGGAATAATGAAATTTCCATATTCCGTTCAGGGACAGGTATCCAACAGCCCTGACAGGGATCATTAATAAGTGCATCGCCCGCGGAGAAATATGGGATAAGCGGAGTATGACCATCCTCCTGGTTCAATTCAAAAACCGAGGTGTTTTCAATGTATTTATAAATATCGGAAAGGAAACTCTTTTCCTGCGAAAATGTTATTATTGTCAGTAGGAGGAAAATAATTGGGAATACGGTCTTTTTCACGGGAGTTTGTATTTAAAAAGGTATTGGAAATATACACAAAAATAGGGTATGCTGGAAAATTGAGGAGTTAAAAAATTAACAACTTTAACCGAGGATTAATCCCCCAACCCTCCAATGGGGGACTTATTATTGTTATAATTAAGATCTCAGAACAACCCCTCCTGACGCTTCGGTCATGACGGGGTGGTTCACCTGACTTTTTCAACAGCCCCAAGGCTGCGAAGCAGCCTGGAGTTGATTATTCTTTGTGTAAGTTCTTTCTGTTAAATGCATTTATTTTATAATTTCGTGATTCATAAATCACAGCCATGAAATATTAATCTTAAATCTTTAAAAATGAACAAATTCCGAATTTGCAGTTTGCTGATTTCAGGAGTAGTGATCCTGTTATCCTTTTCTTCATGTAAGAAGTCTCCTGCTCCTGCTGATAAGCTCAGCATCAGCTTTGAAAAATACACAATGCCAAACGGGTTGCAGGTAATACTGCATACCGATCATTCCGATCCGATGATCTCGTATGCAATAATGTATCATGTCGGCTCGAGCAGGGAAACGCCGGGCAAGACCGGATTTGCCCATCTGTTTGAGCACCTGCTATTTGGTGGTTCGGAAAATGTACCAACAGGAACTTTCGACAAGATCATTGAAGGAGTTGGAGGTGAGAATAATGGCTTTACCATCAAATGATGTAACAACCTATTTCGAGATGTTCCCCAAAAATGCACTTGAAAAAATATTATGGCTCGAATCCGACCGTATGGGGTTTTTCATCAATTCAGTCAGCCAGCGAACACTGGCTATTCAGCAGAACGTGGTCCAGAATGAGAAGAGACAGGGCGAAGACAATTCGCCGTACGGTTTTACAGATTATGTTATAAGCAAAAACCTCTACCCTGCCAATCATCCTTATAGCTGGGAAGTGATTGGTGAAATGGAAGATCTTAAAAATGCGAGTCTCGATGATGTAAAATCTTACTATGAACATTTCTACGGGCCAAACAATGCCACTCTGGTTCTTGCAGGTGATTTCAATCCTGATTCGGTTAAATTATTGATTAATAAATATTTCGGTGAGATAAAATCGCATGGGGAGGTAGCTCCCCGCACAGCAATGGTCCCGTCTCTTGAAAAAACGGTTAAGCTCTATCATGAGGACAATTTTGCCAATGTTCCGGAAATTACGCTTGTATGGCCGGTTGCAGAACAGTATAACAAGGATGCTTATGCTCTTGATTTCCTCGCAAAAATACTGGCCGATGGAAAGAAGGCTCCTTTTTATAAAGTACTCGTCAAGGAGAAGAAGCTTACTTCGAGAACAACAGCTTTTAATTACTCAAAAGAACTGGCGGGCGAATTTACAATCAGCATCAGGGCAAATGAGGGTAAAACACTTAAAGGAGATTGAGGATGCTGTCAATGAAGCTTTTGACAGGTTTGAAAAAGAAGGGATAACCGAAAAGGATATTGAAAGGGTCAAAGCTTCAAGTGAGAAAAATTTCTATTCAGGGATCGAAAGTGTTTTCGGGAAGTCACTTCAGCTTGCTTTCTATAATACCTATCTTAACGATCCGGGATATATTGAGAAAGATATTGAAATCATCAAGGCAGTAACCCTTAATGATGTAAAAAGGGTATATGAAAAATACATCAAGGGCAAGCCTCATATTGTAACCAGCTTTGTACCAAAGGGTAAACCGGAAATGATTGCTGAAAACTCAGTTCCTGCCGGCGTCAAAGAGGAGAATATAAGAGAGGCAAGCCAGGTGGAAATCGCTCAAACAGCTGAAGAGAAAATAGCAAAAACACCTTCAGTCATGGACAGGACCGTTGAGCCTCCTGCCGGTACTCCTCCTGAGGTCAAGCTGCCTGTGACATGGAAAGCAACACTGGCCAACGGCATTCGATGTTTATGGGATCGAGAACAAGGAGCTACCTCTGGTTGAGATGATCCTGACAATCAACGGTGGTGTTTATCAGGATAAAGTCACATTGCCGGGTGTTGCAGGTATGGTGGCAAGTGTTCTTCCCCAGGGAACAAAAAACAAAACACCTGAAGAACTTGAGGAGGAGATCGAGTTGCTTGGCTCAAGCATAAATATGTATGCAGGCAGGGAGGAGCTAACAATGAAGTGCCAGTTCTCTTTCCAGGAATTTTGAAAAGACGGTATCGACTTATGAAGGAAATCCTTCTTGAACCACGATGGGATACAGCAGAATTCTCAATTGCTAAAACCAGTACATTGAACAGCATCATCCAGGCTGAAGCTCAGCCAAGAAGCGTTGGCAACTTGATGTTCAACAAACTTCTTTACGGCACTGATAATATCTTTGGCTACAGCACGAGGGGTACCAAAGAGTCGATCGGAAAAATAGCAATGGATGATCTGAAAGCCTATTACAACAATAATTTTTCACCTTCTGTGACATCAATCCAGGTTGCAGGCAATGTCAGTAAGGAACAGGTGCTTACTGCCCTCAAGCCGCTTGAGCAGGAATGGAAGCCAAAAGACGTAACGTTCAATAGTTATGCAATACCCACCAATCCTGGAAAATCGCAGATCTATTTCATAGATATTCCCGGCTCACGTCAGTCGGTTATCTTCGCAGGGTATCTTGCACTTACAAGGGATGATCCTGACTATGTAAAAGCTGATTTTATAAATTACAGGCTGGGAGGTGCCTTTACCAGTATCCTTAATCAGATACTGCGCGAGGAGAAGGGTTTTACTTATGGTGCATCAAGCTATTTCCAGGAAATGAAAGTCAAAGCTCCGTTTATTGTATCAACCAGCGTAAGATCTGATGCAACATTTGAGTCGGTCAAAATAATCAGGGACGAGATGGAGAAATACCGCAACGGTGTTTCTGAAGCTGATATCCAGTTTATTAAGAACTGCATGATCCTCTCGAATGCACTGAGGTTTGAGACAAACGGATCGCTTGCGGGAATGCTGACAACTATGGCAAAGTATAATTTCCCTGATGATTATATCAGGAATGAAGAGAAAGTGATCAGGGGCATGACGGTGGATGAACACAAGGCAACCACTGATAAATACATCATTCCCGACAAAATGTACTATGTTGTTGTAGGTGATGCTGCAACCCAGCTTAAACCGCTGGAAAAGATCGGATTCGGGGCTCCGATAGTTGTTAAGAGGTAGTTGTTCGGGTTGTATAACTATTACTTCCCGGTCATGTTAAGGATTGCAACATAATAGTTCGGATCCACGGTGATGACAGCATTTTCCGAATCCAGGTCAATTGAGGAAAAGCCCGAGGTTGGAACTATATTCTTTTCAACACCGGATATGTAGATTTTCAGAGGCATGTTGAAACCACGGACACAATTATTCCATCGGAAGGTGAGCTTTTTATCCTTTTCAAAGTATTCAAAGACCGGGATCCTGATATCCCTGAGGTACTGATCAAAAAATGGCTTAAGGTCCAGTCCCGTTTTTTTGGCCAGATACTCCTCAATCTGCGATCCCCTGACAACCTGGTGATAAAAATCCCTGTTAATGCCGCGCAGGATCTCCCTCCATTTTTCATCATCGTTAATAATCTGCCGCAGAGTATGAAACATACTGCCACCCTTATAATACATGTCACCTGAACCGCTGAAATTCACGTTGTAGATTCCGGTAATGGGACGGTCGTTCCTGATGTTCCTTCGTGAACCAAGGACATACTCCCTCCCTGCATCCTTTCCATAATAATATTCCACGAAAAGACACTCGGAATAATTTGTGAAGCTCTCGTGAATCCACATATCGGCTACATCTTCATATGTAATGTTGTTCGCAAACCATTCATGACCAGATTCATGAACAATAATAAAATCGAACTTATCCCCCCATCCCGATCCGCTCACATCATTTCCCCTGTACCCATTATGGAAGCCGTTACCATATGTTACGGAGCTCTGGTGCTCCATTCCAAGATAGGGAACCTCCACAAGCTTATATCCGTCCTCATAGAAGGGATAGGGACCAAACCAGTGTTCGAATGCCTTTAGCATCATAGGAGCCTGCTTAAACTGAATTTTAGCCTTCCCAAGATCTTCCTTCAGAACATAATAGTCACAGGTAAGCTTTCCTTTTTCCCCGTTAAAGATCTCCGAAAAATGTGCATAATCGGCGATATTTATATTCACCCCATAGTTACTTATGGGATTAGCCACGAACCAGTTATATGTTATAGTTTTATTTTTCTGCTTTACAGCACTCCGTAAACGTCCGTTCGATACATCCATAAGATTGGATGGCACATTCACGCTAATCAGCATGCTGTCGGGCTCGTCATACATATGGTCCTTGCATGGCCACCACAGGCTTGCCCCATCACCCTGGCAGGAAGATGCAATGAATGGCAGGTTGTTTTTGTCCTTTTTCCACGTGATCCCGCCTTCCCACGGCGGCCGGAGCGATACTTTCGGTTTGCCTCCGTATTTCAGAACTACCGAATAGATTTTCCCTGGCTCCTCAACTTCAGACATCTTTATCCAGTAAACGTTGCCTTCTCTGGTAAATTCCAGAGATTTCCCGTTCTGGATTGCCTCTGAGATGCTCAGGGGCGGCTGAAGATCGATCTGCATTAAGTCGGCACTCTTCTTCACCCTGTAATTTATGGTATTACTTCCATAAATTGTACTGTCAGAAGGACTTACAACAATATCAAGGTGATAATATGTAAGATCCCACCATGCTCTTTGAGGAGTTATCGATCCGCGAAGAGAGTCCTGATGTGTAAAGGCTTTATGTTCCGGTGCAAGGTACTGCGCTCCTGCAGGTAGTAAGAAACGGAACAATGTAATTATAGTAAAACAGGTTCGTGAAAATCGGTTCATAAGCAGGAATATAAGATTAAAGACAAAAGACAAAAGTAAAAAGATAAAAGACAAGTCAAAATCCCCATTTCAAGCCATTCAACACTTTCAACCTTTCAACTTTTTCAACTCCTGGCCTGCATTGGTTTGCTTAAGGTGGTAATTTAACTTTCAGATTTAAATACTAATTTTACTCCCCTGATGAAAAAAGGCATCTTCATATTTTTGCTGCTTTTGCCTGTTTTGGGTCGATGGGTAACTGGTCAGCCGATAAACCACTGGGAGACAGCAGTTTTCGCTTCGGATACCTGGAAATACTGGACCGGTACCTCTGAACCCGATCAGAACTGGAGATCACAATCTTTCAATGATTCCTTCTGGCCTGAGGGTCAGGGAGGTTTCGGATTTGGTGATGACGATGATAACACAATTATACCTCAATGTGCATCCGTCTTCCTGAGAATAAAATTTGATGTCAACGATATCAGCCAGATCGTATCTGCAATTCTGAACATAGACTATGATGATGCTTTTGTAGCCTACCTGAATGATGTTGAAATTGCAAGAGCCGGTGTGCAGGGTATTCATCCACCTTACTACCAGCTGGGAGAAGATCATGAAGCAATAATGTATTACGGAGAACCGCCTGAATCATTCCTGCTGAGCAGCAATAAGCTAAAATCCTGTTTAATGCAGGGGGAGAACGTTATTGCAGTTCAGGTTCACAACTCATCCGAAGCTTCAACTGACCTGTCATCAAACGTTTGGTTCTCCTTCGGCATGTCCGGCAGTTCCCTGATGTACAGGTATCCACCGGACTGGTTTGGCCCGAGGGATGAATTCACATCGTCAGATCTTCCGATTGTCATTGTCACTACATCAGCGGGAGAAGATATTATGGATGAACCGAAAATCACAGCTGATATGAAAATTATTAACAACGCCGGTGGGATTGTCAATAATGTTTCTGACCCCGGAAATGTTTACTCGGGTAAGGTCGGCATAGAAATCAGAGGTCGTTTTTCAGCATCCCTGCCCCAGAAGCCTTACGGATTTGAAACACGTGACGATGCCGGTAATAATCTTAATGTTCCGATCCTGGGAATGCCTGAGGAAAATGACTGGGTTCTCACAGCAAACTATAACGATAAAACATTTCTCAGGAATTTCCTGCCATTCGAGATTTTCAGGAAAATGGGCCATTATGCTACAAGATCTGTCTATAGTGAGGTTGTTTTAAACGATGAATACAAGGGCATTTATCTCCTCGGAGAAAAAATAAAACAGGATAAGAACCGGGTCAATATCGCCAAGCTTAATCCGGATGAAAATACCGGAGATGATGTCACAGGCGGGTACATTTTTTCAAACGACTATTATGATGAAACCAATAGCTGGAAAAGTAACTTCTCACCACTTAACAGGTTAGATGCTGATGTATATTTTGTTTATTTCGATCCGAAGCCTGCGGACCTGAGCGTAACACAAAAGAAATACCTTAAAGATTATGTTGATTCGTTCGAAAAGGTATTGTACGGGGCTGATTTTAAGAACAGAAGTACAGGCTACAGGGCATACCTGGATGTAAATTCATTTGTTGATTATTTCATTCTCGGAGAGCTTTCAAGAAATGTGGATGCCTACAAAAAGAGCAGATTCTATTACAAGGATAAGGACAGCAACAAAGGTCTTATACACTCGGGACCACCCTGGGATTTTGACTGGGCCTGGAAAGATATCACTGAAAATTGTATTCATTTCAACCAGACCGATGGTTCGGGGTGGGCGTACCGGGTGGCTGATTGTGTTGATTGGCCAGTTCCTCCATCATGGGAGATAAGGCTTTTACATGACAGTGATTTTGCAAACAGGATATATGAAAGGTATTTTGCACTGCGGAAAACTATTTTAAGCCAGACTTACCTTGATCACGTAATTGACTCGGTTGCCAGCCTGCTTGATCAGGCACAGCAACGTCATTACCAGAAATGGAAAATTCTGGGAATCAATGTCGGCACCAGTGAATATGGCGAACAACCTGATACTTATGCCGGGGAAATTTTGAAATTCAAGAGCTGGATCAGCAGGAGACTCGCATGGCTCGATGAGAACATGGTTGGGGAGGCTTCAACTATCGTTGATACCGATAGTCTTATTTTCAGGGTCTTCCCCAATCCGGTTACAGATAACCTGCATATTGAATCAGACGAGCTAATCGCGAGGATCTCGGTTTACAACCTTCTGGGTAGTCTGATCATGGAAGAAACAGGATTAAGCGACTTCTCGGTTTCATTAAACACCTCTTATCTTGATAAGGGTCTCTATATTATAAAAATTTACTTTAAATCAGGAGAAACAGTAAGCCAGCGGTTTGTAAAAAAATAAATCCCAACAAACAAAATACTATGAAACGTAAACCTGTTTTTTTATTTTTAACCCTTGGTCTGATAATCTGGAGTAACGGATTATTACAGGCCCAAAGTTCACCAAGATCCCGTGAATCATTCAACCAGAACTGGAAATTCGTAAAATATTTCAATGCAGCCAATAAGAAAGTAATAGCTGATAAGGAACCTGAAGGTCTTCAATCACCATCGGTTAATGATAATAACTGGCGAACTCTCGACCTGCCGCATGACTGGGCAATAGAAGGTCCTTTCAGCGATACCCTTGAAAATAATACAGGACTTCTTCCCTGGAAAGGGATCGGCTGGTACAGGAAATATTTCACACTGAATGATAACGATAAGGGGAAAAGAATTTATATCGATTTCGACGGTGCGATGGCTTATGCCCAGGTTTGGCTGAATGGCAAATTTGTTGGTGGCTGGCCTTATGGCTATACCTCGTTCCGGCTCGATCTTACACCTTATGTCAATCTCGGGAAGGAAAACCTTATTGCAGTAAGGCTGGATACAAAGAATTGGGATTCAAGATGGTACCCCGGTGCAGGAATCTACCGGAATGTGTGGCTTGTGAAGGCTTCCCAGATTCACGTCACGTACAATGGCTTGTACTGCACCACACCTGAAATTAAGAAAGAGAGAGGTATTCTGAGTGTTGAAGCCGAAGTTGAGAGTCACCTTGACAAGCCGGTCGAGGTAACAGTCAAAGCAGCAGTTTATAAGCTGAATGAAAAAGGAGAGACATCAGCAGAACCAGTAGCTGAATCCATCACGGCGACAGCACTACTCCCGGCATCATCAGATCACACCTTCAGGCTTGATATACCTGTGAATAACCCTGCCCTCTGGAACCTCGATGATCCGGAATTATACAAAGCTGTTGTGACTGTAATGCAGGGAACAACTGTTACCGACATATATGGAACGAATTTCGGGTTCAGAACTCTTGATTTCACTCCGCGTGATGGGTTTTACCTCAACGGAAAAAAGATTCCTATACAGGGAGTCTGCAATCACCATGATCTGGGGGCGCTGGGAGCCGCATTCAATACCAGGGCTGCTGAACGCCAGCTCGAGATACTCAGGGAAATGGGCTGCAATGCTGTCAGGACAAGTCATAACCCACCGGCGCCGGAATTGCTCGAGCTATGCGACAGGCTGGGTTTCCTTGTTGAAGATGAAGCATTTGATGCCTGGAAAACTCCCAAGAAGAGTCTTGATTATAATAAGCTGTTCTATGCCTGGCATGAGGAGGACCTGAGAGCAATGGTCAGACGCGACCGTAATCACCCATCAGTTTTCATCTGGAGCACTGGCAATGAGGTAAATGATCAGAATAATCCTGCTCTTTCGGCAAGTCTGAGGGCGATCATCAAATCAGAAGACAACACAAGACCTGTGACTGTAGGATGCAACTGGGACGAATCAGGGACCAACGGGTTCCAGAAGACAGTTGATGTATTTGGCATCAACTACCGTCTGTACAGGTACAATGCTTTCTTTGCGTTGAAAGACAATGATAACCTTCCATTCCATTCAAGCGAATCGGCCTCAACAATAAGCTCAAGAGGAGAATATTTCTTCCCCGTTGTTCAGGGTGACCTTAACAATAACCTTCCGGGAAAAGGGATCTTCCAGATATCTTCATACGATCTGGCATTTCCCTCATGGGCTTCAACCGCTGACCAGCAGTGGGAAATGCAGGACAAATATCCGGGAGTATTTGGAGAATTTGTCTGGACAGGGTTCGATTATATCGGGGAGCCAACACCTTATGGAGGAGATCTGACAGGATTAAGACCAGGAACAAGAAGGTATGAGCAGGCTAAAGAATTACTTGACAAACAGAACGTTACTGAAGTGCCTTCACGAAGCAGCTATTTCGGGATACTGGACCTTGCCGGATTTAAAAAGGACCGTTTTTATCTTTACCAGTCTAAATGGAGACCAGATCTTCCTATGGCTCATATACTGCCTCACTGGAACTGGCCTGAAAGAAAAGGTCTGGTTACACCGGTCCATGTTTATACTTCCGGTGATGAAGCGGAATTGTTCCTGAATGGCAAATCCCTTGGTAAAAAGAAAAAGGGCCCGTTTGAATACAGGCTCAGATGGGATGATGTTGTTTACCAGCCTGGCGAACTTAAGGTTGTTGCCTACAAGAATGGCACCCAATGGGCAGAGGATAAAATGGTTACAACCGGAAAAGCTTCGCAGCTGTCGGCATCGTCCGACCATAGTTCTGTTCGTTCCGACGGATCTGATCTTATTTTTATAACTGTCAAAATCGAGGACAAGAACAGTTTGCTTGTACCGCGTAGCAGCAATCTCCTGAACTTCAGTATTGAAGGTCCGGGTAAAGTAATTGCAACAGACAATGGCGATGCAACCAGCCACGATCCTTTCCAGGCAGCTGTCAAAAAAGCATATAACGGTATGTGCCTTGTTATTGTTAAGGCCGATAAGGGTGCGACAAGTCCGTTCACTGTTAAGGCTTCATCAAAAGGGCTGAAGGGTGCCGAGGTAACGATCGGAATAGAAAAATAGATAAGGATTACGGTTTACCCATGATGCAGGTTTTTGTACCGGTCAATATTGCTGTCAATTTCAGCCGTTGCAAAAGCCTCGGATGAAGTGTATCTGAATTTATAGTTATACCTTGAAACAATTTTCTCAGGATCGAGCACAATAGAATACAGACTGGTATCAATACTTGCGGGCTGAAGATTGAAAATCCTTAAATTATATAGCAATCCAATAAATCCGCTTATTACAAAAACCGGCAATTTAAAATATTTCTTTTCGGGAAAAAGATCTTTTACAACCGAATAAGAGTTGGGAGCAATATTATAAATTCCTTTAATCTGATCATCGGCAATCATCAGGTGAATCAGGGAAATAAAATCCTCGGTATGCAGAAACTGGACTGAATTCTCCTTGTAGAAACGGGGAAGCCACGACCATTTTAGCAACATATAAACTACACTGGACGGTTTACAGAAACATGGTCCGACAACTGAACAGACACGAATTACATTGATGTTAAGATCCTCCCTTACCCGGGCCTCAAGATAAAGTCCTTCGATCAGTTTCTTATTTATGCCGTACCTTAATTTACCCGGCCTCAGGGGATGATTTTCGTTTAGCCATGCAGGGTTGTCACTTTTGCCTCCGTATGCAAGTGCAGAACTTGAATAGATTAGTTGTTTTACAGACGGAGTCTCGTTCGAGACCTCAATAATATTTCTTGACCCTCCAATATCAATTTCGTGTTCCCTTTTCCTGTTCCGGACCCTGTTGAATGTGCATGCAAAATGAATTACACGGTCAGGTTTCTCTTTCATGAAAACAGATCTCAGAAGATCCTTATCTGTTATGCAACATCTGAAAAATTTGAAGTATTCACCGTTGCAGTCCTCAGAGGGATCTCTGATGTCTATTCCGACTACGTGTATTTTTTTAGAAATGAGGCTTTTAGCAATAATAGTACCAAACGAACCGGAAGAACCAGTAATCAGGACTTTCATATATTTAGTACTAAGTCTGTTGGATATTAAAAACTCAGCTAAGATTTAAATTTAGTAAAAAAAAGGTTCAATCAAATATTTCTTTCTAAAGTCTAAATTAAAACCAGTTCTTTCATTTATAAACTTTTCATAACTTGGATGCGAGGGGAATAAATATGGAGGTTGTAATTTTATAGAATAATTTATCAAACCGATTTTAAAGTGATGGACTCTGAGATTTATTTCAAAAACCGGGATGAGTGGCATAAATGGCTCGAGGAGAATCATAAAACTGTTGAAGGGTTATGGATGAGAATATATAAAAAGCATACAGGCAGAGAATGCGTACCTTATGTTGAAGCTGTTGAAGAAGCGCTTTGCTTCGGGTGGATCGATGGCAAAATTAAACGGATTAATAATGATTACTATATTCAGTATTATACACCCCGGCGAGTTGGCAGCCGATGGTCAAAGTATAACATTGAAAGAGTCAGAAAGCTGACAAGTGAAGGCCGGATGAAACAGGCAGGGGTGGATGCTTTTAACAAAATATTCGAAAAGCCCCATCTCGTGTATGATAACAAGGCATCAGGCGATCCAGACATCCCTGATGAACTTTTGTCAGCATTAAAAGCAGGCAAAGCTGCGCTGGATAATTTTATGAATTTCTCCCCTTCAGCAAGGAGAATTTATATCGAATGGTATAAATACGCAAAAAGGGATAAAACCCGAATAGACAGGATCAGGAGGATTGTCCGGTTTTCTGAGGAAAAACAGCGTCCGGGAATGTTGTAGAAATTTTATTGATAAATTCCGTAAACCGTTTTGATTTTAAGAAAAGTAGTATCACCTTAGAGGTATAATTTAAAAGAAAAAAAGCATGAAAAAGATCACTCTCATTCTCGTACTTATTTCATTTGCGATTGCATATGCCCTTCCGGTTGCAGGGCAGCAAGCTGACTTCAACGGTATATGGAAGCTTGACAGGGGCCAATCCACTTTGGCAGAATACTCCCCTACCCTGGTCAGGATCGATGTCAGGATCGGGGCCGACAGTCTCCTTACCGAGCGGTATTATGATACCGGCGACGGGCAGGAATACCCGTTTACTGAAAACCTTAAACTCGACGGTAAGGAATCCAGCATTACAATCTATGACATGCCACGCAAGACAAAAGCTACATGGTCGGATCAGGATACTACGGTGAACGTTGAATCGAAAACAACTTTTAATGGAGACAACGGTCAGGAAGATTTTGTGTCGAAAGAGACCTGGAAGATTGATAATGTAACTAAAACGCTTACAATTACTTTTAAGAACAGCACTTCAGCCGGCGAAGCATCCGGCTTTTTCCTGTTCAAAAAGGCAGAATAATTATCACTGATTTCTTTCAAACAGGAGACAATAATCGGGGTGAATGACAACATTCACCCTTTATTTGCATTCAGTCGGTAATAACCAGCATATTAATAATGATATATGATTATATTGTTATAGGATCGGGATTTGGTGGCAGTGTTGCCAGTCTGCGTTTGATTGAAAAGGGATACAAAGTTCTTACAATTGAGCAGGGTAAACGTTTTAATCCTGAGGATTTTCCAAAGACCAACTGGAACCTCCGTAAATATCTCTGGATACCGGCATTGAGGTTTTTCGGTTTTCAAAAGATCTCCTTTTATTCAACCGCAAGCATCCTGAGTGGAACCGGCATTGGTGGAGGCAGTCTTGTGTATGCGAATACCCTTTATATTCCACCCGATGATTTTTTCAGGAACAGTTCCTGGTCACAATTCGGGGACTGGAAGAAAATCCTTGAACCTTACTTTGAGAGAGCTGCTTTCATGCTTGGAAGAACCAAATACTCAAAACTGAATACTGAAGATATTGTGCTGAGAGAAATAGCAAAAGACATGAATGCCGCCGATACCTTTGATACGGTTCATGTCGGAGTAATCCTTAATGGTGCAGATGGAGAAAACGATCCATATTTCAAGGGTTTAGGACCATTACGTAAAAGATGTACCGAGTGCGGCGGATGCATGGTAGGATGCAGGGAAAATGCAAAAAACAGCCTGGACAGGAACTATTTATGGTTTGCAGAAAAATTGGGACTCGAAATACTTGCTGAAACCAAAGCTGAAAAAATCGATTTCAAGGATAATCTGTATAATGTTGAAGTTAAGAATGTTACATCTTTTTTATTCCATAAAAAAAAGATTATTAAATCAAAAGGGCTTATTCTCGCTGCAGGCACTCTCGGTACTCTCGAGCTTTTGCTTAAACAGAAATATCAGTACCATACCTTACCATTTCTTTCAGAGTCACTGGGTTACCAGCTGAGGACAAATGCCGAGACCCTTTGTGCGGTATCGGGAGCCGGGGAAAAATTGAATAACGGCCTTGCAATTACTTCAGCCTTCAACCCTGATCCTTTTACCAAGGTTGAGATTGTAAAGTATCCTGATAATTCAAATGCAATGAAATGGTTTTTTGGTCTGTCAGCTGACGGAGCCAAAACGCCGGTTAAGAGGTCATGGAATCTGTTGGTCAGGACACTTACTCATCCGGTTCAATTTCTCAAAACTGTTTTTAATTTCAGGTGGTCCACGAATCTTGTGATCCTGCTGGTTATGCAGACGGTTGATAATGCCATGCGCATGGTTTGGAACAATACTGTCTTTGGCGGGAAAATGAAAATTGTAAACAGCGGACAAAACAAAGTCCCTGCCTATATACCTGTAGGTCAAGAGGTTTTGAACCGGTTCGCAGAGAAGGTCAATGGCATTCCCCAGAATATACTTCTTGAAGTTGTTTTAAACAGGCCTACAACTGCTCATATCCTGGGAGGTTGCCCTATGTCTGATTCACCCGGGACCGGGGTAATCGACAGCAGTTACAGAGTTCTTGGGTATCCCGACTTTTTTATAACCGATGGCTCAGTAATTCAGGGTAATATTGGTGTGAACCCCAGTCTTACCATTACAGCAGTGGCAGAATACGCGATGAGCAGGATCAGGGAAAAGGAAGGAACTAAGAGGTCTGATCTGTCAGAACAACTTTTACTTTTGGAAGAAGAATGGAAGAAAAAGAGATAAAACAAATACTGGCTGATCAGCGCAGATTCTTTTCTGAAGGAAAAACTCTGGATCTGCGATACAGACTTGAGATACTTAAAAAGCTCCGGCGACTTATTATTGAGAATGAGGAGGAAATAAAAAATGCTTTATGGAGTGATTTTCACAAACCAGGATTTGAAGTTTTGGCAACAGAAACACGGTTTGTCATTAAAGAATTGAATCACACAATACGCAACCTTAAAAAATGGGCTGGAAATAAAAGAGTCCGGACTCCGATTGTACATTTTTTAGCTTATAGTCACATAACACCTCAACCCTACGGTCAGATCCTGGTATTATCTCCCTGGAACTTTCCGTTTCAGCTTGCTTTTATGCCATTAATCGGAGCACTGGCTGCCGGCAATTGTGTCATTCTTAAAGTCTCCCGTCAGGTGCCGGAAACCACCTCAGTAATGGGAAAAATCCTGGATCATTTCCCAAAAGAGCTGGTGATGATGATAAATGGAGACCATTCAGTAAGCGAACTTCTTCTTAACCATAAATTCGATTACATCTTTTTCACAGGAAGCAACAAAATCGGCAAATATGTTATGCAAAAAGCTGCTGAAAACCTCATACCCGTATCCCTTGAGCTTGGCGGTAAAAATCCATGTGTGGTGGCTGCCGATGCCAGGCTCGGTTTCGCTGCAAGGAGGATTGCCTGGGGTAAGTTTATAAATGCGGGACAAACCTGCATAAGTCCTGATTATATCCTTGTAGATAAGAAGGTTAAAGATCAATTCCTCGAACTGATAGCCAAAGAAATTAATTCATTTTATACTGAAAATCCTGAAACCGGAAATGATTTTGCCAGGATTATAAATTCTGAGAATACTAAAAGGATTTCAGCACTTATCAAATCAGGACAAATAGTAACAGGTGGAAAAATTGATGAAGCGAGTTTTTATGTTGCACCAACTGTAATAAAAGACATCAAGTCAGATGATCCTGTTATGAAGGAAGAAATCTTTGGCCCTGTCCTCCCCGTTATAGATTTTGAGAACTTTGAAGATGTTTACAGGATAATCGGCCAGAACCCCAAACCACTTGCTGTCTACATTTTCTCAAATAGCAAAAAACTCTATCGTGAATTCCTTAAGAAAACACAAAGTGGTTCAGCTGGTATAAATGATACTGTCATTCAAATAGCCTCACCCTACCTTCCCTACGGTGGAGTTGGTTCAAGCGGTTTGGGCAGGTATCACGGGAAAAAGTCATTTGAAACATTTTCAAATATGCGGTCGGTGATCATAAAATCTAACCTTTTTGATATCAGCCTTCGATATCCTCCATATAACAAATTAAAGGAGAAAGTGATAAGCTTTCTTATGAGATAATAAATAACCTTAATTTTACCCGGGAAATTCAATAATTTAAAAATATTCAATCTATGAAGTACATAGGCTTTTTCATTTCCATGCTATTGCTATCCTCTTGCAATCAGCAAAAACAACAAACAGTGCAGCTCACCGGAACTGTTAATAATTTCACAGCCGACGGGAAGAAAATCACGGTTTATACAACTGCCGATAGCAGCGATCTCAGGCTTACTCCGACAGGAACAATTCAGTTCACCAATCTGGAAGGTACTAGGGAAACTGAAGTATATGTTTTCGTAAATCCGGATAAGACATTCCAGGCCATCCTTGGTATCGGCGGGGCGCTTACCGATGCTGCTGCTGAAACCTTCGCAAAACTTCCTGAAGAGAAACAAAAGGAATTGATGCAGGCATATTACGACACTCAAAAAGGCATTGGCTACACACTTGCACGTACCAACATCAACAGCTGTGATTTTTCGAGCGGCAGCTACACTTATGTTAATGAAGGAGACAAGGAACTCGGATCATTTAATATTGAACATGACAGAAAATTCAAAATTCCGCTGATAAAGAAAGCTGTTGCAGCAGCCGGAGGAAAGCTGACTCTTTTTGCCAGCCCGTGGAGCCCGCCGGCATTCATGAAAGACAATAACAATATGCTTCATGGCGGAAAACTTAAAGCTGAATATTTTGATTCGTGGGCAATGTATTTCACAAAATTTATCAGGAGCTATGAGAAAGAAGGAATTCCTGTCTGGGGTGTAACAATACAGAACGAACCTATGGCGACCCAGACATGGGAATCATGTATTTATTCAGCTGAAGGCGAACGAGATTTCCTGAAGAATCACTTAGGTCCGACAATGGAGAAGGAAGGACTAAGTGACACGAAAATAATCGTTTGGGATCATAACCGCGATCTGATGCTGCAGAGAGCTCAGGCTATCTTTGATGATCCCCAGGCTTCAAAGTATGCATGGGGAATGGGATTTCACTGGTATGAAGACTGGACAGGTGGCCAGCAGATGTACAATAATGTGGGGCTTGTGCACAATGCATGGCCTGATAAAAACCTTATGTTCACCGAAGGGTGCAAAGGCCCCTTTAATGCCGCCAGGTATTACTCATGGAGCCTTGGTGAGGCCTACGGCCGGTCGATGATAAATGATTTCAATAACTGGACCTCCGGCTGGACAGACTGGAATATTTTACTTGACGAGACGGGCGGACCAAACCATGTCGGGAACTTCTGCTTTGCCCCAGTGCATGCCGATACAAAGACAGGACAACTAATTTACACCAGCTCTTACTATTATATAGGACATTTTTCAAAATTTATCCGCCCGGGAGCCAAACGAATTCTTTGTGCACCAAGCCGAAGTCAGCTGCTGGCTACAGGATTCATCAATGAAGACGGGAAAGTGGCAGTTATTGTAATGAATCAAAGCGATAAGGAAATTGTATACAAATTATGTTTCGGACTGAAAGCTGCGGAAGTTAAGAGTCTGCCCCATTCAATACAGACCTTGATTGTTGAATAAATAGTATATTTCTATAGAGAATCAATTTTATAAAACAAAAATATACAAAAATTAAGGGGTACTTTCAAAGGTACCCCTCACATAGCGACCATTCTAAAACCTATTTCTTTTTTGGAACAGGTTTATTCGCTGTCTTTCCTTTCATCCCTGGTTTTTCAGTCATTCCTGATTTCATGTTTTCTTCTTTCAGAAACTTTCCATCCTTATCGTACAGGAGAGTCTCTGAGGTAGTTCCTTTGCTAATCACTACTTCGAACGTGGTAACACCATTGTTCACAATCTGAGCTGCATCCTTGACTGTGAATCCTGCATATTTACTGGCAATATTATCAGTAATTGCCTTGTTCAGGTCAGTTACCTTAACTGGGGTCCGCTGTGCATTAATGGCAACAACGGCCATCATCATCACCATAACTAATAATAACTTTTTCATAACTTCTAAATATATTGGTTTGCAAGCCAAATTAGAACACGATTCTGAAGCAGAACTGAAGTTGGAAAATATTAACAAAAATTTAAGATTCGGCCGGAAGCATTAGTCAGTGATATTTCAGGAATAGGTAAGCTTTAACTGATGGATAGAATTGGTGCAGGTATAGGTTATTCCCATATCATAAATATCCGCGATCTTTTTTACAATTGACAGGCCCAGTCCTATTGATTGAGGGTTATCACCTGACCTATGAAATCTCCTGAAAAGAAGCTCAGGATCAGTTTTCAAAGGGATGCCGCTGTTTGATATGGAAATAGATCTATTCCGGATAGAGCATTTAATAAATCCTCCGTTGATATTATACCTTACCGCATTGCTGAAAAGATTTGAGATCAGCATCTCAGCAAGTGCTTCATTCATCTTCACAATTGCATGATTCTCAGCCTCCATCTCCACGGTGATCTTTTTAAGCTGCATAATCTCCTTGTAGTTCAAAATATTCTTTTCGATTATCTTTTTGAGAGATAGTTCTTTTTCATCCCGGAAATAAAGATTTTCAATCCTTGAAATAAGCAGGAGGCTTTTTGTAAGCTTAAATAATCGTGTGGTTGCTTCATTGATTGACCTGATAATGTTAAGGCTATCCTTGCTGAGCTCTTTTTTCTGCATCAGCAACTCCGTCTTGGATCTGATAACTGCAAGGGGAGTGCGTATCTCATGTGCGGCATTTTCATTATACTCCTTAAGGCTCAGGTAATCATCCCTTATCTTTTTAGTCATCCTGGAAAAAACGGTGTTAAGCTTCCGAAACTCATTTATGTTGGTTTCAGGCAGGTCAAGCGGCTTATCATATTGAATATCAAATTTCTCTGCAACATCAACAGTTTTATAGAATGGATCCCATAATTTTTTGGAAATTATATAATTCAGAACTATTGAGATTAATAATAATGAAAGAAACAGGAAAAACATATAGAAACCGATATCGGCAAGTAAATTGTCCCTTTCGTTAAGACTTCGTAGAATACTGATAGTATAGCCTCTGTCTCCCGGTAAGTTTGCAGCAAAAAACAAATACCTGAAAGGCAGATTGGCGTTTGAAACAGTATCAACCACAATTGTATCTTTCAGGATTCGGACTGGTTCAACGTGATCATCCAGCAGCCTGACTTCGATCTGGTGGCCGAAAGTAGGATTAAAATCGGGTATCAGACTTGTTTGTTCGATCTGATCCTCAATAATGGTCTTTTCCGTTATTAGACTATTATCGATTTGTTTGTAAACCTGTTTCCTGATGGTGGAATATAAAAGGATAGCAATTGTAAGCATTGCTATGACTGAAGCGAGCAGAAAGTAATATGTACTTTTGGTCAGTAATTTCAACTATCTGTAAATTTATAACCAAAGCCATAAATCGACCTTATGTAGTTCTTGCCCCCGGCCTCAACAACCTTCTTCCGAACATTCTTTACATGAGTGTAAACAAAGTCAAAGGAGTCTGTTAGAATAACTTCGTCTCCCCATAAATGTTCAATAATTGACTCCTTCGTAATTATCCTGTTCCGGTTGGTTACGAAAAACAATAATAAATCGTACTCTTTTCTGGTGAGAATCAGAAGATTGTCATTAACAAAAGCCTGATTATCGGTTGTATTGACCCTTATTTCATTAAATGTTATTTCATTATTTCCCAGCAGGTTGTTCCTTCTGTATATTGAGTTGATCCTGGCGCTCATCTCGGCAAAATGGAAAGGCTTGGTCATATAATCGTCGGCACCTGTTTTCAAACCCGTAAGCTTGTCATCAAGTGAACTTCTGGCTGATAATATTAATATGCCCTCTTTAGGCTTGCTGGTTTTGAGTTCACGGATAACATCAAGCCCGTTGCCATCGGGCAGCCCTATATCGAGTATGACACAATCGTACTGGTTATCGCCTGTCTTCAAAGCTGCCTGCCTGTAGTTTAAAGCAGTTTCGCAGACATGCCCCTCCATACGCAGATAATCATGAATGGCTGCGCTCAGAGATCTGTCATCTTCAACTATAAGTATTTTCAACTCCTTTTCAGAATTAAATTAGGAAGTCAGCCACTGAATCATTTATCAATGCTTCTGCTGCTGACTTCCAAACTAATTAAAATTAAAAAGAGAACTATGATAGTGTATTCGGACTTTAACCACATTAAAGTCTGAATATCTTTTCCTGTATATAGACAATAAAAACCCCCTACAGGTTCACCAGCAAAACCTGGATGGTCGACGGGAAAATAAGTCCGGCCATAACTTTGAGTGAATTAACCACTTTTTTTCATGTCCATCTCTTTCTAAATGAGACATGACAAAATAACCTTATGATTCTGAAGAAGAACTGAAGTTCAAAAAGTTTAACAAATATTTAAGAATCCGGTCTGGTTCTTTCACTGATCATCCATTACCAAGCCACAGTAGGGCATTAATGATCAGCCTGTTCTGTATCCTGTTCGCAAAAGTAGACGATAATTCCAGTCCGGTATTGTTTTCGTAATCAATATCATTATGCCCCATATTGATATATAGCATTTTAAAGTTGACATTAGTCCAAACCACAGGATAATATCCGCTATGCCAGATCTCATCCAGTTTCGGACCGGTCCCCAGAGGGAAACTGGCCGGGTCTATTGATAAAAGAATCTTAATATCAGGATTTGTCCGAAGATCATTCTTCCATCTGTACCACTCGTTAGGTGAGGAATAAAATTTCTTTGGCAGGTGCTTAGTCATAGGATTATGACGGTCCTCTACCCTAAGAACCGCTGATGTCGGCCGCCACGTGTTGCTTTTGTATTCTCCCGATCCCAGGAATTCATTATGATACCAGTCCCAGTTTTGTGGAAATTCGCTCGGTGTGAGGGCAAAAGCTGCAAAATGGAATCCAAGCCATGCACCGCCGTTCTTCATGAATACCTCAAATGCCCTCCTCTGTGAAGCCGAGTCCGGCCTTGAGTCGAGGAAAATCACAACCTGGCAATGAGAAAGAAATTCCTGATTCAGATTACTCCAGTTATCTGTCGCTTCATAAACGAAATTGTATTTATCAGCTATTTCTGAAAACCATTTATTGGCTTCCCTTACAAAACTGATATGTGCCTGATCATTTTTTGCCTTGTAGAAGGCGACTACCCTGAATTTACTAGTATTATCCCCCGCCATCGTACCTGAAATTACAGCGAAGCCTATCATTAAAACGAAGATTATTTTTCTCACAATACCTTGATATTTAATGGATGATCCGAATATAGTTCTTACTTTGTGTTTCTTCCGGATACTGATCCCTGGTAAAAAGATCAAGTTCTTTGGGGATGTCAATTCGCAGGACTTTTCTTCAAAACAATCATGGCAAGAATTATTCCCAGGACTCCAAACGGATATGCTACCGCGTACCACAGGCTTATCTCTGGAATTTCGGCTTAATTTACTGTAAATTCTGGGGATTGTCAGGAAGGATCATTACACGATGCTTTTCCTGAGGAATCCGAATATTGTAATTAAGCCGACAAGTGATAAAGCAATAATTGCCGTAATTACAATAGAATGGTAATCGGTCTGCCGTTTGATTACTATTCCGATAAATGCCCACACTACGGCAAGTCCAATAAAAGGATTCCTGAAACTAAGGAGTGCGGCTGAAGTTATAAGGGCCCCTGCAACTATCATTATTATTGTCCAGGTTTCCTGTGAAACACCAAATCCGTTCCACTTATAATAAACCAGAAGGGCAGTCACATTAGCGATAGTGGCTATGCAAATCCAACCAAGATAAATCCCGAATGATGCCTTGATGATCCCAAAAGGAATATGTTGTATGAGGTTGTTAATATAGATCAGTGTAACAAGTAAACCAACCATAACCAGCAGTGATAAAGGAAGTTTACCATAGTGCCAGAAGACGATCCAGAGTGCATTGAGCACGCATGAGATACCAAACCACCAGCTGATGCTTCTTATGACAACCTGGTCTGCACCTGTAAATTGTACAACACAATAAGCAATCAGAAGAAGATAAATTACTCCCCATATTGAGAAGGTTAAACCTGCAGGGACAAACAGGTTTGGGAACGAGTCGGAAAGCTCGCCCGTTGTTTTATTATTAAGCGGAAGTGCGACGGCAAGATAGTTCATCACAATCATTCCGGCAAAGAGTGCGAGGTTCAGGTATCTTATCATGAGTCGGGGTTTTGGTTATGATTGTTGTTTATTGTCCTATTCTGCAAAGGTAATTCTCTGTTCTTAGTATTACTGAATTTCTGAGAAAAGCGGGCGTTGCCCAGATTCCCGAATCCATCTGATTGTCGGCAATAACATTGTATGTCGTTCCTGCTTTTACGGCAAATGCTTCACCCCTGACTGAAAAGCACCAGATATTCCCATTGACATAAACAGGTGAAGCATTAAAGTTTGCCTTTAGGCGTTCCGACCAGATCTCCTTCCCTGTTGCCGCATCAATGCACATAAGAATGTTTTTTGAAATAATTGAATAAATAAGCCCGTCTTTTATTAAAGGAGTCGATATCTGAGTCTGTATCTGGTCATCATGTTTCCTCCACAGGATATTTGTTCCGGTAATGTCCCCTTTCCCGTCAGGATTTACAGCCAGCAATTCGGTAAAGGTCCCTCCCGCCGGATTTACCATTGATCCCGTATAAAAATATACTATCCCCTTTTCTGCCACCGGCATAGGCACTGTGGATTCAGCGCCTCTGACGACCCTCCATACTTCCTCTCCGGTAAGAGGATCGTATGCACAGCAAACAGCTGATCCGTTGGAGATTAAAAGATCACGGCCCTTTACATTCATTATCAGGGGAGTGATATAAGCTTTCTTTCCGATCTGAGGAAGGGCCTCATAAGGTTGTGAAGGTCTTTCTGTACGCCATACCTGCTTACCCGTTGCTTTGTCAAGAGCAACAACAAACCTTACATCAACTCCTTCAAAATGAAGGATAAGCAGGTTTTTATAAATTACTGGCGATGACCCCGGTCCCTGCACATGATTACACTTCAGATCAGTGCGTTTCCAAACTATTGATCCGTCAGTTGTTTTAATGCAGGCAGTTCCCAAACTCCCGAAATTCACGTAAACAAATCCCTTCTCAATGCAGGGAGAAGGACTCGCGTACGTATTGATTGAATGTTTGCTGATAGATTCGTCAGGAGTAAATACCTTGATGTCATATAATATTTTTCCAGTCTGGTAATCTGTGCAAACGGCATAAAGTTCCTTGCCGTCCGGAGTAGCTGTGGTAATCCAGATCTGGTTATCATAAACAACAGGCGACGAATGCCCTTTGCCGTGTATTTCAGTTTTCCATTTAATACTAGATGCGTCCCAAACCATCGGAACTTTATCGGTTGTGGCAATTCCATCCAGTTTGCTTCCCCTGAAATGGGTCCAGTTATTATCCTGGGAATAAACCAGTTCAGATCCGAGTATAAGTATGAAGCAGAAAGCTGATAATTTAAGGAAAGAATTTCGTGTCATAATATGATTATTTTCTATAAATATAGATTAAAAAAATAAAGAAACTTGTTCAACTTTAAATCAAGTCAAATTTGTTACAGCAGTGACTTTTGTAAAAATATTAACTCACTTTTTGAATATCTTTCTCAGGAAGTTCCTTAGTTTTCTTTCACTTCTCGTTACCTGTTTTTCGTAGGGTTTCTTGTCCTTTTCAAAAAAATCGATAATCCTGTCAAAGAAGTTCTTATCCCTGAAATCAGGGCAATCGAGCGCACCGTAAAGTTCCGGGGGCAGGTCAGGAAAAGGTGCGATAAGTTGATCCCTTAACAAGGGATTCTGTTTTAGTTTCTTAAGTGTCAAAGCCACAACAGGCAGTGCAAGGGCGCTTCCTGAGCCATTTGCCCCGCTGGTGAAGTGAATTGCACGCGATGATGCCCCTGCCCTTGACACGATCACAAGTCTGGGATTAAAAGCAGCGAACCAGGCATCGGAATAATCCTGCGATGTACCGGTCTTGCCGGCAAGCGGAAAATCTACCCCATAAATGTTGTTCATTGAGACTCCCGTCCCCTCCCTGATTGCCTTCTGTAACATGGCACACATAAGAGTGCTTGATCTTTCAGTGAGTATTCTGATCCCTTCGCTTTTAAAGTTGTCACTGTAAATAATGTCACCTTCCGCAGTCTTAATGGAGGTTATACAGCGAGGTGTTATCCTGTATCCTCCATTGGCAAATGATGCGTAGGCGATAGCAACCTCCTTAATGCTTGCCTCAGCTGTTCCCATTGCCAGAGAAGGAGTATTATCAAGTTTAAAGGAAAATCCCATCTTTCTCCACATGGAATCGATCTTCTCGAATCCAATCTGCAAAAAAAGACTGAATGTCGGGATATTCATCGACTGTGCCAGCGCACCGGAAAGAGAATACTTTCCCCCAAAAGAGTGATCATAATTCTCAGGGCTCCAGTCTTCAAATCCCGATAACTTAATTGAGTCATTGTCAAGATACTGACAGGGTTCCATTCCTTCCTCGAGCGCCTCAGCATATAAAACAGGCTTGAAAACCGAAGCAAGCTGCCGTCTTGCAAGTATCTGATCGTAAGGCTGTGTTTTGAAATCAATCCCGCCAACCCATGCCTTTATTCCCCCCGCTGCAGGATCTATTGCGAGCAATCCGGCATGCAAAATTGTCAGAGCTTTTCTCAGGCTGTCCGCAACGGTTATGGAATCTACATAATTTCCGTTCCAGTCAAATATTTCCTGGAATCTGATTTCATTAGACTGGCTGGTCAGGTTAAGTCTTTCAAGCTCTTTCGCGGTAATTTGCTCCAGGCTCCTTTTACCCGGAGCACTCTTGTATTGTTCATCCAGCTTTTTCTGCATTCTGGAAAGATGATTCTGCAGAGCCTGAATTGCATAATTCTGGAGGGTGAGGTTCAATGTAGTCGTAATAATCAGTCCGTCTTTTTCAGGATCCCATTTATTCCCGGTTGCTGAACCCAGGCTGTCAAGGATCCTGCTGGTTTCCTCTCTTACCTGCACAAGAAAATAATCGGCCGGTCCTGATTTCCCTGTTTTCCTGTAATCAAGCTTCAGAGGAAGATTTGACAGCGAATCAGCTTCGGAAGCCTTAAGGTAATTGTACTTCTCCATCTGCTTCAGGACTACATTCCGTCTCGTTATTGAATTGTCGGGATGCAGTCGTGGATTATAATACGTATTGGCCTTCAGCATTCCGATCAGCAAAGCCGATTCTTCAATCTTCAGTGACTCGGCACTCTTATTGAAAAACCTGCCCGATGCTGCTTCGATCCCAAAGACATTTTCCCCGAATGAAACTGTATTAAGATAAAGTGTCAGAATTTCCTCCTTAGTGAAAACCTTTTCAATACGCTTAGCCATTATCATCTCACTGATCTTGTTGGTTACAGTATGCAGGAAGCCGGTTTCCCTCCTGCCATACATATTTTTTGCAAGCTGCTGTGTTATAGTGCTTCCGCCACCGGATCTTCGGTCTCTGAATAGAATTGTTTTTACCAGGACCCTGAAGAAACTTCTGATATCATTCCCCCCATGTTCATAAAACCGGATATCCTCAGTGGCAATAAGAGAATTCCTCAAATGCACCGGGATCTGTCCGTATGAAATATTTATCCTGTCCTCAAACAGGAATTTGCCTAAAAGCTCACCCTCTTCAGATAATACCTGTGTAGCAACCGGATTTTTGTATTTAAGAAGTTCCTCCCTGCTTTTAAGATGACCTGAGGATTGGGAGCATGCAAAAGCAATGAGCAACGCTGTTGCCAGTGATGCCAGCAAAATAATCCTAAGTTGTTCGTTATTACCCTTTTTCACACAGCCTCAATTGTAGATGGCGGTTTAGTGGTTATGTTATAGGTAACACTTACAATACCCGGGACTTCCTGTATTATATTGACGGCAAGTTTTTGAAGGACTCCGAATGGTAATTTTGTAGGTGTTGCAGTGCGGGCATCCACGCTGTCCCAGCAACGAATCTCAATCTGCTGCCCAAAATCACGCCTGTCTTCCCTCATTCCTGTTACCCTGTCCTCGTGCAGGATTGCCATATACTGGAAAGCACCCTTACCACTTAGCATCCTTTCTGTGACTGCAGTTGCTTTGCGTACTGTTTGAAGTCGTTCTTCTGTCACTTCACCAATGATCCGCGCTGCGAGAGCCGGTCCCGGAAAAGGTATCCTGGTAAAAACTTCTTCGGGAAGACCGAGGGCTTTCCCCACCACTCTCACTCCATCCTTGCGTAGCTGGATCAGTGGTTCGATTATCTGGTAACCAAACGCCTCCTGCGGGTCTATTCCCAGCTGGGCAAAAACATTATGCTGCCGTTTGATCCCGGCAACTGTTTCATCCACGTCAGTCAGGATCGTACCCTGCAGCAGGAATTTTGCCTCGCTCTCTCTGACAATCCGTCCGAAAACTTTTTTATAGAATGTCTGGGTAATCGCTTCACGCTTTTTTTCCGGATCCGTAACTCCTTTGAGTGCGGTCAGAAATTCTTTTTGTGCATCGATTATTTCGATTGCAATGCCCAATTTATGAAATACACCTTTTACCATTTCGGGCTCGCCTTCGCGCATTAGGCCGTTCTGTATAAAAACTGTTCTGAGTTTCTTGCCCAGCGCCCTGTGTCCCAGCATGGTAACAACAGATGAATCCACGCCTCCCGATAAGGCATTTATTGCTATTCCGTTACCTACAGCGGTAACAATTTCATTCACCTTTTCAGTTATGAACTCTTCGGTGTTAAGCTCCATTAATGAAATTTCTTTAGTCACGGTATGAAGTATTTCAAATGATATAAAAATGGGAATTAAGTCAATTCGTTTATAAAAGTAGTGATATTCTTTGGTCCCCGAAAGCAGTCTCAACCTAAAACTGAAAGAATAGCTCATTTCATGAACCTACCTCCGACTCCTCTTTGCTTCGTAAAAAGGGACGATTTCTGGTGTTACTAATTCGAAATTCTTGCCATTATAACTTTGTGCCATTGCGCCGTTTTCATATCTTCGTAACACTTAGATATGTTGTATGTACCAGAAGGACTACATCCTGCGAATGATAGAAATGATCGGCGATTTAATTGCAGGAATAATGGGACTGATAAGAAAGGGTGACTTCAGCCGTGCTTCAAAGGAACTTGGTGACATTTATCGTCAGATGCTGAGGGAAGACTCTTCTTTCTTCAGGAATATTCCCCCGGAAAAGCTGACTGATGCACTTCTACATGAGCATAACTATTCCAGTGGCCATCTCGAGATACTGGCAGAGCTATTCAATGCGGAAGCTGAACTTGAGCTGGCACAGGGGAACAAAGCCGGAAGCCTTGAATATTTAAGAAAATCACTTATCCTTTTTGAATTTACCGATAGGGAACAAAGGACATTCTCATTTGAGAAGGAAAAGAAAATAGCAGAGATCAGGAAACGGATTGAAGCATTACAGATTGGATGACTTGCAAGAACATCCCTCACAACGGGTTCAGAATATGGCCACATTATTTCAGATCATACAGCATCCTGAGGACTTTCTTAACTACAAGATCTGAAGATCCTATCTCAAACCATGTTGATGTGACCTCATATCCTCCCTCCTTATATAATTCAGCCGGAGGCAGATAGCCGCTGTAACCGTTACAATGAGTTATTATGAAGGTGTTCCTGAAGGGAGATCCCGATTTTATTTCCATGCCAATTTCAGTAAGCATCTCAACATTAAATCCCACAAAAGCCACATCATCTCCGATTCTCGCGACAGTAATATTAACAGGTACGGTTGAAGGCTGTGGCTGTTCCAGTGTGTTGCTTTTTTCGGTAGTTTTTTTGCGTGGGCACTCAAGGGTGGCGAAGGCAGTACTGATCTTTCCGCCAGGATTAACTTCCTCTATGTTTCTGAAAACATGTATCACTTCCTCTCCAAGCAGTGTCCCCAACAAAACAGGTTCAGGTATCCAGCCCGGCTCGGTATTGAATTCAGGAAGGACACGGTACCACGGGTCAATATTACCTGACGCACCGGCAAAAACCGGTGTAATAAGCCCCTTGCCGAGGATCTTTTCCGTAAACTGAGCTGATAATCCAAGAACATCACCGCTGACCTGCATATTTTGCGGACCAAGGGAGGTTGAATGAGTGGCATAATCAAAAAGTACTCCAGCCGGTGTTCCATCCTCAGCTGCAATTTTCATGACGAGTACTTCCTTATCAGTTGGACCATATGGATTTCTTCCAAGGGTAATTGATCCGTCAGGTCTCATTTCACGCCGGTTTGCACCAACAGGTGAATAACCTTTACCTGTGCCTGTCTGAACTGGTTTCATATCACCCAAAGCCTCCCCGATTGCAATTAGGAGTTTTTGCTCCAGCGTTTTGGTATATTCAATATTATTGGGATCTCCCGATCCGGCATCAAGTGAAAGAATTGGAGAGCTATGGGAATGAATTGTAGTAAGGAATAGTTCGGATTCCTTCAATTTGAATTTATCCAGAATGCTTTTCTGAAGAACCGGAAATACATCACTGCCATATGAACCAATATCAGTGGAAACCAGAATGATTTTATTCCCGTTGTTTTCGAAAGCTGCCACCCTCACTGACAATGGATCATGGATTCCTTCGGAATAAGCCTTTCTTGAGGCATAGCCATATAATTTGACCGGAAGAGAAGGTGTAATGTCTGCCTTTGCAAAACCTGCATGAAGTATCCCGGAATTTAAATCAGGCTGGTTAGCCTGACCTGCTGAAATCATGCATATTAATGGGAGAAGAATGATAATAAGTATCCTTTTCATGTACACTATAGGTTAAGTTAATCTTTTAAGGCTGCCTTCAAATTTAAAGTATTTCTGATAAATTTTAAACCACACTTTGTAAATTTGCGGCTGAATGCATCATAAAATGGAGCAAACTGGCAAGATTCTGATTTTCGCGGGCATCATCCTGGTCATAGCAGGGATAATAATTTATTTTGCAGGAGATAAATTAAGCTGGCTAGGGCATCTGCCGGGCGATATAAGAATTGTAAAGGAAAATGTCAGGTTTTATTTTCCAATCACGACAATGATCATTATAAGTGTAGTCATTACACTTATAATTTACCTTATAAGAAAGATTTTCTAAATGGAGCTGGTCATAAAGTCAACCACCCCGTCGTGACCGAAGTGTCGGGACAGGGTGGTTAAAAAAGTGCTTATCTTTCCGGTGGTTTACTGCTATTTTCCTCAAGCCACTTCTTCTGTTCCGGAGTGAGCAGGTCCATTATGTTATACGCGGTTGGATTCCCTCAGAGTTTTCATTTTTGCCATCATTTCATCCCTGAGTTTCCTCATCTCATCCTGCTGTTTCTGTCTTAGCCCTTCAATATCCTTCTTTTGTCTGTCAGTTAGTCCCGGAATATTTCCAAACATCCACATACCTGGCCTGTTCTGCCAGACTCTAACGCTATCTCCGTGGAAATACCACATTCCCCTTCCAGGCATCTGACCCAATCCTGGTCCATAGCCTCTCCACATTCTTCCTACCCATGGGTCTAACCACATCCACCTTCTCATTCCAAAACCCGGACCCGGGAACATATACGGATGCATACGATCCATTCTATAAGGTCCCATGCCGGGCCTCATACCTCTCATTCTCATAGAATCAGGTCTGGAACTCATCCCCTTGTCCTGATTCATTTCAAAGTTTCTTCTCATTCTGTTCATCCTGACAGAATCGCTCATCATTCCTCTTGTTCCTCGCTGCGCTTCCAGAGCAAAGCTACCGGTAATTAAGATAAATAGCACTATTCCTGAAATTTTTCCAAATTTTTTCATGTTATACTTATATCAGTTGTCAACTCTTTTAACTTTAGACAACCAAACCGGATAAGAAATTCCGGGAAACCCTGACTTTAACATATGTCAGGGTTTCGGGAAGAAAGTCCTGATTACCTGTTAAAGAAATGAAATCCCGTTTTTTCCTCCAACCTGCCTCACATACTCCGCAGCCAGTTTATACTCCTCAGCGCTTTTGAGATGTTCCAGCATAAATGGAATGTCTTTTAATTTGCTTGTTTCTTCCAGTAATACTGCATAATCAAGAGAACCAAGACCCGGCCTGACGTTCTTCAAGATGAACCGTAAGTTCAGGCATTATGATAATGTCCTTGGCATGAACCGATTTAATATATGGTCCCAGTTTAGCAAAGCATTCTCTTATAAATGAAGCATTATTAAAATACCTCTGTGGGCTTGAGATCATATTCACGGGATCGAGGTGTGCGGCAAACTGCTTCCTGTCAATAGCTTTGATCAGTTCAAGATAACTGTCCGGAGAATCAGGCAGCATATATGGCATTGGTTCAAGAGTATAAAAAGAACTCTTTGGTTTGACCTGGTCGATGATTTGCCTGACTGTTTCAACGATAAGGTCGAATGTATCCTTTGCATAGTTTCCCTGGTATGGTCCATCCCATATTTCGCCCCTTGCTCCTGAAATATTTACACAGCACCTTGCTCCTATCTCATCTGCAAGCTGAAGCATGGCAATATTCTTGTCTACGGCTGACTTACGTTTCGATTCATCGGGGTCAAGCATATTGTTCCACACTCCTGCCTCTGCAATCAGGATGTTGTTCTTTTCGGCTTCCTTCCTGACCGATTTGATCATTTCACCTGAAGCCTCCGGCTGGACAGGGCAATAAGCAGCGCTGTAACCCAATGATTTAAGCTCTTTAATCCATTCCACGGGATCTGTAAGTTTTTCAAAGACAGGACCACCAAGACGGACAGGATTAAATGATGCCGGTTTTTCCACCGGTTTTAATGCCAAAGGGACACAGCCCAGGGTTATGGCACCTAAAGCGGCTGTCTTAACGAAGCTGCGCCTGTTGTAATTCTTTTTCATATTATTTCTTCCGTTAATAATACCTGCCGATGTATTTGTTGTCAACAATGAGCTTTTTCATCTCCAGCGGCTCAATCATATCCTGCTTCTTAAAAATTATCTTGCCTCCCGGTTCAATCAGCATTGTAAAAGGCAGGGCTCCCTGCCAGTCAGGATCAACAGCTTCGATCAGCTCATAAACATCATCCTTGTTAAAGATGTAGTTTTTATTGGAAGCCTCCTGTTTCTTAAGGAATTTGAGAACATCCTCCTTCTTTTCCTGCTTATCGGCGCTTACCGTTATAAACTCAAATGGACGTCCGCGGTACATTCTGTCAATAATGACAAGATCAGGGAACTCGGTTATACAGGGACCGCACCATGTTGCCCAGAAGTTAATAAGCCGCAGTTTGTCTGAATTGTTGTTTTTGATAAGATCTTTTATTCCATGTGCATCAATGGTTTCGAGATTGACTGGCAATTCAGCCCATTGTTTATATAGTTTTTTGGTGTATTCATTTTTCCATGACCATTTGACAGAGCATCCGAATACTTTTGTCACCGGGTTTCTTACAGGATTACCGGACAGGACAGCATCAATTGCGTTTCTGACATCTTCACCCTTTCCTGTACCTGGTTTCTCCGATCCATCGACCCGTCCGGTATATCGAAGGATGCGGTCTCTGTCAAACACAAAGCAATGAGGTGTAGCAATCGGGCCATATGCCAGGGCTGTCTTCTGTTCATCACCATCGTATAAATAAGGAAAGGGGAATTTTTTGTCAGCTGCACGCTGCTTCATTTCTTCAAAGCTGTCGCCCATATCTGTATAACCAAGTTCGGAATAATTCAGAGCATCAGTATTATTGGGTGAAATCATAACAACTTCAACTCCCTTTGGTTTGTAATCCTTTGAAAGGTCAATAATGCGATCTTCATAAGCCTGGGCAGTCGGACAGTGATTGCAGCTGAAGATGATCACCAGCACAGATGCTTTGTTGAAATCCTTTAGACTGTATGTTTTCCCGTCAACTCCTTTTAGACTGAAATCAGGAGCTTTAGAACCTGGTTTAAGAGTCTCAGGCTCAGGGTGTGTTGTCTGGGAAACTACCTTCCCGGGGCAAAGAACGAGGAACAAGAATATTAAAGATGCAAGTATTGGTTTCATTATTTTGTTTTTTTTAACATGCCATTTGTTATATTCTTAATTGTGAACTGATTCTGGCTGACTATTCAGAATCTATTATAATCCTGACTTAAAATTACGATTTTTTAAAAAACTAATCCCTGGAGTAAGTACCTGCTACGAGCTTTTTTAAATCTTATATTAAGGTAAATTGATAGTGCCACTGCAAGGAAGGAATACAAAGTAAACTTATCCACCAATGTGGAATCAAGGTTCATCCCGTAAGCCGGTCGCCAAGGTATTTTACATATGAGTAGGGCAAATTGGTCTCCCCAAGCTTTTCCAGGACACTGAAATGCCAGTCTGTGAGAGGACAATACCCTAGGGTCCCGACGATCAGACCCAGGAACAGCCACGATCCACCTGTGAGGAGAAGTGTTACAAGGTTGGCGATCCTGGTTTTCTTCCAGATCCATCCGAACAGATTAAAAAGTATCAGGGATGAATGAAAAACAACAAAAAAGATATCAAGAAAACGATAGATCATTTTGACTAAAAACTAATAAGCGGAATTTACTATATTTACAGATAACCTAACACTTATTAAAACCATGAAAATAAAAGTTGTGATCCTTTTTGCCATTTTACTTGGATTTGCCTGTTCCAATAATCCAAAGTCTTCGGATGCAACTCAGACCGTCACTTCCATTCAGGCTCCTGATTATCAGAAAATGATAACTGCACGGGTTTTTATCAAGCCAGGGCTTGAAGATGAATTTATTGAAACTGCAAAAATGATGATTGAGAATTCAAATAAGGAAGAGGGCTGTCCTGGGATATATGCTTTACCAGGATCCTTATGAAAAGACCAATTTCATTTTTGTTGAAAAATACAAAAACCAGGCTGCGATTGATGCCCATTTTGCAACCGCTTACTTCAAGGAATTCGGAACAAAAATAGCAGACATGACATCGAAGCCGACGGAAATTAAAATAATCGATGTGGCTGGTGAAAAGTAAGAAAATGATGTGACATTACTTAACCGTTTTATCAAGCGGCCGGCCAAGGCTTTCATAAAGACTTTTCCGGCCTGCTTTGTCTTTCACCAGGATCTCATTAGCGAATTTTGCCACCTTTTCGGCAACTGCCCTGGGGACAACAACTACACCATCGCCGTCAGCGACTACAACGTCACCGGGACAAACAAGTACTCCGCCAATCGAAACCGGCCGGTTAACCGATTCAATTTCATTTCTTCCGGGGCGAATTCCGCGTCCTTTATGACGGATATAGAGCGGAACACCCTCAAGGCCAACTTCATCGGTGTCCCTTGCTCCGGCATCCGTAACAACGCCTGCAGCACCGAGTTTATACCACGACAGGATATTATTCGATCCTATTGAACCGATATCTTTATCTTCTACGTCGTCGATTATTACTGCTGTCCCCGGCCTTATCAGCTGCGTAAAAGCTTCTGTGGATATTGTATTGTAAAAATTGCCTTCCCATGCGGCAAATTCTTCTCCCGGAGCAGGAAGCGCAGGACGCTGTGTAGGAACATAGCGAACAGTCACTGCAATTCCCCTGAATACATGCTTAAAGTCCTTTAAGTCAACCCAGTCGGCATGAATGGCCGGATCAACAAGTCCTGTGCCGGGCAGACCAACCATATCAAGTCCGTCGGATACATCTGCAACACGCAGGTTCTTATAAAGTTCCAGGATTGTCGCGTCTTCCTCGGCGGAATATGTAACAGTTTGAATGAAGTTCATGCCTTTCGACATGGTTGCCTTATCTGGTCTCTGAGAATACAAAGGCTGGAAAATCATCACAAATAAAGTCAGAAATAAAAAGCCAGTTTTTTTCATATTTATTGGTATTTAAAATTGGACATATTAAATAATGATACAATATACTACTTTTTTGACTTTATCGAAATAGTGCCGGTGACGGGTAATAAACGAAGTAAGTCGGTCGTTGTAATTGAGAAGGTCCGTGTCGTTATCCTTCAATAAATGAAAAGTGCCCGTATATTAAAGAAGTCCAAAGGATTAATTATTGCCCATGTTTTTCTTCTGGGTAGTTTGTCCTTAGCGGTTTCAGGCCAAGGCAAAACCAGCCTCAGTGTCTCATTGGGCCTTCCTGAACTGATAAATGCGGGACTTCGTTACAACCTTAACCAGTTCCAGGTCGGTGTTAACGCAGGGGTGTTTCCTGATTTTGGCAGCGTACTGCTCTCAGTTTCAGCTAATTCATATTATCATTTCGCCGGAGAGTCAGATTTCACACGAGTACGTCAGTATTATATAATGTCGGGTATAAATATGCTCCGTTCAGGAG
This sequence comes from uncultured Bacteroidales bacterium, assembly GCA_963732115.1. Taxonomy (GTDB): domain Bacteria; phylum Bacteroidota; class Bacteroidia; order Bacteroidales; family VadinHA17; genus LD21. Next base: position 92,137 of record CAVSYN010000024.1, read on the forward strand.
GGGAAAATCGCTCTGATATGCACCTTTATATTAATTTCCGGGTAGGCAAGGAATTAAATCTGTCAAAGCAGGTTGCTTTTGCAATTGACGCGGGCATAATCTATCAGTTCTATTACACTTACAGGATCAGCAGCGTGGATAATGGAGCTCCAAACAGCCAGAAAGGTCCGGTTATTTTACCAAGCATCTCACTGACATATATCTACAGATATACTTCCAGAAGACGTTAAGGTTCTGAACTATTTAAATTTTTGTTAAATATGTTAAATAAGTTTAAATCAGGGGCGTCGACAACTATTATTTCATAATTTCGGTCGTGATTTCATTGTTTGATTAGCAGGAACTCAATGTATTAATAATGAAAAGAACTACTATAATAACACTTATCATAGTTTCAGTCGCGGTAATAGGCCTGTTTGCTTTTAACAGGCTTGCCTCAAAAAAAGAAAATGACAATTTATTTGCAGAAGCAGTCAGGGGTGATTTTGAAATTGCAATTTCAGCATCTGGTGAACTGGAAGCCGAGAACTCTGTGGATATCAAGGCTCCGGAAATAGCTGTAGGCAGGGACTTCCATGCCTCCGAGCTTAAAATCTCCGATTTGATTCCCGAAGGGACCGAGGTTAACGGGAAGGAGATTATATTGCTACCATCGATAAAACCCAGCTTGACAATACATTGAAAGATGAGCGTGAAAGATTGTCAACTTTCTTGACAAATCTGGAAATGAAGAAACTTGATTCTGCAGTGGTACTGACAGGTTTAAGGGACGCGATAAAAAATCAGAGACATACAGTTGAAGAGGCTGAAATAACATTGAAAAACTCAAAATTCGAACCTCCTACTACTATCAGGCAGGCAGAAATTGATCTCGACAGGCAAAAAAGGGTCCTCGAACAAAAGCAAAGGGGATATGCACTCAGGGTTGCCAAGGCCAAAAGAGATATCGCTAACCAGGCAATGTGGTATAACCGGATTGACAGAAGGGTTCAGAGCCTGGAAGAAGTCCTGGCAGGCTTTGTTATCAAAGCTCCGTCACCAGGTATGGTCGTTTACAAGAAAGACCGTCGTGGTAATAAAATTAAAACAGGTTCTTCGATCAATCCCTTTGAACGTGTTGTGGCAACACTTCCTGACCTTTCCGTAATGCTCTCCAAAACTTATGTAAGTGAGATCGAAATAAGAAAGGTTGTCCCCGGTCAGGAAGTCCAGATCAATGTCGATGCTTTTCCCGATAAATCGTTTAAGGGCAAAGTTTCAACGGTCGCTAATATCGGGGAGAAACTACCAAATTCCGATTCAAAAGTATTCGAGGTAAATATCAGGATCGACGGATTTGATCCTGATTTGCGTCCTTCAATGACAACCGGCAATAAGATAGTCATCAAGACAATTAAAGACGTTGTTTATATCCCAACAGAATGCATCCACGCCGGACCGGACGGAATACCATTTGTCTATACCAAGCATAAGACAAGGCAGGTTGTGGTTCCGGGTGATGCAAATGAAAAGTACATAGTTATCGAGCAGGGATTAAAACCTGATCAGCTGGTCTATGTAATCCAGCCTGAAAATGCTGATAACTTTAGGCTCGAAGGTGAAGAGCTTAAAATATACTTTAGTGAGCACGCTACTGCAAGTACTAAATAACCTGCATCTTACTTACAAATTGCCTTAGCTAGTAGTGGATGGGCGGGATTGTGGTAATGTTGGCTTTAAAGGGAGCTTCGAATCCGCTGCCTACTTTATAAATCCTTCCGTTTGTCAGTTTCATAGCCTCTGAAAGTTCAGGGTAAGGAAGATTCTGGATTGTTACCACACCAATATTATAGTTTTCTCCATCGAAACGGCCATAATATGGCTGGTCGATCCATTGGAAATAATGCATTCCGATCAGTTCCGGCCGCGCAAATCCCTGTTCGACATAGTTCCGGTAAGCGGCGGCTCTTTCATTCTGGCTTATGACACCGGTAATGCCTGTTGCAGGAAGGGCTCTGTCGACAGCTCCATGGTGAAACTCCCCTATCATTACCGGTTTGTTGCTTCTTCTGGCAATTTCGGCAGTCGGCGGAGGATTGTAGCCATAGCCATTGATTGAAAAAACATCAAACCGTTCTCCGGCTTTGTACAGGAGATCTGAGCTCATCCAGGCATAACGCATTCCAAGGTTCAGATGATTTTTGTCGATCTTTGCTACTTCATCACAGGGTACATCAACATACCTTTTTACCATGATTGTCGTAAAAGCATAAAAGTCGCTGTCGGCCATTATTGACGGGTAAGCCTTGAATGTCAGCTTCCTGAGGTCATCGAAATTCCCTATGCTGAGATTCCATGCTTTATTAAATGACTGAATATCATTATTATATTTAGATGTAATCCATCCCAGGAACTTATCTTTTGAAGCTGAAACCTGATCTGTTGCAAACATTTCAAATGCCAGATTATGATATCCGAACGCCCACTGCGGTTCATTCCTGAGGAAGTAACCGACGAGGTATGGATCATCCTTAAAATCGTTCAACTGTCTGGCAAATACTTCAGAGTTCATTTTGTATTCGTCCGAGAAGACATCAGGGAAGTCCCGATATATCATTGTTCCGGTTCCCGGGAACCGGCTGAGCGGCAGAACATAAGCAAGCTGGTTCTCTTTTGCAAAATTGATGTCCGACCAGTTCCCAACAGTATTAACATTGAGGCTTCTCAGCATGCCGGCCGTCATTTTGCTCCATCTCGCTTTCCAGTCGCCTCCAAATGCCCTGATCAGGTTTGATTTGTAGAAATCAACACTTTTTGCTGCCCTATTCTCTGAAACAGCTTCAACAAATTTCACGTCATTTTTTTCAGGAAGCCATTCAAAAAGGTCTTCGATTCCATTTACCGGGCCAGAAGATGTCGACCTCATGCAGTCAACTCCAACACTCAGAAATGCATAGCCTTCCGGATCAACCAGCCACCATCTGCGGCCATCATTTTCAGTCCTGAAGAATCCCGTAGCCCTGAACTTCTTTGCTTTCCATCCGCCATACCTGCTGAATTCACTGCTAAAAGCGGAATTGGAAACTGATTTTTCAAGTTCAAGATTGAGGAAAGTAAGTTCTTCCTCATTTTTAATCTTCCCTGGCCATTCCTTTCCTATGCGCTGACCCAAAGAATCAATGACTGGCAGAGCAACAGGCTCATATGGCACAGGAATTGAATCGCATAAGCCTGCTGAAGCTATTTCGAATTCGGGAGTGAAGAAGGGTTTGTAATAAGGTCCGAATTTTAAATTGACTTTTATTATGTCGGCCGGATCAAGGCGATTACCGCTGATTGTGCCCTTTAGTTGCCTCGGAGAACGAGGGATGAATATCTCCTGGGCATCAAGGTAGCTTAATGGAAAAACCACTTTCGTTTTCAATGAGGGATTTATACCCAGCAAGCATGAAAGCCATGGGGTTTCTTTTGGAGTATCCGCAGTCTCCCCGCTCTGAAGAACAATCTTTTCAGGTTGCCCTTCAGTCTCTTTATAAAATTCAAGTGTGATCACTCCACTGTAATCATTGTCTCCAAAAATTTCAAAGACAAAATATTTTGCATCAGCCCATTTCCCGCTGTCACCTGTTTTCCAGATAGTTATTGAGTTGTTTTCATTGGTGGGGATGACATTAAGAACTGATCCTTTAAACCCTTTACCCTCACCAATCATGCTGATCCCGGAATTTTCACCCGCAATCTTCTTAAGATTAAAGACCTGTTTATAATCGCTGAGGTTTACAGAACATGACATGCATAACAATAAAATCGACAACGAGAAGATTCTAAGACCTGGTTTCTCTGGCATTCCCATACAAGTGGCTTTTAGGAGGTTTATAAGGGATACATAGTTATAAAGGATTCCCAATTGTGAAAGCTAAGGTATAAAAAAACCGCAAAGTCATAATACTTTGCGGTCAAGAACAGGGTAAAAACTTTTTTCGGTTTTATTTCTTATCGTAAACAGCAGTTGTTTTACGTTCTCCGTTCGGTGTGTTCATTGTTGATACAACTGAAAGACTGGTAGGGCTGGTCAGAGTCCATACCTCGGTGGTTGTCATCTCCGTGGTTTGTCCGTCGCGCTCGAATGATCTTTTGGTAACAATGGTAAGAGATTTGCCATCAGCTGCCCATGTAGCAACCGACTTGCTTTCGCCTCTTGCAGTCGTATTTATACTCTCTTTTCCGTCGAGAGTGTATTTGCTGGTGGTTGTCGTAGTCTGACCATCCTGTCCTGTCCTTGTCCTATCAACAGTCAGAAGATTGGCTTCCTGCTTGGCGACAAAATTTCCACCACCCATTCTCTGGCCACCGCCACCGCCACCACCCTGAGGTGGTTGTCCCATATTGCTTTTTTCAGCATTAAAAGCCCACGTACCTGCAAAATTAGCTTTCGAACCCTGAGCATTGGAAGTAAATGGCATCAACAGGAATGCCATAATAATTGTCAGCGATAAAAGCTGAAGTGTAACATTTCTTTTCATTTTCAATGATTTATTTGATTGATTTCTAATTAGACAACTTTCCAAAGTTAAATATTCCATTCCATTGAAAATAAAAAAAGAAAGTCAGGATTTTAACTTTTCACAATATTTAACATATACCTCATTACCCCTTTCAGACGTATGGGTTACAGTATTAATTGGATCCAGATTCAAACAGGTTGCATCAAACCGGTCAATAAAAATCTTAAAGATGTTGACATTGTAATCCGTTCATTTCTTTAAATTTGAGATTGTACATGTACTTCAACTAATCTGATACTTTTTTTAGCCAACCAAACCATAATTTTTGAGATATGCCAACTTCGAAAAAAATCAATCGTCGTAAATTCCTGGGATCAGCAGCTGCTGCTTCCATGGCAATTACAGTCGTCCCGAGGCACGTACTCGGTGGACCAGGATACGTTGCTCCGAGTGACAAACTGACCCTTGGATACATCGGGTGCGGTACACAGGGTATGAGAGAAATGGCCCAGCTTATTGCAAATCCCGCACTGCAGATAGTTGCAGTATGTGACCCTAATAAGTTCACTACCAACTATGTTGACTGGTCCGCGAACGATGTAAGAACAGCATCCGGAACTGCCCTGCAGGATAAAACATGGGGAGAAAACATAAAAGGGATCCCCGGTGGACGTGATCTAGGACAGGAATTTGTAAATAAATACTATGCCAAATCAAAAGATGCAGGCGGTTACAAGGGATGCCAGTCTTATACTGACTTCCGTGAATTGCTTGAAAAGGAAACTGGTATTGATGCCATTAAAATAATGACACCAGATCATCTTCATGCAACAGTCGCCATAGCTTCAATGAAAAAAGGCAAACATGTTGTCACCCACAAGCCTATTGCTAACAGGATGTACGAAGGTAAGCTGACTATCGAAACTGCAAGGAAAACAGGATTGAGCACACATCTCCTTGCCTGGAGCAAAAGACCAGGATATGACATCGTGAAGAATTGGATCAAAGATGGATTTATTGGCACTCTGAAAGAAATTCACAACTGGTCGAACAGACCTATGTGGCCGCAATGGCAGTCAATTCCTGCCGATACGCCGCCAGTGCCAAAAGGTTTTGACTGGACCCTCTGGCTTGGTCCTGTTCCCGATCGCCCCTATCACCCGAATTATACTCATGCTGTTTTCAGGGGCTGGTACGACTTTGGAGCCGGCAGCATTGCCGACATGGGACACTACAGCCTGTTTCCGCTATTCCTTACTCTGGGTATAGACACACCAGCCACCAGCGCTGAAGCATATGCCACAACAACATGCTCCCTTCGCGATAATGTTGCATATGGCGTTCAGAATGATGTGGCTTTTCCATTATCCTGTATTGTCCGTTTTCAGTTCCCGGAACAGAAGGAGCTTCCTCAATTTGACCTTATATGGTACGATGGAGGAATTAGGCCGCTTGTTCCAGATGAACTTAGGGCTACAGGAAAAACCCTTACACGTGAGGGAATGATGTTCGTAGGCGATAAGGGTAAAATAATTGCAGGATTCAGGGGTGAAAATCCTGTTCTGCTTCCCGAAACCAAAATGAATTATATTAAAAAGGAGGAAGCTGAGAAAGCCGGCAGCGGCGGCAGCAATGATGTCTGGATCGATGCGTTCAAAAACAAGACCCAGACGCCGGGCAGTTTCCTGTATGCCGGACCAGTGACAGAAACAATTAACCTGGGTGCTATAGCATTGCGTGCAGGCAAAAAAGTCGAATATGACACTGCCAGCATGAAAATAACCAATGTTCCTGAAGCAAATAAATTCCTGACCCGGGAATACCGGCAGGGATGGGAGCTTTAGTAAATACAGACTTTCTGATTAATTGTAAGGAGATGTGGGAAATGTAAAAGTTTTAATTTAGGTTTTTCTTATCTTGCCGAACTTAATGTTAAACAGTTTATAATTTCAAATCCAAATCAGTATGATCAGAAAGTTCTTATCAGTTGCAATTGTTGCTTTACATTATTTCATCATGCGGCAATACAGGGAAAAAGGAGGCTTCTTCCAAAACCAATGGTATAACCGAAGCTGCAAAAGTTGAATTTGCATCACTTGTCTCAAATCCCTCAGACTATATAGGCAAAAACATAAGTGTTGAGGGCAAAGTGGTTCATGTTTGCACCCACAGCGGGAAAAAGTTATTTATAACGGGTGAAGATCCCAATGTGAAGCTATATGTCCAGGCAGGTGAAGAAATGCCGAAATTCCCGGCAGAACTGCTTGGCAGTAAGATAGTTGTTGAAGGCACCATTGACTAAAGCAGTAGGAACGGCATTGGAAGAATGTGAAGGCATGGAGGGATGTGAAAAAATGGCTGAAACTGCAGGTGCTGATACAAGTAAAAGTGAGAAACTGCCTGTTGCCAAATCCGTATTGTCTGACCTTATGATGGTTTATAACAAACACATTCTGGTGAAGTAAACTAATTGCGAAATGCATTGAAAAAGGTCAGCATATACTGACCTTTTTCATTTTAACCTTTAAGCCTTCTTTAACGCCTCCAGAACCCTTGCCGGTGTCATAGGCATTCTGTACAATCGGGCCCCGGTAGCATCGTGGATAGCATTGGCTACGACAGCTCCTATTCCAATTATTGCTGGTTCTCCGCCGCCTTTAGGTGGCTTATCCATCCTGTCGAGAATAACACAGTCCATTTTAGGAGTCCATGAGAACCTTGGTATTTCATAATTGTCAAAGCCCCTGATTTTGATATCTCCTCCTTCAAACTGGATCTCTTCTGTAAGAGTATAACCGAGACCCATCATTATGCATCCTTCCATCTGGATCAATGCTCCCTGCGGGTTTACACAGAGTCCCATATCCTGGGAACAGGCAACACGTAAAACCTGTACTTTACCTGTTGTTTTATCTACTTTAATCTCAGCTATAAATGCAACCCATGAGCCGGCATCAGTCCCGCAGGCAAGGCCAATACCTCTGCCGCTTGGGGTCTTGGCAGGAACGTAACCGAATTTGTCAGCAACTGATTTCCAGCAGGCTATCATTTTTTCATCCTTGAGATTCTTAAGACGGAACTCAAGCGGATCCATACCTGCTGCTGAAGCCATTATGTCGATCTGCGATTCCCTTGCAAATGTATTTGTATTGTTGTTTGGAGCACGCCATGCACCGGTTCCGAATGGGTGGATCTGAACAGCATCCATATTCTGGTTGTAACTGGTCATCCTGACATTCGGGACATCATAGATCGTATCGGAACCTCTTGATCCGCTGTAGTATAGACTATAATCCCAGAGTTTGATCATTCCCTCTTTGTCGATGCCCGATTTAATCCTGACAACACCGGCAGGATGGAACGTATCATAGAAAAACTCCTCATCCCTTGTCCAGACCAGCATTACAGGCTTGTTGCTCAGTTTTGCCAGTTTTGCTGCTTCAACCCCTTGCTGATATGCACCTTTGCCTCCGAAACCTCCACCAACAAATGGAGTGATGACCCTTACTTTTTCCCTCGGCAAATCCCAGTTCGCGAGCAATACCGTCCTGAAGGCCGAATGGTGACTGGGTTGAAGCCCAGACTGTCATTTTATCACCTTCGAGTTTTGCCAGAGCAGTATGTGTTTCTATGGCAGCATGTGCTACATACGGATCGTGAAATTCCGATTCAAATATTTTGTCAGATTGCTGAAGTGCCAGCTTCCAGATCACCGATTGTCCTTACCAACATTAACTCTTGAGTCAGCGCCCACCATCCGGTCATAAAGTGTCTTGTCATTAACTTTCAGTTCATTGAATGAGTATTCGGCTTTGATTTTGACAATTGCTTCATCAGCCCTGTCGCGGTTTTCATTAAGTACAGCTATGAAATCACCATCACGGACAACCTGCGTACCTTTAACCTGTTCAGCCCCCGAAACATCAACAGTTGTCAGCTTTGCACCATGCGATGGCGGCCTTAGTATCCTTGCGAAAACCATTCCCGGAAGTTTAAGGTCACCGGCATACTTTAGCCTGTCCTGTAACTTTGAGCTTAGCATCTACATGCTTATATGGCTTCCCGACATAGGTAAATTTCTTAAAGTCTTCCACAGCAGGTTTTACTTCCAGAACTTTTTCAAGTTTCTTACCTTTTGCCAGCTGTGCATAGGTTACCCTGTTTTTTGGGATTCTTTGTATCAACAACAACTCCATCAACAACTTCGAGCTGTGTTGCAGGAACTCCAAGCTTTGTCGGATGCAAGATCAACGAGAACACCTCTTGCTTCGGCTGCAGCTGCCCTCATGGCAGGTCCAAAAGTCTGGATTGTCTGTGAGCCCCAGGTGCCTGCATCATAAGGACAAAGATCAGTGTCACCCATTATCATTTTTATTTTTTCAAGAGGTACATTCAGTTCATCGGCCATCATCTGAGGAAGGGAGGTTATCGGACCCTGTCCCATTTCTATCTTCCCGTGTATAACATCTTACAGTGCCATCCTCTGCAATCTGCAGAAATGCATTGTAATCCTTGGTCAGGCTTCGTGCCTGATCGACAGGTAACACCAAGCAGGTCAAGGGCATTCCAGGGCTGGAAAAAGATAAAAATTCCTCCTCCAAGAAGTTTGACAAAGCTTCTTCTCTTCATACCTGATACTTCGGATTCGGATTCTACCTTAACTATTTACATCTGTTTTTTTCATGGTTACTTCCCTCCTTTCATTTCTTTGGAAGCTGTTTCTACTGCATCAACTATCCTGGTGTGCGCTCCGCAGCGGCACAGGTTTTCTTCCATACCGTCAATGATCTGCTGCCGGGTAAGGGACGGATTTTTCATCAGCAGACCTGCAGCTGTCATGATCATGCCTGGAGTGCAGTAACCGCACTGTAAAGCATCATGTTCGATAAATGCCTTCTGAACCGGATGAAGTTTGCCGTTACGGCCAAGACCTTCGATGGTAATCACTTCTTTTCCGGCAATATCGCTTACAGGAATCATGCACGACCGGGTGGCTTCCCGGTTGATGAGAACAGTGCATGCTCCGCAGAATCCGGTTCCGCAACCGAATTTGGTACCGGTCAGTCCGAGCTGATTTCTCAGGACCCAGAGAAGAGTCTGAGTGGGATCAGTCATGATCTCGGTCCTTTTGCCATTGAGATTAAAGCTGATTTTCTCTTCCATTTTTATTTAATTTGGTTTATTTCGTTCAGATAATCTTCTTTCGTATTGAAATCCTTCAGTACTCCCAGCGATCTTGTATTAACCTCATGTACATCCTCGGGAAACAGCGACGCAATTGAACGTAACCCTTCATTTTCATGAATTGAGATTTGATATCATCCCTGTACTTGCTGCTTATGAGGATCGGATGCCCTCGTTTCCTTCCTATAAACAGGAATGATAATCCCTTTACCTGTTTGCCCGAAATGCACTGATGATTTTATTAATCACCCGGGTTCTATTAAAGGCTGATCGCCCGGGAAATACCAGGACTGCATCATAGTTTTCGGGAAGGTTCTTAAATCCGCATTTAACCGACGACAGCATCCCATCGGTGTAATGATCATTATAACAGTGTTTTACCGGCAAATCTTTTATTGTGGCCAGAATTTCATCTTTATGAGACCCGAGCACTACCAATGTATTCACTACCTCTGATCCCATAACATTTCCGATGACCTTTTCAATCATGGTTTTACCGTCAAATGGTAGAAGCATCTTCGGCACTTTCATCCGTTTTGATTCCCCGGCAGCAAGTATTATGGCCCAGATTATATTCAATTGCCAGTTCCTGATTTTTTAATTCTTAATTCCCTAAAAACCCACCCCGACTCCACTACATGTCTCCCCTACAGGCTGGCTCCTTCGCTAAATCCCGCCACTGGCGGGATTTTTAAAGCCCGGCCCCTACGGAGGGATCTATATCACTCCTAATGCTTTGTAGACTTACTTTTGTCTTTTAACTTTTGGTTTTTATTTTTAGCATTTCTAACCTTCACCAGTTGGGCAGCGATACTAACTGCTATCTCCCCCACCGTTTGTGAATTGATCTCCAATCCGACAGGGGAATAGATCCGGTCCCACTGCTCCTTTGTTGCCAAGCCTTTTTTAATGAAATCCTTCTTCATCAATGCTACCTTGTTCCTGCTTCCAATCATTCCTACGTATGCTGTGTCGGATCTTATGCATACCTGCAGGGCAGTTGCGTCATCCCGGTGTCCCCTGGTGACTATTACTATATAGGTAGTCAGGCCCCTTGCCAATGGTATCAATTGTTTTTCCGATTTCACCGTTATAATATGATCGGCAGATGGAATATTTTCCAGGTTAGCAAATTCAGGTCGGTCATCAATTACGGTTATTTCGAAATCGAGCATGGCTGCGATCTTTGCAAGCGCTTTGCCGATGTGTCCGGCACCTGCAATGAAAAGTCGGGGAGCAGGAATGACCGGTTCAAGGAATACAATTGATGAAGGCTTTTCTCGTGGTCCTGCCAGTTCAATCTCTCTGAACTCACCCAAAATCGTATCAGAAAGCATTCTATCGATCCCGGGACTGATTTTTGAGCTGTATTCGGCTGGTAACATTGATTATGAATCGCCGGTACTCCAGTATCTGCTTACAGTGGCCTTTTCGTCTTCAAGGACTGTAACCAGTGTGACCAGAACTCCCGGAATTCTCAATTCTGCTGACTTCTGCAAAGCTTCAAACGCGGCTATATGCTTATCGAGTCGGGAATCGATAAGAACATTGATCTTCCCTCCGCACAGTGCATCCTCTCCTTCAGGACTGACTGTTATTAAGGTTGAAAAGATAATGGCCTGATTCCTTTGTCACAACCGACTCTCTGGCAATTTGCTGGACCTTTCCTTCCAGAATTCCGCCGCCCACAGTGCCTGTCACCAGCTCAAACTGGTTGAATAGTGCAGAGCTTCCGGGTTTCTGAGGTGTCGATCCGGTGGTCTTTGTGACCGTTGCAAGCACTACTTCTGAAATATCGGGCTTTCGTAGAGGAATCTGCAGGTAAATATTGTTCATTTTACTGGGTCAGCATTGCTATAACAAATATATTCAAAATGATAAATTATTCATAATAATATTTATGGCAGATACGGCATGTGTGCCGTCTCAACTACTGTTCCTACAAACATTTAATATATTTACAGGTATGATTTCAAAATACAAAAAACCCTAACCAATATGAAAAACAGGTTATTCCAATTAGTTGACATTTTATTGGTTGTTTTTGTTTTGTCGGGCTGCAAAACCAGGGAAAATCAAAAAGCAACCATTGCTGCAATCGATAATTCCTGGCTCGAAGAAATGACGATCAGCGGACTCCAGCGGGGCTACAGTGAGGGTAAGTTCACAGTGACCGAAGTAGTAACGGCCTACCTTGCCAGGATAACTGAGATTGACAAAAACGGACCAGCCCTGAATTCAATTATAATTGTCAATCCCGATGCTTTAGCGATAGCAAAGGAACTTGATAAGGAGATGACTGAAGGCAAATCAAGGGGACCATTGTTTGGCATACCGGTTGTAATCAAGGATAATATCGACACTCACGACCGTATGCCAAACACAGCGGGGGCAACAGTTCTGAGGAATTCGTTCCCGAAAACCGACAGCTGGGTTGCAAAAAAGCTCAGGGAAGCCGGAGCTGTAATAATTGCCAAATCAAATCTGAGCGAATGGGCAAACTTCCGCGGTAACGCTTCAACCAGTGGATGGAGCGGCATCGGTGGTCAGACAAAAAATCCATTCGTTCTCGACCGTAACCCATGCGGCTCCAGCTCAGGTTCGGGAGTTGCAGTTTCTGCAAATCTTTGCATGGTTGCAATCGGTACGGAAACTGATGGTTCAATAGTCTGTCCATCGAACAATAACGGGATTGTTGGTCTTAAAGCCTACGGTAGGACTTATCAGCAGGTCCGGGATAATTCCTATTTCTTTTACCCAGGATACTCCCGGGCCGATGGGACGAACTGTAGAAGATGTCGCTATATTACTTGGAGCTCTGACCGGGATTGATTCGACAGACTCAAAAACACTTGCATCCAAAGGCAACTCGTTTACTGATTACACCGGATCGCTGAAAAAAGATGGAATTGACGGGAAAACGGATTGGAGTAATCAAAGGCTCTTCGTCCTACTCCTATAAAGTTGACACTCTTTTTAAACAGGCTATTTGCATTTCTTAAAAACAATGGTGCAGAAGTTATTGAAGTAGAACCTCCAAAGGGTTCTGATTATGAGAATGATGAATTCAATGTATTGCTTTATGAGTTTAAGGACGGACTAACCAAGTATTTTGCCAGCCTTGGAAATGAGGCACCGGTAAAAAACTTAAAGGAACTGATCGAATTCAACAAGTCGGACTCTGTGGAGCTGAGGTATTTTGACCAGAAGATACTTGAACAGGCAGAAAAAAAAGGAGACCTTTCTTCGCCGGATTATAAAAAGTCGCTTGACTAAAATGCTGAAAGCCACAAGGGAAAACGGGATTGACAAGATGATGAATGCAAATGACCTTGATGCACTTGATTGCCCCGACTGGATCGGCTGCATGGAAAACCGACCTGATACTCGGCGATCACTTTGTGGGAGGAAGTTCATCACTTGCAGCAATTTCCGGTTATCCGGCCATCACTGTTCCAATGGGATTTATAGAAAATCTTCCGGTTGGCATTACATTCTTTGGAAGAGCATGGAGTGAACCGGTCCTTATCGAAATCGCGTATAGCTATGAACAGGGTACAAAACACAGAAAGGCACCGAAGTACATTGTTTCTGATTGATATCTGGTTGACAAAGTCCTGTGATCCGTGTTCAGTCCTTCTTGGGATCCTCTTTAGGCTCTGCTTTCATTTTTTCGGGCTCATCCTCTACCTTTGAGGCCTTTTTGAAGTCTCTCAGACCCTGGCCAATACCTTTCATCAGTTCAGGTATTTTGCGCCCTCCAAAAAGCAGAACAACAACAAGGAGGATAAGTATTATTTCTGTAGCACCAAAATTTCCCATCTTTTCAAGTATTAAATATTCTATAAAGATACTTTAATTGGATTATAACTTCAAAATAAAAAAAACTTATGCGATTTTTTGCCTCTTACCTCTTACGCCACTGCCCCTGCCTACCGGCATGCAGGCGGCAGGCAGACCTTTAGAGAGTTTAAACTGAATTATATTTAGCCCCCCTTCAGGGGGGATGGGGGGTGAATCTTGGTGTAATTTCCTGATATTTCAAATCTGTAATATTCCCCACGCCAGCAGAATGAGCAATCCAACAACCACCCAGCCCAGGTAAAAATCCTGACCAGATCCTCACGGTACCGTTTGAAGAAATTAGTCCGCCGTTCCTTCTTGCTCCATCCCGGAAGATCAAGCAGCAAAAGATCATCCCCCGTTGCTGAAGCTAGTGGTTTTTTCCCATCTTCCTCTAACTCTTTTGCATCTGATTTTCTCCTCATGTTATCGAAGAAGCTTTCAATTTTTTCTTTTTCTTCCGGCTTTGTAAGAATGCTTACGAGCCAGAACATGAAAAATCCTGAAAGCATGGCAATTCCAAATGGACCAGGCTTCCATTTATAAACCAGCATCAGTTCTCCTGCTGTTAAATAATTAACAATATAATATACTGATAATGAGACTAATTACAGCAACTGCTGCCCCATACCTGTTTGCCCTTTTCCAGATTATGCCACCCAGGAATATTATTCCCATGAACGCAGCAAGTGTTTCAGTAAACAGGAATCCGTTCAGTACATTTTTAATGCTGAGCGCAAACAGGACACCAAGAGCCGAAAGCCCTAATCCTGAGTATCGTCCCATCCACAGTACAGTACGATCGCTGGCATCGGGCTTTATATATTTCTTATAGAAATTCTTCGTGAACAGGGCACCTGTATTGACCATAAAATTCGAGCATGCCGACATATTCGCTGCCACTATAGCTGACAGCATAAGTCCAACCAGTCCCGGGACCAGCAGCTTGCTGCAGGCATATCCAAATGCCATTTCAGGATCAGCCAGGGTTGCCTTGTTTTTGATTACGAGTGCGGCTACAACAAGTCCTGTCAAGCGCCCATCCTATCGTCACCAGCCGTTTGACCATTGATCCGAATGTCTGACCAATCCTGCCTGCCCTTTCGGTGTTGCCGGTTGCGCACATTGATATCATGTGAGGCTGTGCAGTTATCCCGACAATTCCATTCACTGCAAGCATGGCAATCGTGAATGCATCTATGCCGCTGGCGCTGTTGAATAGATCAAAAAAATGGTCCGGGAAGCACTGTTTTCATATAACCGAAACCGCCTATTTCCTTAAGACCCAGACGGTATCAGCATGATTGACAAGGTAATTATAAGGAACGACTGAATGAAATCGGTATATGCTGCAGCGATCAGTCCGCCGACAAAGCTGTAAAGTATGAATGCCACAGTCATTCCAAGCACCACCATGTTCGGGGAAATAAGATTTCCTGTAGCAACCGAGATCACCTTTGCAGCTCCCTGGAGCATAACTCCCATGTTAAACACAAAAAATGATATGGCAAACAGCGAATAGACCATTCCCATTGTGCTGCCGTACCTGTCTTCAATGATCTCTCCAACTGTTGTCCGTTCGCTTCGCCTGTAAAAGGGCGCTATCAGCCAGTAAAAGGGTGTTATCAGCATGTTCTTCCACTGGTACCAGATCGTAGCAAATCCATTGCTGAATGTTGCACCGGTCTGTGCTACAGGCATCTCAGCGTGTGTCCCGACCCCGAACGCCTGGCCGATCATAATGTACCATTTGAATTTTCTTCCTCCTCTGAAATAGCTGTCGCTGGTCTTTATCTTTCTTGAGATCCAGATCCCGAAGGTTGTAATTGAAACAAAGTAGCCGATCAGTACGATATAGTCAAGTGTGGTCATTTTGGTGTGGGGTATGAGGTGTGAGGCTCTGGGTTTAGCTCCCCTCTCGGGAGAGGCAAGGGGGGGTTTTTTGGAACAATGTTCCTATTAGCTGACATTCCTTCCATTTACCATCGTTTGTTTAATGATCATCCGGTTCCCATCCATTTCAAACAGTATCAGATCGGCTCTTTTACCGGTTTCCGATTGAGCCCCGGTCATTCAGATGGTAAATCCGGGCAACATTCCCGGTTGCCATATTGATTGCCTCACCCAGCGGGCAACCAGTGACGTTCATCATTGTTTCCACCCCTTTCTTCAGCGGCATTGAGGCACCGGCAAGGCAGTTTAGTACAGGATTTTTTACAAGCCCATCCTCTGTATAAACAACTTCGCTTCCGAAGTACATGTACCTTCCCGGAGGCATTCCGATCAAATGGTTTACATCAGAAGTGATTACCATGTTTAACGGACCTTTAACCTTGTAAAAGACCTTTATCTCTTCGGGAAGAAGATGATGCCCGTCGGCAATTACCGATGGCGTCAGAAGTTCATTTGCCAGTTGCGGCCACAGGGGATTACGGTGACGATCGATCAGGTTTGCACAACCGTTCCCGAGATGCGTGGAAAGTCTTGCACCTAATCAACAGCTATATTTATTTGTTCTGCAGAGGCATCCGTATGCCCGATTGCCACAATGATTTTATTCCTCATGCACAAGCTGATGAATTCCATTGCCCCATCCACTTCCGGACCGAGCGTGACCTGGATAATATTCCCTTCCGCAGCTTCCTGGTATTCACAGAATTCTTCCCAGGAAGGCTTTCTTATGAATTCAGCAGGATGGCAGCCATAAAACCCTTCAACCGGTGAAATGTAGGGACCTTCGAGATGAAACCCCGGGACAGATTCACGAATTTCACTTTCTTTCAAAGCTTCAGCCAGGTTCCTGAAATTTTTTAAGAAGGCTTTCATGGCTGTTGGTGATGATTGTTGGCAAAAAGCTGGTTACACCGTCTTTACGTATCGACCTGACTGCGGTTTTCATTTTTCCCGGGGTTAGTCCGGCATCCGAAAAATCTATACCTGAATATCCATTAACCTGGTTGTCGATAAGCCCCGGCGCAACATACTGATTCCTGCGCTCCGGTGATAGTTGTGTTTCAGTTATGCTAACTATCAGCCCATCTTTGATTTCAATCCTTACAGGCTTACCGGTTTCATAATGAATTGCTTTTATTTCTTTTATGGTATTCATAACTGTCTGTACTTAATTATTTTCCTTCATGATACGTAACAAAATTGGTCTTTTATTTTTTTACCACGGTGTTTCACTAATTTCACAGGGGGGCTGCGGGCAGTTAAAATGGGGTTTCTACTCCGTGATAAACTCCGTGCTACCCTGTGGTTAAGGTATTATTTTTGAAGCAGAGTTCTTATCAATAAACAGATGCCAGTCAGGATGTGTTTTAAGCATTGTCGCCGGTACAGCAGGTGTAATTTCCGAGGTCAGTGTTTTAAATACAGCCTCTGCCTTGACAAGATGGGGAACTACTGAAACTATTGTCCTGCACTGTAAAATCTGCCAGACACTCATCGAAACTGCCTGGTCCGGAACATCATTTATTGTTTCGAACCATCCTTCGCTTACCTGCTGCATCTTGCACTCGTCATCAAGATTTACAACGATATAGGCATCACGGGTTTCAAAATCCGCAGGTGGATCATTAAATGCAATGTGGCCGTTGACTCCGATGCCGATCAATCCAAGATCCACCGGCTTCCTCCTGATCTCAGTAGTTAATTGCCGGATATGGTCCTGCAATTTCTCCCTCAACATCCACACCGTGGAATTTCTTGAGGGTGATATGGTTTATAAACCTTTCCTTCAGATATTTCCTGAAGCTTGCCTTATGTGTAACCGGTAAACCTATGTACTCATCGAGATGGAAGACTTCAACTTTCGGCCAGTCAATTTTTTCTTTCAGGAGAGCCTCAAACATCTCAAACTGTGAATTTCCTGTCGAAACAGCTATTCTTGCTTCTCCCTGTATGCTGAGTATCTCATTCAGTTTAGCTGAAATGAACACTGCAGCCATTGATTCCCAAGTTCTCCTGCATCGGTAGAAATCTGAATGTTCATATAATCTAAAAATACAATGAAATAATTAAACAAGAATAATTAGGGCTAAAGCCCATTTGGTGGAGTTTGATTAACCACGGCCCTAAGGCCGTGGTCATTGAAAACAAGTTAGATACGGACTTTAGTCCACAAATTCCAGGGAACTATCTATTTCCCTTTTCTCCGCCTCCATAAAAATAGAATATTAAATTCACAAACGCAATTTTCTATCTTCACCAAAATTTTTGGAAATGATGTTCAGGCCTTCCCTAACCCTTACCGTGGTTTTTCTCTTTTGCTGCAGCAACTTGATCTTCAGTCAGCCCAGAGGTATTAACCGCGATAAATACCGCATTCATATTGTTCAGACAGACAAGCCGATAAATGTTGACGGCATACTTGATGAAGAACAATGGAAAACAGCCGAACGCACACAGAAATTCCAGCGCGTCACACCTACCGATACAGGCTACGCAAAGGCTCAGACTGATGTAATGCTCACTTATGATAAATCAAATTTATATGTTGGAATCATATGCTATGATCCAACCCCCGGAAAAAGACCTGTTGAATCGCTGCGCAGGGATTACACCTTCATGAAGAATGATAACTTCATGCTTTTTCTTAATACCTACAATGACCAGACAAACGGATTCGCATTTGGCATCTCGGCAGCTAATGCACAGACTGAAGGTCTTCAGTATGACGCTACTAAAGTTGATTACAGCTGGGACATAAAGTGGAGATCAGCTGTCAAAAGCTATGATAACCGCTGGGTCTCTGAGTTCAGTATCCCTTTCCGGAGTATTCGTTACTTTGAGGGAGATAAGGAGTGGGGCATTAATTTTGGCCGGCTTGACCTTAAGAACAATGAGAAATCAGCCTGGGCACCCATGCCGCGGCAATTTCCGCATTGCTCTCTTCCCTTTGTGGGAACATTGGTATGGGATAAACCTATGGAGAAGGCAGGCCTGCGTTTTTCACTTATACCTTATGTTACAGCAAAGGCAACAAAGGATTACGAGGCGGCTGAAAAGACCCACTGGAGTGGAAATGCAGGTTTCGATGCCAAGATGATCCTGTCGACATCGATGAACCTGGATCTTACGATTAATCCCGACTATTCTCAGGTTGAGGTTGATAAACAGCAGACAAACCTCGACAGGTTTGAACTTTTCTTCCCGGAAAAACGACAGTTTTTCCTTGAGAACAGCGACCTTTTTGCAAGCCTTGGCAGTGAAATTGTAAGGCCTTTCTTTTCAAGAAGGATTGGACTTGATAATCCGGTAATTGCCGGAGCACGTCTGAGCGGAAATATCGGGAACAGATGGAGGATCGGGGTTATGGATATGCAAACCGGTAATAAGAACGAAATCAATGCAGCCAACTATCTGGTGACTGTCCTCCAACGGCTTATATTCAGCAGATCAAGTATTTCAGCATTTATAATAAATAAGCAGGTATTAAATACCAAAAATGATGAAACATATACCGGAAATCCTTATAACAGGATTGCCGGTCTTGAATATAATCTATCAAGCCCTGATAATCGATGGAACGGCAAGGTTTACTATCATCAGAATCTTGCGGAAAATATGAACATTAAAGATGCTGCAATGGCAACCAATATTACATATTCATCACAGTATCTGACGGCAATCCTTAACCAGGGCCTTACCGGATCGGGTTAAATTGCAGAAACAGGATATGTAAGGAGAAAAGGGTATTATCAGCTGAATCGTTCCCTGCAGTATAAGTTCTTTCCAAAGAACAGCAAGATAGTAAGTCATGGACCTGCGGTGAAATTGAATACTTATATGGATCCATACTCATCCTATTCACTTACGGACAGGGAAACACAATTATCGTATAGTATCGAATGGATGAACAAAAGTTCATTTTCAGCCGACGTCAGGGAGAACATATATCAAGCTTCAGGCTCCTTTTGATCCTACCAATACCGATGGTTTGCAACTGGCCAGCGGTGATGATTTCAACTGGAAAGAGGTTGGGGCTACGTATACTTCAGATAACCGCAAAATGTTTAATGTTGTTCTTACAACCAGGTACGGAGGTTACTATAACGGGAACGGCTGACCCTGAGTGGTGATCTTAATTACCGCGTCCAACCTTATGGAAGCATTGCTCTGTCAACGACCTACTATGATATTTCACTGCCATCACCATAAAAGTGCAAAGCTTCTTCTGTGGGACCACGATTCGACTTTACTTTTACCGATAAACTGTTTTTCACAAGTTTCATTCAGTATAATAACCAGATCGATAACTGAACCTCAATTTTCGATTCCAGTGGAGGTTCGCTCCGGTATCAGATCTTTTCATAGTGTATACCCAGAATTCCTTTGCTCGGATATGTTTGGCTCTTATAATGGGAATACCGGTCAGGACGGCTTTCGGGTTAAAAACCGGGGGCTGGTATTCAAACTGTCCTACTGGTTCAACTAAACTTTATCAGGCACAACGTATGGTGCACGCGGAGGACGTGTAAGCAGGACATTGGCCTCATCGTCGTTAATAAATTTCTCTGCCAATGGATCAAACTTCAGCGTACGTCCTGTACGATAAGCAATGTTGCCGAGGTGTGCCAGTCCTGATGAAAGATGTGCAGTCTCAACCGGAGCGTTCAGGATTGACTTGTTATGTGCCCTGACAGCCTGAATGAAGTTTAGGAAATGGTCACCTCCCTCCTTCCGTTTCGGACCGGGTTTTTTATCTTTTCCAAGGAACGATTCATATGTATCATACCCGTTTACAACAAGGTAGCCTTCGCTTCCGTAGAAAATATTTCCTACACCAACACCGTTTTCCTCATTTGTTATCCATGGGCGCACTTCAAACTCGATTATCTTTTTCTCCTTTGGATAATAGTATGTGGAGGAGAGAACTTCAGGGGTAATTTTGGCATCATTGAACAGAAATTTTCCTCCGGCCGCAGTGATCTGTTCCGGCAGTCCGACATTCAGTCCCCACATGCAGAGATCGGTCTCATGAACTCCCTGATTACCAACATCACCGTTTCCATAGTTCCATGTCCAGTGCCAGTTATAGTGAACAATATTCCTTGAGAAGGGCTGTTTTGCTGCCGGGCCTGTCCACAGATCATAATCCAAACCTTCCGGAATCGGTTCCGTACCTTTGTCGCCGATGTCGTCCCTCCACCTGAAAACAAGTCCTCTTGCCATATAGACGTTACCAATAAGACCGTCGCGCAGATGTTTTATTGCCTCCTGAACTGCCACAGAGCTCCGAAGCTGAACACCATGCTGAACAATCCTGTCGTATTTTGCAGCTGCCTCAACCATCCTTCTTCCTTCAACAACATTATGCGACCCCGGCTTTTCTACATAAACATCCTTGCCTGCCTGGCAGGCCCAGATAGTAGCAAGAGCGTGCCAGTGGTTCGGTGTTGCAATGCTCACAGCGTCAATTGATTTATCCTCATAGACTTTTCTGAGATCCTGTTGCTGAATTACCTTTTTACCATATTTCTTTTCGAATTCACCCGCCCGCTTGGCAAGCACAACCAGATCGGGGTCGCAGAGGCATGCAACCTCAACGTCAGGAAGGTTCATAAATCCTTCAATATGTGCAGTTCCGCGACCATTTACACCAAGAACTGCCAAACGGATCTTGTCGTTGGCACCAAAAGCGCTTGCAGGGATGATTGTTGGCATTGTCAGAAGTGCTGCAGCGCCAGCTGACTTCTGAATGAAGCTCCTTCGTGACACCTTGTTTTTTTCTTTCATCTGTATGTTCGTTTAGGTTGTTAACTGGTCTTATTTAGTTTGTTAAGTTAAGAAAATACTTAATCGGATGGCTAAATTAATTTGTTAAAAGACTATAAATTAAAATCACTCCTTGCCCCAGCTTGGGGGATGAGTTCAACTAAGTGGTTGGGGATAGGTATCCTATCTTATCACAAAATCAAGTACCTGCTTATCACCGAGGTAAGCAACAAGATGATCGTCCCTGTTAAGCGGACCAACTCCCGGAGGTGTTCCGGTAAAAATAAGATCACCTGTCTTGAGAGTAAAGAACCGGGAGACAAAGGATACTATTTCGTTAATTCCGAAGATCATATCAGAGGTATTGCTCTTCTGGACTGTCTCATCATTGATATCCAGCCGGAAGCCGATGTTGCTGATGTCTTTGAATGAAGATACAGGCAAGAATTTCCCTATCGGCGCTGATCCGTCAAAGCTTTTTGAAAGTTCCCAGGGAAGACCGGCTTTTGAAAACCTGCGCTGAAGGTCACGGGCTGTGATGTCAATGCCAAGGGTTACCTCGTCATAATATCTTGCGGCAAACTTCTGCGTTATTCCCTTTCCGAGCCTGCAAATTTTTACCACAACCTCCACTTCATAATGCAGCTCAGATGAAAAATCAGGGAGAAAAAATGGCTT
The DNA here is from genome assembly GCA_963732115.1 of uncultured Bacteroidales bacterium. Classification (GTDB taxonomy): domain Bacteria; phylum Bacteroidota; class Bacteroidia; order Bacteroidales; family VadinHA17; genus LD21. Next base: position 114,045 of record CAVSYN010000024.1, read on the forward strand.
GTTGTTTTTTAGAATTGAAGAATCGGGTTTGAGGAACACGACCGGTTCAGATGGGAAAGGACGTCCCATCTCAATTGCATGTTTCCGGTAATTAAGTCCGATACAGATGATCTTCATTTTTCTATTGTACTTTCCCGAACGATCTGAGCTTTATTTCGGTAAGGATCTTCTTGGTATAAAGCGGAAAGTCGCCATTCATCATCCATGCATAATACGACGGCTCTTCCTTAAAGACTGCTTCGACTGATTTTCCTTTATGCTTGCCGAAATTAAAGATCTCGACCCCGTTTTCGTCCATGATTATCCGACCTGCAAAATCGACGAGGTTATTAAACGAACTGTAATCGGCCAGCTTATCGACGTTGTTTTCAAGATCCCGGTACCTGTCGAGCTGAGCTTTCAGTACTTCAAATGTGGCCTCCACATCAGCTTTTGAGCTATGGGCATTTTCAAGATTCTTTTTGCAGTAGAACAGATAAGCTGCTGCCAGTGTCCGCTGTTCTTTCTTATAAAAGATGACCTGGACATCAATATATTTCCTCTTCCTGAAACTAAAATCAAAATTGACCCTCAAAAACTCCTCTGCCAGAACAGGTATGTCAAATTTAACTGCATTGTAACCAGCAAGGTCGCAGCCTTCAAGAAATGCAGCAAGATTTTTGGCTATTTCCTTAAACGTGGGTGCATCGGCAACATCTGCATCTTTGATCCCATGAATCGCAGTTGATTTAGGTGGAATGGGCATTTCAGGATTGACCTTGGTGCTCATCCATTCTTCTTTGCCGCCGGGATTTATTTTCAATGCGGAAATCTCAACAATACGATCGGTCGAAACATTTATTCCTGTTGTTTCGAGATCGATAAAAGCTATTGGACGTCGGAGGTTAAGTTCCAATTATCAGGCGTTTATCATCATGGGCATAAGGAGCATGAGCAGATCTTCCTTCTCATCATCAGCTTCAGCAGGAAGGAACAGGCCTGCCCGGGTAGGGTCAGCCAGCTCTATCATAACATCCTGTGACGCAATGTTAGCTAGTATCTCAAGCAGGAAGACTGATTTAAATCCTATCTCCATGTCATCACCCTCGTAGAGGCACTTGATCTTCTCATAAGCAGAAATTGAAAAATCGATGTCCTGGGCTGAAACCGTCATCTGATTACCCTTAAGCTGAAGCTTCACAAGGTTGCTGGCCTGATTTGAAAACACCGAAACCCTCTTTAAGGTGTTGTAAAACTCTACCCTGTCGATAGTTACTTTCCTCGGGTTATTTTTCGGAATTACCGAAATGTAATTAGGATAATTACCTTCAACAAGCCTGCATACCACTTTATAGTCATTAAGAATAAAGAAAGCGTTTTTATCATCAAACTCAACAGTAACAGGTCCCTCTTCCCTGGGAAGGATATTTTTAAGCAACGAAGCCGGTTTTTTTGGAAGGATGAACGAAGCATGATCGTCCGCATGAGCGTCTGATCTTTGATATCTTACTAGTTTGTGTGCATCGGAGGCAACAAACGTGATCTTATCGGTGGCAGCTTCAACGAAAATGCCGCCCATCACGGGACGAAGTTCATCGTCGGCTGTGGCGAACAGGGTTTTGATTATCCCGGCAAGAACAATGTCGGCTTCAATATTAAAAGTGAATTTCTTATCTTTTTTAATTGAAGGAAGAGCCGGAAAATCGATACCGTTCTGACCAACAACATTGAATTTACCATTTTCGGAACTGATAACAACTGCCAGTGTATCAGGATTTATATCAAATGCAAGCGGCTGGACCGAAAATTCCTTTAGCGTATCGAGCAGAATCCTTGCAGGAAGTGCAATAGTTCCGTCGCCGGTGGCATTTTCAAGCTTCATCCTGGTAATAAGTGTCGATTCCAGATCGGATGCCGTTATTTCGAGATCATTTCCGGAAAGGTTAAAAAGAAAATTATCAAGGATTGGAAGAGTATTCTTCGAGCTGATTACCCTGCTAATTGCCTGTAAATGGCTAAGGAGTTCTGTGCTGGATACAACGAATTTCATCTTATATTTGATTTTAAATTACTTTATTGATAGTTCAAGTTGCTGGTTACTTGTTTCTGGTTCCTTGTTGGTTACTGATAAACAGAAAAATATCTCTTTCTGAAGCCAAATAATCAAAAATTTACAAACAATAACAACTCATTTTTTAACAACCAGCAACAAGCAACCACTTACCAGTAACTTAGAATAAAACCGTTATTCATCCGTAATTCCGGAGTATCAATATTACAAAAAAAACTGTTAAACTCAAACAAAATATTTAGTCAGGGAAGAAATATGACCGCTTTTTAAGTACCGGATCAATGTCGAGATACCTCATAATAAATATTTCATCCATCGCATTTGTTTTTCCCCACAACCTGTCAGTGTCCTTTTTCTTAAGGCCATTTTCATCAATCGTGCGTTCCCAGAGGTCCAGTATTATTTTTTCACCACTGGTCTTTTCAACTGAGATTTTGTACAGAGGGACCTCCTCTTTTATCTTTTCCTTTTCGCCGGCCGGAACATCAAGGGCCCACGATTCCAATGGAACATGCGTAAAATAGGATAAATAACGTATTGTACGCGAAGTATCCCAGCCGGTAAGCCTTTTTTTCAAACCATAAAGAATGAACCTGCGGTTTTCATTCCTGATCATAAATGAAGATCCCGTATCAGATAAATTTTCAAGGCGGACCGATATAATATCGGATGGAAGAAGATTAAATACGGTATAGGGTCTCCAGAATAATTCATTGACAGTGAAAGCGGAGCCGATTTCGGTTTCATGTCCCGGAACACAAACAATAAAAGGTTTCGATCCTTCGCTCATCTTCATTATGTTCCCATAAGTGTTCGAAAGTGTCTTATACACTAAAAATGACCTGATTACTTTTCTGCGCTCAAATACCCTGACTCTAATAGGATTGATACCTTTTCGGGTAATTTCCGAATTAAACAGATCAGTGGTTACCGGCGATTTGATCTGCATTTCAGTGAGTATCTTTAGTATAAACTGGACGCTGCTTTTCCTTGTCTCATACTTCTTGTTTACAATCCATTCTTCCCCTTTCTTTTCGAGAACAAGATCAGTTGGGCCACCTCTAAATTCGACTTTAGTGATCTCCTTTTTCGGTTTGGAAGCAAATGAACTGTTGCTTCCACCGAACGGTGATCTTTCATTAACAAAATAAACGATAAGGATTATAATAGGAACAGCGGCCATTATGTATTTCAGGATCTTCTTCGGCATTTTCAGCTTTTTGTGTATTTCCTTTTCCTTAAATACCGGTAGATGGTTACTGCCAATATTACTATCAGAACAGGACCAACTATGTTGATGACCTGCCACCTGAGCCGCTCCTTTTTGATCTTTGCTGTGTCGAGAAGCCTCAGTTTCAGTTCCCTGGACCTCAGCTCCATGATGCCGTTGTTGTCGACAAGATAGTTCAGGCAGTTGACGAGAAAATCCCTGTTCCCGTAAATTTCACTTGTATACCTGTCCTGGCCCAGGGTTAACGGGGTTTCAGTAGTACCAACCCTCCTGACCTCATTCCTGATTATATCGCCATCAGCAATAACTATCATTTTTGTCTGGCTGCTTTCAGTTTTTACCTTAAAGCTCTGGTTCTTAATAAGATTATCAGTAATCCTGTTCCTGAATGCAGACGGAAACCTGCCCTCCAGAAGAAGCGCAACCGGTAAATGTGATTTATTGAATTCCCTTTCATCGGGTGTGGTTTCGGCTTCCTTAAGGCTTATCACCAGCGGAGGAGAGAGGGCACGGGAATAGGCAGAAGTTGCAAGAAGAACCGTTTTTCTGATGTTTTTGTCCAATCCGACAGTGTCAACAGAGCTGGCGAATTCCCCCTTCACTTTATTGAGGTTCCGGGTCACGGGATGGTTTTGTGAAGGAGTTAGTTTGGGAAAATAGAACCATGGTGCCGGGACAAACTGCTGGCGGGCCCCACCACTCATCAGTGCAAGCCTGATAATCATGCAATCAAGGTCCTGGATCACTACAGGATTGATCCTTGCGCCATACCTGAAAAGCTGGTCCTCAATATTAAGTGGCCGGTAAAGTGCAACTGTTTCCCCATAAACAAGGCTGTCTGAATTTACCTTCACCACATCGATTAGCCAGATAACCTTGCCCCCGTTCATAATATACTGATCCAGAACAAACTTGTCATTTTCTGTGAACTCCTTTTCAGGACTTGCTATGATTACAGCGGCATATTTGTCAAGGATCCCCGGGGTTCCGTTGATTGCGCCCCTGTCAATTGTAAAGAATTTTGCGAGGTTCATCGTTATATCCGCTACTTCAATTTCAGGAAGTTCATCGTGCCCCTCAATAAATGCAACCCTGTAAATGGTATCAGAACTTAATGTCGCAATAGTCTGTATCATTTCATATTCCAGGCCTTCTGTGGAATGAAGCAGGTTTTCCTCAGCCGAAACGGACTGGTTATTTTTCAGGAAATTGACAGGAACTTCAATGCCATTGTAATTCACAATCATCCCCGGGAAAATTATTTTTTGACTCGATCCCCCTTCAGCATCTCCTGCATATATTTTGAAAGGATTAAGTCCTTTTGAAATTAGCGACTCATACTGAGCCTCTCTTTGTTTTGCATTATCTCCTGCAGAAGGATTGATAAAGGAATAGTCCACCTTACGTCCTGATGCAATCCTGAATTCATCCAGCATCTCCCTGACTGACCGTTTAAGCCGCTTAAACGGGATGGGCATTTCACCATCCAGATATATCTGGACAAAAATGTCGCTCTTTACTCCGGACAATACTTTCCGTGTTGGCTCAGAAAGAGTGTATCTTTTATCTTCAGTGAGGTCAAGCCTTATCCTCAGCAACGAGCCTGCTATTGAGCCAATCATTACAAGGAAGACAATTGCAACGAACTGAAACAGGCTGCGGAGCTTAATATTCTTTGTGTTTGAATTTTCAGCCATAGTCAGCTCTTTTTCCTCCATTTGCGTGAAAGCAGAACAAGCCTGGTTGCCTCGTTGAAGATCACAACAATCGCAATAAAATAAATTATATCTCTGAAATCTAGCACTCCTCTGCTCATCGATTTGTAATGTTCATTTATCCCGAGTCTGATAACGAATTCGTCGATTTTCTTAAGTCCGGGCAGATAGGCAAATGAATCAAATCCCATGAAGAGGAAGAACGAGATCAGTACTGCGATAATAAACGCAATTACCTGATTATCTGTTAGTGAAGAAGCAAATAAACCTGCTGATGCGTAGACGGCAGCTAGAAAGAACAATCCGATAAACGCGCCCAGTGTAGCTCCCCTGTCGATATTTCCGGGTGGAGAACCAAGTTTGTATATTGAAAAATAAAAGACCACGGCCGGGATCAGCGCAAGGAGGACCAGAACGACTGATGCAAAATATTTTCCATATACTATATTACTTTCAGTCAGAGGTTTTGAGTAGATAAGTTCAATAGTTCCAAGCCGCTTCTCATCAGCTATCATTTTCATTGTTACGGCAGGGACAAGGAAGAGGAATACCCAGGGAGACAGGAAGAACAGGGTGTCCAGTCCGGCATAGCCGCTGTCCAGGACATTCCATTCACCTGGGAAGACCCACATGAAAAGAGAATTGATCAGCAGGAAAACGATAATTACTATCAATCCGGTCAGACTGCTGAAAAATCCTTTTATCTCTTTTTTAAAAATTGCAAACATAAAATTAATTAACCATCAAAAATACGTAAACCCATGTTCCCATGAATGTTTCGTTATAAATTGTTAATTACTTTTTTAATATTTCCAATGTCTGTTATGATAACACCTGAAAAATAGAACTCTATTATCTCTTTAAATTTGAAACCCTTAGAAGCCATTCCCATAGCCCCCTCCTGGCAAAGGCCCACGCCATGTCCATATCCTCTGCCTTTCAGAATAATTGAATCACCTTCGGTGAAAACTGAAAAAAAAGATGACCGGAGATTCAGATCACTCCTTATCTGCCTGAACGGCAACAGGAAAGAACCTATTCTGTAGTCGATAAGTCTTGTAATTTGCGAAAAATTATAGTTTACCGGATCTCCTGCTCCCGGAGTGAAACCGGCATTTCTTAGGTAAGCCTGCCATTCTGAAACCGGTAAGGTCTTGCGCCAGACTGCATTTCGTGAACCGGTACAAAACGGATCAATAACCTTCTTTATATATGGATGCCCCGAAAGCCAGACCCCGTCTGCGGGAGAAGTCTCCCCTCCGCAGTTTGAGTGAAATGGTGCAATAATGAGTATACTGTCCCTATCAACCACCACCAGTCCTTTGGTTTCACTTGCTGCCCTGATGACCAGCGAATCCGTGGTGATGCCATTAAACGCCTGACAATGTGTATTATCGCATAAATTGTATCTGTCAATAAGATGCCTGTCATAATTCCTGTACACATACGTTCTTGCCAGAACAGCCTGGGATTTAAGGTATTCTAAATTGCTGATGCCTCCTTCAGCCCTGACCACACCGGAAATATAGTCTTCAATTTCACAGATATTTATGAAAATAATAATGCCAAGATCTGATATGCACTGAAGATCACCGCTGTATTGTTGCTGCATTCCCAATCCGCCATTTACCCTCAGAGAAAAATTGTCTTTACCTGTCAGTCCTTCCACAATTAATGAATCACACAGGAAACCTGCTGATTGTGCTGTTTTTACAGCAATCTTCCCATCGATTAACGCAAAGACCGCAGGATCATCTTTTGTAAGGATTATCGACTTTCCATCGTAAGCATCCAGTTTGTATTTCCCCTGAGTGGCTGTGAACATTGCAGATCCTGAATACTTGTCGGCGAAGAGGCGGATCCGTACCTGTCCGGAGGAGGCTATGGAAAGTAGGATAAGAATAATTTGTAAAAGAATCTACTTCACTGACATATATTTATTAACATCCCCCTTCTCCACCACAAAATCTCCCCTGCAAACTGGCTCCTTCGCTAAATTTGCCCACCGGGCAAATTTTTAACGCTCGGCCCCCCTTCAAAGGGGGAATCCTATTAATGCGCCTTTGAGCCATTGAACCTTTTTCCTTTCGCCTGCAGCCTGTCGCCTTTTGTCTTGCTCACCTTTTTCTGCTCTCCAGCTCCCTTACCATATCCTTTGCGATTCTGCCTGAAGCCCCCGATGGTCCCAGAATCTCTTTAACTTTCCTGTAGTCATCCAGCATCTTTTCACGTTTTGAACCACCTGGCAGGATGGACTTCAGTTCTGAAGCCAGGTTTTTCTCAGTGAGTGAGTATTGGATCAATTCCCTGACTGCTTCGTAACCAGCAATTAGATTGACAAGCGAAATGAACTTCACCTTAATTACAATCCAGCCAATGATCATCGAAAAGAAGTCGCCTCTGAAACAGACTACCTGAGGAACATTAAACAAAGCTGTTTCAAGAGTCGCAGTGCCGGAGGTAACAAGAGCAGCAGTGGAAATATGCAGAATCTCATATGTTTTTTCTTTTACAACCTTTACAGGCTTATTGCCAATGATCCTGTTATAAAGATCATCTGGGAGATTCCTTACACCGGTGACAACAAACTGATATTCCGGGAAATGATCTGTTGCTTTAATCATCCTGGGAAGTATCTGTTCCACCTCATGACTCCTGCTGCCGGAAAGGAATGCAATAACAGGCTTTTCCGAAAGTCCAAGCGATCTCCTGATATCCGCTCCTCCGGCGAAAGCAATGCTCCTGTTTTCAATCTCATCCATGAGCGGATTGCCATGATATTCAACTTCGATATTATGTTTCCTGTAAAATTCAACCTCGAACGGAAAAATAATATACATCCTGTCAACATTCTTTCTGACTCTTTCGACCCTTCCTTCCTTCCAGGCCCAGAGCTTTGGTGAGATATAATAGAAGACCCTGAATCCTGATTTTTTTGCAAACTCCGCAATCCTGAAATTAAATCCAGGATAATCAATAAGGATCACAACATCAGGTTTGAATTCACTTATATGCTGTTTGCAAAGTGACAGATTTCTTTTTATTGCACCGAGGTTTTTCAGAACTACCACAAAGCCCATAAAGGCTGTGTCCTTATAATGCTTGAGAAGCGTGGCTCCTGCAGATTCCATAAGATCACCTCCCCAGCATCTTATCTCAGCATAAACGTCATTTTTATTAAGCTCCTTTACGAGATTTGATCCGTGCAGATCACCGGATTGTTCGCCGGCAATAATAAAATACTTCATATCAGGATCTTTACAACAAACACCAGTATTGCCCAGAAAAACGTGATGCCTAAAACACCCCTGGTAGCTTTCAGCATGTCTAAACGGTTGAATATGAGAAATATGACTATATTCGGAAAAACACAAAGAGAAATAGCATGAGTAAGGATATCAGCGTTTATTATCCTATGGATATATTCTGTAAGACTCTGGTTAGCAGTTGAAAAAAGAAAAACCGCGAGACCGATCAAAATTGGCAACAGAAAGCCTGAAACGGCGCCCAGTGATATCTTATCGTATTTTTCGGTTCGTGTCATTAACAGAACCGTTCCTTTAGTTTATCCTTATACCAGTGGGCTGTCATATCGACTGAAACCGGAACCACCGAAACATATCCGTTATTCAATGCCCACTCATCAGTATCGATGGCATCGGGCTCCTGATTCTGGAACATGCCGGTAAGCCAGTAATATGTTCTTCCCATGGGATCCTTTCTCTTTTCAAATTCCTCCTTCCAGTTTCCCCTGGCCTGGCGACAGATCAGAATGCCTTTGATCTTATCCTCGGGCAGTGCCGGAACATTTACATTCAGGCAGACGCCAGGAGGAAGAGACTCTGCAGCCAGTTTTTGCATTACAATCCTGATATATTTTTTACAGACTGAGAAATCAGCTGTTCGTGAAAAGTCATTAAGGGAAAAACCTACAGAGTTGATGCCATAAAGACAGCCCTCAATCGCAGCTGCCATGGTTCCAGAATAAAGAACGCTCACTGAAGCATTGGCGCCGTGGTTAATCCCTGATACAACCCAGTCGGGTTTCCTGTCGACCAACTGATTAACAGCCAGTTTAATACCATCGGTTGGAGTCCCGTTGCAGGTATAGATCCTTCGCTTTTCATTTTCTTCAAGCAGCTTGACCCTGAGGGGAGTTTTAACAGTCAGAGCCTGCGACATTCCCGACATGCTTTCAATAGTTGAGACCAGTATTACCTTCCCGAACTCTTCCATCACTTCAATAAGGGTCTTCAGCCCGTTTGCATACAATCCGTCATCGTTTGTGATCAGTATAAGCCTGTCGTCTTGCTCAAGAACCATGTATAAAAGTGTTTAAGTTACAAAGATAGAGAAATACCCTTTCGGTGAATTAAAATGTTTACTTTTGCAGTTTTGATAATTCGTTTAACCAACCATCATGAAAATTTCTTATAACTGGGTTAAAGATTACCTTAAAATTGACCTGGATCCCCATAAGCTGGGAGAGATACTTACAGGCATCGGACTTGAAGTTGAAAGCATGGAAGAATGGGAATCATTGAAAGGTGGTCTAAAGGGAGTCGTTATAGGAGAAGTATTGACCTGCAAAAGACATCCGAACGCCGATAAGCTATTTGTAACTACAGTGAATATCGGTTCTTCCGAACCCCTCCGTATTGTTTGCGGAGCACCTAATGTTGCTGCCGGCCAGAAGGTGCCTGTTGCCACGGTAGGGACCGTTGTTTCCAAAGGTGATCAGAGCATTGAAATAACGAAATCAAAAATAAGGGGTGAATTTTCCGAAGGGATGATCTGTGCAGAGGATGAACTGGGGCTTGGAACAGGACATGAAGGGATCCTGGTCCTTGATCCGGATGCAAAACCGGGTACCCCGGCCAGTGAGTACTTCAGGGTTGTAAAGGATACTGTGTATGAGATCGGTCTTACACCAAACAGGATTGACAGCGGTTCCCACTTTGGGGTAGCCCGGGATCTTGCTGCTTACCTTAACCTGAATATGGGAATTGACCATAAAGCCATAATGCCTTCGGTATCAGATTTTAAACCTGACAGTAATAGCAGAAGGTATGAGGTAATAGTTGAAAACACGACCGATTGTCCAAGGTATACCGGAATTACGATAAGCAACGTAACTATTGCAGAATCTCCTGAATGGCTTAAAAACCGGCTTCGGGCAATAGGTCTTAATCCGATCAGTAATGTTGTCGACATAACCAATTTTGTGCAGCACGAAATAGGCCAGCCGCTTCACGCATTCGATGCCGACAAGATCACCGGTAAAAGGGTGATCATAAAGAACCTTCCTGAAAAGACAAGATTCGTAACTCTCGACGAAACCGAGCGAGAACTCTCGGCACGCGACCTCATGATTTGCAACAGCGAAGAGGGCATGTGCATCGCTGGAGTTTTCGGGGGGATAAAATCAGGTGTGATATCTTCAACAAAGAATATATTTCTTGAAAGCGCTCATTTTAATCCTGTTTCGATCCGAAAGACCTCTAAAAGGCATGGTTTACAGACAGATGCATCGTTCCGGTTTGAAAGGGGAACCGATCCGAACATTACTGTCTGGGCACTCAAAAGGGCAGCGCTGCTTATGAAGGAGCTGACTGGCGGTCAGATCTCATCGGACGTGATTGATGTTTACCCTGAAAAGATCCAAAATGCCAGGGTTGAGGTCAGCTACAGGAACATCGAAAGGCTTATTGGGAAAAAGATTGGGAAAGATACAGTGCGGAGGATACTTGTGTTGCTTGATATTGTTATTCTTAAAGAAGAAGGTGATGTCCTTTCACTGGAAGTGCCGGCCTACAGGGTTGATGTGAAACAGGAAGCGGATGTGATTGAGGAGATCCTCAGGATTTATGGTTATAACAATGTGGAAATAAACAGCCATGTAAATTCCACCCTTACCTATACGGAAAAACCTGATAAAGAACTTGTCGTAAACAGAGTATCCGACCTTTTGTCTTCAAATGGCTTCTCGGAAATTATGTGTAATTCGCTTAATCCGGCAACTTGGTACGAACAAAGCAACGACTTTAATGCCGACCACCTGGTTAGGCTAGCAAATCCTTTAAGTTCGGACCTTAATGCCATGAGGCAATCGCTTCTTTACGGAGGGTTGAATTCAGTTCTCTGGAATATCAACCGCCAGAACACCGATCTAAAATTATATGAGTTCGGGAACTGCTATTTCAGAATGAATTCCACCAGGCAGGTGCCGTTAGTTGATGACTTCAATGAAAAGATATCACTTGATCTGTTCATTTCAGGAAGGACAAGTAAGGAAAGCTGGAACAGCAAAACCAATCCGACTGACTTTTTCCATATAAAATCGGCGACCGAAATGATCTTTACAAGATTAGGAATAAAACTCCGATTGATGGCAAACGGGGAAAGCATAAAAAAGTATTTTACAGAATCTATTACCTATACATTTAACAATAAGCTTGTTGCAGAGGCAGGTAAAATTTCAAAAAGCTATCTTGAACAATTTGACATAAACCAGGAAGTCTACTACAGCCACATTGAATGGGACTATGTATTGAAAATTATCAGTAATAACTTCATTTCATTCCAGGAGTTGCCAAAGTACCCGTCGGCAAGGCGTGATCTCGCTATACTTCTCGACAAGGAATACAAGTTCTCGCAAATAAGGGAAATCGCTTTCAAAACTGAGAAGAATCTGCTTCAGGAGGTTGGACTCTTCGACGTCTACGAAAGTGAGAGCCTGGGTAAAAACAAAAAGTCATACGCAGTAAGCTTCATCCTGAGGGATGATCTTAAGACGCTTACTGACAAAACTATAGATAATATTATGAAAAGCCTGGTAAAGGCTTTCGAGACTGAACTTGGAGCACGCATTAGATAAAATTATCTATGGGCAGCATAACAAAAACCGCAGCTGATTATTTCTCGCTTGTTAAATTCATTCATACGGTATTTGCAATGCCTTTTGCCATGATCGGGTTTGCACTTGCGGTCTCCGAAGCTGGAAATAGCTTCAGCATAAGGCTGCTCCTGCTTGTGATCCTCTGCATGATTTTTGCCAGAAATGCCGCAATGGGATTCAACCGTTTGGCAGACAGAAAATACGACTCGTTGAACCCAAGGACAAGTGAAAGGGAGATCCCTTCCGGAAAAGTTGCCCCGAAATCGGCTGCTGTTTTTGTTATATTTAATGCATCGCTTTTTATAATAACAACGGGGTTCATTAACAGGCTCACTCTGATCCTTTCACCTGTTGCCCTGTTAATTATACTGGGTTACAGCCTGACAAAAAGAATAACTTATTTATGCCATTTTATTCTTGGACTGGGACTCAGCCTTGCCCCTGTAGGTGCATATATTTCTGTGACAGGGAGGTTCAGCATCCTGCCGGTTATTTATTCTTTTATAGTACTTACCTGGTCGAGCGGATTCGATATTATTTATGCCCTTGAAGATGAGGAATTTGATAAAAAGAATAATCTACATTCCCTACCCTCGGCTGCCGGCAAAAAAAAGGCTCTATTTGTTTCCGCAATCCTGCACATTATCACTTTTATACTGGTGGTAACAGCCGGGCTGGCGGGAGATGGTCATATCCTCTACTGGACCGGGGCAGCCGTATTCACTGGTTTGCTTATCTATCAGCATGTGATCGTGAAACCCGATGATCTCAGAAGGGTAACTCTGGCGTTCCAGACTACCAATGGGATCGCGAGCATCCTTTTCGCTTTGTTTGTGATCCTCGATCTCATTATCTTCTAACCCCCAAGCCTCCATGGGGCTTTGTAACCTTCTGCTAATCAAAAAAGGCCACCTGGGGAATTTGGGCGTGAGAAAAAAATCAGAACATATTATACAGCCTTTCTATTTTTTTTGTTTCTTGTCCCTCGAAATCTGGAAGTTTAATGACCGAAGTACTAGTGAAAGAAGTACTCACCAGAAAAGAACTGCGTGAGTTTATTTACCTCCCCTCAAAAGTTCACAAAACCCATCCTGAATGGCTTCCTCCAATTTACATGGACGAGAAGCTGTTGTTTAACAAAAAGAAGAACAGGTCATATCAGTTTGCCGATACAGTGTTTTACCTGGCTTACAAAGGTGGTGAGGCCGTAGGACGAATCATGGGCCTTGTCAATAATCGCTACAATTCTATCCAGAATGAAAAAAATGGCAGGTTCTGTTTTATGGAATGCTTTGACGATAAGGAAGTTGCACATGCTCTGCTGGAAAAGGTCGAAGAATGGGCCCGTAAGAAGGGAATGGTTAAAATCGTAGGTCCGCTTGGGTTTTCAGATAAGGATCCACAGGGATTCCAGATTGAAGGATTCGAACTGCCTTACCTTTTTACTGCAGCAACCAATTTCCCTTATCTGCCAAAAATAATTGAATCTGAAGGTTATACAAAAGAAGTTGATCTGGTAAACTACAACATCCCAATGCCTGATCAGCTTCCGGCAATCTATACAAAAGCCTATGAAAGGGTATCGAGGAACGGGGAATTTGAGATTATTGAGTTCAATTCTAAAAAGGAGATCAAACCCTTTATAATCCCTGTGCTTGAACTGATGAACGGGACATTCAGCGAAATATATGGTTTCGTTCCGCTTAATGACAAGGAAAAGGAGGAATTTGCAAAGCGTTACCTGCCAATAATTGATACCGAATATATCAAGGTTGTAAGATCAAAAGGCGATCTGATTGGATTTGTGATTGCACTGCCTGATTTAAGCAAAGGGATCATTGCCACCAAAGGGAAAATCTTTCCTTTCGGACTGTTCAGGATCCTGAAGGAAATGAAAAAGTCAAAAAAGCTGATGCTGATGCTCGGAGGAGTTAAGAAAGAGTTCAGAGGTCAGGGGATTGATATCCTGATGGCGGTAAAAATGTGGAATTCAGCGAAGAAGAACAATATGACCATTGTCGACAGTCACCTTATTCTGGAAAATAATTCAAGAATGAGGGCTGAATGCGAAAGGCTCGACGGCAAGGTAGTGAAGAGGTTCAGAATCTATCAGAAGCCACTTGTCTGAAGACCAATAATAGATTTCTTAACAACAGAGTTACACAGAGTTCCACAGAGTTAAATATCTGATTTATAACAGTGTTACACCGAGTGAACTCCGTGAAACTCCGTGGTTAACAGATTTCTAGAATCTGAAAATAAACGAGAATCCCAGCAGTTCCTTAAACTGGACCCGGGCATGTCTTTTTTTGAAGCCCGTCGCCCCCCGTAACCGGGTTTTTATCCCTGTCAAACACAAGCGTCTTCGTATCGTCATCAAATATCAGGTGCGTATTTAACCTGACGTCAGTGAACCAGTTAAGGTTAGCCTGAAGGATCATTTCCCTGCTTCGTTGGTCTCCTGAAAATAACGCTATTCTCGAGGTATAAACCAATTGTATTCCTTGCCCGACTTCCGATCCAGACTGTTACCGAATCGTTTAAATCATTTTTGAGCCAGTAACGCACCATAATGTCCGATTTCGAGTTCAACCATAAAGGGTATTCCCTGCCATTGGCTCCGGTGAAATGGATCATGGTAGAATCGCGAGATTCGAGATACTCCAGTAGCACATTAACCGCAGCCTTTATTGAATCGCTCTGTCCGGGATACCTAAATGCCAACAACCTCCGGAACAATGTTTTGATAATAACCCGAAATTGATTTCCTTTGGCGTCAAATTTTTTTGATGCGCGATCTTACCACAGGCAACGAAGGAAAACTGATATTTCAGTTTGCTGCTCCAATGCTCCTTGGGAACATATTTCAGCAGCTCTTCAGTGTTGTTGACAGCATTGTTGTCGGTAATTACATCGGGAAAACAGCACTGGCAGCTGTGGGTGCATCCTTCCCGGTAATATTCGTAATGGTATCGTTGATAATCGGCATTGTGATGGGGACTACTATAGTAATCTCGCAGTATTTTGGTGCAGGCGATATGGTAAAGGTCAAACGCGCTATTGACACAATGTATATCTACTCTTTTGTTGCTGGAAGTATTGCCACGGCTGCAGGACTGATCTTTGCCGAACCGCTTCTCCGGCTGCTGGTTCTGCCTGAAGAGATAATGCCTCAGGCCACTCAATACCTGAGGATCTATTTCTCTGGGATCATTATCTTTTTCGGCTATAACGGGACCAGCGCAGTGCTAAGAGGGCTCGGCGATTCAAAAACACCACTCTATTTTCTTATTATTGCCACAATAGCAAATATCATTTTGGTAATATTGTTTGTCGGCGTCTTTAAATGGGGTGTTGCAGGGGCAGCCTATGCTACTCTTATTGCGAACGGGCTAGCGTTCGCCCTTGCGATCATATGGCTCAATAAAACCCATAAGCTAATCAGGATCGCCATAAGGGGGCTTCATTTTGACCGTGAGATCTTCCGTCAGAGCATCCGGATTGGACTTCCGACAGGTATTCAGCAAATGCTGGTGGCAATCGGAGGACTTGCCCTGATGGGAATTGTAAATACCTTCGGGACCAATGTCATTGCCGCTTATTCCGTGGCCAGCCGGCTTGACTCGGTTGCAATTGTACCTGCCATGTCCTTTTCACAGGCTCTTTCAACATTTGTCGGCCAGAATATCGGCGCTAATAAAATAAGCAGGGTAAGATCAGGACTTATATCAACTGTTAAAATGTCGGGAATTGTAACAATTGTTACATCCTTGTTTGTTGTGTTTTTCGGACATTTGATCATGCGTCTGTTCACAAAGGATCTGGATGTGATTACAATAGGTAACCAGTACCTTACAATTGTAAGTATCTTTTACCTCTTGTTTACAATGATGTTTATTTACAACGGTGTAATGAGAGGAGCGGGCGATACGTTTATCCCAATGTTTTTCTCCCTCCTTTCACTTTGGATAATCAGGATCCCCCTGGCGTATTTTCTTTCGGGAAAGGTTGGAGCTGTCGGGATCTGGTGGGCAATTCCGGCCGGATGGATGATAGGGCTGATACTCTCTTTCAGTTACTACAAAACAGGCCGCTGGAAAAAGAAGGCAGTTGTTAAATATGACGAAAATTTATAACTTTCAGAAACTAACAAGATTACATCCTTAGAGTACCTTTGTGGTGAACTTAGTGATCCTTTGCGGTTAACATTTTTTCCTTAAACCACGAAGGACACAAAGGAAGGCACGAAGGTTCACAAAGGATAAGAGTACTTCAAACAAACCGGATTCCAGATGATAAAATCTATGACAGGCTATGGAAAAGCCATGGCTGAAACACCTCAGAAAAAAATCACAATTGAAATCAAATCACTCAATTCCAAACAGCTTGATCTGATAACAAAGCTCCCATGGCTTTACAAGGAGAAAGAACCTGAAATAAGGAATCTTATAAGTCAGAAACTCGACAGAGGCAAAATCGAACTATCGGTTTATTTCGACATCCTGGAAGATGAAGGTGTTCCAATGTTCAACAGATCGTTGATAAAGAATTACTTTAGCCAGCTGAAGGATATTGCCGGCGAGCTCGGCATAAGCATCGACGATCAAATCCTTCCTATGATCATGAAGCTTCCGGATGCACTGAAAACCGAAAAACCCGAACTGCCTGAAGATGAATGGGAACTTGTCAGGGGACAGATACTGGAATCTCTCATGGTGCTTGATCTTTACCGCACAGAGGAAGGTAAATCGATCGAATCAGATATGAAAGGATCCGTTTCAAAGATTCTCTCCTATCTAAATTCAGTAGAAACATTTGAACCCGGAAGGATCTCAAAGGTGAGGGAAAAACTCATTTCGATACTAGAAGAAAACACAGGATCAGAAAATGTGGACAAGAACCGGTTTGAGCAGGAGCTTATCTTCTACCTTGAAAAATATGACATCAACGAGGAAAAGGTAAGATTGAATAAACATTGTGAATATTTCCTGGAAACAATAAACACCAATTCACCTAACGGAAAGATCCTCAGTTTTATAACACAGGAAATCGGACGGGAGATCAATACAATCGGGTCAAAAGCCAATGATGCTTCAATCCAGAAGCTGGTTGTAATGATGAAAGATGAGCTGGAGAAGATCAAGGAGCAAACAAATAATATTTTATAGTAAATCAGCTGCCGGATCATAATGAATGGGAAACTTGTCATAATATCAGCTCCGTCGGGGGCCGGAAAGACAACAATTGTCAATCATCTCCTCAGGAAGGGGTTGGGTCTTGAGTTTTCAATCTCCGCAACTACCAGAAAACCAAGGGGAAAAGAAATTGATGGGAAGGACTACTACTTCATTTCAATAGATGATTTTAAATCGAGGATTAATAAAGGCGAATTTGCAGAATGGGAAGAAGTTTATAAGGACCAGTTTTACGGAACCCTGAAAAGTGAGATCGAAAGGATTTGCTCGAGGAAACAGCACGTACTCTTTGATGTTGATGCGAGTGGCGGGATAAGCCTTAAGAACATTTACAAAGAACAGACAATCTCAATTTTCATTATGCCGCCATCGGTAAGTGAACTCGAAAAAAGGCTGATAAAGAGGGCAACAGATTGCAAGGAAAATATATCGATAAGGGTTGACAAAGCCCGGGAAGAGATGAAGCTGTCCGGTCAGTTCGACCATATTGTAATAAATGATGATCTGGAAAAGACTGAGAACGAGGTTTATAACCTGGTTTATAATTTTTTAACAATATAATTCAAGTTGCTGGTTACTGGTTACTTGTTACTGTTTACTCAACCAGCAACTAGCAACCCGCAACAAGTAAAAAACAGTTTCCGAATGTCAAAGATTGGATTGTTTTTTGGTTCATTTAATCCGATACATATCGGGCATATAGCGATTGCAGGCTATATGAAGGAGTTCAACGGCCTTGATCAGGTCTGGTTTGTCGTTAGTCCGCAGAATCCGCTAAAAAATAAAAACACTCTTCTTCCTGACCGCCACAGGCTTTATCTTGTTGAACTTGCAATAGGCGATAACATCGATCTGAAACCTTCCGACATTGAATTTAACCGGCCTGCTCCCTCCTACACTATCGATACAATGGCTCTCCTCACTGAAAAGTATCCTCAGCACAGATTCATCCTTGTAATGGGGGAAGATAATCTGTATACCCTGCACAAATGGAAGAACGCAAAGGAGCTGGTAAGCCGTTTTCCGCTTTATGTTTATCCGCGGCCGGATGTGATAAGGAAGAAGAACGAAATGCTCGATGCGATCCTTGCAAAAGCAACTGTCAAACGGGTAAATGCACCTTTCATGGATATTTCAGGGACTTTTATAAGGAATGGCATTAAGCGTGGGAAGAACATGTCATATTTCCTAAACCCGGCAGTCTGGAAATATATAACCGAAATGCATTTCTACGAAAAATAATGTTGGTTAATTTAAGAAGTTACACAAGAGTGTCTCAAAAGCCCTTCTTTCGGGATTTACCCCTAAATCCCCCAGGGGGGACTTATTGATTTGCTGATGCTTACAATTCCCCCCTTGGGGGGTCAGGGGGTAAGGAACGCCTTTTGAGACACCCCCGTGCGAGAAAAAGAAATTATCAACTATACTTTCTGAAGTTCCCGGATTATCTCTTCACCTCTCAGCAGAGCTTTTTCATTTTCAGGGATTAATTTATGATACCTCTCAGGGAGTGACTTTTTAAGCCCCTTGATAACATTCTCAAGCTTCAGCACCGGCTTCACCTTCAGAAATCCGCCCATGACCACCATGTTGAATGTTTTCGGGCTGTTCATCCTCGATGCCTCCTCAGTGGCGTCGACCCTGTATACAGATATATCCTTTCTTTCCGGATGTCTGGTTATCCCGTTCCCGTCATATATAAGAACTCCTCCGGGCTTAACCGAACCCTCAAATTTATCGAGTGACTGCTGATTGAGTATTATTGCAGTGTCAAAGTGCCTGATTACGGGAGAACTGATGCGTTCGTTGCTGAGAATTACAATCACATTGGCTGTACCGCCGCGCATCTCGGGACCGTATGAAGGCATCCAGCTTACCTCCATGTCCTGCATAACGCCAGAGTATGCCATAATCTTGCCCATCGACAGGACTCCCTGTCCCCCGAATCCGGCTATTAAAATTTCTTCAGTCATTTTAATCATTTGTTTTAGTTTGTTGTGCCTGCTGTTCCTCCGGAGCCTTGAGGTCGCCCAGGGGATAATACGGTAACATGTTTTCTTCCAGCCATTTATTGGCCTGAACGGGAGTCATTTTCCACCCTGATGGACAATTTGATACTATTTCGATAAAGCACGTGCCTTTATTAAGCTTTTGATACTGAACCGCTTTCCTCATGGCTCTTTTTGTCCTTTTGACATTGGCCGGTGTATGAACACTCTGCCTTGTAACATAATATGTACCCGGTAATGTCGCAACTATATCTGTCATTTTCAGTGGATTCCCCATTGTTTTTACATCCCTGCCATAAGGCGATGTGGACGATTTCATGCCGGGCAAAGTAGTCGGAGCCATTTGTCCTCCGGTCATGCCGTATATCCCATTGTTAATGAAGATTATCAGTATGTTTTCCCCCCGGTTGCAGCTGTGAATTGTCTCTGCAGTTCCGATAGCTGCAAGGTCGCCGTCTCCCTGATATGTGAAAACAAATTTATCGGGAAGGAGGCGTTTGATAGCTGTTGCCAGGGCCGGAGCCCGTCCATGCGCAGCTTCCTGCCAGTCTATGTCGAGATAGTTATACAGAAAAACGGAGCATCCTACAGGAGACACACCGATGGTATCCTGCTGAATTCCCTCCTCCTCAATTATCTCCGCGAGGATACGATGAGCGGTGCTGTGGCCGCATCCGGGGCAATAGTGCATGATATCTTCAGTCAGGATTGCTGACTTTTTGTAAGCCAGATTCTCGGGCTTTATTATTTCTTTTATTCCGGTAGCTTCTTTCATATCTCAACTTCCTTTTATCAGTCCTTTAAGATTATCAATCACCTCATCGGGTGTCGGGATGATGCCACCCATCCTTCCGTAATGATGAACGGGTACTTTCCCGCAAGCTGAAAGCATTACATCCTCCACCATTTGGCCAGCACTCATCTCAACGGTCAGCATAAGCCTGACAGTATCAGCCAGCTTATTTATCCGTTTTGATGGGAATGGGAAAAGAGTGATTGGCCGCAGCAGTCCAGCCTTGATTCCCTGCTCACGGGCAAGCTCCACGGATTTCTGGCACACTCTGGCGCTGGTTCCGTAAGCTATCAGAAGGTAGTCAGCATCCTCACACTGAAACTCCTCAAAGCGTACTTCCTTTTCCCTTATCTCGTTATATTTCGCAACAAGTTTCAGATTAAATATCTCCTGGCGGTTCGGATCAAGTTCAAGAGAGGTAATAATATTCCTCTTTCTTGTTGTCGGTTTGCCAGTTGTTGCCCATTCAGGAACCGTTTTGGACCTTTCCTTCTGTGGGCTCAGCCATACTTTTTCCATCATCTGTCCGATTGCACCATCTGAAAGTATCAAAACAGGATTCCTGTATTTGAAAGCGAGGTCGAATCCGAGTCCGACAAAGTCGGCCATCTCCTGAACCGATGCAGGCGCCAGCACTATTAAATGATAATCGCCATGCCCTCCGCCCTTGACTGCCTGAAAATAATCGGACTGCGCCGGCTGAATCGTACCTAGTCCCGGTCCGCCTCTTACAACATTTACAATGAGGCACGGTAATTCGGCGCCTGCAATATACGTTATCCCCTCCTGCTTAAGGCTTATCCCGGGTGAAGAAGAGGTTGTCATTACTTTTTTACCGCATCCGGCTCCGCCATAAACCATATTTATTGCAGCAAGTTCACTTTCAGCCTGCAACACAACCATCCCGGTTGTTTCATAGGGGTTTGCTGCCATAAGGTACTCAAGGATCTCACTCTGGGGCGTGATAGGATATCCGAAATAGCCGTCGGCTCCGGCCCGGATTGCAGCCTCGGCCACCGCTTCATTACCCTTCATTAATCTTAATTCCCTTTCCATTAGCAATTTATATTTTTGTTTTATAAACAGTTATTACGCCATCAGGACATACAATCGCACAACTGGCACATCCAATGCATAATTCAGGATGTGCCGGGTAAGCATAATTATAACCCTTGCCGTTGACCTCCTTTGCCATTGCAATCGTCCCCGTCGGGCATGAAACCATGCAGACCTCACATCCCTTGCACCTTTCAATATTTACAACAATACTCCCTCTGATCTTTGCCATATAATTTTAATTTAATTTTTACTAACCGGATGATCTTTTTGAAAACATTTCAGGCGATTTTCCAGGTCGCCGAACATCGTACGCGGTACCAGCGACACACAGGCCCTGAGACCATTGTCCCGCTCACTCCCTGTTGAATTTAGTGTGATTGCGCTTATTCCATAATGGAGCAGGGCATTAATCAATTCCTCACTGTTCATGCCCGGATATGATAGTGTAAAGTAGAATCCGTCGGCCAGGGGTTCGTCGATGTCCCTGTCATACAATATATTGAACCCATTCCCGGTGAACATTTTTTTCATCAGTCCGGCTTTTGCCCCGTACTCAATAATATCATCACGATACTTATATGTACCATCGTTGACAGCTTTTAAAAGCGCAGCATATCCGTACTGAACAGAATGCGTGACCCCTGCCGATATGCCGTATAATGCCCCGAATATTGCCGAGTGTCCGAATTTATCAGAGGTATAATATCTTAACAGGTCGGGGTAGGATCTGTTAAAAAGATGATCAGAAATAGCCATTATTCCGATTCTCTGACCAGCATAACTGAAGATCTTTGAACCTGAAATAAGCATTACATAATCATCACAGTAATCTGCAACTGTTGGCTGGAAAGGGGGTTTTCCCGGATTTGAATAGTCTTTTCTGAAATCCATTCCGAAATATGCAAAATCCTCAATAACAATTACATCATATTTACCTGCAAGTTCACCGATTATTGCAAGTTCTTCCTCATTCAGGCAAACCCATGTCGGATTGTTGGGATTTGAAAAAAGGAGAGATGAAACCTTCCCTGTTTCAAGGTATGACTCAATCTTTGACTTCAACTTCTTACCCCTGAAATTGTAAACATCAAAGGAGAAATAATCATGCCCCAGCATCTTTACCTGCTGCTTCTGAACCGGAAATCCCGGATCAATGAAAAGCGTTCCCTCCTTTGTCCTGTCATTCCTGTTTGCAACAAGAAAACAAATCATCGAGCCCATCATGGAACCCACCGTAGGAATGCAACCCTCGGGCCTGATATCGATATTTGTAAATAGTTTAATAAACCTTGAGGCTTCATTCTTAAGTATTTTCAAACCCATAATATCGGGATACAATGCAGCTGCCCCATTCTTTAATGCATTAATCTCTGCTTCAATTGCAATCGAGGAAACAGGCAAGCCGGGGACCCCCATTTCCATCCTTACGAATTTAATGCCTGTTTTTTTTTCAATCTGATTGACCAGATGCACAATTTCGCGAATGGAAGCTGTTCCGACACAGGTTATGCCGGTGGCTTCCTTCACGGACTCTATCACATTTTCGGCAATTGGAATTGTTGTCATTATGGAAAAATAATCAAAATTTTCTTTTGTCAATCACCCGTGTTGGCTTCCCTTCGCTCCTTTCAATCATCCTGGGTTTCCCAAGTGTCACTTTTATACCCGGTCCAAGCGAACTTTTCAGGATATCCTGGATTTTATTCCGCAATGCCTCAGTCCGGGTGATTATCATGGTTTAAATTGATTCAAAAATTTAAAACTTCGAACTTAGTTATAATTCCGGCAGCTTTTCATGAATAATATTAATATCACTTTTCAATTCTGATCCTTGCATCTACAACAGTTATTTCTTTCTGACTGCCGATCAGAGGATTAAGGTCCATCTCTTTTATCTCGGTAGCGAACCGCAAAAGGCTTGAAAGCCTTACAATGATCTCGGCAAAACGCGATTCATTGATCCCCGGCTTTCCCCTTGTCCCTTTGATTATTCTGTATGCCCTCAGGCTTTTGATCATCGAATCGGCTTCACTTAATGTAAGCGGAGCCAGACCTGATGAAATATCCCCGAGCACTTCAACAAAGATCCCGCCAAGACCGCAAAGTATTATATGCCCAAACTTTGGCTCATACTTTGCGCCAATAAAAAGCTCAGTGCCTGCCAGCATTTCCTGAACCATTACTCCTGTAACTCCTTTTATTCCCTTCATCCTTGTAAATTCTGCTTCAAGGTGTTTTTGCGACTTAATATTAAGTGTTACTCCACCGACGTCAGATTTATGTACTGGTCCAACTACTTTAAGTGCAAGAGGATAGCCCATCTTATTGGCAAGGGAGATTAACTCCCTCTTTGTGGTTGTCACCGCCTCCCTGACCATCGGTATATCTGCAGCGTGAAGCAGTTCCTGAATAGCGGAGGGTTCGAGATATCCGTTTTTAGAACCATCAATAATGCTCCTTATCTTTGGCACATCTATGTTCTGAAGGAAGATCTTTTCCTCGGCCGGATAGGGTGTGTTTGAAATCCTTGTAAGGGCCCTTCCAAGAACCACTTCATCAGGAAAATTAACATGCCCCTTATTCATAAAATATTCAAGTTCTTTGTATGAGCTTGAAATTGAAGGGAGGATCGGATATAGAGGTTTATTGCAATCGAGTATTTTAAGGTGAAGGAGATCGTATATTTCAGTCATGTCATTAAGCCCGTTATTCCCGAAAATTACGCTCATGCCGTCGATCGTTTTCAGCTCCTTATCCACATACTCTATGATTCTGTCGAGCTGGTCGATCGTGGCGGTCGCTATCATATCGATAGGGTTTAAAGCCGAAGCCCCTGGATTCATCATTGCAAGTATCTTATTCTGATCCTCCGTTTCAAGCTTCGGGATATTCATTCCTCCTGCTGACAGTGCGTCGGTAAGCATTACGGCAGGGCCGCCTGCATGAGTGACAATTGCTATATTCCGGCCCTTTAGCGGTTTATGCATAAAAACTGACGCTACGGTCGTAAGTTCTTCACGCCCCGAACACCGGACAATACCTGCTTTGCGGAAAAGCGCCTCGACGGCAGAATCTGAGGCTGCCATTGCTCCCGTATGTGATGATGCTGCACGGCTTCCGGCCTCAGTGGTTCCTGCCTTTATGGCAGCAATGCGGCACCCCTTCCGGATCAGGGAAGAGGCATGGTGCAGCAGCTTATCGGGGTTCGGAATAGACTCAACATATATCAGTTTGATGGAGGAGCTCGTCGCAGGATCATAATTGAGATCCCAGAATTCAAGAACCTCCTCAACGCCAGTCTGGGCGCTGTTACCAACCGAAAAGACGCTCCTGAAGCTCAGCCCTTTCGGCAAAGCCGATTCGATGATAAAAAGCGCTGTTGCACCGGAACCTGAAACAAAGTCGCAACCTTTTTCGGAAAGCTTGGGCACCGGTGTGGTAAACACTCCATGATAGTATGGTGTTACAACACCGATGCAATTTGGGCCTATCAGGCATCCACCTGCTTTTTCGATTAGCCCTGCTATCTCTTTTTCAAGCTTCCGTCCCTCCTCGCTTGCTTCGCTGAATCCTGCAGAAATTATTATAAAAGCTTTTGTGTTTTTTTCTTTTGTAAGAATTTCAATAACCTGGTAGCAGTACTTTGAGGCAATGGCAAGGATTGCGAGGTCAACCGGGGGTACGTCTTTTATATTCCTGTACGATTTAACTCCCTGGATAACATCCTGTTTGGGATTTACCACGAACAGAGTGCCGGAGTAGCCTCCGTCAATTATGTTTTTCAGGATTTTGCCTCCTGGTTTTAAAAGGTCTTCTGATCCACCGACCACAACAATACTGCCGGGATTTATCAGCTTTTCATTTATCATAGATACCCTTAAGGTTTAGGACTGATTTTATTAACCCACTTCTCTGATTGTTGAGAGAATCAGAGACCGGCAATTCTTTTAAGAAAACCCACATTGCTTACTACGGCAAATAAACAGGTTTCTGATATATAACAAATCACAAATTCAGTCATTTCGTCATTAATGAAGGCAATATACTAAAAATACACAGTACAAAACAAAAGAGTGGTCATGTAAATTTAGCTTGATTTATAGTTTAACCACTGCCTGAAAAACTGGTCGTTCATAAAGTACACCTGATTATTGGCAGCAATGAATCCTTTGTCTTCCAGGCTCTTAACTGCCAGGCTTACGGAACTTGCTGCGCCCAGATTATATTTATCAAGAAATTCACTTGATGTCGGATTCCTTATACCATCATTTATTGCAATAGCTCTTAAAACTCTGAACTGAAGGGAAGTGATTAGATTAATATATCCGCCGTAAACCGGTTCATTCTCGTTAATTATTTTAAGAAGCATTTGTTTTACCTGGTCAGTATCTATTTTTCTGAATGAACTATAGAGGCGGTTACATAAAAACTGTACATAAAAAGTGTGCAGAGATGTACTATCAAGGATCACCTTAATTGCTGCAGGAGTAATTGATCTTGCGGTTGAGGAGAATCTCTTACCGATAAAAATAGAATAACTTTCTGATCCGATTTTTCCAATCTCCAGGATCTGGGTGCTATTGTAAAATGGCCTTTCAGGATCTGTAAAGATTCCGGTCAGTATATGTTTCCTGCTTCCTGAAAACAGGAGCGTTATATTCGATGATTGCTGAACGAAGGATCTCAGCAATGCTTCGACGTTCTTCTCGGGATAATCTGTTATCTGCTGAAATTCATCAATGGACAGTACAAACTTTGTCTTCTGTGAATTGAAGTACTGAAAGATAGCTTCAAGAGAATTAACAGCTTCCTGTCCGGCAGCAACTGAAAGTGTAATTGATGGAGCTCCGGTAAACTCGTCAATCGAAATTTTCGGACGCAACATGGCAAGCTTTTTCAGAATTTTCTTCAGAGCAGTCTCATTTCTTGACATAGCTGTAAAAACTGCCTTGCCAAGAGTCTCTACAAACTCTTTCAGATTTGTTGTCGCCATTATATCGGAATAGACCGGAGTGAACAGCTTTTCTTTCAATCCCAGGTAAAACACATGTCTGATCAACCCCGTTTTGCCCATCCTGCGAGGCGAGAATATTGTAAGGTGTCGCCCGTTCAACAAAGCCTCAGTTATTGTCTCAGTCTCTTTTTCCCTGTCACAAAAGTATTCCGGGGATATGTAACCGCTGATTAAAAAAGGATTTGATTCCATATCTTATATTACATATTATATGTTACGCAATATATGAAATAATTATTAAATTACATAATTTATATAAATGATTTTTAAGTTATTTTTGCATTTGTATTTATGGGGCAGAGGCAAAATGGTCCAACTGCTCAAAGCCGTAAGGACGGATTTCAAATCCGCGCCATCAGAGAGAGAATGAATATTATGAGTGCAAAAGAAATACTTGAAAAGGACAATTTTTCGAAAGAGGATATTATGGCCCTTCTCTCTTCACAGGGAGAAGACCGGACCATGCTTTTTAAGAAATCAGCTGAAATAAAGGAGAAATACATCGGGAAAAAGGTATGGTTCAGGGGATTGATCGAGTTTTCAAACATCTGCAGCAAAGATTGCCTTTACTGCGGCATAAGGAAAGGCAACAAAAATCTACGGAGATACAATTTAAGTGATGATGAGATACTTACAGCGGCAAAATTTGCATACGACAACCATTACGGGTCACTGGCACTACAGTCGGGAGAACTTGAAAGTTCTTCAGTTACTACCAGAATTGAAAACCTCCTGCACAGGATAAAGGACTTGTCCAATGGTGAGCTTGGGATCACCCTTTCTGTCGGCGAACAGGAACCTGAGGTTTATCAGAGATGGTTTGATGCAGGCGCTCACCGGTATCTTCTGCGGATTGAAGCAACGAATGAGGACCTTTACGGGAAAATTCATCCCCGGAATTCAAAGCATGATTTCAAAAGGAGACTTAGCTGCCTTAAGTGCCTCCAGGATATCGGATACCAGGCGGGAACCGGGGTTATGATCGGACTTCCATTCCAGAACACTGATGACCTGGCCGGCGACCTGATCTTCATGAAAGATTTCAATATCGATATGTGCGGAATGGGACCCTATATTGAGCATGCGGATACTCCGCTTATAGAATATGCCGGGAAGCTTCTTCCTGTAAATGAGAGATTTGATCTGACACTCAAGATGATAGCAATCATCAGGATAATGATGAAGGATATAAACATTGTTGCAGCAACAGCGCTTCAGGCTATCGATCCCATAGGAAGAGAGAAAGCAGTTATGATCGGAGCCAATATCATTATGCCTAATATAACCCCCGGAAAATACCGCGACAGTTACAAGCTGTATGAAAACAAACCCTGTACTGATGATTCGGCTGAGGATTGCCAGAGCTGCCTCGAAGCAAGGGTCAGCCTTGCCGATAATGAGGTTGTTTACGGTGAGTGGGGCGATTCTAAGCACTATCAAGAAAGGCGTAAAGGCCAATAATGTATTATGTATTAAAGGCGATGTATTATGTGTTTCTGAACAAGCGGTGAAACTCCGTCATAACTCTGTGCCCTCCGTGGTAAAAAGAAACCTCAGGATATAACTAATATAACTACCTAGAATAATGAAAAGAACTCTCTGGATTGTAGTATTTACTTCACTTACCTCTTTCTTTTTAAATGCCCAGGTAACACTCGATTATTACCTGCCCAAAAGCATAACTTACAGCTCCTCAATCCCAACCCCTAAGCAGTTCTTCGGACATGAGATCGGCGAATGGCACCTGACCCATGATAAGCTCTATTCATATATGCTGGAGCTGGCAAAGATTTCCGACCGGGCGGTATGGGAGGAGTATGCTAAAAGCTATGAGGGACGTCCTCTCGGGCACCTCATCATAAGCTCACCTGAGAATATTAAAAACCTTGAACACCTCAGACAGCAGCATATTGCGCTGTGTGATCCATCGGGATCAGACATGATAGATGTAAAGAATATGCCTGTTTTTATTAAGCTGGGCTATGGAGTCCACGGCAATGAATCAAGTGCGCAGAATGCATCGGCACTCGTAGGGTATTATCTCGTTGCAGGCGAAGGCAAAGAGATTGACGAATTACTTGAAAATGCTGTTATTCTGATAGATCCGGCACTGAATCCCGACGGGATGCAGCGTCATTCAACCTGGGTGAACTTCACAAGAAGCCTTAATAATAATCCTGATCCTGCATCGTGGGAATTCAATGAAACCTGGCCGGGCGGAAGGACCAACCATTACTGGTTTGACCTCAACCGCGATTATATAATGCTTCAACACCCGGAAACAAGAGGTCGTGTTGAAGCCTTTCATAAATGGAAACCGAATATCAATACTGACCATCATGAGACCGGAGCCAATGAGACCTTCTTCTTTCAGCCTGGCGTGCAAAGCCGCAACAATCCGCTTACTCCGGCAGAAAACGGTATGCTGACAGCTGAAATCGGGAAATTTCATGAGAAATATCTTAACTCATTAGGGAGCCTTTACTACACGGAAGAAGCTTATGATGATTTTTACGTAGGAAAGGGATCCTCCTACCCCGATATTCACGGCTCAGTTGGTATCCTGTTCGAACAGGCAGGCGTAAAAGGGCATCTAAGGGAGACGCCGGGAGGATTGTTATCCTTCCCGTTTGCAATAAGAAATCAGTTTAATGTATCACTTTCCACTCTTGAAGCCGGACTTAAAATGAGGACCAGGCTTCTTGAAAGCCAGAAGAACTTTTACAAAGAGGCTCTTGCTGTAGCCGATAAATACCCGGTTAAAGGCTACATATTCAGCGAGCCTTCCGATAATTCAAGATTGTCTGAATTCATTAGTATTCTGTTGCAGCATCAGATTAAAGTCTACCGGACAAACAGGGATATTAATAAGAACGGATTTCTTTATAAAGCTGATGAAAGCTTTATTATACCGCTCAGGCAGCCTGAACATCTTTTTATCAGGAGTCTTTTTGAACCTGTTAAAGATTTCACCGACAGCTTGTTCTACGATACTTCAACCTGGATTTTGCCAATGGCGTTCAATCTGAATTACTTGCCCCTTGCGTTGGGCAAAGAAGTTGATGCCGTAACAGGATCCGAGGTAACTTCAACCCCAGTTATCAGGGGGAAGCTGGTTTCGCCTGAGAATCCCTATGCATATTTGTTTGAGTGGAATGATTATTATGCTCCCAAAGCGCTCTATGCCCTGCAGAAGGAAGGAATAAAAGCAAGGGTTTCGACCGAGTGTTTTCAATATGAGGATGCCAACCTGAATAAGAATTTTTCCTATGGCACTATTATGGTTCCTGGTTCAGGGCAATCAGTCGCCGGAAATCATCTGTCAGAGATTATGGAAAAGATTGCAGGAGATTGCGGAATAACCATTTACGGCGTAAAAACAGGTTTAACAAAAGAAGGAATTGATCTTGGCAGCGCCAAAATGATTGTCCTCGAAAAACCCGTGATTGCAATGGTTGCAGGGGAAGGAGCCAGCAGCAGCCTGTCAGGGGAGATATGGCATATGCTTGATTTCAGATTTCAAATCCCTGTAACTATGATCACTGCCGTGAGGTTTGGGACCGCTGATCTCGACAGGTACAATGTTATAATTATCACCGGATCTCCGGATATAAGCGCATCCGGACTTGAAAATCTCAAAGACTGGAACCGCAGGGGCGGTACACTGATCGGCATAGAGGGTGGTAACAACTGGCTTGTTAAAAACAAACTTGCTGAAATTGAGTATTTACCTGCAGTCGTCGATAATAAGAAAGATGGAGTTTACCTTAACAGGTCTGCCGATAACCAGGCACGGCAGATCCCCGGATCTATCTTTCAAACGAAGCTTGACCTGACCCATCCTTTATGCTATGGATACGTGCGGGATATCCTTCCGGTCTTCAAGTCAACTGAAACTGTTGCAAAGAAAGATGCAAACATTTATGCTAATCCGGTCCGGTATTCAGCCGATCCGTTACTCAGCGGTTACTGCACAAATGGAAACATTGAAAGGATTAAAGGCTCTCCCTTTGCGAGCGTCCATGGGACCAGGGTCATTTCGCTTTATGACGATCCAAATTTCAGGGCTTACTGGTACGGAACGAATAAGATATTCCTGAATGCAGTATTCTTCGGGCAGATATTAAGATAGGTTCAAAGGCTTAAAGGCGCAAAGGCTCAAAGGTTTAGAATACCATCTTTCTCAGATGTACATCCGGCAGAGCCTGAAGATCTTTTTCGAGAAGGTCCATCTGGATCTCGTCACCCATAAGTTCAACAATGATCAAACCTGCAGGACTTCCGAAAAACTCCTCATTGACACCCAGTCGGGTACAAATTACACATCCATAGGCAGTAAGAGTTTTCTGAACCGCCGATATAGCTGTATGTTCCTTTTTCTCAACAAGTATCCCGAGGAACCTTAGTGATCCTTCTTCACAAGGGAAATTTACGAACGGCTTGTTATCGTTGAAGGTCATCTCCCGAACATCGATGCCGCCGATAGCTTTGAGTTCGTTGCGGAGTTTCAGGGTTTCGGGTTCACTTCCTGACAGATGCAGGACAATATGAGCTTCCCGGCTGCAAACTTCTGTAGTCAGTTCATGGAAGCCAAGCCTTGTTGTTATCAGACTGGAATATTTTGAGAGGACGTCCTGAGTCAGTCCGGCTTCTTTAATTCTGTCGAGGATTTTGATGCCGAGGATCTTTATCATAATTAGTTGTTATAATTTTTAAATAAGAAACAGTGACTAAGAGCTTTCCTCCGGTAGCCATGCCTGTACCTGTTGCCTTAGAAATACAGATCTCTCTCCCCCTTCTTTATTCTTTCGATCTTCTGCTTTGTATTGTCAGCAATTGCCGGTTCAAGCTTTGCAATGTTTTTGTCGATTGCTTTCCAGCCTTTTACGGCAACATCGCCTGTTGCATAATCACAGATGTATTCTGACAGAGTAAGAATTGCATTTGGAGTACAGAATCTTTTAATAAACCCGGGCACCGAGAATTCCATGAAGTGCTCACCGGTCCTTCCCATCCTGTAGCATGAAGTGCAGAACGACGGCAGGTAATCATTTGTAAGAAGTTCGTCGATAACCTCTGAAAGGGATCGGGCATCATTTATTCTGAATTGTTCCCGATTCAGGTTCTGAACTTCATTCTTTGAATCGGAATAAGATCCGATCTCAAGCTTTGTCCCTCCATCTATCTGGGAAACACCATACTGCATGACATCTTTCCTTACATCGGGAGCTTCCCTTGCCGTGAGGATCATGCCTGTATAAGGGACAGCCAGCCTGAGTATCGGGACCAGCTTTTTAAAATCCTCATCGCTGGTCTGGTATTTATTGCTGATGTTGAGGCTCAGGGCATCCTTAATACGCGGAAATGATATTGTATGGGGACCGACATCGTAGCAGGCTTCAAGATGGTTTGTGTGGCGGACAAGTCCGAGTACCTCAAACCTCCAGTCGTAAAGACCGAATAATGCTCCTATCCCTACATCGTCTATTCCTGCTTCCTGGGCCCTGTCGAGGGCAGTAAGCCGCCATTCATAGTCTCTTTTCTTTCCTCCCAGGTGGTACAATTTATATGCTTCGGGGTGATATGTTTCCTGGAAGATCTGGTAGGTGCCAATGCCTGCTTCCCCAACCTTTCTGAAACCTTCGATGTCGAGAGGAGCAGCGTTAATATTTACACGTCTTATCTCACCATGTCCCTTTCTTAACTCCATAGACAATTTTGACAGTATGAGCAATATAGTCGGCGTTATAGTCAGGATGTTCCCCGTAAACGAGAATAAGCCTTTTCTGGCCGTTATCCTCAAGAGCTCCTACCTCATTAATTATTTCCTCATCCGACAGCGTTTTCCGGATCGCATCCCTGTTGGAGGTCCTGAAACCACAATACTGGCAATTGTTGGTACATTTATTTCCCACATAAAGAGGGGCGAACAGCACTATTCTGTTACCATAAACTTTTTCCTTCAACTCACGGGCTCCAGCTCTTATCTCTTCGAAGAGGCCAGTCCCTACCGAATTTATAAGCACCGTTGTTTCTTCAAGGGTAAGCCTTTGCTTATTGAGCGACCTGGCAATTACCTCCCTGACCCTAATCTTATCCGGCTTTACATTATTAATCAGATTCCAGATCTCCTCAGGATCAATAAACGGCTTCATTCGCTGGTCCGGAATCTTTAATTTTTCAGGATAAAAATGCATTAATTTATTGTTTTAAATCAGGGCACAAAGATACTCAAAAAACGGTTAAAGAAGTAAATATGGAAAAACAAAAGAATGTTGCCTGTTGCTAGTTGCTTGTTGCTAGTTTTAAGCTTCTATGTATCTGGGAACCAGTAACTAGTAACGAGCAACCAGGAACCAGTAACCAGCAACAAAGGATTCAATAGATAAGCTCCGATATTTCATTAACCGCCGACTTGATTTTCGGGGCTGATGTTTTGAAATCCATCAGATTGATTGCCCCATGGATCTTTTTATGGAAAAGGACGGTTGAACTGGTGTTTAACGGGCATGATTCATTATTAAAAAGATGAAGAAGGACTTCAGGATTATCTGAATTTACTCCGTTAATAATGACCATTCCTTTTGATTTCCGCGAGCCTGATTCAAAGGAAACGGCATAAATACCATTAGCGGGCAATAGTTTACATTCTTCTGTCTGAGGGATCCGGACCAGTGAAATCGGAATTTCCGGATTTTCATATTCATAGGCAATCGTATTCCCCATAACAACATAATAATGATCGAGATAAGCGTTGGCCTTCTGGATAAATCCCTCGGCTAAAGCCTGCCGGATCTTTGTTGAGCTCACAGTCTCATGCTGGACTTCCTGTTCGGGTATCTCTTCTGCCTCAAAATCGTATTTCTCCCTCATTCCCCAGAGCTGCCTGTAGTCACCTTCCTGATTAAAACCGAAATGGTGATTGAAACCTGCCACTACAACTTTTGCCTTAAGTATCCCATGAAGATAACCACTTACAAACTCCTCACTGGTTATTCTCGAGAAATCCCTGGTGAATCTGACAATGATAACATTGTCAAGCCCTGCTTTTCTGAGAAGCATAAGCTTTTCTTCCTGTGAACTTATCAGCTTAAGGTTTTTCCCGGCAGTTTCGGGATAAAGTACCTTCCTCGGGTGAGGGTCGAAAGTTATAAGCACCGACTCGCCGTCATACTTGCCGGCAAGCATCTTAAGTCTGTTAAGAATGGTTTTATGACCGATATGTACTCCGTCGAACGATCCTGTTGTGACAACCGGATTCCTGATTGCCCTTGCTTCTTCAAAGCTTCTGTAAATCTTCATGTTGCAGGCAGAAAGATTCTAAAGCTTATTTCCTTTGACAAAATATGCCACCTTTTCAATTGAAGTAATCATGTCATATTCTTCGAGAAAAACGTCTGACGGGACATTGATCGGAACAGTAGTAAAATTGAGTATGCCCTTTATACCAAAACGGACAGTCTCTTCCGCAATTCTTTTCGCATAATCGGAAGGCACGGTAAGTATTGCGATCTGAATCTTAAGCTCATTTACTACCCTTTCAAGGTCATCATAGGGATAGCACCTGACTCCCGAAATGACCTTATTTATTTTCTGGGGATCATTGTCAAATGACGCTACCAGGCTGAGCTTCGATCTTTTTCCCTTGAAATAGCCGGCTAATGCCCTGCCGAGGTTCCCAATACCTATAATAGCTACGTTTATGCCTTCATCGGAATCGATTATCCTGCTGATCGTGTCAATCAGCTCCTTCACATCGTATCCCTTTTTATGGGAACTGGAATAACCTATCAGCATAAGGTCGCGCCTGACCTGAACTGCAGTAATATGAAGCCGGCCGGCAAGATCGTGGGAATAGATAAAGTTCCTTTTCTCCCTGAGGCATTCAAGAAGTGTTCTTCTGTATTCACTCAGTCTTTCTACTGTTTTTCCTGGTAAATTAATCATGGGGTTTTGCCAATTTGTTTTTTCGGAAGACGGACTGTGAAAGTGGTTCCGACATCAGGAACACTATCAACAGTGATTATACCATTGTAAAGTTCAATAACTTTTTTGACTATTGAAAGACCCAGCCCGCTGCCGGTTATGTTTCTTGTCTTCTCATTCTTGATCCTTACAAATTCCGTGAACAGGTTTTCCCTGTCAGTCTCTGTAATGCCTATTCCTGTATCCGAGAAGACTATAATTACATCATTCTCATCGCAGTCTATAATAATTTCCGATTTCCCTCCCCTCTTATTATATTTTACGGAATTTGAAACAAGATTGTTGAAAATAATTTCCATATCGGTCGGATCAGCCATGATAACAGCGTCTGATTTTACGGTAAGTTTAATTGAGACTTCCATCTGGATGGCATAAGGCTGAACTGTAACAATTGCATTTGACGCGATGTTCGAAAGATGTACCTCCTCAATCTTCTCTTCTTTTCTCTCCAGCCGGATCTTGGTAAAATCCAGCAGATCCATGATGAGATTTCTCATACCCTGTATTCTCTGAAGCGACCGTTCAATCGGAGTTGCATAATCTTCGATCCTGTCGCCGGACTGTTTCTCCTGCATCATCCTGAGGTAACCTTCGATAGCATTAAGCGGTGCCTTTAACTCATGTGAAAGAACTGACAGGAACTGGTACCTGACCTTTTTGCCTTCCTCATTCATCGTATGTGTTATCCTCTTCAGGTACTGCTGCTTCGTAATATTTTCGATACTCGATTTGAGCTCCTGCGGAGTAAACGGCTTGGGAATGAAATCAGTGGCTCCGAATTTGTGTGCCTTAAGTGCAACATCGAGCGATGCATAGGAGGTGATCATAGCAACAACTATGTCATACTTATTATTTCTTATGTATTCAAGGACATCAATGCCCTGGATACCTGGTAACTTATTATCAAGAAGAACAATATCCGGCTTGTCCCTGTCGATTATTAGAATTCCGTCCTCTCCTGTTGCCGCTTCCTGGACTTCAAATGTGTAATCCTCATCCATGAAAGGATAATTGACCTGGAAATTGTTCAGGATGCGTGAAACTCCGGACCGGATGCCTGGTTCATCATCGACTACGAGTACTTTAAGAACGGCCATATCAAATCTTTAATAGTTTCATTATCTCCTGATCAAGCTGTTCGGCCCTGATACCTTTTTCAAGGTATTTGTCAGCCCTGATCCATGATTTCTCGGTTTCAGAATCGAGGCTGAAGGAAATGCCTGTCTCATGTGCAACTGCGGTAGCAAGAATTACAGGCACATCAGGATATTTTCTTTTTATCTTATAGCATAATATGAATCCGCTGTCGTCGCTCTCCATCATCAGGTCAAATATCGCAAGGCTCGGTTTAAATTTTGAAATGACCGATTCCGCTTCAGCCTGACTTTCAACAGCAATGGTCTTGTATCCGGCTTTCTCAAGGTTTGATACCGTCTGAAAAAGGTAATCGGGATCATCATCTGCGACAAGAATTGTAAAATCGCTTTTTCTCATGTTTAAAATTACTTAAAATAAATCCATCCTTGTTCTTCATGTACTCACCCCCATCCCCTCTCTACTGCGTAAAGAGGG
The DNA here is from genome assembly GCA_963732115.1 of uncultured Bacteroidales bacterium. GTDB lineage: Bacteria > Bacteroidota > Bacteroidia > Bacteroidales > VadinHA17 > LD21. Next base: position 149,567 of record CAVSYN010000024.1, read on the forward strand.
GAGAAAACACATGCCTCTTTAAGCCCTCCCTTGGGGGGTTGGGAGGTAGTACCAGGGGGTACTAACAGTTACTCCTTCCGTCTGGGGAGGATTATCTTAAAACTTGTTCCTGTTGATCTCTTTGACGGATCTGTATTTGACTCAACATTTATTTGTCCCTTGTGCATCTTAACGATCCCGTATGCTGTTGCAAGTCCCAGTCCCGTTCCATGACCGATGCCCTTGGTGGTAAAAAACGGTTCAAAGATCTTTGCCTTGTCTTCTTCCTTTATTCCGTTTCCGGTATCCATAACCGTAATAAGGACATCCTGAAGTGTATCTTCAAGGAGTATGTATATTGATCCGCCAACAGGCATTGCATCGATGGCATTTTTAAAAAGATTCGTCAGGACCTGAGTCATTTGCTCATTATCGAGCATAGCGTCGGGATTAGTTGTCTTGTCACTGATTTCTATTTTTATGTTCTCAGGAACAACGACGCTTTCAAGACTGTGATCAACAAGCTCCCTTATGCTGATAAGCTGATGGTTGACCTGATTCTTGCGTGCAAAATTAAGCAGACCGGCCACTATCTTTTTGCATCTCCCTGCCTGTTCAACTATCAGTTTAAGGTCTTCCCTTACGGGATCATCAAATCCGCTTTCGTCGAGAAGTATATTGCTGTACATAATAACCACCCCCAGAGGATTGTTCAGTTCGTGGGCTATCCCGGCCGAAAGCTGGCCCATATGTGCCAGTTTTTCCGATTGCTTTAAAGCCTGACGCATTGAGGAGAGCTTTTCATTCGACAGCGCAAGGTCCTTTACTGACTTGTGCAGCTTTTCGATGGTATACGGCAGGCACATTTCAATTTCAGCCAGGCCTTTTTTGATTGCAATGGCATGTTCAACACAGCTTTCGTAACCGCAGGCACCGCAGTCGAGCTGATCCTTTATCGTCATCTTGCCCATAGAGATAAGAACCTCATTTATCTCCTTTTCGTCAGGAACATCTGTCCGGTAATCTTCAGGCCTGTGCCTGAAAGACAGATCCAGGCTAGAATATTCATCAAATTCCTGCTGCCATTTCTCCATGTCAAGCTCCTTCATCTTGTTATGGGCGTAAGAACTTACGAGAATCCTCCGGTTATATTGTTTCCCGTTTTTGGATAAGCCCGGGCCCATAATGCATCCCTCGCAGCAGAGAAGCTCCATATGCTGATTTTTTATCAGTCCTGCCTCAAATTCCTTAAGCGCACCCTGAAAGTCGATCCTGCCTTCTGCTGCAATAATATTACCTGTGACTGCATCATCGTTTATGTTCGCGGTCTGAAGCAATCCGCGGGTAACCGGGAAAATCGCTCCCCTTCCCCCAACCGGCTGATCAAACTCATATGGCGAGGCGCTCTGAGATTTGATGTTGAACTTGTCAAACAGTTCCCTTAACTCAGTAAATGTAATAGCCTCGTCTACTTCGGTGCTTTCTGCCTTTTTTGCGACACATGGACCAATGAACACGATCTTCGTATTGGTTCCATATTTCTTATGAACAACCCTGCTCATCGCAACCATAGGAGAAACGATAGGGGCAAGCTTATCCACAAGGTCGTGATGATAATGCTTAATATAGTTAACTATTGATGGACAATCTGATGAAATATAGTAATCCTTGCTCTCACCGACCAGGGTTCTGTACCTTTCAGCAACAAGGTCAGCACCAAAGGACACCTCCAGAACATGGCTGAAACCCAGCGATCTTATCATTCCAATGAGAACCCTGTAATCTGAAAACTCAGCGAATTCAGCGGGAAAGCTGGGTGCGATCATAGCAACAACATCGGATTTGGTTTCCAGAAGCTTTATGACGCGGTCGGTCGTATTCAGGAAAACTTTGGCACCCTGGCTGCAGACTTTTGTGCAGTTGCCGCAGGCGATGCATCTTTCATCAATGACCTCTGCCTGACCGCCAACTATCCGGATTGCCTTGGCTGGGCACTCCCTGACGCAGGTGTAGCATGTACGGCAAAGCTCTTTAATGGTGTAGACAAGCATAACTTATAATTATACTTAAACATTACCCTTACTTTTTTGCCCCTGAATCCCTGACTGTTTCGCCCCTAAAGTCCCCTGAAGGGGACTTTTTAATTATTACCGATTTCAAACCCCCTTCAGGGGGAAGGGGGCATATTTTCTACAGCAGTACATTTCTCTTCTCAAAATGAGTATAAAAAATTCCCTTATCTGATATCTCCTTGTTTTCCCTGATCAGTTTTTCATAAAGATTTATCAGTGAAGGTGATTTGGATGGCAGATTAATTGCTTCAGTTTCATCCGCCTGGTAAATCAGCTTTGCCCTGTTTTTCAGATCCTCCTTCGAGGAGATAAAAGGTAGTCCGGCACCATGAATGCAACCTCCCGGGCAGGTCATAACCTCTACCAGGTCAAATTTTGCCCCTGATGCCTGTGCAGCTTTAAGCTTTTCAAGTCCGCCAAGACCATCCACAACAGCCACCCTTAGTTCATCCTCACCTACCTGTATCACCGACTCCCGGAAGACTCCTGATCCCCGCAGCTTCTTAAATATCTGTTTATCAATTTCCTTGCCAAGCTTCCGGTAATGCAGCATCCTGATCACTCCTTCGGTTAATCCACCTGAGACCTCTGCCAGAACTGCTGATGAACTCCTTCCCGAAAGCGGTTCGTCGGCAGGTTCCTTATCACTATTCGTAACATCAATGCCGTTAAGCCTTATTAGCCTTGCCAGTTCACGGATAGTCATCACGGAATCGACATCGCTGATACCTTTTCTCATCATGCCGTCACGCCGTGCTTCATATTTCATTGCAGTACAGGGAGAAACCGACACCGAGAAGATTTTCTCAGGAGTCACTGCCAACTGGTTTGCAATAGCTGTTTTGATCAATATCCCTGTTATTTGCTGTGGTGATTTGACAGTTGAAAGCTGTGGGATTATTCCTGGAATAAACTGTTCCGCAAATTTTACCCAGGCCGGACAGGCTGTAATAAAAAGCGGCTCACCGGCTTGCTTTTCAATCTTTTCCGAAAGCTGGTCCGTCAGTTCTGAAATGCATACATCTGTGCCTGTCCCTGTGGTAAAAACCCTGTCAAAACCTATTTTACGAAGAATTGCGTTAAGATTCCTGTCGAAATCCCTGTTATATTTAATTCCAAGTTCTTCAGCTATCCCTGCCGGGACGACCGGTGAATACTGAATTGCCTTTACAATTTCGTGCTTGTTGAGGTATTCCTGTACTTCTGTAATGTTATGTTTTTCATGAAGGGCGCCTGTCGGACAAACAAGTATGCACTGGCCGCACTGGATACAGCTCGAAAAGTTCAGATCCCTGTCCATTGTGGCGCCGATATGCGTTTGCCTGCCGCGGTTTATAAAATCGATTGAGGTGGATGTAATAACCTCTTCACATACCCTTATGCATCTTCCGCAAAGTATACATTTTGAGAACTCCCTGACGATAGCCGGACTCGACTGGTCGAGGCGTGGTTTTAATTTCTTCCCTTTAATTCTCCTTTCCCTTATGTTCAGCTCTTCGGAAAGCCTTTGCAATTCACACTTGAGGTTTCTGTCGCAATAAAGGCAGTCGTCGGGATGGTTCGATAAAAGAAGCTCGACTATTGTTTTCCTTGCAGTGATAACTCTGGGCGAATGGGTTTTTATCTTCATCCATTCCTCTACAGGCTGGGAGCATGCCGTTACCAGCCGCTCTTTCCCTTCAACCTCTACAACACACATCCTGCAGGCTCCCGTCGGTGTAAAATCCTTCATTCTGCAGAGGGTGGGAATAATGATCCCGTTACGATTCAATGCTGACAGGATCGTCTCACCTTTTTCGGCCTTTATCTTCTTGTTATTTACCTGGATGGTTAAGAGCATGTATCAGTTTCTGGTTACTGGTTACTGGTTGCTGGTTGCTGGTTTCTCGGTTCCTGGTTGCTGGTTCCTGGTTCTTGTCGTGTGTCGTTTGTCGTGTGTCGTTTGTCGTTTGTCGTTTACCGTTTGTCGTTTGTTGCTTGTTATTTTACTACTACCGCGCTGAATTTGCATACTTCGAAACAAATTCCACAGCCTGTGCATTTATCCTCCACTATAAAGAATGGCTGAAGGCGGGTACCGTAAATGGCATTCACCGGGCATTTGGCTGCACATACAGTACATCCTGTACACTTCTCTACATCGATTGAAAAGGTTCTGAGTCCCCTGCAGACGTTTGCCCCGCATTTCCTGTCGAAAATATGTTCCTCAAATTCCTCGCGGAAATTCCTCAGAGCACTCACAAAAGGGTTTGAGGCAGTCTGCCCGAGTCCGCATAATGATGCATCCTTCATGACAGTTGAAATTGTCTCAAGCTGCATAACACCCTTAAAGCGTTCAAGGGTTGTGCCGGAATCCTCATTTGCAGGCTTCTTAATAACGCTTTCAAGAATCTCGAGCATGCGGCCGGTACCTTCGCGGCAGGGGATGCATTTACCGCAGCTTTCATTGCGGATGAATTCCATATAATATCTTACAATGTCAACCATACAGGTGTTTTCATCCACCACGATGAATCCACCGGCGCCCATGCCGAAACCTTTCTGTTTCATGGCGTCAAAATCGATAGGGGTATCAATGTTTTCGTGTGTTATAAATGAACCTGAAGCGCCACCAAGCTGGATTGCCTTAAACTCTTTCCCATCCTTTATGCCATCAACTACCTCATCAAGTATTGTCTTAAGAGTCGTCCCCATTTCGACTTCCACTACACCTGACATCCTTCCGCGGCCTGCGATTGCGAAGATCTTTGGTGCCCGGGCTTGTTTCAGTCCCTATTGATCTGAACCACTCAGGACCATTCTGCATGATCAGCGGAATATTCATAAGAGTCTCGACATTATTGATGACGGTAGGTTTGCCTCCTAATCCTGAAGTTGTAGGGTATGGCGGTTTGAGCTGTGGCATTCCACGCTTTCCTTCAAGGCTGTTTATCAGGGCTGTCTCTTCGCCGCATACGAATGCACCCGGCTCTGTCTTGATTGTAATATCGAGGTTATATCCGCTTGAAAAAATATTATGCCCAAAAATGCCATAATCCCTCGCCCGGTCGATTGCTTTTTGCAATATGGTATGTGCATGGTCCGATCCGGACTTAAGATATATGAATTGCATTCGAGGCACCTATGGCATATGAGGCAATTGCCATACCTTCTATAAGGCGGTGGGGATCGCTTTCAAGTATTGTCCTGACACTGAATGAACCCGGATCGCTCTCTTTCGCGTTGCATATCAGGTACCTGGAATTGGCGGATAGTATTGAGAGCCTGTTTCCATTTCAGACCCGTCAGATATCCTCCTCCGCTCCTTCCCCTGAGGCCGCTTCGTTCTATGATATCACAGACCTCCTCATATGTATAGTGCCTGATTGTTTTAATATATGTACGGTAACCGCCCCGCGCTATGTATTCCTCTATGTTTTCAGGATCGTAACATCCGCAGTTCCCAAGGATTATTCTTTTCTGATGCGCAAAATAAGGCAGTTCGTTCATGAATGAGATTCCCGGCCATAGTTCAAAGCCCTTTGTTCCCGACTGCCCCAGCAGGTCTTCTTCATTTATGTCATTGTGAAACACCCCATTCAGCAATGTTTCGACCTTGTCTTCCGTGATATTCCTGAAATACAGCTTATTCTTACCCGGCATCTGGATAAAGACAACGGGTTCGTAGTTGACAGGTCCGCAACATCCTACCCGGATTGGCTGCACAGAAGCTGGTTCTCTGCAATGTAGGTTTTTAACAGCCTGGAATGTTTTTTCCGAACCGGCAATTATACTGCTTGTATTTGATGATATATTGATGACGGGCACGTCGGTTTTGTCACGGCGCACCTGCTGCAGCACTTTTTCCGTTTCAGGCGAAAGAGTGTCGGATTCAAATAACAGGACCTTCTGGGTAAGGAATGTCTTTAAATCTTCCATTTAATCGTTTTCGATTACATATTTCAGCTTCCTGATCAGATCAGGTACCTGCTCCGGACGTACATGAGTCCGGTGTTCACCGTTGATCATTATTACCGGGCCGTGGAGGCAGCCTCCCATGCACGGGACTACCTCAATGCTGAAATTGCCGTTCCGTGTTGTTTGTCCGGTGAGATTTTCAGCTCTTCTTTGAATTTATCGATAAGACCCTGCGATCCGTTCATGAAGCAGGAGGTTCCATGGCAGATTTTGACATGGACTTTTCCTGCCGGGATGAACCTGAACTGGTCGTAGAATGTCGCAAGTCCGTATATTTTGGTAGTACTCAAGCCGAGATGACTTCCAACCTTCACTATCGTCTCTTCGGACAGGAATCCTGAATCTGCCTGTATTTCCTGTAAGATGCGGGATCAGGTGTTCGCGTCTGCCCTGCTTGTATTTTCTGAGGACGGTTTCAATGTCTGCCGCCATTCTGAACATGACTTAATATTCAGGCAAATGTACTAATTTTGTTGTTAATAAATAAACATTGTTATTTTATTAACAATAAATGAATATTAATATCTCGATTTAATATTTCCTACTTATCTCGCGAAGCTTTGCAGATCTATATCTTTCAACAGTACCCGAATTAAGAAAAGCTTTCAGATCCGGTATAATTCGTTCAAAAATGACATTCGGAACCATAATTCAAATGCGGGATCTATAAAATAATAGCCGTTGTCTGACTCCCCTATTACATCATTATTGATCAGCAGGTCTTTGTTTTTGCTTACATTGCGTGGTGTTCCAAGGCGGAATTCATTCATTACCCTTGCAGATGTCAGATGCTTTTCTCTGCCTGCAACGGCTTTGAGAAGGTTTATCTGAGTTGAACTTAAGATTTCAGTTTCACGCTGATAAAGAGGTAAATTTGCATTCAGCAGTTCATTTAGACCTGTCGCAATATCAGTTTTGGTTGCGCTTTTTCGTGTTAAATTCCATACATAATGAGAGAGCTGCTGAACATACCATGAGTGACACTGCATCAAGTCAGATACCATTCCTGCTTCTTCTTCAGTAATTATCTTCCCTGTCTCTGAGAAGCTTTTACAGATAAAACCAATCCAGCTTCTACGTTCTATTTTCGGCAGCATTATGATATCGCCGAATCTGTAAAATGGTTTTGAAGGTTTATTGAATATTTCTGTCATCATGTGGCGCTGACTACCGTAAATGCAGTATGTGACTGCTTTATGCCTCTGCCAGACGGCTCTCATCCTTCTTTCTAACTCGTTGTAACCCTTAAAACCCGCAATAACCTGGAATTCGTCAAGACAGATAATCAGTTTTGTCTTTTTCTGTTTCGCAATGGTTTCCGGCAGGTTAAGTATCTCATCGCTATGTTTTTTAATCTCATTCCAGTCAAAACTTATGCTGAAACTGCTGACAGGATCAGCACTTATCTGGATCTTCGGAATTATGTTTTTAAAAAGTTTTTTCGAATTTCTGATCCACTCCTCCCATTTGGAAGAGGAGGCTTTCAGAACTTCCGCAGCAAATTTCTCCAGAAATTCCTCTTCACCATTTACCGTGAACAAATCAATCAGGGCAACTTTTATTTCAGGATGATCCATCCTGATTGAATCTGTTACTCTCTCAACCAGAGATGATTTGCCCCATCTCCGGGGGGAGATTACCATTGTATTAATTCCTCCCAACAAATTCGTGGTGAGTTTGCTGATTTCCTTTTCACGGTTAGTGAAGGAATGCTTGCTTACTGTGCTTCCATAGATAAATGGTGAATTCTTCATATTATATTATTTTATACTTCATGGTATTATACCATTTAGTATTATACACAAAGGTATAATTTATTTCTAAATCCAATTCCTAATTCGGAATAATCTCATGAAGACGAGACATAATTCATCGCCTATCGTACATTTAACATTAAGAAAACCCACTTCCATAACTCCTCTGCATTCCGGCTTCCTTCTCTGGAAGCTGTCTCAAAAGTATCCTTAACGTCTTTGAGCCATTGCGCCTTTGTAAATATACCAGTATGCCAAAGGTATAAAGAACAGGCTAACCACCGTGCCAAGTGACATCCCGCCTATCAGCGCAAGAGCCATCGGCCTTTGTAACTCTGAACCAATACCCTGATTGAACAGTATTGGAGCTGTAGATATCAACGATGCCATAGCAACCATAATGATCGGCTTCAGTCTTCGCGACCCGCCTGTATATATCGCTTCCTTCAGCCCCATCCCTTCTGCCCTGAGGTTATTGATAGTATCAACCTTAAGGATTGAGTCGTTGATAATTACTCCCGACATTACTATCAATCCGATCATTGTCATGATGTTTATTGTCCCTCCCCAGAGCTTTATCAGCAGCAAAGCCCCTGCAATATCGATTGGTATTTCAAGAAGAACTATTAATGGCTGGGTAAGCGATTCAAACTGAGCCGCAAGTATAAAATAAAGGAGAAGTAAAGCAACGACAAGTATTACAGCCAGCTCGCGGAACAGTTTCTGTCCTGTGATCAGAGTGCCGCTGAAATCAACTGAAAGATCCTGATCGGATGTAATCAGATTCCTTATTTCAGAAGTAACCGCCAGGGGCTTGTTTGTTTCAATATTCATATTTACAGGCACATATTCGCCGTTCATTCCTCCCTTTATTGTTTTATAATCGTGAACTCTCTGCACGCTGACAATCTCCTTCACCGGAATCATCTGCCCGGTCTTGCTCAGAACCGATTCTGACGATAAGATCTCGCTGATCTGCTTTTCCTTATCTGACAGAACAATCGGCAGAAGCTCATAGGATGCCCTGAGCTCCCCTATGCTGTTCTGGTTAAGGGATGTTTTGAGGGTGTTGTACAGGGTCATTGGTTCAACATCGTAAAGCAACAGTTTATCAGGATCGATCCTGAGAAGTATCTTATCCTCAAGCGGCGGGTTTGAAATTCCTGCATCGGGCCAGCCTGCCTTCATCTTATCCACAATGCCGGTCATCCTTTCAACCGGAGGAACCTCCTTCTCCTTCATCAGACTCACCTCGGCCACCAGCGGGGTTTCTGAAGCTGAAAATATCTTTTCAAATATATTTTGCTGGGCTGCAATGCTAACCGTGGCTCCGGGATAAGTTTTTGAAAGGAAATCCTGAGAGTTCTTTTCTATTACTTTCCTTACCCTGAAATCCTTTGCCTTAATATAAACTTTCGATTGGGTGTATGACTGGTCATAATCGCGGTTGAAAAGGAATTGCTGCTCACCGATAAACGAGTTTGTCTGCAATGCCTTATCTCTGTTTACCTCTATCAACTGCTGTATCCTGTTAAAGTTCTCAGCCAGATCGATATTCTCGTTCCAGTCTACCGACACAACAAGCTCATCCTGCCTGACTGCCGGGAACTTCTCCTTTTCCATGGTTACGAAAAACCAGATCATGATAAGTATTATCACTCCGAATGACACCATTGTAGCTGTTCTGTACCTGAAAAAGAAGTTCATTCCGCCTTCATACTTTTCCTCGATATGCTTTAGACTTATCTTTTTTACAAACTTTGTCAGGATTCCTTCCTTTCCGTTCCTGTAAAGAAGATAGTATATTGTAGGAAGGAGTGTGATCCCAACAATAAGCGATACCCCCTGCCCTATTACTATCGCTATTGCCTGGTCGTAGAAAAGCGCTCCGGATATTCCGCTGAGAAAGATCAGCGGGATAAAAACCGCGCAGGTCACAAGCACCGATGAAATAAGCGGGGTAATAACCTCATTTGTGCCTTTTATACATGCATCTATAAGTGAAAGGCCTCTGTCAATCCACTGAGTAATATTTTCAATTACTACAATCGAGTTGTCAATCATCATACCGATACCGAGTATAAGTCCGGCCAGAGAGATGATGTTTATTGACAGGCCTGCCAGGTAAAAGAATAACAGGCTGATTACCAGTGTTGCAGGGATGCTGAATCCTATAATCAAGGGTGATTTGCCGTCTTTAAGGAAAAAGAACATAAGCAGGAATGCAAGGATGCCCCCGGCCAGAAGACTCTGCCGGAGGTTTGAAATTGAATAGTCGAGAAGCCTTGTCTGGTCCTGCGATATCTCAAATTCCATTTGCGGATAATCTTTCCTGAATATACCGAGCATCTCTTTCATCTTCGCTTCCAGTGAAGCCATCCTGGCCGTCGACTCTTTGATAATGGCCAGAGAAATTGCCCTTCTTCCATTTGAATAGTATTCTCCTCTTGGTCGCTCCTGCCTTATTCCCACTTCGGCGACATCCTTTATCTGAAGGATCCTGTCGCCGGTTTTAAGATAAATATCGCTGACGTCATTAAGCTCTTTGAGGTATGAGCTGAACTCAAGGTTATAGAGGTACTTACCGTCCTTTACAAGAATGCTTCCTATGTTAATATTGTTAATTTTAACTGCCTGTGTAATGTCATCGTCGGTTAAGCCGAGACTTCTCAATTTCTTCTCATCCGGACTGACATAGATCTCTCTTTTAATCTGACCTGTTATATCCGCCATCCCGATCTCGGGCAGTTGTTCAATCCTTTTTTTAATAACCGTTTCGGCAAATTCGCTCAATTCAATAAACTTTTCATCACCAGCCAGAGAGTCGGAAAGGGTAATGTTCAGCATGAATACCGGTATGTCCGTGGCACTTGCTTTGATTATCCTGGGCCTTTCAAGATTGCGCGGAAGATTATTCATTGCGCCGTCTACCTTTTCGTTAACTTCCATAAAAGCAAGGTTGATATCATTCCCGAATTTGAAAGAAAGTCTGATAAGTGCGCTTCCGTTTCTCGACTCCGATTCTATATTGTCAATTCCCTGAACCTGCAGAAGGTTACGACGTAAAACGGATACAACGGTATTCTCAAGCTCCCTGGCGCTTACATCCGGCCGTGATATAGCTATCGTGATTTCCGGAATATCAATATCAGGCATTAATGATACGGGAAGCTTGTTAGAGGCCACAATTCCAAGCAGCAAAAGGGCAAGGAAGGTCATTATTACTGCGACGGGCCGGGTTATGAGGAATTTTACCACCTTTTATCTTTTTACTTTTTTCTTTTATCTTTTTTAACCACGGAGTTGCACGGTGTTTTCACGGAGTATCACTGTTTTTAACTCCGTGTGATTCCGTGGAACTCTGTGAAACCCTCTTCGCTGGCGCGAATTTGCAATTCGTGCCAATTACAATTTAATCAAGCACGGATTACAAATCCGCGCTAACGGAATAGGACACACGACTCACGACTCCCGGTTTTTCCTGGGTCGTGAGCTGTTTATCGTGAGTCCTTTTTTCAGCATTATCGGCTGATACACCACCAGCCCGATAAAACTGAACACCAGCCCCCCGATCGTGCCTGCAGCCAGTGCAAACCAGAACCTTTCATCCTTACCTGTGAGCAGGAAGGGTATGAGCCCGATTATCGTGGAAAGCTTGGTAAGGATTATCGGGATAATCTTTCCATTGAAAGCTTTAACATAAGCAACCCTTTCAGGGAGTTCAGGTTTATGTCTCCGCATACTATTGTAATCGTTTAAAATGTACAGAGTAGCATTAACGACAATGCCGCAAAGAAGGATCATCGCGGCAAACACACCTTCATCGGCAGTTATATTAAAAACATGAAATGTAATAAAAACACCAATAAACGAGAATGGAATAAGGCTGATCACCACAAATGGCTGTTTAAATGACTCCAGCAGAATGGCGCAAATGAAATAGATGATCAGTATTACAAGGAAAATCAGATAATAATTTGTCTTCTTCTGATCCCACGACCAGCTGTATGTACCGCTTTGCGCAGTATAGCCAAGTGGCAGCATGGCATTTGTTTCGTCAATGTTCCTGTCCGATATGAGCCTTCCAAGTTCATAGTTGCCTATGAAATCGTAGCCGACCGTAATAACATATTGCTGATCCTCACGGCTGATAGTATTATCCGAAACTTCCCGGGTGACAGATGAAAAGTCCTTAAGTTTTACATACTGTCCTGAGAGAGTCTTTAACGGGGCATTGTTAAGGCTCCATAAATCATATTCCTGCGATTGCAGGGATCTTATATTTACCGGTGCGCTAACTCCTCCAATATATTCATTCTGAAGCGATGCTGTACCTCTTGAGTATTTTCTTGCTTCGCTATATGCAAATGCAGTATTTGTGCCGTTCTCAGTAAGGAAGTACTTATCCAGCCACAATCTGTTCCTGTAAACCTTTCTGTTTCTCCCGCCGATAAAAAAGCCGCTGTAGTTCTCACCCAGAAGGAACACCTCCTTTATCCTTCCCTTGCCACTGGCAATAAGTCTTTCCCTAAGAGCTTCACAGTAAGAATAAAGCTCATCATAATTATAACCTTTCATTATTACCCTGTAGGAGGTCTGGATATAATCGCTGTAAACCTGGTTGCTGAATGCTTTCCCTACTCCATAAACCGTTGCATGATAACTGCCAATCCCGTTCATGTAGTCTTCAATCCTGATCTTCAGAATAAAAGGAAATATTGTGAAATCATACTCTGGCTTGAACGTTATTGAAACAATCGCATCATTTTCATCATTTATCCTTGTTTCGAACAAATCAATTTCATTGTATGCAGCCAGCATGTTTTCGAGCCCGGTGCAGGTAGTGTTCATATCCTCGATTGTAAGTCCTTCCTCGCTGAGTCCAATCCCGACTGTAAGGCGTGTACGCTGCACCTCATCCGATCCTCCGTAATAATAGAACCTGCTGTTCTTTGTCCTTTCGTTGAATAACCTGAATGTTCCGCCAAGAGCCTTATTTACAAAGGGTTTAATACTTTGGACATATTTCCTGTTGCCGAAAGTCTTATTGTAAAACTTCTGGAATTTTGTGCGATCCTCATCCTTTACCTGGCTGCTGGTCTCTTTCGGGAGGGAATCAGGGAGATAAAATACCGGCAGACCGAAAACAAGAAATGCTACTATAATAAATATCACCCTGTATTTAATTATAAAAGCTATACTCCTCAGATACTTCTCGGATAATCTGGCGACTCTTCTTTTTCTTCTGATTATCAGGGCATTGTATTTAGGGGCAAGCTTTATCTTTTCTATAAGCGACGGAATAAAGAAAAGAGCAACTGCGAGTGAAACCGAAAGATTAATTATAACAACTGCGGCAAAATCGGCAAGAGTGACTTTTGACAGCTTCATCGAGGAAAAAAATTACAGTCAGCGCTGCCGATTGTCGTAAGGGTGGCAGCAAGAAGTGAGATTCCTACCCTCCTGTTCCTCTGGAACCTGATGTGGTCGGTCATCACAATTGTGTTGTTGATTATGATTCCGAATGAGACTGTAATACCGGCAAGGGAATAAAGATGTATCTCGAGCTTAAAAAGGTAGTAAAAGATAAAAGCAATTAATATATTGGCAACCAGGCTTATAGTGATAATAAGAAGATACTTCAGCTCACGGCTGATTGCCAGTACAAAAAGAAGCAGAAGAACGACTGACAGTATTGCCCGGAAGATATTTTTCGATATCTCCTCTTTCAGATAAATGGTATTGTCGACCGATGTCCTGATGCTGTAGCCCGCCGGCAGTTCTCCCCTGATCTTCTCAATCACCTTTTTCACTCCATCAGCAACTTTGATATTATTCACATTTTTTCCTGCGCTAACATTTATATTTACCGTATTGAGGCCGTTTATACGGTAGTAACTTTGAGGGCGCTGGTCCTTAAGCCTGACCTGTGCAACATCGGTGAGATGGATTATTCTTCCCGATACCTTTGCCACAGGAATATCATCCCATCTGAATAATGCGGCATCATTGCCCTCAAGAGTAAGGTAGGTTCTTTTCTCAGGTCCTGCTTACTGAGGTTTCAGATGCACCTCCCAGCTCCAGTTCGAGAAGGTAATTGCTTATCGAGGAGCTTACTGCCGAGGAGCTTATTCCCATAACCGAAAGCTTCTGCTGGTCGTAGGTAAGCTCCCATTCCTGAGGTGTGGCGCCATAGATATTGACGCTGTAAACACCTTCAACAACGGCAACGGCAGGTTTTATTACTTCTTCGGCAAGATCATAGATATATGCAGAGCTGGCATTACCGTTGAGCTGAAAGCTGAGAATCGTCGAACCCGACTGGTTCGATGGCATATTCATGCTTATAACGGGGTAGGAAACTCTCTCAGGAAATCTTTGACGCGATTCCCTGAGAAGTGAAGCAACCTCAAACCTTTTGGCTCTCAGGTCGATATTCTTATCGAATTCGACTGTTATTCTTCCTCCTTCGTTATATGTTGAAGAAGAGATCTTTTTAACACCGGTTACAGTCGACAGGACACCTTCGAGAGCAGTGGTAACCTCCTGTTCGACAACACGCACAGGGGCTTCGGGCCAGCTCCATGAGATAGTAAGAGAAGGCAGATAACGGGTTGGATTAAGCTGAAGAGAGAGCAAAGGGATCATTGCCGCACCGACAATGATCAGCATAACGAATAGTATGTTGACAGTAAATGTGGACAGGAAAGAACTGTAATGAGGTTCTTTATTCATTCCTCCCTTACTATAGTTTCGTGTGCAAGGTTTACATTTCCGCTTACAATTACAAGGTCGCCCGGTTCAAGCCCTTCTTTGATCGAAACGCTGGTGCTGTTCTCGAATTCAACTGTAACATATTTCCATATTGCCAGAGAGTCCTGGCGAACGAAGATCACATCTCTTCCCCTGTCGTATCACGAGAGCTTCTTTGGGGACCACCAGCCGGTTGGGAACAGGTTTTCTTATAACCACTTTCACATTCATGCCGTCGATGAGCCGGCCGTTATTTCGGAATTCGGCTTTTACCTTAACCATTCCGGTCTCGTCGACCTGGGGATTGATCTGGGTTATTCTTACCGTTAATAACAGTGCTGTCGTTAATGAAAGGGATTATACCGACAGGCATTCCCTTACTGATAAAACCGAATTCCGATTCGATAACAGGGAATTCGACATTCATTATCTCGTCGAAGATTATGGTGCAGAGGCTTTTATAGTTCTGTGAAGGGTTCCACTGAAGGGCTTCGAGATTGGCAACGATGCCTTTAATAGGCGCATATATCCTGGTGTTGTTGAAATTATATTCAGCCATTTCGAGAGCGGTAATAGCATCATTAAGTCCGCTGCGGATACGGGATATTTTGATTTTTGCAGGAGAAAGTCCAGTTGTATCAGCAGTATAATAATTGGAAAGCAGGTCGTCTTTAAAGTTGACTTCAGCTTTTTCGAGAGCCTGTTTTGCGGTTGTAAGCTTTGATTTGTATTCAAAATCCTCGATAACGGCAAGAAGGTCTCCGGATCTTACTTTCTGGCCGTTCGTGATATGAAGTTCTTTAATTATTCCGTTCACTTTAAACGGGACGACAGCTTTTTCGGACGATGAGGCTTTACCGTTGCTGATGAGCTCGTGGTAGAAAGTTGAAGGTTCGAGTTTAACGGTTTTCACCAGCACTGCTTCGGGTCGTGATGTGCGGCGTGCCATCTCTTCGAGGTTTTCGGCTGTTTTGGGCTTGCAGGAGACGATAAGTGCTGTTATCAAAAGTAGAGGAAGAAGGATTTTAACTTTCATTTTGCCTGACTTAAAAGATCGTTGGTTATATGGTCATATAAATTTAAGAATCTTATTTGTCACCTAAAACTCTTTTTGACTAAAAGTATCGTTAAGAAGATCATAAATCCTTTTTTCGACGTTACGATGAATTGAAGAGGGACTTCATCACGGAGTTGTTCCCAGGTGAGTCGGTACCCGCGGGTACGAAATCCTATACTTTCTGCAGCATCGCTGATGCCGAGCATCGAGACTCCCGATTTTGTTATGAAAGATTTTGACCGGAGAGATTGTAATGTGTAAGATTTCCCATAAAATTTAGCAACCATACGAAGACAGGATGGGCCGCAATCCATTAAGTCTAACTGTTTGTAATGAACAAAATTCATTTATCTCCTTTAGTATTAAATAATGAATTTTTGTGAAATACAACAAAACGCGATAATATAATGAACCTTCAGTTCCTGATAGATAAATTGCTTTTAATCAAAAAAATGATCTTTTTTATCTACCTATGGTTAGATATTAATAGGGTTGATTTGTTAATGCGTTTGAAAATAACTATAAAATTAAATCGTACTTATATAGGTTTTTAATTTTATTATATGTGTTGTTCCCATTTAGAGAGTAATAAAATTTTCGATCCCTTGGAAGTGACATTGCCCTAAAATAATAATTCATGAAGTATTGACAAGTCAATTACTTAAGGATAATTAAAACAGGATTTGATGTTACATTTAATTTTCTCTTTAATTTTGTCGGAACAGGATATTTTAAAAAATCGTAGGCGTCTTTATAACTTATTAAAATATTATCATTTGTCATCTGCTTTGGCCAGAAACTGTGACTACCATCCAAATCGTTCAAAAAGGCATTGTCCTTAAGAACATTTGTTTCTGAAGTATTTTTATTAAAAACAATGCATGTCAGTGAATCTGTAAGACCCCAATTCAAACCGATATATATATTTTTCTGGTCTTCAAATACAGAATTTATGAAAAGTTTGGTGGATAGCTCTTTGACCTTTTTTGCTGTAGTAATCAGGGGATCCGGATCCATTTTCAGGTTACCCAGATTAATTATTGCATAGGGTGTTTTTTGGCTTCCCTTAAAATAGTAGAGAGTATCTGTACCAAATTCCATAAAACGGATTGAATTGTCAAAAATGTATAAAGGTGTTTTCTTGATAATTAATCCAGGTTTGTTTTTTCTTGCCAGACTATTTTTAAATTGATATAAAACCTCTCCTTGTCTGTTTGTAATTACCCAACTGGATACTGGCATATTTGATATGCCAGGGACATTAAATAAGTGATACATTATGCTATTAGGATCTTTAAGAATTAACTGAGCAGCTCCAAAAGGAATTTTAAATGATTTTTTAAACTGGCCATTGAATCCAAAAATTGTCAGTTTGTTTAATGAAATAATATATATTTCTTTTTTCTCAATGTCAATAGAAAAATCCGTTACACTTAAGTATTCTTCTGGTCCTCTTCCAGCAGAACCTATTTGCCTTATGAAATTGCCCTGCCTGTCAAATTGCAAAAGCTTTTTAATCTCACTAACAAAAATATACGACTCACAGATCTCTACTTTGTCAATTTCTGCAAGCAGGGATTGGGAGTTTGTCTCCAGAGGTATATATTGAATTTCTTTGGCAAGTCCACTAAGTTTGAATGTCCTTAGATTATGAATGTTGCTTTTAATATCAACGAAATAGGGTACTTTAGAAGCATTATCCTTTATTCCCGTATTTATTATGTCTTTAATTGAACTAGAGATAAAGGCGACAAAGAGAAAAAGTAAGATTGTTTTCATTCTTATATCTATTTAAGTCTATTAAATCTTGAATGCTAAATTTTTTTAAACTTTAAAGTAGAGGTTGGCCATTAAAGCCAACCTCAACATGAAGCTAAAATTAACATTTTCAAGCATTAATAAAAATATAAAGCCTAAAAACCAGTTTATATTATGCATTCCCATATACCATACCAGTTTCCAGAAACTTCTCTGCATGTTGAATCACAGTTGTAGGGAGTTGTCCCCCAAATATAACCAGTCTTTTCAATTGGAAATCCTCCATAGCACATACAACAAGCACCATCGTATCCTCCACTTATTTTAGATAATTCTTCATGTTTTATCAACCTTTCAGGTGCGATAAGTAATTTATTAATTTTTTTCATAGTTCTTATATTTTAGCGAAAAAATTTATAATAGTTTCTTCTGATTTATCCTTTCACAGGCCGTAACCAAAGTCACAGAAAATTATTATCTTCGCATGGGTACACTCCCTTTCTGTTAAAGGGCCGACCGTTTAGAAATTGCCCGGTGGGCAATTTCAGGGAGGAGCCGGCCTGCAGCGAAAGGTCCGGGCAGGGGGAAGAAGCTCAGGGCAAAGAGCTCAGAGCTCAGGGAAAACCTCCTGCCCTTCTCTTTCAAATTATTTGGTTAGTATTAATATGATCTTCTTATTTCTTTAATTTCACTATTATCAAAACTGGATTATCTGTTTCTTTCAGACTGTTTGCCAGCTTTTCAAGCTCTTTTTTCTTTTCAGGGTATTTGGGAGTTGATTTCTTAAACTCTTCGGAAGCAATATACTTTTTAAGCGTTAAAGCATCGATCAATGATATAATCGTATTATCATTTTTTGTTGTTAACGGTAAAATATTTGGTCCACCATCAAGATCATTATCTATACCTTCTCCCAAATTGAATAATGCCTGATAGTTATCCCTTTTCGAACCAATAAAGCCATAAATTATAACATCACCCTGAACAAATTTGTATGTGAAAGCATAATAAATAAAATCTCCAAATTCCAACAAATTTATAGGGTCGATATAATTTGCGTATATCTTATATGAATCACACTCAGAACGTACTCTTGGAGTAACCAGTCTTTTCCCAACTTCAATAACTATATGAGGTTTAAAATCCACATTGTCTAATGCATAAATTGTATCCGAATATATTTCTTTGATACACTGCGTTTTATTATACGTATAAAAAAGATTCTCATGCGTATAAACAACAATCCCATTTAGGGATTTAAATGGATATTTATTGGGAAAACTCTTAACAATATTTCCTAGCGTATCCATCAGAATAAAACTATTTTTATTAATCCCTGAATTATCTCCACAATAACATAAAATTCTGTTCTCTATAAAGCTGAAATCATATATAAAAAATGGAATACTAAACACTTTAATAAGTTCTCCGCCAGGAGAATAATGACATATTTTCTTTTGCCTGCTGGAAACCAGATAAATGTTTTGATTTTTTTTGTTAACAACTATATCATCTATATGATCAAGCTCATCCGGACCTCGTCCAACTTTCCCAATAGTCCTTATAAATGATCCATCAATTTTGAATTTTAATATTTTATTCCCATTCTTAATTAGAAAATAGTCATTCCCTGATAAAATCTTATTCATTTTATAATCATGGAAAAAAATATTATCTATACCTATACCAGAAATCAAACTTTGCACCTTAGTTTCTAGTGGGATATATTCAACATCAACAAATCCTAAATCAGAAAGCTTAACATTAGACTGTTTAGGCAATTTTGTCAAATTAAAAGTTTTTATCAGATCCTGAGCATCAATTGTATTATGGCAACTGATTACCATTAGAAAAATGACTAGAAAATAGTTTTTAGCATTCATCTTGTTAAATGATAATTAAAGATAAAAATTTCATTCTTAAGCTTTTAACCTCTTTTCAGAATTAAGAAGGGAGTTTCCAACTCCCTTTCTTAAAATTTACAAATTTATGGATAATTTATGCATATAGGGTATAAATAGGAACCACACAATATTCTGCATGCCTCATCGGCCATTGAGCAATCACCAACCTTTCCTTCCCCACATTCAACAAACCAATCACTATAACACTTGACCAACCCATATCCCCCTCGTAAGGTAACTAGTTCGTCATTTTTCATTATCCTATCCGGATTAATCTGTAATTTTCCTAATGTTTTCATTATTATTAGTATTTAGTAATTATATTTTTACATTTACCTGATTTATCATTTCACAGGCCGTAACCTAATTTACGGAAAATTGTTATCTTCGCATGGGTACACCCCCTTTCTGTTATGGAAAGGTCCGGGCAGGGGCTGGTAGCTCAGGGCGCAGAGCTCAGAGCACAGGGCAAAACCCCTGCCCTTCTCTTTCAAAAGGATCTATAAGATTATTTCTTTCCCATTGATTATTATATATTTAAGCAAATAATGCTGCCATAAACCAAGTAAGGATATAGTTTGTTGCACAATTATTTTAAATAAACTTTCATCAATACAGGATTGCTGAACTCATTAATACGATTGAATTCTTTTGTCATATTTTGTAAATGTTTTGTGGAAGTTTTTGTTTTATCTGATGCAGATTGATAAGCTTCTATAAAATCTTTAGCTTCAATTAAACTGTATAAGGAATTATCGAAATAAAAAAAATACCCATAACGGTTCATTGGAGGAAATGGCACTAGTTTATCAATATCATTATTGAAATAAACTGGATCATTAATACTTGAACAAGTATCTCTTTTAGTAATTCTAATATTACCTGATAATTTATTGTAACAAACTAGTAACTGATTCTCCTTAAATGATTTTAAAACCATCAATAGAAAATTTCTTGTTTCGACAAATGATTGAATCCAATAGTTCGAAGGTGGTCCTCCTGCAATATTAAACATGCTGTGGTCTCTCCATGTTTCCCAATTCAATTTGCGATTTCCAAGATTAATAATATATCTTGCGTCCAAAACAAAATCCTTTGAGTTTACTCCATATATTGTATCACAAAACGTCTCTTTAATCAAGATGCATGAATCCATGATTTGGTAATTATAATCGTAAGGAAAGATAATTTGTGGCCTCTGTTTATACTGTGTTTCCTTATAATGATGATTGTTATTATATAGAATATGAATTGAATCGTCTTCTAAATCATAAAGTGAATACAGATAATTCACTCCTGGTCTCTGGTCTGTAGAAATTAGGAGGTATTTGCTGAAAATTCCAATTGAAGTAACCCAGTAATTTTCAGGTTTTATTGGTCTGTCAATAATCCTAATGAGAGTACCGTTATAATCATATATTTTGATATTCTTAAGATTTTGATCGAAAATATTTACTAGATTCTTAGTTTCATCAATTGCAAAATACCTAGAAAAAGCTTCTGCTGGACCTCTCCCCACTTTAAATAAGCTTCCTCTAAATCTTCCATTTTTATCAAACTTGTATATTTCAAATTCGTTTTTAATAAATATCCAATCTTTAGTTACAACAAAATCATTTGGAGGCTTCAAGAGATTACTTTCGGTAGTTTCTAATGGAATATATTCGATTTTGAAAGCTATTTCAGAAAGGTTTAATGCATTTGAACTGATTTCTGAAAAATCAAATGAAATATTTTTGCTATAAAAGCTTTCATAATTGTTTTTACGTTCCTTGTTGGAACATGAAAAAAATACTAATGTCAACAAAATAGTATAGATTTTTCTATAGAATATTCTCATGGCAGAAATGTTATCAATTTAACTTTTCAATTAACTCTTTAAGATGCTCATTTTTAATAAACAATAATAAAAGTAGTTAGTTGGTATTGATACTATTAAGAATGTTAAAAAACTACCATAAAAGTCAATGTTTTTTTAAGCTATATTGTCAGACAAAAACACAAGGTTGTTTCGGTGATTTTTCACCGAAACAACCTGAAAAAGAATCCTATTATGGACTAACACAAACAGTAAGGTCAGGCCAATTCGGAAGTGTAATACAGTTAGGGCAGGGTGTACAGCAATCTGAATCTTTTTTGCAACTAACACCACAACACTCCCCGTTATAACCACCTTTTATTGCAATTAATTCTCCATATTTCATTAGCTTTTCAGAATTAATTGTTAATTTATTAAGCCTTTTCATTATTTTGACATTTAAAATTAGGAAGATTAAACCATTTATCCTGATTTATCCTTTCACAGGCCGTAACCTAATTTACGGAAAATTGTTATCTTCGCATGGGTACACCACCTTTCTGTTAAGGAAAGGTCATGGCAGGGGCTGGTAGCTCAGGGCGCAGAGCTCAGAGCACAGGGCAAAACCCCTGCCCTTCGTTTTCAATACTAATCTCTTTGGTCTTTTTGAATTCAATAAAATCGCTTGAATATTCAGCTATAAATTTCGGCAATCAGATTGACATAATCGCTAAAAAAAATCGGACAAAATTGGACAAAACCGGACACGTAAGGTGGGGAGCAGGGGGCAGGGGGCTTGGAGCATGGGGCATGGAGCAGAGAGCGGGGAGCGGGGAGCGGGGAGCCTGCCTGCGCCAGGGCTTTGGCAAGCAAAGCATGGGGCATGGGGCTTGGAGCATGGAGCAGGGAGCAGGGAGCATAGAGCAAACAGAGTTAAGGACTAAGGGTGCAAGGCTCAGGGCGCAGGGAACAGAAAAGGAATAGCAAAGTAAGACTTAGTTTAATTTGATGGGGATTGCTTCTCCCGAGGTCTCGGGATCGCAATGACTGTAGTATTTAAAATAGTACCCTAATTTTCAGGACAAGGAATTTATTAATTTCCGTTGACTTGCAAGATCCCGCAGAGCGGGACTTCGTCTCTGCAGGCAGGCCTAACCTCAGCTTGCAAAACATGCAAAATATCCCCGCTAGCGCAGGATCTTCGCGGAGTTCACCCAGCAAATTGCGGGGCTCTGATGACCGCAGGACCGCATGACTGCAGGACTGCATGACTAAATCCAGGATGTTTATCTCTTGTATTTTGCTATTACAATCACCGGATTATCCTCCATTTTGATATTTTTCAATTTCTGTAATCCTGTATTTAATACTTTGAGTTTTTCAGGATTCTTTTCTATCCAATTAACCAATTCATTTGCCTGAATGAGACCTATCAGCTCTCCTTCATAATTCATAGAGTCAAATGTGATATTGATTAATCCATCAATGTCATTCTTAACTCCGGAGTTGTTGTCAACTACCTTAAGTGATTTTAATGATTTATCATACAATGCAAAATATCTATTCTTACTTAAATAGAAATTGAATGAGATAAATCGTTTACTTTCAGAATATAGCGGTTGAGAAATAAAATTTGATTGCAGTTGCTTTCCTAAAGACCACCATTTTGATTCAAACGGAGGGCTGTGTTTCCCACGATTAAGAATAAAGTATGGGGTTATTTTGTCGACTGAGATCTGGAATACAGTATCGTTGTACATACTCTGAAAGAACAAGTTGTTGTTAAAATTGAAAAAACTCATTTCGCCGGTTCGAAGGACAAATTTTTGTTTAGTTTTTAAAATATTCCTGTTAGGAATTGTCTTTAGTACCTTACCATTCTCATTAAATATCATTAGTGAATTGGGACTCAGTACCGGTAGCAATCAAAAAATTACATACTATTATTGAATCATTAATAAAAGAATAATTCATAGGAACGGAAGGGGAGTCGAAATTATCTTTATAACCAGGTATCTTTACATTTCCCCTGAAAACGCCATCCATTGTATACTTGACCAGATTCCCATTCCAACCGGTAAAGTAATATGCTGGTATAAGTTCATTAAAGAGACCTCTTGTTGATTGATATTCTCCGGGTCCCCGGCCATAATGTCCAATCTCCCGGATAAATTCTCCATTCTTTCGGTTGAAAACAAGACATCTGTAAGTAGTAATTGTTACTATGTATTCTTTTGTAACATAAACTTTCGGATTTTTATCGATGAGACAGTCGTACGTTGTGGCAAGAGGAATATATGTAATGGATTCAACAAAGTCACTAAGTGTAATATTCTCAGGGTGTTCAATTGCTGAAGACAGATCTAAAACAGGATTCTGCTGGCAAAAAATGCTGGTACATTGGCCAGCTATAAAAATAAAGAAAAACTGAATAAATAGCCTTTTCATCAGAATTTAAAACAGGGAATATCTAAGAACCAAATGTTAATTTAAAGTAATAAATGCTTATTTGATAATCTTATATCAAATAAGCATTTTTTCAGCATATTAAGAAACCGAAGATCTCTCTTACGATTCACACGACCCACCACAACTACAACCACCTGAACCACCGCATTTTGAATTTATATCGCCAATCATTTGTTCGACTGAAGAATAGCATGCCCACCAGGCTAATGGAATCATATAACAGCAGAAAAGACAGTAGCCATTTCCTGTCCACTTCCACCTTTTAAGGTCATCAATTCCTCATTCTTCATAATTCTATCAGAATTTATCTGTAATTTATTAAGATTCTTCATAACATAAACAATTTAGGTTATAAACTTCTTTTAACTTCCTGGTTTATCCTTTCACAGGCCGCAACCGAAGTCACGGAAAATGATTATCTTCGCATGGGTACACCCCCTTTCTGTTAAGGAAAGGTCCGCGCGGATTGGCGCAGGGCTGAGCAGCCGGGAGCGGGGGGCTGATCCGTAAAATCATTTTGCCCCCTACCCTTTGCTCTTTGC
>CAVSYN010000025.1:0-99737 GCA_963732115.1 uncultured Bacteroidales bacterium
TGTTCTGATCCCGTTGGAAAGACTCTCACAGAAGGCAACAATACCTATGAAGTTACAGGAGTTATTGAAGATGTACCTTTTAACTCCCATTTTCGTTTTGAAGCTCTTGCAGCAAGAAATAATCTGCCAAAGCAGCTCGGATCCTGGGGAAACTTCGGGGTTTTCACTTATCTGCTGTTTCCGGCCGGTATTGATATAAAGACTTTTCGAAACCAAGATGCAGGGATATGTACGATGCACATATGAAATCGATATTCGGTCCTCTGAACATCAAAATTGAATACATTCTGGAACCGATTACAAGAATTCATCTTTATTCAACAAATCCTGGTGAACCGGAACCAACCGGCAGTATTACGTATGTTCTACATTTTCGGGATAGTTGCGGTATTTCTTGTACTTATCGCCGCAATGAATTATATGAACCTGGCAACTGCACGTTCAACGCGACGGGCACGTGAAGTAGGGCTGCGCAAAGTTGCAGGCTCACGTCGTCTTCCCCTTATATTGCAGTTCCTTTCCGAGTCAGTTGTCTTAACAGTTATTTCGCTTATTATCAGTATAATATTATTAATTGTTCTACTGCCAAAGTTTAACCTTCTGGCAGGAAAATCCTTCCGCCCTGACATCCTTTTCAGTCCTGTGGTCTTAATATCGATCATTGCTGTTATCCTGGTGGCAGGGATCCTGGGTGGCAGTTATCCGGCATTTTTCCTTTCAAGGTTCAGTCCGGTAACGGTGCTCAAAGGTGAGATCACACAGGGATCGGCCGGCAGTCTTTTCCGCAAGATCCTGGTTGTGATACAGTTTACTGTGTCGGTTGCCATGATAGTATGTACCCTGGTGGTATTCAGACAATTAAATTACCTTAAAAGCATGGACCAGGGATTTGACCAGAAGAATGTGATCACCCTTCAGCTTAACCAGGGTATGGTTCGCAAATACCCTGTGCTTAAACAGACCCTTCTGGAGAACAATGAAATCAAATACGTTACCTCGACAAACACTCCTATGGGAGAAGGCTCCGGTAAAGATTATATTCAACGTTGAAACCGATCAGGGAATGGCGCAGAGGGGAATAAACTTTGCAGTTGTTGACCATGATTTCATTGAAACACTTGGGATTAAAATGATCTCGGGTCGTGATTTTCAGCAGGATATGCCGTCTGATACGCTGAACAGTGTTGTTGTAAATCAGACCTTTGTAAATCGGATGGGATGGAAAGACCCGATCGGTAAAAAAATCGAAGCCGGTGATGCGAACAACCTTCGTGCAAGAGTGATCGGCATAATGGCTGACTACCACCAGACCGGAATGTACAACAAGATTGAATCGCTTCTGCTGGCTTACCGCGAAAGAAATAACATTATTTACATTAAGCTTAGCGGCTATAATACAAAGGAAACCATCAGTTTTATTGAAACGAAATGGAAGGAAGTGTTCCCTGATCAGCCTTTTTCATATGCATTCCTTTCGGAAAGGTTTAACAGGCAATTTGAAGCTGATGAGAAGCGGGGACTTATCTTCACAATGTTTACAATACTTGCAATACTGATCGCAAGCCTTGGATTATTCGGACTGGCATCATATATGGTTGAGCAAAGGACAAAGGAGATAGGGATCAGGAAAGTATTTGGCGCTAATGAAAATGTAATCATCAGATTAATATCGAGGGATTTCCTCATTCTTATCGGAATATCGATAATTGTTGCTCTTCCGGCTGCTTATTACTTCATGAGCAACTGGCTTGAGAACTATGTTTACCGAACAAAAATCAGCCTGTTTCTTTTGATCGGAGCTGCTGTTCTTACTATTAGTATTAACCTTTATAACAATAAGTTACAAAGCTTACCAGGCAGCTGTGCTGAATCCGGCAAGTTCACTGAAGACAGAATGATTTTTCCAGCACTTTTCGTCTTTTGCCTCTGGAGGTTGTCCAGAATGTCATGTGAACCCCCCTGACCGAAGGGACAGGGGGAGGTGGTTGGCTTTCTAAACAGCCTATTCTTATCTTTGCAGCACAGAAGGATTTTTAAAGTCTTTTAACTGACAGGAACCTCTAATCATTAAAAACGACCCTAATGCTTAAGAATTTTTTTACAGACGGACTCCGGAAGTTCAGAAAACAGCCCGGTTATATATTGCTGAATGTTGGCGGGCTGGCAGTCGGACTGGCCAGTTTCTTCTTTATCACATTGTATGTGATCAATGAACTCAGCTACGACAGGTTCCATAAGAACTATGAAAATATCTACAGGATAAAGGTAATCGGACGAATGGCAGGGGGAGAAATTAACCAGGCTATTACAGCGGCACCTACAGCGCAGGCAGTGCTTAAAGATTATCCTGAGGTTTTGCAGGCAACCAGGTTCAGGAAACTGGGAGACTGGCTGATCCGGTTCGGGGATAAGAAATTCAATGAAGATGGTGTACTTTTTGCTGATTCCACATTCTTTAATGTGTTTGATTTCAAACTGCTAAAAGGAGATCCTCAGACAGCTCTGGTTCGTCCAAAATCGATGGTGCTTACTGAAGAGTTTGCAAAAAAGTATTTCGGTGATCAGGATCCCATGGGGCAAAAAATGATCGTGGAAGCTGATACAATTCTTTACACTGTCACCGGAGTGGTCCAGAATGTTCCGGATAATTCCCATATTAAATTTGATATTCTGGCATCACTGAGCACATATCCCCAGATGGCCAACAACCAGTTCTGGGTCAGTCATAATTTCTATACTTATATTGTTGTCAGGGATGGGACTGATAAGGATGCCCTCCAGAAGAAGTTCCAGGAGATGGTCATAAAATATGTTGGTCCGCAGCTTAAAGAGATTATAGGTCAGACAGTTGAAGATTTCAGAAAAGCCGGCAATGATTTCGGTTATGTTCTTGAACCATTGAAAGACATTCACCTTAAGGGAGCACCACAGTACAATCTTGAGCCTCCGGGCTCACCATCCACAGTTTATATTTTTGCTGTTATTGCAATTCTGATACTGGTTGTAGCCATCATCAATTATGTAAACCTGGCCACTGCCAAATCAGCTGCACGGGCAAAGGAGGTTGGGGTCAGAAAAGTATCCGGTGCAAACAAATCAGGTCTCATGCTGCAGTTTCTGGGCGAATCCCTTATTATTGTAACAATTGCCGCTATTCTGGCACTGATCGTTGTATATGCCCTCACACCATCTTTCAATCAGCTTATCGGTAAGGAGCTTTCTCTTCGCCTGATCGGCAATGCACCGGGTATTATTTCGCTTATCGGTCTGGTAATAATAATCGGGATTGCTTCAGGGTTCTATCCTGCCTTTGTTCTGGCCTCATATAATCCTGCGGAGGTATTGAAAGGTACAATGAGTCCGGGTTCAATGTCAAAAAGGCTCAGGGGACTTCTTGTAATTTTCCAGTTTACTGTTTCAATTGTAATTATTATCGGATCGATTATTGTTTATAATCAGCTGAATTTCATGACAAAGAAGGATCTCGGATTTGAAAAGGAAAACCTTCTTGTAATCCGGAGAGTTGATGCTTTCTGGCAACAGATGGAATCTTTCAGGACTCAGCTGCTTGAAATTCCGGGCGTTGAAAAAGCAGGATTTTCAAGGGCAGTTCCAGGAACGGACTTTAATTACAATGCTTTCTTTAAGG
The DNA here is from genome assembly GCA_963732115.1 of uncultured Bacteroidales bacterium. Taxonomy (GTDB): domain Bacteria; phylum Bacteroidota; class Bacteroidia; order Bacteroidales; family VadinHA17; genus LD21. Next base: position 3,650 of record CAVSYN010000025.1, read on the forward strand.
ATAATGATCCTGAAAAAAATTCATACCTCATAAATCAGACATCAGTCAGCCTCGATTTTCCGGAAGCTTTGGGAGTGCAGCTGACTGACGGCACGGTTCTTCTCCCGTGAATTCGGGACTGATTCGTCAGCTGTACTTATTAATGAAGCTGCCGTCAAATCGCTGGGATTAAAGGATCCGGTGATTGATCAATATATTCTTCAGCCAACCGGACCCCAGCAGTGGCAAAGGCTTAAAGATTATCGGAATAATGAAGGATTTCAATATAGAATCGGTCCATGAAGCAATAACTCCTGTTTGCTTTACAGTAAGCAGCGGCGGTGGCGGTGATATGTTCGCGGCAGTAAGATTGTCCGGAAAAGATGTTCCCGGTACTATAAGGGCAATCGAGCAGGTATGGGACAAGTTCACCTCAAATATGCCATTCCAGTTCGATTTTTTCACTGACAGGTGGAACAGTCTTTATACCTCTGAAATGAAAACAGGAAAGATATTCCTGATTTTCTCATTCCTTGCGATCTTCATAGCATGCATGGGACTAATCGGCCTTGTTACATATATTACAAACAAGAGAACAAAAGAGATAGGAATAAGAAAGAGTTACGGAGCTTCTAACCAGATAGTACTCGGCCTGCTGTCAAAAGAGGTTGTTTACCTTATTGCTATATCCTCCCTGCTGGCTTATCCTGTTGCATTCTTCGGATCGAGATACTGGCTGGAAGGATTTGCAAGCAGAGTTTCAATAAGTCCGGTTATATATATCCTGGCAACCCTGATCACGCTGGTCATAGGCTGGCTATCCATCAGCTACCAGACCATAAAGGCATCGAACTACAATCCGGCAAATGCCCTGAGGATTGAATAGGGAAATCAGTTTCTGATAACCTGGCTTATTTGGGTTTTTTTATTGTAATTTTGAGCAAATAAGTAAGGATGAGGATTGACATTATTACTGTTCTGCCGGAATTACTTGAAAGCCCGCTTAACCATTCAATAGTAAAAAGAGCCAGGGATAAGGGGCTTGTTGAAATCAATGTAATAAATCTGAGGGATTTCACAAAGGATAAATACAAAACCGTAGATGATTATGCTTTCGGAGGCGGTGCAGGAATGGTGTTAATGATCGAGCCTGTTTACAAAGCGATCGAAAAGCTGAAAAGTGAAAGGGAATACGATGAAATTATTTATACCTCCCCTGACGGGGAAAAGTTCACACAGAAGGTAGCCAACCATCTCTCCCTTAAAGAACAATATAATAATTCTGGCAGGCCACTATAAAGGTATTGACCAGAGGATCAGGGATAATCTGATAACCAGAGAGATATCAATTGGTGACTATGTTCTTTCGGGCGGAGAACTACCGGCAGCATATAATTGCCGATGCGGTTGTCAGGCTATTGCCTGGAGCACTTTCGGATGAACAATCGGCTCTTTTCGATTCTTTCCAGGATGATCTCCTTGCGCCACCGGTATATACAAGGCCGGCAGAATTCAATAGACTGGAAAGTACCTGATATTCTTCTTTCAGGTAATACGGGGGAGATTGAAAAATGGAGGCACGAACAGTCTATCAAAAGGACAAGGGAATTAAGACCAGATCTTACAGATAATGAATAATTTCAGCTTATTCATGAAATGGCTGACAATAGCTGTCCATTGCCGGCTTGTTCTTCTTGTTGCACATCACCCAAAAGATACAGATAATCTGAAACAGGGATTCTTAAATCCGCCGGATTCAGCACGACCGGGGGTTTACTGGTATTTCATGGATGGGAATATTGACAAGAATGAAATAACCAATGACCTTGAATCGATGAAGGAAGCAGGCTTCGGGTATGCCTTGTTCCTTGAGGTCAATGTAGGTGTTCCACGGGGCAAGGTTGATTTTTTCAGCGAAGAGTGGCAGGAGTTATACAAACATGCTGTTCGTGAAGCTGAAAGACTGGGAATAAGGATAATTCTTGGATCAGGTCCCGGATGGGCGGGAAGCGGAGGTCCGTGGGTAACTCCGGCCAGTCGATGATGCACCTTGTTGCCAGCGATACAACAGTTACCGGGCCCGGCGTTATTCAAAGGATCCTCGACGGTACCAAAACCGATGAAACCATATTTCGGGGAAGGAAGTCTTACTCAATCGCTTAAAGAACAACGCGATAACTGGTACGAGGATGTTTTGTATCATGGCTTTTCCGGAACCGGCAATGTGAAAAGCAGAATAGACCGGATCGATGAAAAAGCTCTTTATTACAGGGCTCCTTATACTTCCGTCGGGAATGTACTGCCCTATTATTCCAGCTCTTCAGATACAATTGAAATAGTCCGGGATCAGCAGATCGATCCGGCTGAAATTGTTGACCTCACCGGCAAATGTTGACAAATCAGGTAATCTTATCATGGGATGTTCCTCCGGGCAGGTGGACAATTCTAAGGTTTGTCAACCCGGAATAACGGAGCTGTCACCACGACCGGCACCGATTCCCGGACTGGGTTTTGAAGCTGACAAATTTGACACTGTCTCTTTCGACTTCGCATTATAATTCCTACGTCGGGCAAGCTGATTGAAAAAGTCAGACCACGGAAAACAAGAACCGGCGGAGGCTGGACAATGATCCATATCGACAGCTGGGAAATGGGATCCCAGAACTGGAGTCCCTGGTTTCAGGCAGCAATTTATCAAAAGACGCGGATATGATCCGATGCTATTTACCTTCCGGTATATACCGGCAGGTTGTCGGCAGTACAAATATATCAGTGAGAGGTTTCTATGGGATCTAGGCAGACATCAAATGAACTCATTACGGAGAATCACGCGGCGACGGTTTAGAGAGCTCGGACAGAGGCATGGTTTCAGACTATCGATTGAACCCTACGACATGAATCCCGCATCAGATTTTGATCTTGGGAGTGTTGCAGATGTCCCGATGAGCGAATTCTGGAGCGAAGGGTACGGATTCAATTCAGCATTCAGCTGCATCGAAGCAACCTCGATCGGCCATGTTACCGGAGCGCCCGTAATTGCCTCTGAATCATTTACAGCCAACAGCAATGAAGCATGGAAGAAATATCCGGAGAACATGAAGAACCAGGGCGACTGGGCGTTCTGCATGGGGATCAACCGACTCATATACCACACATTTGCACACAAATACCCTGGTGAGAACCTCAGGCCAGGCATGACAATGGGTCCTTACGGAGTGCACTGGGACAGAGGACAGACATGGTGGCCGATGGTTTCCGCCTATCACAAGTACATTTCCAGATGCCAGTACCTCCTTTCACAGGGCAAACCTGTTGCAGACATTCTTTACATTACTCCGGAGGGAGCACCGCAGGTTTTCCTGCCCCCGGCTTCAGCCCTGGAAGGAACGGCTTTCATGCCCGATAAAGAAGAGTTTTTCCTTTGATGGGTGTTCTCCAATGTATTTTATGAAATACGCTTCAGTAAAAAATAAGATGACTGTTTTTCCCAGGAGGAGCATCCTACAAGTTAGTGATTTTGCCTGATATTAAGACATTTACACCGGAATTTGCAGCTAAGATTGACTCACTGATAAGCGCGGGGGCTACAGTAATAGGGAATCCTCCGATGAAATCTCCATCACTTTCGGGCTATCCTGAATGTGATCAAGAATTAAGAGAAATCACTGAGAGGGTTTGGGGGACAAATAAAATCCAGGCAGGTGTAACTAGCAGACAATATGGAATGGGAAGGATAATTTCAGGCAGGCAAATTTATCCTGATAAATCAGTGGAACAAGGTATGACGGATAGCCTGGCGCTTTACCCCGATTATAAATTCACCGAAGGCATCCTGAAGGAGAATGGCTTCAGGCCAGATTTCGTTTCCGGAGGAAAAATCAGGTACACACACAGATCACTGCCTGATGCTGAGATCTATTTCATATCGAACCGTACCGGTTCAATTTCAGTGGATACCTGCATCTTTCGCGATGGCACTGAAAACGCAGAGTTATGGGATGCTGTAACAGGTGATATTTATTCCGTCAAAACAGTAATTAACCTGGATGGTATGATAAGCCTACCTGTTACACTGGAACCATACCAGAGCTATTTCATAGTTTTCAAGAAATCAGGAAAAGCAGATGAGGGGGAGCCTTTAAAACTGAACACTTTTGCTGCCGGGAAGATTGTTACAACCCTTGATGGCAAGTGGAATGTTGCATTTGATACTGCATGGGGAGGTCCGTCGGAAATAGTCTTTGATGAACTCTCCGACTGGAGTGAAAGACCGGAGGAAGGGATAAAATATTATTCAGGCATTGCTACATACAGCAAAGAATTTGATTTTCCGGAGTATCCGGAATTCAGAAGTTCTGATATGTTCCTTAACCTTGGATCAGTCAGGAATCTTGCCAGGGTAAACCTGAACGGGAGGGACCTGGGGGTTCTGTGGACCTCTCCATGGAAGTTACGAGTAACAGACTGCATCAAAAAAACCGGCAACAAACTTAAAATTGAGGTTGCAAATCTATGGATCAACAGGCTGATCGGGGATGAGATGAAGCCCTTTGACGGTATCGAAAACGGCAAATGGCCGGACTGGCTCATTAATGGAAAACCAAGGACCAGCGGGCGTTATACGTTCACGACCCACCACTACTACAAAAAGGGAGATCAGTTATCGGAATCAGGTTTACTTGGGCCGGTTAGGATTGAAACGATCTCCAGACCTGGCAGGTAAACTGCAATTTTCCCTGTCATTCCTTTCCGGAATTGTTATTTTGAAATAACGAAAAGCTTTCGTAAACTTGTAACTTAATTTTTTATAAATCATATCTAATTAATAATCAACATGATGAACACACAGGATTATATTAACCGGGAAGATAAATATGGAGCACATAATTACCATCCGCTTCCCGTGGTTCTTGACAGAGGTGAAGGTCCGTTTGTTTGGGATGTGGAAGGTAAAAGGTACTTTGATTTTCTTTCAGCATATTCAGCTGTAAATCAGGGTCATTGCCATCCCAAAATCGTAAAGGCGCTGACCGACCAGGCTCAGAAGCTCACTCTGACATCAAGGGCATTTTATAATTCGGTACTGGGAGAATATGAGGAGTATGTAACAAAATACTTTGGCTACGACAAGGTTCTTCCTATGAACTCAGGTGCGGAAGGTGACGAAACAGCGCTGAAGCTTTGCCGTAAATGGGCTTATAAGAAAAAAGGTATCAAGGAAGACAGGGCAAAGATCATTGCATGTGAAGGCAACTTTCACGGCAGGACAATCACGATCATTTCAATGTCTACCGATCCTGATGCAAGAAATCACTATGGTCCGTTCACCCCGGGTTTCATAATAATCCCATATAATGACATCAGGGCGCTTGAAAATGCACTGAAGGACCCGGATGTGGCAGGATTCCTTGTTGAGCCGATACAGGGTGAAGCAGGTGTATTTGTCCCGGATGAAGGTTATCTCAAAAAGTCATATGACCTGTGCAAAAAGCACAATGTCCTGTTTATTGCCGATGAGATCCAGACAGGAATTGCCCGTACCGGAAAGCTGCTGGCATGCGATCATGAAGGTGTACGTCCGGATATTCTGATACTGGGTAAAGCATTGTCAGGCGGTATTATGCCTGTCTCTGCCGTGCTTGCTGATGATGAGATAATGCTGACAATCAATGCCGGGTGAACATGGATCAACTTTCGGCGGAAATCCCCTGGCAGCAAAAGTCGCTATTGCAGCGCTCAATGTTATTAAAGATGAGAAGCTGGCTGAAAATGCAGAACGGCTTGGGAAAATATTCCGGGACGAGATTCGTAAAATTAAATCGGACATGATTGAGCTGGTCAGAGGGAAAGGATTGCTGAACGCGGTGGTAATAAAGCCAAAGAATGGCAAGCAGGCCTGGGATGTTTGCCTCGCAATGAAGGATAATGGTCTGATAGCAAAACCAACTCATGATCATATAATCCGCTTTGCTCCTCCTCTGGTAATCAATGAAAAACAACTCAGGGAAGCAATAGGCATAATAAAAGAGACATTTAAACTTTTTGAATAAAAAGTTGTTCTACGCAAAACATCGTTTTTTCTACCGGGAAATCTAAAATCCTTTCAATGCCTGTATACAATATTGCCAAATCAGTAAGCAGGATTCTTCCTGTATTTATACTTATCTCTTTGATCACTTTTTCCTGTAATTATTCCATGTTCCAGAAAAATCACTCAAGGGGAGCTTCAGGATCATATTAAATATCTTTCATCCGATTCATTGAAGGGCAGGAAAACGGGCACTCCCGGCGACAGCCTGGCAGCATTGTATATCAGGGACCGGCTTGCTTCATGCGGACTGGTTCCGCTTTCAGGTGACGGGTTCCAAAGATATGGAGTTACTGACAAGGTTAAGGCGGGAAAAATAACTACTGCTCGGTTAATGGTACAGAATTCAGACCGTCAATCGACTTTATGCCGTTTTCCTTCAGCGGAAATTCCGGACTGGATGCTGAAGTAGTATTTGCTGGTTATGGTTTTAACATAAGCAACGACAGCCTTAATTGGAATGATTACCAGGACATTGATGTAAAAGGCAAGTGGGTGCTGATACTTCGCGGTGATCCGGAACCTGAAAAACCGGTAAGCGGTTTTATTCCTGTCAACAGCGACAGGGATAAAGCCCTTACTTGCAAAGGATATGGAGGCTGCGGGTGTACTGCTGGTTTCAGGTCCGGTTTTTGATGAAGAAGATACATTTTGAAGCCATCTCCTCAGGTGATTTTTCAGTTGATTTGCCGGTTTTAAGAATCAAAAGAGCGCTTGCTGATTTATATTCTTAAAAAATCAAATTCAACGGTTGCTGATCTTGAAAACAGGCTGAACAAGACAAAGAAAATCATCAGGTTTTGCAACAGGCACTGAAGTTAATGCGGGATCGGAAGTTATAAGGGAAAGATCGGCAACAAGAAATGTGGTGATGGTACTGCCCGGGGAGGATGAAAAGCTTAAAAATGAATATCTTAATCATCGGCGCTCATTTTGATCATCTCGGAATGGGTGGACCCGGATCATCAAGCAGGGCTGTCGATACAATCGGAGTTCATCACGGGGCTGATGACAATGCCTCAGGGGTAAGCGAAGTGGTTGAACTTGCCGAGAAATTTGCCCTTACAAGGGGAAGTCACAGACGCACTATTATGTTTGCTGCATTTTCCGGAGAAGAAATGGGATTGCTTGGTTCAAAGTATTTTACCGAGAACCCCGGAATTGATCTTACAAAAGTAAATGCTATGATAAACCTGGATATGGTAGGCAGATTAAAGGGAGACAAATTCATTACAGGTTGGTGGCGTTGGTACTGCAGATGACCTGAAAGAACTTGTGACAGGTCTTGCCGATACCAGCCTTCTCAAGCTCACATTTTCAGAAGCAGGTTACGGGCCTTCCGATCATTCATCATTTTACGGGAAGAATATTCCTGTCCTGTTCTTTTCTACCGGAGCACATCTCGATTATCACACTCCCCGGGATACCTGGGACAAAATAGATTATAACGGAATGGTTGCAATTTCGAACCTCGTATTCAGGGTCGCAGAGAAACTGGCAAATTCCGAAAATCGGCTCAAGTTCGAAGAATCCGGACCAAAAGTTGACGTCAGCCAGGCAATAAGGAGGAGGGGTGTGACACTGGGCATTATGCCTGATTTTGCCGGAAATGTAAAGAACGGATTGCGTGCTGATTTTGTAACCCCGGGGAAGCCTGCCGCATTGGGAGGAATGAAAAAAGGTGACATTATAACTTCAATTAACGGTAAAACTGTAAATAATATCCAGGATTACATGTTCCGGATGGGGCAGTTTAAACACGGTCAGACCATCAGTGTTGAGGTTCTGAGGGAGGGCGAAAAAATCGTGCTTCTGATACAATTATGAAGATCATTCGTCTAAGACATTAAAGATACAAAATGAAAAAGTTCATCCTGTGGTTTCTTGCAATAGTAATTACTCTTGGCGCAGCTTATTACCAGAGAAAGACGGGACCTACCTACCCTAAAGGCACCACCGTTCAGCTAAATGATACAACCTATGAGCTCAGACTGGTCCGGAGCCTCGGACTCGATGAACGGTCTGAAGTCAGGCTCAATATAAATGATACCTCAATCAAGGCTAAAGTATATTACAAAAGATACAGGACCACTGACAATTATGAAGCCTCCGATTTTAATTACAGGGTCTATCCTGTGGAATCCTTCATAATGAATAAAGTTTTTAAAATTAACGAAGAAAAGGGCTTCTATGCTGAGCTACCGCAACAGCAGCCGGCAGGTAAGCTTCAGTACTATATCGAGCTTACTGATACAAAGGGGACACATACACTTCTTAAAGAAAGTCCTGTTGTCCTTAGGTTTAAAGGGAGTGTCCCTGGATATATCCTGTTGCCACATATCCTGTTAATGTTCCTGGCGATGCTCTTTTCAACCCTTGCAGGACTGATGAGCCTCATCAAGTATCCCATGTACAAGATATATTCGGTATTGACGCTCGTCTTTCTAATATTGGGCGGCATGATCCTTGGACCGTTTGTTCAGAAATTTGCTTTCGGGGAATTGTGGACCGGAGTTCCCCTGGGATGGGACCTTACCGATAACAAAACACTTATTGCATTGGTTTTCTGGATCCTTGCAGTGGTAATGAACCGGAAAAAAGAACGGCCTTTTTATACAGCGCTGGCCGCATTCGTTCTGTTGCTGGTCTTCTCAATTCCCCACAGCATGTTCGGATCCGAGCTGAATTACACATCTGGAGAAGTGACTCAGGGATTAATCCTGATTTTTTCCTTAAAAATTTTTAAAAATTCTTAAATTGAGTGCAGCATTAAAACTTTACCCCCGTCTTTTGATTGGAAAACTTGAAAGACAGTGGGTGCAGCAACTCAGATAAAAACAAGCCTATATTTAAAGATGGCAAATGTAGAAGCGGCATTCAGGAACTTACACCAGGATCTTCTGGACGGGTGTAAATCAGGTGACCAAAAGGCGCAGTTTCAGATATACAAGTTGTATTATAAAGCAATGTACAACACAAGTCTGAGGATTGTGAACGACACGATGGAAGCTGAAGATGTTATGCAGGAATCCTTCCTGTCGGCCTTTGAAAAAATTGACAGTTACTCAGGAACAGTGAGTTTCGGTGCCTGGCTCAAAAAAATAGTGATAAACCGTTCACTGGACGCCCTGAGTAGAAGAAAAGCGATCTTTGAAGATATTGATTCACATGTGGGTATAAGGGATGATAGCACTGAAGACATCCTGAGAAAAGAGGAAGTTGATGTCAGGGTTGAGGAGGTGAAGGAAGCAATAAACAAGCTTCCCGACGGTTACAGGATAATTCTCTCCCTATATCTCCTGGAAGGTTACGATCATGATGAAATCGCAGAAATATTATCAATTTCAAGCAGCACATCAAGGTCACAGCTCTCCAGGGCAAAACAAAAACTAATTGCTGAACTTAAAAAGAAATGAAACTTTATCGGATATGAAAAACTTAGAAGACATAATCAGGAGTAACAAGGACTTTTTCGATGAAGAAGAGCCTTCAAGAGGTCACCTGGAACGGTTTAACAGGAAGCTGGAAATAAAGTTTGGTATGGCAACAATTAAAAGAAGTATTGTTCCTTACCTGCTTAAAGCAGCTGTTGTGACTTTGCTAGTTACTCTTTCATCGTTGTGGACATGGGATCATTTTATCAGGTCTGACAGGGACAGGATGACCCTTGGCCAGGTTTCGCCCCAGTACAAGGAAGTGGAAAGCTATTATGTTCACCAGGTTAATCTTATGGAAAGCGAGCTGGTCAATATCGACCTTAAAAATAATCCCGGACAGAAAGATATGCTCATGACTGAGATGAAGAGCATGGATTCCGTGTATGTTCAGCTTCAGAAAGAACTCAAGGCTAATCCCAATGATGAAAGGATTATCAATGCGATGATAGAACACTATCAGACCAAGGTTGAAATCATGTCATTTATCGTAAGTCAGCTCAAAGAGATAAGGAATGAAAATCAAAATAAGACCGAAAATGGAAAAACGAATCTTTAAGTCAGCGATTCTCCTGATTTTTACAACATTCCTGGCCGCAAATCTTGTATTTGCCCAGGAAGTCGCGAAGGAGTTTCATAAAGAATATAAAGGGGGCCCGGGAACAACACTTCAGATAAACAACAAATACGGCGATGTCGTTGTAGAGACATCGGATCAGGACCAGGTTAAAATTGATGTTAAGATTACCATTGAACTTCCCAACCGGGAACGGGCAGAAAAGCTGCTAAGCTATATCGACGTCCAGTTTTCGGAAGGCGACAACCTGATCTCAGCAAAGACCGTAATAGATGAAAAATTCAACTTTACAGGATGGGGTGGAGAATCAAGGAGATTCAGTATTGACTATAATGTAAAAATGCCAACAGGCATCAATTTTACGCTTTCAAACAGGTATGGGAATACCGATCTTGAAGAGATAAGCGGACTTGTCAATCTGGATATTAAATATGGGAACCTTTCAGCAGACAATCTTTCAAGAGGTAACGAAAAACCTTTGAATCATCTGAGCCTGGCATACGGGAAGGCTGAAATTACTTCAGCTGGATGGCTTGACATAATGGCAAGATACTCGGGAAACCTTGAAATCGGTAAAAGCCAGGCACTACTTCTGGATAGCAAATATTCAAAAATGCAATTCGGGGAAACAAGTTCCCTGGTAGGCGATTCCAAATATGACAACCTGAGGATTGAAAAGATCAACAACCTCGTTCTTGATGCCGGTTACTCAGATGTTGCAATTGAAACCCTGAATAAGAAACTTAAATTCGATGGCGGTTATGGAGCGCTGACTGTGGAAGATATACCTGCAGGCTTTGAATCGATTGAAACCGACACACGGTACCTTGGAGTAAAGCTTGGAATAGACAGCAATGCCAGTTATAATCTGGAGGCAAAGTTATCCTATGGCGATCTTAAATTTGATGAGGGTAATTTTCAGAACCAGCGACGCATCGTTCAGAATAACTCAAATGAAACCTCAGGGATCGTAGGAAAAGAGAGCTCCCCATCATCAAGGGTAAAGGTTACTGCCTCATATGGTTCCGTAAGGCTTAATTAAATAATCTGATTCTAAATCACAAAAGACCCCTCTGCCATGAAGGGGTTTTTTGTTTTCTGCTCAAATCAGCATGAACTTCGCAAAATTCTAAAAGTCCATTTCAACAACTGTTATACCTGATCCGCCCAACTGGACATTTTCGTCCCTGAAGGATTTAACGATGTTGACTGATCCAAGGTATTGTCTTACCAGCTGCCTGAGTATACCGTTACCCTTTCCGTGGAGTATCCTGAGGTTTCGATGCTGTACCATCAGAGCATTATCAAGAAAATCTCTGACAATGCTTATTGCCTCCTCTCCTCTTACACCGCGAATATCTATTTCAGGCTTAAAACTGATTTTGCGCTCTTCAATTGCAGGATCGGCTTCAGAATAGACCCGGGCTGCCCTAATGCTTTTCTTCAGTTCACTCCTGCTGATCCTTTCTATCTTATCAATAGGGACGAAAAATCGCAGGCTTCCTGCTTCAACCTGAATCTTATTGCCCTCAATTTTAATTACCTCCCCGGCTGCCATCGTGTCAACCATTTTTACCGCATCACCTGGTTTTAGAGGCTTCTCCGGTTTTTGAGGCTTTTCCGGAGTTTCATTTTTACGGGCAGCAGACCGGGACCTGATTTTATTTGCTTTCTGGTCGAGCCTGGCTATCTTCTCATCCGGCAGGTATTCAGCAGGTTTCACTTCATTCATAACGCTTTCTTTAAATTCGTCAAGTTGCTGCCTGACTACCCTGGTACTCTCCTTTTCGGCCTGCGATTCCCTGATATGACGAATTGTATTCTCTATCATCCTGTTTGTTTCATTGAGCATGGACTGGGCTTCGTCCTTCGCTTTTAAAATTATCTCCTTCCGCATGTTCTTTGCATCTCCCAGCGCCTTTTCATATTCATCGATAAGTTCTTCGAGCCGCTTCTCATGCTGCCTTATGTTTTGTCGTTTTGTCTCCCAGTACCGTTTGTCGCGGGCTATGTCTTTCAGATGCCGGTCATAATTGATATTCTTAACACCGGCTTTTTCTGAGGCAGTCTTAAGTATCTCTTCAGGAAGGCCTATTTTTCTTGCAATTTCGAATGCAAATGAACTTCCTGGTTTTCCGATGCTAAGCTGGAACAGGGGCTGCATGAGATGGCTGTCAAACAGCATTGCTCCGTTTATGATACCTTTATTCAGTGAAGCAAAATGTTTCAGATTGGTATAATGCGTTGTAATTACGCCAAAAATCCCAGATTTATTCAATTCCCCAAGGATTGCCTCTGCAATGGAACCTCCGAGCATAGGTTCTGTTCCTGTGCCAAACTCATCAATGAGAACAAGTGTACCCGGCGAAGCATGCTTTACAAAGTACTTCATGCTGATCAAATGAGAACTGTAAGTACTGAGATCATTGTCAATGCTCTGCTCGTCGCCGATATCTATAAAAATATTATTGAATATTCCTGATTCCGATCCTTCGCCTGCCGGGATCGTCAGGCCGCACTGGATCATATATTGAAGCAATCCGACTGTTTTAAGGCAAACTGATTTTCCACCGGCATTAGGGCCGGATATTAAAATTATCCTGTCCTTTTCATCGAGCCTGATATCCAGAGGGACAACCTTTCTGCCGGGAAGTTTCCTGAAGGTGATATCGAGGATGGGATGAATAGCCTTGCTCCAGAAGATCCCCGGCCTTGCCGAAAGAGCCGGCCTGACCGATCCGAGCTGGTTACCCAACAATGCTTTCGGCTCTGATAAAATCTATTTCTCCCAGAAAGCCGTTGGATTGAAGCAGATCATCAATATATGGCCTGATGTCGTCGGCAAATGAGGTAAGTATCCTCACAATTTCCCGCCTTTCCTCATACTCAAGCTCTACTATTTCATTATTGATCTCGACTATTTCAGCCGGTTCGATATAAACTGTTTTTCCTGAGGCTGACTGATCGTGGATCAATCCTTTGATCTTTCTCTTGTCAAACGCATTTACAGGGATGACCCCTCTTCCATTCCGTACTGAAGCTGCAGTGTCAGAATCAACAATTCCGTCAGCCTGAGCCTGTCTCAAAATGGCATTCAATCTCCTGGTAACCAGGAGCTTTTTGGCTTCAGCCTCACTTCTTATTTCCCTGAGTTTCTGGGAAGCGTTGTCTTTTATGTTCCCGTTTTTATCTATTATCCTGTCAACTGCTTCAAGCACATACGGATAGATCCTGATCTTGCCGCATATGGTTCTCAGACACGGATATGTATTCTCTTCCTTCTTTTTAAAAAAATTTAAAATTGCTTTTACAGTCTCCAGCGATCTCTTAAGATCAAAAACTTCGTGCACCTCGGGAAAGGAACCGGCAATTCTAATCTTATTAAGAGCACCTGAGATCTCAAAATAGTTTTCCGAAGGGAAATAGTCTTCAAACTGCAGCAGTGTCTGAAATTCATAAGTAGCTGATAATTTAAATGAAATCGCTTCAGCGTCAGTCATAAAACTGATAGCATCAATCAGTTCAATTCCCATAGGACTCAGGCAATTTTCAGCAAGCAGCTTTCGTGATCCTGTCAAATCCAACTTTTATTTCAAAATTTTCAGGGTAAATCATTTAAAAAGGATAAAAGATAAAAGACAAAAGTATAAAGATAAAAGTACAAAAACTTACACAGAGGTACACAGATCTGCCAGCCGTGTAATTCTTCACAATTCTGGAACATCCTCAGATCAGCATGGGAAGAGGAGCAGAGGAACACAGAGTTCCAGAGAGGTTTAAGACAAATCACATATTTTAAGAGCTATAGTTAATTTACGTTAAAATCACCCGGTGAATCTAAATAGTGGTGTTCTTTTTTATCTACATTTGATCAAACTGAAAAATAATCCTAATAATAAATCAAATGAAAATCAAAACAAGTTTTATCAGCATATGTCTGCTGATCGTTTTCCCGGCTGTTCTTTGGCCACAAACCGAGAAAACCGACCTGAATATGATCTACAGGATCAAACAGGAAGGTATGAGGAATTCTGCAATTGAGGAACTTGCTTACGGGCTTACCGATTTTGCCGGGTCAAGGCTTACAGGCTCTACAGGTAACACCAGGGGCAATGAATGGGCTAAGAAAAAGATGGAAGAGCTTGGATTCCAGAATGTAAGGATCGAAGAAGCAAGGGATAACAGCCGTGGCGGATGGGATAATCTGAAGGCTTATGCTGCCATGACAGCACCATATTATATCAGTTTTGCCTGTAATCCGGTAGCATGGACAGGCAGCACAAACGGACTGGTTAAAAGCGACGTTATCCTCCTGGATGTGAAGGCGGAATCGGATCTTGACAAATACAAAGGTAAGATTAACGGAAAAATTATTATGATGCCTTCGACATCAACTTATGAAGTCAGTTACGAACCTTTTGCCAGCAGATACACTGAACAACAGCTGAAAGATCTTGCAATGGCCGATACCAGGCCAATGGGCGGAAGAAGACCCCCGATGGATTTTGCGAATTTTGCTGCTCAGCGGGCACTAAGGAATAAGATATCAGAATTTATTAAAACCGAAGGTGCTGCAGTTATCCTGAACAGTTCAGGAACATTTAATGTACCAAGGTCGAACGGAGCAAGCTACACTTCAGGTAATCCGGAACCGGTTGCAGAACTGAATCTTGCAATTGAGGCTTATGGCCGGATGGAAAGACTGTTGAAACACAATGAGCGGGTTGAAATGGAAATTGAAATTCAGAACAGGTTTTTTGCCAGCCCCAAGATATATAATGTCATTGGTGAGATCCCGGGTACTGACAAACTTCTTAAAAATGAGGTGGTCCTGCTCGGTGCACATATCGATAGCTGGAACGGCGGAACCGGCGCTGCTGATAATGCATCGGGCTGTATCGTGATGATGGAAGCCCTGCGCATCCTGAAAAACCTTGATGTCGCTCCAAGGCGGACTATAAGAGTTGCATTATGGGGCGGCGAGGAACAGGGATTAAACGGCTCACGGGGATATGTTGAGAAATACCTTGTCGATCCAAAGACTAAGGAACACAAGCCTGATTTCGACAAGTTTGCAGCATATTTCAATATGGATAACGGAAGTGGAAAATACAGGGGCATCTATACTCAGGAAAACGATATGGTAAGACCAATCTTTGAGGAGTGGCTGAAGCCATTCGCTGATCTGGGAGCAACAACCATTACAGACAGGAATACCGGAGGGACCGATCACCTGTCATTTGATGCCGTGGGTCTGCCAGGGTTTCAGTTCATTCAGGATGAGATAGAATATGACCGTGGATATCATTCAGTAATGGATACATATGAAAGGCTGGTCATGTCCGATTTAAGGCAGAATGCAGTTATAACAGCAGCCTTTGCATATAATGCAGCAATGAGGGATGCAAAACTCCCAGGCAAACCGGCAATGAAACCCAGGACAAATGTTCAGCCTGCACAAATGCCGAATCCGATGATGAATTAGATCTTTTCCCCTATCCCCTTCATTGAAAGCTGTATCCGTTTTCGGTCAATATCAACAGCCAGCACTTTAACCATAACATGCTGATGCAGCTTTACTATAGTTGAAGGATCGCTGACATAGGAGTTGCTCAGGTTGGAAATATGCACCAGTCCATCCTGCTTGATCCCGATATCGACAAATGCTCCGAATTTTGTAACATTTGTTACAATTCCTGGGACAACCATGCCGGGGGTAAGATCTTCCATTGAATGGATATCAGCAAAGCTGAATTCCTGGATCTTTGATCTGGGATCGCGTCCCGGTTTTGCAAGCTCCTGCATTATGTCATTCAATGTCGGCAGACCGGTTGATTGTGTGATATATTTATCAAGGTTAATCTCCTTCCTTTTATTATCGTTGCTTATCAGCTCCTTAATATCACAACCGATGTCTTTTGCCATTTTTTCCACGATATGGTAGCTTTCAGGGTGAACTGCACTGGAGTCCAGAGGGTTATCAGCATTCCTTATTCTCAGGAAACCAGCGCTTTGTTCGAATGCTTTCGCTCCCATCCTTTTAACTTTCATTAGTTCTGCACGCGATCGGAAAGGTCCGTTTTCAGATCTGAAGTCAACCATATTCTGAGCCAGCTGGGGACCCAGGCCTGATACATAGGTAAGCAGATGCATACTGGCAGTATTTACCTCAACACCAACAGCATTTACGCAACTTGCAACTACATCATCGAGGCTTTCCTGAAGCTTCTGCTGATCGACATCATGCTGATACTGCCCGACACCTATCGATTTTGGGTCTATCTTGACCAGCTCGGCAAGCGGATCCATAAGCCTTCTGCCGATTGAAACCGATCCCCTGACCGTTACGTCATAGTCAGGGAATTCATCACGGGCAGTTTTGGATGCTGAGTAAATTGATGCACCTGCTTCGCTGACAACAAATACTTGTAACTCCCTGTCGAATTTTATCCATTTTATAAAATCTTCAGTCTCACGGCTTGCGGTACCATTACCGATTGCAATGGCTTCGGTCTTGTAAGCATTAACCAGCGACAGTATTTTTTTGACTGAAAGAGCTGTCTGATTCTGAGGCGGATGCGGATAAATTGTTTCATTATGCAGCAGATTCCCCTGGCGGTCGAGGCAAACAATTTTGCAGCCGGTTCTGAAACCCGGGTCGATAGCGAGGACATTTTTCTCGCCAAGAGGGGGAGCAAGAAGAAGCTGCCTGAGGTTATCGGCAAAAACATGGATTGCATCTTCATCAGCTTTGTCTTTGGCGATATTCCTGAATTCCGTTTCCATAGATGACGAAAGAAGCCTTTTCCAGCTGTCTTTTACTGCCTCCGAAACAAGTGCTGAGGATCTATTCCCTGATCTTACAAAGAGATTCTCCAGAAGCCTGATTGCATTGTCTTCATCCGGTTCAATCTGCAGACGCAGGAATCCCTCCTCTTCTCCCCTTCTCATTGCCAGATACCTGTGTGACGGGCATTTTCTTAATGGTTCTGACCAGTCGAAATAATCGCTGAATTTAATCCCCTCAGTTTCTTTACCTTTTATAACCTTTGAAAAGATAATTCCTTCTTTTTCAAATAGGTGCCTCAGTTGTTTTCTTGCCTTTTCATCCTCACTTATCCATTCTGCAATAATATCATTTGCTCCTGACAGCGCTTCATCAACTGTCGATACAGATTCGTTCAAATACTTTTCTGCCAGCATCTCAGGATCGGATTCTTTCTGTTCAAAAATAATTGAAGCCAGAGGTTCAAGTCCTTTTTCCCTGGCAATAGTTGCCCGTGTGCGCCGCTTCGGCCGGTAAGGCAGATAAAGATCTTCCAGTTCGGCCATCGTGAGAACTGAATCAATTTTTTTCTTTAGTTCAGGAGTCATTTTTTCCTGTTCTTCAATTGACTTGATAATGCTTCCCCTTCGTGCATCAAGTTCTTTAAGCCTGTTATATTCATCCTTAATATGAAGCAATACTACCTCGTCGAGGCTTCCGGTCATTTCCTTCCTGTACCTGCTAATAAATGGTATTGTTGCTCCGTCATCAATGAGCCTTATGGTATTTTCCACCTGCCATTCGTGGAGTCCCAGAGCTTTGGCAATAATTTCTATATGTCTGTTTGCACTCATTTATCAGAAAAAATTTTCAAATTTTCAAATTAATCTGTCCAACCCTTTTAACTTTTCAAATAATTAACTATTCAACATACAAAACCAGTCCTTTCAAATACTCACTTTCAGGATGATAAATATTGACCGGATGATCGGCCGGCTGACTGAGCTGATAAAGTATCCTCACCTTTCTTCCTGTGTTAGCCGCTGCTGCAAAAACCGATTTCCTGAAATTCTCCCTGGTAACAACCTGTGAACAGGAAAAGGTAAAAATGATCCCGCCCGGTTTTACCTGTTCAATAGCTTTAATATTCAGTCTTTTATACCCCTGAAGGGCATTTGCAAGCGCACTGTTGTGCTTGGCAAAAGCCGGAGGATCAACAACTATCAGGTCATAAATTCCTTTAATATCATTAAGAAAATCAAACGCATCAACTCTGAATGATTTGTGCCGCTGGTCATCGCCATAGTTGAGCTTAATATTTTCATCGGCCAGCTCGATGGCCTGAGCGGAGCTGTCTACAGTATGGACAAGCAACGCATCCTTCATGGCATAAACTGAAAATCCCCCTGTATACCCGAACAAATTAAGGACATTCCTTCCGGCAGAAAAGCTGCCAAGAAGTCTTCTGTTTTCCCGCTGGTCAATAAAAAAACCTGTCTTTTGTCCTGTATTCCAGTCAACCTTAAATTTATAGCCATTTTCGCTGACAATTACAGGCCCGGAATCTCCATAAAGGAATTCATTAACTCCTTTCACCCCTGACATATAAGGTATCGTAGCCTCACTCTTGTCATAGACTGCCTTTACCCTCTTTCCCATAAGTTTCGGAAAAATCGCAGCAATATCCTTCCTTAACCTGTACATCCCGACCGAATGCATCTGCATTACAATCACTCCGTCATAGTAGTCAGCAATAAGGCCGGGAAGATTGTCCCCTTCCGCATGCACAATCCTGAAAACATTTGTAGAAGGGTTGTCAACAAGACCAATCGATTTTCTGTATTTCAGCGCATCTTCTATCCTATTTCTGAAAAAATCAATATCCGGATCAACTTCTTCAAATGAAAGTATCCTTACTGCAATGGAGCCGGGCTGATAATGACCTGTACCAAGAAATGTTTCCTTATTATCAAACACATTTACTATGTCACCTTCTGCAGGATTGCCATAAATCTTCTTGATAGCACCTGAAAAAATCCAGGGATGGTACCTGCGAACGGACTGGTCCTTTCCTGATTTAAGTATTATTCGCACCCTTTCCATCACCCTGATTTCCGTGTTTTTTAGAGTTCTCCCTAACATCTATTGACAAGTTTATTGTATATCTGGTGACATACCCAGGCATCGGTTGCAGCATAAATCTGCTGAGCCTCGGTAAGTACTTCCGCCTCCCAGTTAGTTACCTGCTGACCTTTGGAAATCCTGAATCCAAGAATAATAGCTGAAAGCTTTTTCAATCCGGAACTTTGAATTCCAAAGTCCTTGACAAACTTTTGAAGATCGACAAATCCCGAGGGATTAAATTTTTTGACGGTTTTAAGAAACCGGATATCATCGTGAACAGCAACTCCGGCCTTCACTACCTCCGGATTGGCAAGCAGTTCAGCCAGTTCAGAAGGGATTCCGATCTTATTGATTCTGATGAGGCAGGCAAGATCCTCATTCGCCAGCTGGATAAGTGATACCCTGTTCTTCCGGCCTTTTTTGAATGATGGCCTGGTCTCTGTATCAAAGCCAAGTACTCGGGAAGCAAGCAATCTTGGAAAGGATTCCAGGAAAGAATCCAGATTATCAATTAACACTATCTCGCCTTTAAACCACGATAACCGGTATTTTTCAAGTTCCTCAGGTGTAACTGATTCCGGATATTTATTGTTTACCATAGTCTCTCAGATCCTTTTGCCTTCTTGATATGAACCAATCCGAAGTATTTCTAATATCCTCCTCTTCATTCTTCCTTTCAACCTTATCTATCTCTTCTCCCGAATAGATGAACTTATGAATAGCCCTTAAAGAATTGGTCAGCTTCTGCCCCCAGTAATTTTCAAAATTCAACCTGCATTCCCAGACAGCATCATTCATAACTTCCTGTGTACCTGTCTGGTATAAAAGGAGAAAATCTTTGAGATCCTGGTAGATATCGGCCATATTTTCGGAAATGCTTGAAACTACGGGAACATCGGAATCATTCATTTTCTCATCAAAAACCTCCAGATAATCATCAGCAGTCCCAAATTTGTCTTTTAATGTCTCATATATGCCGCGCCATGTTTGTTCAGTTACAAATTTCTCATTACCGTCTTCAAAAAATGGTTCAAGCGACGGAAGCAATGAGGCTTTCAGATATAGGAAAGGAAGTATCCGCTGCAGTATTTTAAGCATCTCATCTCCTTTCAGCTCAACAGCATGCTCCGCATATTTGCAATACTCATTTGCAACAGCGACAAATTCGATAACATTCCTCGAATAAACCGGATCGGATTTGCTATCCATGAGTTTTTTTATTATCGTGCAAAATTAGATAATTTGTAACTAATCGGGGTCTGGCACAGGCATATTTATTAATATAAAAACCCACCGCTTCCCCAGAAAAGCTTATGATCCTTATCCTGGATTATCTTATCATGATCGAGAAGCCAGCGGATCACTTTAATCACTTTATCTTCAGAGTAGTTGATCAATTTTACCAGCTCTTCAGGATCAGGATTTTTTTCTGCAAGAATACTCTTCACCTCTTCCAGAATCAGATCAAATTCATATTTGCTCAGGTCAAGTTCATTTCGTTCCCTGCATACATCACATATCCCGCAGCGGTCTGATTCCTCGCCAAAATAATCAAGCAGCATGACTGACCTGCACCTGTTCTTCGATTCAGCGTAATCAATCATCCTTTCCAGCCGGTAGGAGTATTTTCCCTTCACATGAAGATAGTTGTCAGGTGAGATCATCAATGCCTTTCTTACAAGACGTTCTTCGGTGAAAATTACGAGGGCTGTCTTTTTGCCAGGGATGTATCTTATGATATTCATTGATGAAAGCTTCACAAGATACTGGTAGACATTGTCCCTGGTTATAGCTGATTTTCTCGCCAGGGATTCCTCATTAATTGCCACAAACTCGGTAAACATTCCGGTATAGGACCTTAACAGAAGTTTTATGAATCCGTCGAATGATTCATTTGCCACCTGAAACTTATAAAGGTCATCACGTCCTATGACGAAATGGACCCTGGAAGGATTATTTATCTCCTCGGTGAATTCAACATACCCTTCCCTCTGAAGAAATGCGAGACTGTTATAGGTTTCGATAACAGGGAGCCTGAACCTGGAGACAAATTCTGACATATTGAAGTCGAAAACATTATCTTTTCCGGCGCCGAGCGGCACCTGAAGATAGTTGCATAGTGCCTCGTAAACATCCTTGATCTTCTCAACCGGAGGGAACTTCTGTCTTAATGAATCATTGAGCCTGTTTTTATCGGAGGGCGAATACAACAGTACTGCAAATGATTGTTTACCATCCCGTCCTGCCCTGCCGCTTTCCTGGAAATAATTCTCAATCGAATCAGGTATATCCCAATGAATCACGAACCTGACATCTGCTTTGTCGATGCCCATACCAAAGGCATTGGTTGCAACTATGATGCGCGTCTCTCCGGTCGACCAGGCTGCCTGTTTCTTATCCCTGAGCTCATCCGGTAAACCGGCATGGTAGAAATCGGCATTTATGCCATTTTCAACCAGCATGACTGCAATTTCCTTCGATCTTTTCCTGCTTCGGACATAAACTATTCCGTTTCCCTTAACATTCTTAAGTGTCTTGACCAAATAGGTGCCTTTCTCCTCAACCTGCCTTACAAGGTATGAGATATTCTTTCTGGCAAAACTTGTACGAAGCACGTTCTTCTGCCTGAATTCCAGCTTATCCATTATGTCTTCAGTGACCTGGGAAGTTGCAGAAGCTGTAAGCGCAAGAAAAGGAACATCCTTCGAAATAAGATTCCGGAGCGAAGCAATTTTCAGGTATGAAGGACGGAAATCGTAACCCCATTGCGAAATGCAATGGGCTTCATCAACAGCAACAAGCGACAGATTAAGTCGGCCGACCCTGCCCTGGAATAACCTGGTTGAGATCCTTTCGGGTGATATGTAGAGGAATTTATAGTCTCCATAAATACAATTCTCAAGGGCATTGTCTATCTCTTCCCTTGACATAGCTGAATGGATTGCAATTGATTTTATTTCAAGACTGTTAAGCCGGCTGACCTGCTCTTTCATCAGAGCAATGAGAGGAGTAATCACAAGGCAGGTGCCCTCAGCAACTATGCCAGGTACCTGGAAGGTAATTGATTTACCTCCTCCGGTAGGCATCAATCCCAGAGTATCGTGGCCTTCAGCGACTGACCGTATGATATCTTCCTGCAATGGCCGGAAAGAGGTGAATCCCCAGTATTTTGTCAACACCTGCCGGTAATGTTCAATATTTATTTCATGTTGAACCATATACAAATGTAACAACTTATGATGAACTCAGCTCCGCGACCACTTCTCTGCTTTTCATCCTCTCATTCTCAATTTTTTATGATGGCCAAAAATAAAGTACTTGTTTTCAGTGTAGTGTTTTTTTTAGTAATTTGCGCCAGCAAAAACCAAAGAGATCACATAATGACATTTATTAAGGATAAGATACTCTATGAAGGACTGACCTTTGATGATGTTCTACTGGTCCCTTCATATTCCGAGGTTCTTCCCCGGGAAGTCGATTTGAGCTCAATGTTCTCCCGAAATATCGGGATCAATACCCCGATTGTTTCGGCCGCAATGGATACCGTCACGGAGGAAGATCTAGCAATTGCAATTGCCAGGGAAGGAGGAATCGGCGTGATACACAAGAATATGACGATTGAACAGCAGGCAAGCCAGGTAAAACGGGTAAAAAGAGCTGAAAATGTGATGATCTTCGATCCGATTACCATCAATCTTGATGCTACCGTTTCAGAGGCAAAAAGCCTTATGAACGAATACGGGATCGGAGGAATTCCGGTTGTCGATAAAGAGGGAATACTGAAAGGCATTGTTACAAACAGGGACCTCAGATTTGAGAACAATCCAAAGAAGAAAATAACCGAGGTGATGACAACAAACCTTATCACCACTAATCACCAGACAAATCTCGAGGCCGCTGCCCGCATACTTCAGAAGCACAAAATAGAAAAGCTTCCAATGATTGATGAAGCCGGAAAGCTTATCGGACTGATTACTTACAAGGATATAACAAAAACCAAGGACCGTCCCAATTCATGCAAGGATGATAAAGGAAGGCTCAGGGTTGCCGGTGCAGTAGGCATTGCTTCAGATACGCTGCTGCGAGCTGAGGCACTTATTAAGGCAAGTGTGGACGCCATTGTAATTGATACCGCACATGGCCATACAAAAAGCGTTATAAGGATACTGAAAGAGTTAAAGAAGAACTTCCCGTCTGCCGAAGTGGTTGTTGGGAATATCGGAACAGGTGAAGCTGCAAAGAAGCTTGTAAACGAGGGAGCTGATGCAGTTAAGGTGGGTATTGGCCCCGGATCAATCTGTACTACAAGGGTGATCGCAGGAGTAGGGATACCTCAGCTTTCAGCCATTTACAATGTGGCTAAAGCCATTGAAGGGTCGGGGATCCCGGTCATTGCCGACGGGGGAATCAGATACTCGGGAGATATAATCAAGGCTCTGGCTTCAGGAGCAGATTCAATTATGGCTGGTTCATTGTTCGCGGGTGTGGAGGAATCACCGGGCGAAACAATCATATATAACGGGCGCAAGTTCAAGGCATACAGAGGTATGGGATCAATGGAAGCCATGCAGCAAGGATCGAAGGACCGCTATTTTCAGGATGTTGAAGACGATATACGCAAACTCGTGCCTGAAGGAATTGCTGCACGGGTGCCATACAAAGGCACATTATCTGAAGTCATTTACCAGATGACAGGAGGACTAAGGGCCGGAATGGGATATCTCGGAACAAAGAATATTTCCGTATTGAAAAAAGAAGGCAAATTCGTAAGGATCACTCATTCAGGCATTATAGAAAGCCACCCTCATGATGTGACAATAACCAAGGAATCCCCCAATTACAGCAGGAAATTATTTGAGTAACTGATCGCGGCAAAGCACGATGAAATTCAGGTCTCTTTTTACCGTCCTAATTATATTGTTTTTTCAGGAACTAAGTTTAGCACAGGACCCTGACGACAAGATCCTGATGACTGTTGACGGAAGGCCAGTCCAGTCGGGTGAGTTCATAAGAATGTACAGTAAAAGTCTTGACCCGGCCAATAAAACCGACCTGAACACTTACCTTGAACAGTTCATCGATTTCAAGCTGAAAGTAGCTGATGCAATCAGCCAGGGCTATGATACAACAAGAGCCTTCAGGGAGGAACTGAATGGCTACAGGAATCAGCTTGCTCAAAGCTACCTGACTGATCCAGACATTAAGGAGAAACTGCTTCAAAAGGCCTACCAGCGCTCACTTCAGGAAGTAAATGCATCTCATATCCTGGTAAGCTGCGCCCCCAATGCCTCGCCCGAAGACACCCTGAAAGCTTATAAAAAGGCGATCGATATCAGGGAAAGGATCATAACCGGGGAGCCATTCGAGCAGGTTGCAAAAGCAACCTCTGATGATAAATCTGTTCTTGCAAATAGTGGCAATCTGGGTTATTTTACTGTTTTTCAGATGATCACACCTTTTGAAGAAGCTGCTTACACTCTTAAGCCCGGAACTGTCTCAATGCCAGTAAGAACTCCGTATGGCTATCATATTATTAAAGTCAATGACAGGCGGCCATCCAGGGGAAAGATACTCGTTGCTCATATAATGAAAGCGGCTCCTCCCGGATCTGACGAAAAGATTGTAAAGCAGGCTGAAGAGGAGATCAATAAGATATATGCCCAGCTTAAAAGCGGCAGCTCATTCAGCGAGCTCGCTTCTAAGTATTCCGACCATAAGGAATCAGCTGCCAACGGAGGCGAACTTAACTGGTTTGGAGCGGGCGAGATCATATCCGATTTTTCTGAGGCCGCATTTTCAATTAAGGATACAGGTGCCTACACTAAGCCTGTCAGGACTCTTTATGGATTCCATATAATCAAGCTTCTGGATCGGAAAGCCCCTGGTTCATTTGCTGAAACGAAAGCTTATCTCGAAAGCAAAATAAATCAGTCAAACCTTATATCACTTGGCAAAAAATCATTTATCAGCAGACTCAAAAAAGAGTATAACTACAAGCTCAATCCTTCTGTATATGAATGGTTTGTTACGAACACCGATACACTCTTCATTCAGGGTTTGGCCAAGTACAACCGGAACGCCATTCCTTCAGGCAATATTTATTCTTTTGCAGATAGGCATCTTTCCGGAAGGGATTTTGCAGGATACCTTGAGAAAAGGGGCAATATGGTAATTACGAAAGATCCGAGGTTTTTCATAGATGCATCTCTCGAATCAATTTTATCTGAAGAGATCATCAAATATGAAAACTCAGTGCTTGAAAAAAAATATCCTGATTTCAGATACCTCATGAATGAGTTTCACGACGGCATTCTTTTATTTGATATTTCATCAAAGAATGTCTGGAACAAGGTTCAGGAAGATTCAGTGGGACTGCAGAAGTATTATCAAAGCCATAAATCCGGCTTTCTGTCGAAAAGAGGCATAGAAGCGAAGTTGTGCATCCTGAAGGAACCAAATGGTTTAAAGAAGCTGGCCTCGGCATACAGGAAATTTTCACGCAAAAGCGATACCAATAGCAGACTTTACGCCAGGTTCAACAGGAACGGCGATACCCTGCTTACGATTAAAGAAGGGAAATGGATTGAGGGAGATGATGCTGAGATTGACAGGGTTAAGTGGACTGCGGGTGCACATTCAATGATAAAAAACGGTTCTCCTGCATTGCTTGATATCAGGAAAATATATGAACCTGAGCCTTTGCCTTTCAAGGATGTTCAGGCTGAGATGATTTCCGGTTACCAGGACTGGCTGACCGAAGAATGGATCAGGCAATTAAAGGGAAAATATCCCGTTAAGGTTGATGCCACGATTTTTGAAGAAGTGAAGAAGAGACTGGGCAATGAATAAAGTTTTTTATGCTATACTGATGTTGGCCCTGTTTTCTGGCTGCAATCAGAATGAAACAAGGGCAAGGCGGATTCCGGTAGCAAAGGCAGGAAATGTAGTACTGTATTACGATGAGATACCGGAACAGGTTAAAGGTTCATTTTCGGAAACCGACAGCCTGGTGGTTATTCAGAATTACATTAATAAATGGGCAAGAAAGGAGCTTATGTTTCAGAAGGCTAAAGAAAACATCACTGATGGCCTGATAAACCAGATCGAGAATCAGCTCAATGAAACAAGGGTGAATCTTATTGTCTATGAATATCAGAGGCAGATGATGCTTCAGAGAATGGATACCGTTGTCGGCGATAAGGAACTTGAAAGCTACTACTCTAACAATGAAAAAAACTTTGTTCTGACCTCTAATATCGTAAAGGCCCTTTTCATAAAGCTGCCCGTTGAAACTCCGAACCTGTGGAAGATCAAATCTCTTTCCAGGTCAGGTAAGCAGAAGGATTTCCAGGAACTCGAAAGCCTCTGCTATCAGTTTGCCGAGAAATTTGATGATTTTGATGAGAAGTGGGTCACTCTCGACAGGCTTTCACTAGAGCTCGACAACGACATAAGCGACCAGGAAGCTTTTCTGAGGAGGAACACTTACTATGAGACAAGTGATTCATCTTCAGTCTACCTGATCACTATAAACGATTACAGGCTCAGGGGTGCAGTTGCACCATTCGAGTATGTCATGGAGGATATTAAAAGAATAATACTGAATAACCGCCGAATCGAGTTCATACAGGCTCTTGAAAGCGGTATATACGATGAAGCCATTAAAGGAAACGGTTTTAAGATTTATTGATAATGAAAAGAAGTTCAAGAATAGGATTACTCGCGGGGATAGGGTTGATTTTGAGCGTTTCAGCTATAAATGCCCAGATGCTTATTGAATCTATAGCTGCAATAATTGGAAATGAAGTCATATATCTTTCGGATATTGAAAATCAGACGATTGACCTCAGAAGAAACGGAAGCAGAGAATCGATTGAAGAGCTCCGCTGCAGGGTTTTCCAGGAATTACTTGTATCAAAGCTTTTTGTTGACCAGGCAAGGATCGACAGTATAGTGGTTACCGATGATATGGTAGAGGGTGATCTAAACATGAAAATGAACGATGCAATCAGGCAGGCAGGAAGTGAAAAAACCCTGGAGGAATACTTTAAAAAGAGCATGGTTGAGATAAAAAGAGATATACGTAAAGCTCTTGTCGAACAGCAGGTTGTTTCAGAAGTACAGAACAATATATCCAAAGATCTTGCTATCACGCCAAATGATATAAAAAGGTATTTCAATACTATTCCAAAAGACAGTCTTCCGGTTGTCCCGTCAAAGGTGCAGATCAGTATTATCCAACTCGATCCTCCTGAGAATGAAGAGAATAAGGCTGCTGCCAGGCAGAAGCTTCTCGATCTCCGGAGTCAGATTCTTGCCGGAAAAAGCTTCAGCGTTCTTGCTGTTTTGAATTCTGAAGACGGATCGGCTTCAAATGGAGGCGAGATCGGATATAAACTTCGTGGCGAGCTGGAAAAGCCATATGCTGACGCTGCATTCAGCCTGACAAAAAATACCGTATCAAAAATTGTGGAGACAAAATACGGATTTCACATTATTCAGCTTATAGACCGGAAGGGAGATCTTGTCAATACACGTCATATTCTGATTAGACCCAAAGTAAAGCCGGAGGAATCGGTCAGAGCTCTTGCCAAACTCGACAGCCTGGTAAAACTGATAAGGAAAGACAGCTTAAAATTTGAATATGCCGCCCTCAGGTATTCAACCCATCTTGACAGCAAAATCAACGGAGGTAAATTTGTAAGTACAAATCCTTCCGACAGGATCAACTGGTTCTCGCTCGACGAGCTGAACAAGGAAATGTACATTAAGGTAAGGGACCTTAAAATAGGTGAAATTTCCAACCCGTTCCAAACTACCGATGAGGTAGGGAATCCTGTTTTCAGAGTCGTCAGGCTCGATGATGAAATCCCTGCCCACAGGGTTAATCTTAAAGATGATTATCAGTTCGTATACAACGCTGCAATGATGAATGAGCGCCAGAAAACTTATCAGGACTGGATTCAGAAAAAAATCGAATCAACTTACATTAAGATAAGCGACGAATTCAAGTCATGTAAATTCCTTGAACAGGGATGGCTGAAATAGAATCAGGGGCTTACCCGGTTTATTTAAATGAATTCAGAAAAATCTTGATTATTTCAGGACTTTTGCTTCTTTCACCTGTTCTGTTCGGCCAGAATATTCCCGCCCAGCCTAAACCCGGTAAAAGAATGATCGAAGTATTGCATGCCGACAGTGGGATCGATGCCATAGAAAAAATTACCGGCAAGAGGCTTACCCGGCTTCTTGGAAATGTTTCCTTTAAGCATAACGAAATCTTTATGAAATGCGACAGCGCCCATTTCTATTCAGGGTACAACCAGATGAAGGCCTACAGCAAAATATATATGCAGCAGGGAGACACCCTTCATCTGCGCGGGGACAGTCTGTTTTACGATGGTTCGATTGAAGAGGCATCGGTCGACGGAAATGTTGAGCTTATTGACAAAGAGACTCATCTCTATACAAATTCGGTAAAGTATGATGTTTCAAAAAAAATCGCAAAGTATAATGACAGAGGAAGAATAATCAATGGCGAAAACACTCTTACCAGCATCCATGGGATCTACTATGTATCCGAGAACCTGTTCCATTTCAAGGACAGTGTCAAAATCGTGAATCCAGATTACGTCATGACTGGTGATACCATGGATTATAATACAAAAACTGAAACAGCATTTTTTACAGGTCCCTCCGAATTAAATGGTGACAGCCTATACCTGTACTGCGAAAAGGGCTGGTACGATACAAAAAATGATATCTCGAGGATCTGGAAAAATGCGGTGATCAACAACAAGCAGCAGGTTATCCAGGGGGACTCTTTATATTATGATGGCGTGAAAGGCTATGGCGAGTCGTTCCGCAATACCGTTATTACAGATACGACAAACAACATAATACTGAAGGGGAATTACGCATGGTACTACAAAAAGCCTGAAAGGTTTCTGGTTACTGATAAGGCGCAATTCATACAGGTCTCGGACAAAGACTCACTTTATCTTCATGCCGATACAATCAATGCAGTTACTGTTTCCGACTCTTCGCTGAAAGCATACAGGCTATTGAGGGCTTATCATGGTTGCAGGGTTTTCAGCAAGGACCTTCAGGCAAAATGTGACTCCCTATCCTATTCGTATCGTGATTCAGTTATCCGTCTCTACACTGCACCCATTATCTGGTCCAAAGAAAACCAGCTCACTTCCGACTCCATTGCAATATTTACAAAAAATCGCCAGACCGATCGGATGGAGTTATATAATTCAGCCTTCGTGGTAAGCCAGGTTGACCAGACGCGGTTTAACCAGATAAAAGGACGATCCCTGACAGGTTATTTTAAGGATAATGAATTGTACAAAATCGACATTGAGGGCAATGGGGAAACTGTTTATTACCTGCTTGACGCGGATGAGGTTGTCGGTGTAAACCAGGCAAAATGTGCACGTATCGAGATATTCGTCAATGAGGGAAAGATAACAGAGATTAATGAGTATCAGAATCCTGAAGGAGTCATTGATCCGCCTTCAACAGTAAATCCTGAAACATTAAGGCTTGAGGGGTTTTCGTGGTTCGATCTGATAAGACCTAAAAAAGTATCAGATATCTTTAGAAAATAAAAGGCTGACTTCATCAGCCAGCCTTTAAATTAATATTCGTCCTCATTAAAGAAAAAGTCATCTTTAGAGGGATAATCCGGCCAGATATCTTCTATGCTTTCGTAGATATCTCCTTCATCTTCAATTTCCTGCAAGTTTTCGATAACTTCCATCGGAGCACCTGACCTTATGGCAAAGTCAATCAGTTCATCTTTTGTGGCAGGCCATGGAGCATCTTCGAGTTTGGATGCTAATTCAAGTGTCCAGTACATAACTTCTGACTAAGTATTGGTTTAACAAAATTGCGCAAATATATATATTATTTTAATTAAAAAACAATATAATATTTTTACTTTTTTTTCAGGTTATACCAACCAGTCAATTTCTTGAATATCAAGCTCTAAGCTTATCTGACGGGACAATACGAAGAAATAATCGGAAAGACGGTTGAGGTATTTGTAAACAATTTCAGGTATTTCTTTAGAGCTATTTAGCCGGAGTACATCCCGTTCGGCTCTCCGGCAAACACACCGGGTTATGTGACAGTAAGATACAAGTACACTTCCGCCGGGAAGACTAAAATTTTTCTTTGGAGGAAGGTTGGCATCCAGCTTATCTATTTCTTTCTCGATTTTCAATACACAATCCTGATCAGGGGAACAATCTTTCAGCTTCCGGCATTCTTTTCCACCAAGTGAGACCGTACATCTCATCAGCTGGTCCTGTATATAAGTAAGAAATTCCTTCCGGGTTTCGTTTTCCCTGAAATCTCTGAGAAGGCCGATCCAGGCAATAAGTTCGTCGATTGAACCACAGGCTTCTATTCTCAGATCGAACTTAGGAACTCTTTGACCGCCCGGCAATGAAGTTGTTCCGTCATCACCTGTACGGGTGTAGATCTTCATAAATCAGTTAAAATATATGTCTACCGTAAAAGAATTCAGAAAAGGCTTTTCAGGCTTTTACATATTTTTCATTCACAAAGTCCTGAGCAATCTCACCATCAAGCAGTCTTATAATACGGGCGGCATGCTTTGCTATGTCCTCTTCGTGGGTTACAACAATGACTGTATTCCCTTTTTTGTGGATAGCATCCAGGAGCCCCATAATATCAATTGAAGTCTTGCTGTCGAGGTTACCTGTGGGCTCGTCAGCGAGTATAATTGAAGGTTTGTTGACAAGAGCCCTGGCAATAGCAACACGCTGTCTCTGACCACCCGATAATTCATTAGGCTTATGGGTCATCCTGTCAGCCAGCCCAACCTGTTCAAGAGTTTCAATTGCCACTTTTTCCCTGTCAACCTTCGGAAATCCGGCATAAATCAATGGTAAAGTAACATTTTCAAGAGCTGTGTATCTGGGCAGCAGGTTAAATGTCTGGAATACGAATCCAATCTCTTTGTTTCTTATTTCTGCAAGAAAATCGTCCTCCATTTTACTTACATCTGTTCCATTGAGAATATAAGTACCACTGGTTGGTGTATCGAGACAACCCAGCAGGTTCATCAGGGTAGATTTCCCTGAACCCGAGGGGCCCATAATTGCAACGTATTCGTTTTTGTTAATGTCGATTGAAACTGACCTTAATGCCCTAACAATTACTGATCCTACCTGATAATTCTTAACAATATCCTGAATCTCAATTACTTTATCCATAACATGCTTAAATTTGAAGTTTCGAAATTATACTAATTATCTTAAATAAGAAATTATTAAAACTTAATTTTTGTTAATACCTAATTACATAGTGAAAACGGGGCATTCCCTTCCTGAAAAAAGCGATGCCCATCCTGAAGATATCAATAGTGAATGTCACATTACCATGGTCCTTTATAACACTCCATGCTTCAGCCATTTCACGGGAAGAATTAATGTCATCAATAATCACAACAGTTTTGCTGTCAGCCATTTCCGCTACCTGGTTAAAGTAGTTTATAACCGGTTCCCGACGGTGGTTTCCATCGATAAATACAAGACCCGGACTAATCTTTTCGCTTTTAATACCCGATAAGAGATCTTCGAAGGGACCATTCATCAGCTTTATTTTCGTTAATCCTGCTTCCCTGAAGTTTTCTTCTGCTATTGAGGAAGTTGCACTGCATCCCTCCATAGTATAAACGGGTGTGTCTCCCGAGGCTGAAGCCATATACATCGTGCTTATACCAATGGATGTGCCGAATTCAACGATCAAAGGTTCGCCAAAAGCCCTGGCCATATTTGAAACAAAAATTCCATATTTCCTGGGAACTGCTGAATATCTGGCTATATCCGACACTTTTCTGATATTGGTTTTCATTTTTGCTGATCCTGCCCCGAGATCATTTACCTCAATTGACCTGGGATCGCTGATAAGCTTTTTTCTGATCTTTTCAATACTACAGACAATATCAGGGTCAATTTTATTCCGGAATACCTCTGAAACAAGGCTGAAGACAAATGGACTGTGGATTCCGTGTCCTTTCCTGTGCCGCGAAAAAAGAGAATATTGAATATACCTTAGGCTGCTGAACAGATCCATAAAGCGATGGAATTTGATATTAGGCCGGCTCCTCAAAAATAACTAATTTCGGGTATCTTTTTTAATTATACTTCGCAGAGTTCAAAATGCAGGATTTTCTTGATACAAGCATAACATATCTGACAGGGGTTGGACCTAAAAGAGCGGAGTTATTCAATAAGGAACTTAATATCAATACATTTCGCGACCTTCTTTATCATTTCCCTTTCAAATATATTGACAGAACAAAATTCTACAAGATCGCAGAACTCGATCCCGACCTCCCTTCAGTTCAGGTTAAAGGTTTCATCAAAGGGTACTCGACAGAAGGATATGGTGCAGGGAAGAGACTTGTTGCGGATTTCCAGGATGAAACCGGCACTATCAAGCTGATCTGGTTCAAGGGAATAAAATGGGTACCCGGGAATTACCCTCCGGGTGTTGAGTTCATTGTATTCGGGAAGCCCGGGGTATTCAACGGGATCGTAAATATTATCCATCCCGAGATCGAGGCTTCTGAAAAAGTTGCCCAGCGGTTGTCCTCATCACTTCAGGCCCAGTACAGCACTACGGAAAAGCTGAAAAACCAGTTCGTTACTTCAAAAACGATAAGCAAGCTTGTTGGCAATCTGCTGAAGCAGATAAAATTCATTATTCCTGAAACATTGCCTGATTATATTGTTTCAGGATATCATCTTATGGGACTTGATGAAGCCCTGCGCAAGATCCATTTCCCTTCAAGTCCGGCTGAAATTGAAAAATCACGCTACAGGCTTAAATTTGAGGAGCTGTTTTACATTGAACTAAACCTGCTGAGGTTCAAAAGCAACAGGAGCAGAAAATACAAAGGACTCGTTTTTTCGAGTGTTGGCAATTTTTTTAACAGCTTTTATTACAATAATCTGCCGTTTTCACTTACGGAAGCTCAGAAAAGGGTTATAAAGGAGATCCGGCGGGATCTTGGATCCGGGAAACAAATGAACCGTCTGCTCCAGGGGGATGTCGGAAGCGGGAAAACCCTTGTCGCGCTTATGTGTATGCTTATTGCAACAGACAACGGTTATCAGGCATGCCTTATGGCCCCAACCGAAATCCTTGCGAACCAGCATTATGAAACTATAAGTAAGTTACTTGAAGGAATAGAGGTCAGAGTCAAGCTGTTAACCGGATCCTCAAAAAAAAGCTCCAGGAAGGATATTGATAAATCGCTTAAGGACAGTTCATTAAACATTCTTATTGGCACCCATGCGCTCATTGAGGAGAATGTTCAGTTCAGCAATCTTGGACTCGTAATAATCGATGAACAGCACAGGTTTGGTGTAGCACAAAGGGCAAGGCTGTGGGAGAAAAACCTGAATCCCCCGCATATACTTGTCATGACTGCAACGCCAATTCCCAGAACACTGGCAATGACACTGTATGGTGATCTGGATGTATCAGTAATAGATGAGCTGCCTCCGGGGAGAGTTCCGGTAAAAACGATGCATTTTTTTGACTCTGAGAGAAATAAAGTTTTTGGTTTTCTCCGGAACCAGATTGACGACGGCCGTCAGATTTTTGTTGTTTATCCTCTGATCCAGGAATCAGAAAAGATGGACTATAAGAACCTTGAGGACGGCTGGGATACAATTACACGGATCTTCCCGGCACCGAAGTACTGTATCAGCATTGTTCACGGCAAGATGACCCCGGCGGAAAAAGATTCCTCAATGAAGCTCTTCCGCGACGGGCATGCACATATTCTGATTGCCACTACGGTGATTGAAGTCGGTGTGGACATACCAAATGCAACAGTAATGGTGATTGAAAGTGCAGAAAGGTTTGGGCTTTCACAACTGCATCAGTTAAGGGGACGCGTGGGAAGAGGCGCCGACCAGTCCTATTGTCTCCTGATGAGCTCGGACAAATTATCAAAAGAGGCCTCGAAAAGACTGGAAGTAATGATCAGGACCAGTGATGGCTTTGAAATAGCTGAAACTGACCTTCAGCTTCGCGGACCCGGAGATATTGAAGGCACACTTCAAAGCGGGATACCGTTTGATCTCAAGATCGCAAATCTCGGAAAGGACGGACAGATAATTGAATATGTGAGGAATATTGCTGAAGGAATACTAAGTAAAGATCCAGTACTGGGCGACGAAAGGAATCGTGTTCTAAAAGCCGAACTTAACAGACTGTTCAGTATTAAACAGTCATGGAGCAATATCAGCTGAGATTTTCTTATTTATAATCATTCCAAATAGTTGTTCCATTCTTAAAAACTGATAAAAAGCAGGTCATATATTTACAGGTTTTATAAATTTGGCGACTTTAATTTAGTCGGCATTATCAATTAATATGAAGGGTTCTCAAGGAACAGTTCAGCATGAAGGGACAGTGAAGAAAGTCGACAGTAATTCAGTATTTGTAAGCATATTATCTGAAACTGCCTGTTCAGGATGTCACGCGGAAAAACTATGCAATTTTTCCAGGGGAAAAGGAGAAGGTCGTTGAAGTTAAAGGGAAATACAATGTTGCACCCGGTGATCCGGTAACAATTCTGATGGAACAGTCGATGGGCTATAAAGCACTATTAATAAGCTATCTTATCCCGTTACTAATCCTGATTGCTAAGTCTTATTGTACTCAATGCTTTTGCTGTTTCAGAACTTATATCAGGTCTGGTCTCTGTTTTGGTGCTTGTACCCTACTTTATCATCCTTTATTTTTTCAGGAAGAAGATCGACCGGAGTTTCACATTTACTTTAAAAGCTTAATTAATGAATTCCACCGTTCTGATAACAATAATTTCTTTGAGTTTACTGGCCTTTGCATCGTCGGTTATCCTCTACTTTATTGCTCAGAAATTTAAAGTCTATGAAGATCCCAGGATTGACGAGGTTCAGGCAATGCTTCCTGGAGTTAACTGTGGGGGATGTGGCTTTACCGGATGCAGGAATCTGGCAGAAGCACTGGTAAAGGCGGATTCGTTTGAAGGCCTCTATTGCCCTGTTGGAGGTGCACCTGTTATGGCAGACGCTGCCAGGATATTGGGCAAAACAGCGCTAGTTGTTGATCCCACTGTTGCTGTATTGCTATGCAATGGCTCTCCTGAAAATCGTCCGCGAACTTCACAGTATAACGGGGCATCAGAATGCCGGATTGTCCACAACCTGTATATCGGTGATACAGATTGCAGCTTTGGCTGTCTTGGTAGCGGAGATTGCGTAAGGTCCTGTAAATTCGATGCTATGCGCATGGATCTTTCGACAGGTCTTCCCATAATCATTGACGATAAATGTGTATCATGCGGCGCCTGCGTTAAAGCATGCCCCAGGGATCTCATAGAACTACGCAAGAAAGCCAAAAAAGACAGGAAAATTTACGTTGCGTGTTCCAACTGCGACAAGGGCGGACCGGCCAGGAAAGCCTGCAAGGTGGCATGTATAGCATGCAATAAATGCTTTAAGGTTTGCGAGTTCGACGCGATCACGATTGAGAATAACCTGGCTTATATTGACGCTAATAAATGCACATTCTGCAGAAAATGTCCTCCTGAATGTCCAACAAATGCAATAATCGAGCTCAACTTCCCTCCAAGGAAGCTAAAGGTCGAAGTTCAGGCTGACGTTTTGAATATATAGTTTAAGATGAAATCTAAATTAGACAATTGTGCTTAAAACATTTCCCATAGGGGGTGTTCATCCACCAGAAAATAAGCTTACAGCCAATATCCCGATTGAATATCTGCCTGTTCCTGAAAGTGTTGTTATTCCTGTTTCCCAGCATATTGGTTCCCCGGCCAGTTCCGGTGATCAATAAGGGGGATAAGGTGAAGACAGGTCAGCTACTGGCTTCAGCAAAGGGTTTTGTATCGTCAAACATTCATTCTTCGGTTTCCGGGAAAGTCAGCAAGGTTGACATGGCAGTCGACAGTACGGGCTTCAAACAGACATCTGTATTCATTGATGTGGAAGGTGATGAATGGGTCGAAACTATTGACAGAAGCAACATGATTGTCAGGGAGATTACTCTTTCCTCTGAAGAGATTATAAAAAGATGTCTGGATTCAGGGATTGTCGGACTCGGTGGAGCAACATTCCCGTCGCATGTTAAGATGACAATCCCAACGGGAAAAAATGTGACATTCTGATAATAAATGGAGTCGAATGCGAGCCATATCTTACTTCCGATCACAGGCTGATGCTTGAAAAAGGAGAAGAAATACTGATAGGGATAACTATCCTGATGAAAGCGCTGAAAGTGAACAGGGCAATGATCGGAATCGAAAATAATAAGCCCGATGCAATAGCCAATATGCAGAAAACTCGCATCAGGTTTTAACGGTATAACTGTTCAGCCTTTAAAAGTCAAATATCCTCAGGGCGCTGAAAAACAGCTAATAAAAGCTCTTATAAAAAGAGAAGTGCCGTCAGGCAAGCTTCCGCTCGATGTCGGTGCGGTCGTTCACAATGTCGGTACAGCCTATGCAGTTTACGAAGCTGTCCAGAAGAATAAGCCTCTATTTGAGAGGGTGGTTACAGTAACTGGTAAGGGTCTCAAAAAGCCCGGTAATTATATGGTAAGTACCGGAATGCCACTGGCAAAGCTTATTGAAGCAGCAGGCGGAATGCCGGATGATACCGGGAAGATCGTAAATGGCGGACCGATGATGGGGAAAGCTGTTGCCAGCACTGATATTCCTGTCGTTAAAGGAATGTCGGGTGTTATTCTTTTTCCGGCAAAGGAATCAGTCAGAGAGGAAATCAAGCCATGTATCAGGTGTGGAAAATGTATTACAGCCTGTCCGGTTAACCTGGAGCCTTACCTCCTTATGACCCTTTCTGAAAAAAACCTTTTCGAAAGGGCCGAAAAAGACAGGATAACCGATTGCATGGAATGCGGATCCTGCAGTTTCACCTGTCCGGCTGACAGGCCACTGCTCGATTACATAAGACTTGGGAAATCTGCCGTAATAAAAATGGCCCGGGAAAGGAATCTTAAATAAAGGAATCTTATTATAGCTATGGGTAACCTCCTCACTGTATCTCCATCGCCACACGTGCATGGAAAAGAATCAACTCAAAAGCTGATGTTTAACGTTATACTGGCCCTTATGCCGGCATTTTTCACATCAGTTTTCTATTTTGGGATCGGAGCAATTATTGTAACTGCAACTTCCGTGGCTTCCTGTCTGCTTTTTGAATACTTCATACAAAGATTTATCCTGAAAAAACCAATTTCAATAAATGACGGTTCAGCAATTGTGACAGGAATTCTGCTGGCTTTTAACCTTCCTTCAAATATCCCGGTGTTGATAGTTGTAATTGGAAGCTTTATTTCGATAGCGGTTGCAAAAATGACTTTTGGCGGTCTGGGAAATAATCCTTTCAATCCTGCACTGGTCGGACGTGTATTCATGCTAATTTCTTTCCCTGTTCAAATGACAAGCTGGCCATTACCAAAGGGATTCAGCACCGGTTACTTGGATGCAGTTACCGGAGCCACACCCCTGGCAATTATAAAGGAAGGGCTTAAAAATGGTGAACCCCTGTCACAGCTTATGAGCCAGGTACCAACTCCTGCACAAATGTTCCTGGGGAATATGGGAGGGTCAATGGGAGAAGTGGCAGCGGCAGCCCTTCTGATAGGTTTTATTTACCTGCTTATCAAAAAAGTGATCACATGGCATATTCCAGTCTCAGTAATCCTGAGCATGGCAATTTTTACGACGATTCTCTGGCAGGTCAATCCTGAGGCTAATGCGAATCCTATGTTCCATATCCTGGCCGGTGGTGTATTGCTCGGCGCAATTTTTATGGCAACTGATTATGTCACTTCCCCTATGGTTCCAAAAGCCATGATCATCTATGGCTGCGGAATCGGCATCATTACAGTTATCATAAGGGTTTACGGGGCTTATCCTGAAGGAGTTTCATTCGCAATTCTGATAATGAACGCTTTCGTTCCGCTAATGAATGCTTATATTAAACCGAAACGTTTCGGTGAGGAGGTGAATAATGGCTAAAATGGAATCTACATTTAAGAATATGGCGCTGTCGCTTACGCTTATCTCTCTTGTAGCATCAGCCTGCCTTGGCTTTGTATACGAGTTCACCAAAAAGCCCATTGAACTTTCAGCCCTGAATAAAAAGCTTAACGCTATAAAACTGGTCGTCCCGGAATTCACTAACAATCCCAATGAGGAGAAGTATCGTCTTCCTACCGGAGAGGGGGACAGTCTCGATATATACCCAGCAAAGAAAGACGGTGTGATAGTCGGCTATGCCGTAAATACTTACACCAAAAAAGGATTCAGTGGAAATATTTCCCTGATGGCCGGCTTTAAACCTGATGGTACAATAATTAACATTTCTGTTCTTGAACAGAAGGAGACGCCAGGCCTTGGGACAAAAATGACGGAACCGAAATTCAAGGATCAGTTCAATGATAAAAATCCTGCTGAGTTTGCATTGAAAGTTAAAAAGGACGGAGGTCCTGTCGATGCCATCACTGCAGCAACAATAAGTTCCAGGGCATTCTGTGATGCTGTACAGCGGGCTTACACAACACTTCAGAAAGGAGGCTTGAAATGAATCAGCTACAAAACTTTACCAAGGGATTTTTAAGGGAAAATCCAATACTGGTCCTGGTTCTTGGTACCTGCCCTACCCTTGCCACTACAACATCCTCGTTGAACGGTATGGGCATGGGTATTGCGACTACATTTGTTCTGATCGGATCAAATGTTGTTATATCACTGCTGTCTAATATTATTCCTGATAAAGTACGTATCCCGGCATTTATTGTAGTAATTGCATCATTTGTCACAGTGGTTGATCTGATTATGCAGGCATATGTTCCTGATCTGTACAAAACCCTTGGCATCTTCATTCCTTTAATTGTTGTCAATTGCATTGTTCTTGGACGTGCTGAGGCATTCGCGAGCAAGAATTCAGTTCTGTCATCACTGATAGATGGCTTCGGAATGGGACTTGGCTTTACAATGGCTCTTGGCATACTTGGCGCATTCCGTGAGATCATGGGGAGCGGCGCCATTTTCGGTCACAAGCTGGTCAATGGTGACGGGATCCTGGTATTCATTCTGGCCCCGGGAGCTTTTATCGCACTTGGTTATATGATTGCCCTTGTTAATAAAATAAAAAAGACTTAAAAGCCTCCAGCTATGGAATATATAGTGATTATTATTTCGGCTCTCATAGTCAATAATGTTGTTCTGGCTCAGTTCCTTGGAATATGTCCCTTCCTGGGTGTTTCCAACAAGGTTGGCACCGCGATGGGAATGGCCGGAGCAGTTACCTTTGTTATTGTCCTGGCAACAGCTGTAACTTACCTTATCCAGGTATATGTCCTTGAAAAGCTCGGTATAGTATTTATGCAAACCATAACATTTATCCTGGTAATAGCAGCGCTTGTGCAGATGATCGAAATCATTCTGAAAAAGATAAGTCAGCCTCTTTACCAGGCACTTGGTATTTTTCTCCCGTTGATAACAACAAATTGTGCCGTTCTGGGTGTTGCAATACTTGTGATTAAGAAAAACTACAATCTTCTTGAAGGTGTGGTTTACGGAGGCGCAACCGCTCTGGGCTTTGGGCTTGCACTGATAATTCTGGCAGGGATCCGGGAACAGTTTGAACTTAACGAAATACCTGAGGGAATGAAAGGTGTGCCATATCTCTTGTCACTGCAGGCATACTTGCGCTTGCTTTTATGGGTTCTCCGGAATTGTTAAATAATTAACAAGGTAAACCTTTTATTTATTTATTCTTTAAATAACTCAAAATTCTGCATTTAGGGAAATATTTTGTTAATTGTGCCATATTTCCGGATTTATTAAAATATGGCGCTTTCTGAATATTATGATATCCTTGGCCTTTCGGTCACTGCTTCAATTGAAGAGATAAAGAGTGCCTACAGGAAAAAAGCCAGATTATATCACCCGGATATAAATCATTTACCCGAAGCCAAGGATCAGTTCATAAAAGTTACAGAAGCTTATGATTTTCTGATTGCCAGCCGTGAAAAGGGCGACCTGAATGACCAGGATTATTTCAGGGTTGTCGAAGAATGGAGGAAATACAGGCAGGACAGATCGCGACAGCGGGCGCAATACTATGCCCGTAGCTCATACCTGCGCTTTAAGAACAGCAAATACTACAGATCGACGAGGATACTAAATGGTTCTTCAATAATTGTCAATTTTGCAATTGCAGTAATGGTCCTCGGGTATACTATATTTGGTTATATCCTGAAGCTCAGGGATCCTGTTCCCGGAACCGAAAAGACAACACTTACCTCCTTTATCATTCTAATGACAGTAAGTCTCATACTGTTCACAGTATCATTCATTTACCTGAAAGCCTATATTGATACCAACAAGAAACGGCGCAGGAAAAAGTGACTTCATGGCATGATTTTTGAGCCGGTTAAATAGCTAAAACTGACTATTTACATTGAATTTCCGGTTCAATCATGATTATTTCATCAAAATAAGCCATTATGAAAAACAAAATATTCAGGACACTGGCTGCTATTCTTGTTTTAGTCCCAATGTCATTTACTTCATGCAACAAGGGTGACGAAGATCTTCCCACTGAACCCGTTCCCATAAACCTTACAGGCGATCAGCTTGCGCTGGTTGAATCAGGCAACTCCTTCGCTTTTGATATCTTTAACAGAGTATTAAGAAGTGCAGGAGAAGGCGAAAACGTTATGATTTCTCCGTTAAGCATTTCATACGCACTTTCAATGACACTTAACGGAGCTGATGGTACCACACGTGATTCCATAATTAAAGCCTTGAGACTGGACGGAATTACAGTTGATGCTGTCAACACTTCTTTCAAAGATCTGACCGGCGCCCTCCTGTCAGTCGATAAGCGTGTACTCATGTCAATTGCCAATTCGGTCTGGACAGAAAACGATTTTGTCGTAAAACAATCTTTTATTGACATTCTCACAGAATATTACAAAGCTGAATCGAAATCATTTGATATTAATGATGCCTCAGCTCCAGCAAAGATAAATGCATGGATCGAGGATAAGACAAACGGTTTGATAAAGAACATGGTCGACAAGCTCGAGGATAATGCAGTAATGCTTCTGATAAATGCTATTTACTTCAAGGGAAAATGGAGTTCAGAGTTTGATAAATCAAAAACCGTTCCGATGCCGTTTTATAAAAGCAGCGGGTCCTCATCAGATGTTCCAATGATGAAGCAGGAAACCGAATACAAGGTATTTAAAGGGGCGGGGTTCGTTCTGGCTGAGTTTCCGTATGGTCAGGGTAACTTCGTTATGGATGTCATTCTGCCTGATGACGGAAATATGCTGGAGACCATATTACCCTCGGTTAATGATGCCGGTTTTACCAGCTGGATCTCACAGCTGAACAAGAGGAAAATTGACCTCTCATTTCCAAAATTCAAATACGGATTCAAGATAAAACTTAAAGATATTCTTACAGACATGGGTATGGGGATTGCATTCAATGACGGGGCAGATTTTTCGAATATTTCAGAACTGTATAATCTTCTTATAAATGAAGTTACACATCAGTCGTTTATTGAAACCAACGAAGAGGGTACAGAGGCTGCCGCCGCAACGGTCGTCGAAATCGGAGTCACCTCCGCACCGCCT
Organism: uncultured Bacteroidales bacterium; assembly: GCA_963732115.1. Taxonomy (GTDB): domain Bacteria; phylum Bacteroidota; class Bacteroidia; order Bacteroidales; family VadinHA17; genus LD21. Next base: position 45,352 of record CAVSYN010000025.1, read on the forward strand.
TCCCCTATTGTACTAACGCTCGATCATCCATTCTTTTACGTCATTAGAGAGATAACCACCAACTCCATTATTTTTATGGGGAAGGTTGCCGATCCTTCAATTAATTGATGATAGGTTAACAGTCTGTCTTAACCTCCATCCGGACCTTCCTCCTAAAGGGGAAGGTCTTTTTTATTTAAGATGTTTCTGTATTTAATATTTTGGTTATTTTTATTTTACAATCGTTCCGGCATTACTTATGACGAAACTCGCGAAGGAGCTTACCCTGTACGGGCTGATCATGGTTGCAATCGGGTCATGCATCGGATCAGGGATTTTTGTTACTCCCTCTCAGATTGCAGGACTTATCCCCTCCTCTTCTCTTATTCTGCTTGTCTGGGCTCTCGGGGGCCTTATTGCCCTGACCGGCGCCCTGACATTTGGTGAGCTTGGCTCTTTATTCCCCAGGGCAGGTGGCATTTATGTCTTTCTAAAGGAGGCATACGGAGGATGGCTCGGGTTCCTCTATGGCTGGGCATACCTTGTTATAATTACGTCTGGGTCGATCGCGGTGCTGTCGCTTGCATTCACCCATTACCTCAGCTTTTTTATACCCATGGGAAACACCTGGAAAATAATCACAAGCATCATTACAATTAGTGTGCTGACTACACTTAATATTTTCAGAGCAAAATTCGGAGAGATATTTTCAAACATATTCACAGGGCTGAAGATAATCGGGATCCTTGTAATTATAGGATTCGGATTCTTTTTCGGGAACAGCGAACTGTCATTCAGCAACCTAACCCTGCCTGTGCCAACAGGTTCGGGAGTTTCCGCTTTCGGTGTTGCTCTTACGGGAGTATTGTTCTCATACGGGGGATGGCAGCATGCATCATTTCTTGCAGGTGAAACGAAAAATCCTTCAAGGAACGTCCCGCTGGCTATGATCACCGGGGCAATAGTAGTAACGGTTATTTACCTGCTTGTAAATATATCTTACATGCTCCTTCTGCCAGTGAACACGATAATTTCGTCAGAGAAGGTTGCTGCTGAAGCTGTAAGCACAATTATGCCTTCAGGAGGAATGCTTGTTGCAGGACTAATTGCAATAAGCACTGTCGGAACCATAGGCATCTATACTCTTTCAGCTCCACGGATCTATTATGCCATGGCATCGGACGGACTTTTTTTCAAAAGCATCGCAAAAGTTCATCCGCAGTTCAGGACCCCGGTAAATGCCATTATTGCACAGTCGGCCTGGTCAATAGCGCTGCTTCTTTTCTGGGGCACGCTTGAAAACCTGATAACATACACAGTTTCTGTTGAATGGATCTTTTTCATACTCGCTGCTGCTGGAATTTTTATTTTCAGAAAGAAGCTGAAGAATGTTGAACGACCGTACAAAACATTTGGATATCCCGTTACTCCGCTGATTTTCATTGTGATTAACACCTGGTTTGTAATTAACATTATGATTAACAAGCCGTTGCATATGGCAATAGGGACAGGATTCTTGATCCTGGGGGTACCTGTTTTTATGGTTTTTAAAAGAAGACAAAAATTAGCTCCGCAAGGTGCTGAAACTGCAGGGGAAGAATAAAAACAAAACAGATTCTGTTATGAAAGATATTTCTTACATAATCAACCACCTTGGGGAGGACCGTGAAAAGTATTTCAATGCCATCACCCCTCCTATATTCCAGACAAGCAATTTTGCTTTCAGGACTGTTGATGACCTGAAAAAAGCTATTGCTTCTGAAAAAGAGAACTACATTTATTCGAGAGGCAATAATCCTACAACCGACATTCTGTGCATGAAAGTTGCAGCTCTGGAAGAAACTGAAGAGGCACTTGCATTTGCCAGCGGCATGGCTGCAATTTCTTCAGCGATTATTTCATTTGTAAAATCAGGCGATCATATTGTTTGCGTCAGGAATAATTACAGCTGGACAAATATCCTGATGACAAGGTTCCTTCCGCGGTTCGGCGTTGAAACAACTTTTGTAGATGGTCGCGATCCTCTGAATTTTGAGAAGGCTGTAAGAAAGAACACCAAGCTCTTCTATCTTGAAAGCCCCAATTCCCTGACATTTGAATTACAGGATATCGAAGCTGTAGCTTCAATTGCCAGAATACACGGCATAACATACGCTTATCGACAACAGCTACTCGTCACCCCTGACCCAGGCGCCGGCTTCAATGGGAATTGATATAGTACTTCATTCCGCCAGCAAGTACCTTGGCGGACACAGCGATGTAGTTGCCGGGATGGTTTGCGGGTCATCGGAAAATATAACCAGGATCTTCAATAATGAGTATCTCGGGCTGGGCGGGATTATATCACCGTTCAATGCCTGGCTGATGCTGAGGGGATTAAGGACCCTCCCAGCCAGAATCGACAGGATCTCTGATACCACAATGGAGGTTGTGCACTACCTCGAAAAGCATCCCCTTGTTGAGGAGGTTCTTTATCCGCTGTCACCCCGCCATCCTCAATACGAGCTTGCATGCAGGCAAATGCTTAAACCCACAGGCCTCTTCTCTGTAAGGTTATCAGTAAGGGACAGAGGTAAAATAGAGCTTTTTGTCAACAGCCTGAGACAGTTTTTGATCGGGGTTTCGTGGGGTGGCCATGAATCGCTGGTATTCCCGGCAATGTCATTCGATGAGGGAAGAACAAAGGAAGGTTACTCGGGAAATCTGATCAGATTTTATGTCGGGCTCGATGAAGCTGATTCGCTCATCAACGACCTTGACCAGGCATTTGCGAAGATCAGCTGATCTTGATAAAATTGAACGGGATATCAAGCACTGAAGAAAAATATTCTCCGCGTTCCAGAATATCTTCATCCCCTTCTTCATAATACCAGTTGACAAGGAACTTCTTGTTTTTCAGCTGAACATATAAAATTTTCTGAAAAAGCTGGATCAGCAGCTTGGCGCTTGCGCTATTGAAATACTCAAGTGAAATATCGATACAGGTTACGTCAGCTGGGATTTTAATATACTCATTCACCCATTCTTCGACCGGTTTGAAAAAAGAAATGATGTTTTCATGAATTGCACGTCCCTTCACCCTGATCATGCCATCGGGATTCAATACAATCTCCGGGGTGCTTTTTGTTGCTGCAATTCTAAGTTCCTTCATCGGGAAAAAACATTAATCGAAAATATTAATTCCTCAGCCAAACGCGGATATTAGTTAAATCTGTCAAATGGCGCTTCAAATCTGAATAACGGTCTGACCCCCTGATAAATTTCTTAAAATCGAATTTTCCGCCGAAAATTTTGATCTTTGTGTTCATTTATCGGCAAGCAGCACGGCTTCCCTGATTATTTCAATGAATATTTTTCTGATTTTTGCGTCTGAAAGCAAATTTCCCAGGTAATGCGGCAAAGAGCTCCGGGTGAAATTAGCTGATAAAGTCAGAATCTCGCAAGCGGGACCACATCCTGACCTGAAAACTCATTTCTAAGATACTTATAATATCCGGTGATCCCAATCATTGCTGCATTATCGGTGGTATAGCTGATATCCGGAATAAATATGTTCCAGCCTCTTTTCTGTCCCTCCCTGACAAAGGCTTCCCTCAGACCAGAGTTGGCCGATACTCCCCCGGCAATCCCAACATCCTGTATGCCAGTGATCTGAGAAGCCTTAACAAGTTTTGTAATAAGGATGCTTACGATGGTGTTCTGGAGAGATGAGCAAAGGTCGGCTTTGTTCTTCTCAATAAAATCAGGATCTCCCTTTAACTGATCTCTCAGGAAATAAAGAAAACTGGTCTTTAATCCGCTGAAACTGAAATCAAGGTCCTTGACAACCGGCCTGGAGAAAGTAAAAGCCTTTTTGTTTCCCTCACGGGCATACTTGTCAATGACAGGCCCTGCAGGATACGGGAACCCTATTATCTTCCCGCATTTATCAAACGCTTCACCTGCAGCATCATCTATGGTATTGCCAATAACTTCCATCTCAAGATAATCTTTCATTACAATTATTCTTGTATGGCCGCCGGAAACTAGCAGGCACAGGAAAGGGAAGGAAGGTGTTCTGTTTTCCTTTTCTTTTTCAAGTATAAAATGGGCCAGAACATGCGCCTGAAGATGGTTAACTTCGATTAAAGGGATATTGCATGCAAGGGCAAAACCCTTGGCAAATGATGTGCCCACAAGAAGCGAACCGAGCAATCCCGGACCACGTGTAAAGGCCACTGCATCTATATCTCCAACTTTTACGCCGGCTTTTTTAAGTGCAACATCCGTTACGGGAACGATATTGGCCTGATGAGCCCTCGATGCCAGTTCAGGGACAACTCCTCCATATGACATATGGATGTCCTGCCCTGAAACCAGGTTTGACAGGACATAACCATCCCTTATAACCGATACCGATGTATCGTCACATGATGATTCGATTGCTAATATCGTAATCCCCTTCTTCACTTTGATTTTCCGTATATTTTAGGTTATTTTGAACTATGATTTTTTAATAAAAAAGAATGTTCAAAAGTATTAAAAAATCGATTAAGTATCTGACAATCCTGATCGGTATCATTGTACTGGTCCCAACATTCTTTTACCTTATAGCACGGATACCCGAGGTTCAGACCTTCATAGTTAAAAGAATAACGGGGCATCTTTCTGATCAGATCAAGTCGACAATAACAGTCGGTAGTGTCAAGTATTCCTTCTTTAATAAACTAAGGATCAACGACCTGTTGATCAAGGATTACAATAATGATACGCTTATTTATTCTGAAAGGATATCCGCCGGGATCAGGAGGCTTGATTTTGTGAATAAGGTAATAAGGCTGGGACAGGTTGAACTTGAGAAACCGTCAATTGCATTGATTACCGATACCTCAGGCATGATGAATCTGACATGGCTTATCAATCTGCTTGGAAGTTCAGAAAAGACCAGGGGAAAGAACAAAAGCATATATTCGATTAACAAGCTTACATTAAAAGATGGCAAATTCCAGTTATTCGACAAAAAAGGGTCCGGAAGCAAGAAGCCGATTGATTTTGGGAACCTCCGCCTGTCAAAAATAAATGGCGATATAGATGATATAAGAATACAGAACGACTCGACCGTGTTCAGAATAAACGACCTCGAATTCTCAGAATCAAAAGGATTTATTGTCAGAAGTTTGACCAGCCGGGTTCAGATAGCTGAACACGATTTTAATTTCAGCAACATTTTTCTTTATCTCGACAGCTCGATTATAAATGCCGCACATATTGATATAATTGCAGACAGTTCTGGCTCTTTCAAAAGATTCACTGATGAGGTAAAACTGGATATTGCACTTCAAAAATCACTCATAAGCGGTTCGGACCTCAGATATTTTTTACCATCCATAAAAGGCATGGATGAATCGGTTGAATTATCAGGCAGGGTGACGGGAACAGTAGCCGAACTTAAGGGAAGGGATATAATGCTATCATTTGGGAACAAAAGCAATATCGATTGTGATTTTGACCTGTCCGGGCTTCCGGATTTTGAGGATGCATTCATCCATGTTGGCGTTAACAGCCTTAAAACCAATGCAAAGGACTTTGAATCGATAAAAATCCCAGGTAAGAAGAAAATCGAAATACCGGAGATACTTTACAAACTTGGCGACGTCTCATTCAACGGCAGTTTTACCGGATTCTTAACTGATTTCGTGACTTACGGCAAGATAGGCACTGCCCTGGGCGATCTGCGAACTGATATTTCACTCCGTCCTGAGGGAAACAACACATTCAGGATCAAGGGGCTTGTAAATGGCACCAATATTGACCTTGGAGAGCTTACTGATAAAAAGGACCTGCTGGGGAAATTGAGTATGGAGACAAACGTTGATGGTTTCGCCACTTCTTCAAAGAAAATTTCCGGTAATCTAACGGGGAAAATTGACAGCGTTGAAATCAACCGATACGTCTACAGGAACGTCGCTCTCAATGGAATCTTCACTGAAAAGACATGGGACGGAAACATAAAAATTGCAGACAACAACATTAAAATGGACCTCCTCGGAATGTTTGATTTCAGCAATGACCTGCCTGAATTCAACTTCACCCTGAACCTAGCTGAATCAAACCTTTACAGGCTAAATATTGAAAAAACCGACTCCACTGCCCGCCTGGCGATGCTTCTTACTGCCAATTTCAGGGGCAATAATATAGATAACCTTTTTGGTGAAATCAAAATGCTTAACTCCACTTTATGGAAGTACAAAAACAAACTCGAACTTTACGATTTTTCATTAAAGGCATTCAATGAAAACAACAGGCCGGCAATTTCACTCAGAACCGATTTTGTGGACGCAGACCTGAGAGGATATTATAATTTTGGAGAGATAGGGAACGCACTAAAATCAGCACTTGCTTCGATTATGCCATCGAGGTTTGCACTTCCGGTAAAAGCAAAGGGCCAGATCAGGAATAATTTCACATTTGCGCTTAATTTTAAGAATACTGATAAGATCAACAGTTTTTTCAAGACGGGGATGCTAATTTCCGACAAGAGCACCATTAGAGGTGTATTTAACCCCGACAGCATCATAAGAATCGATGCAAACGCGAAAACATTTAACTACAGGAACAACATCTTCAGTAACCTTAGCGTGACTGCGGGTTACTCGGGGACTACATTTTCCACTGACCTGCAAAGTTCTTCACTTTTAATCCTCGGGCAGTCTCAGCTTAAAGATTTTAAAGCCACGATCAATACAAAACCTGATAATTTTATTTTCAATTTTGACTGGGATGATAAAGAAAAAATCCCGAACAAAGGTGCATTTGTGGCCAGAGGTTCATTTATAAAGGGTGTAAGCGGAAATCAGGGTCCGGTATTAAGAATTGATATAGACTCTGCCAATGTTTCATCACGAAACAATCTTTGGAGAATAAAACAATCATCTGTTCTGGTCGATTCAAATGTAATAAATATCAACAGGTTCATTGTTAGCAGCAAGGGCCACTCTTACAGCATCGACGGGACTATTTCGGAGAATAAGGAAGATACTCTGAAACTTGAATTTAAAGGTGTTGATCTCAGTCCTCTGAGTCAGTCAGAGCAGAAGGGCAGCGAATCGACAGGGTCCAGTATTCCATTCAATCCAAAAGGAATAGTCAACGGGAATATACTTGTTTCAAATGTTCTGAAGAATCCAATGGTGGAAAGTAATATCAGGGTGAACGGTTTTTCCATTCTGGGAGGAGATTACGGGGATGTTTCTGTGGTCTCTGCCTGGAATCCGGCCAGGAAAGTAGCCGATATAAGTGCAAAGAATTCTTTTAAGGGATCACGGAACATCGATATCACCGGGTATTATGACCCGGGCGCAAAAAAAATAAATCTGAATGCCACAGCTTCACATCTGGAAGTCGAAGCACTGAATCCGCTTTTAAGCTTTTTTGCCTCCCAGGTAACCGGCACCGTTTCAGGGAAAGTTCGTCTCTCGGGGAAACCTGGAGAACTTGTACTGACAGGGGCTTTAATGGCGGAAAATACTTCGATGAAAATCGATTACCTCCAGGCAAAGTACAAAATAAACGATTCCATAAGGTTTGATAAAGCAGGTTTCAAGTTCAGGAACATTAAAGTTACAGATGAAAAAGGCAATTCTGCAACTCTTTCAGGCACAATTAATCACAAATACTTTAAAGACTATGCAGTTGACCTGATAGTGAATATGGATAAAACTGCCTGTCTTGTCCTCAACACACAGCAAAAAGATAATGAACTTTTTTATGGTACAGCATATGCCACAGGAGTTACAACAATCAAAAGCGGTCCGAACTCCCTGTCATTCGATATTTCTGCCAAAACCGGGAAAGGGACTAAGTTTTTTATTCCTCTTAACTCAGGCATGTCAGTATCGGAACACTCATTCGTCACCTTTGTAAATCCTGATACTACCGGCAAAAGTAAAAGGGATAGACAGGCCCAAGTAAGAGTACAGCCTTCAAAATCAAGCCTTGAACTTACTTTTGACCTTGATGTCACCCCGGAGGCTGAAGTACAGCTGCTTATTGATCCAAAAGCAGGCGATGTAATTAAGGGACGCGGGACAGGCAAACTCAATTTAAGCCTGAATAAAAACGGTGAGTTCAAGATATATGGAGACTACACGATTGATGAAGGGGAATACCTGTTTACTCTTGCAAAACCTCGTAAATAAAAGATTCGATGTTGAAAACGGAGGTAAAGTAACATTCAACGGTGATGTGGAAAATGCTGAAATTGACCTTACCGCTAATTACAAAAACCTGAGAACATCGCTTTACCCGATTCTCCCGTATGAAAGGTACAATGCCAGAATTCCTGTCGAACCACAGCTGAATCTGACTGGCAAACTCTTCAATCCGGTAGTTGGGTTGAATATTAATTTGCCTAATGCCGATGAGGAAACGCGCACCTATCTTAGAAATGCAATCACAACTGAGGAAGAAATGAGTCGTCAGTTCCTCTATTTGCTTGTAATGAATAGTTTCTATTCTGATCCTGCGCTGTTCGGTTCATCGTCGACTTCTACTGCCTCCGGCACATCTGCAATGGCAGTGACAACAACCGAAATGCTTTCGAACCAGGTCAGCAACTGGTTGTCGCAGATCAGCAATGATTTTGACGTCGGTTTCAATTACAGGCCGGGCACCAAAGACATAAATTCGCAGGAACTTCAAGTCGCTCTGTCGACACAGCTTCTGAATGATAAGGTAACCATTAACGGAAACTTCGACGTCAGGGGCGCAAACAAATCAGAAGGGACGCCCCTCACAGGTGATTTTGACATTGAGTACAAGATCACCGAAAAGATCAGATTCAAAGTATTTAACAGGTACAATAATCCCTACACAGGAAGGGGTGCACCATACACACAGGGTCTCGGATTATTCTTCAAGCAGGATTTCAACAAATTCTCAGATCTTCTGAAGAAAAAAGACAAATCCGAGATGAAAAAAGAGGAAGATGTAAGTCCAAAATAATGTAGTTGATAAATAATATCACAATGTTATTAAACCTGAATAATAGATCATACCGTATTTCCGTTTTTTAATATATTCGCACAGTAAAAATTCCTGCCAGGAAATCGGCTATGTATTTGTAAATTAATAACTAAAGGGATCAATATGGTTTTTTTAACGTTTATCATGCAGGAGGCACCGGGAACGGCTCAGGCTGCAAGTGAAAAATTGACTCTTCTTGATTTCGCAATAAAAGGAGGATGGGTGATGATCCCGATCATTCTGTTGTCGTTAGTGGCAGCTTATATCTTTATTGAAAGGTATTTTGTGATTAAGAGGGCTACAAAAGAGGATACTAATTTTATGAACAGGATCAAGGACTATATACATGATGGAAAAATTGATGCTGCATCTGCCCTTTGCAAGTCGACCGACAGTCCGTCGGCACGCATGATTGAGAAAGGTATAAGCAGGCTGGGCAGGCCTCTTCAGGATATCACCACGGCAATTGAAAACGTTGGGAAGCTTGAAATTTCGAAGCTCGAACGAGGCTTTCCCACTCTTGCCACGATCACAGGCGCTGAACCAATGCTTGGCTTCCTTGGCACAGTTATTGGGATGGTACAATCATTCTATGCCATGTCGCAGGCAGGCAATAATATTGAAGTTTCATTGCTGTCGAATGGTATTTATACTGCGTTAATTACAACAGTTGCAGGACTTATCGTCGGCATACTCGGTTATTTTGCCTACAATACCCTTGTGGTAAAAGTAGAAAGGGTGGTATTCAATCTCGAAGCCACTCTGACTGAATTCATGGATATGTTAAATGAACCTTTAAAAACAGGACGCTGAAATGGCGATATCGAACAGGAATAAGATTAGTGTGAACTTCAGTTCGGTTGGGATGACTGATGTTGTATTTAACCTTCTTATATTTTTCATGCTTACTTCGACACTGGTCCACCCTACTGCAGTCAAATTACTTCTTCCGAAAGGAAGCACTCAGACATCGGCAAAACCACAAACCACTGTCTCCATTACAAGTGATCAGAAATACTTCCTTGAACAGAAGGCTGTCAACCTTGTTGATCTTGAAAAATTACTGAAACAAAAGCTTGGGGCAAACCCCGAGACGTACATAGCACTTCATGCCGATAAGACGGTCCCTTTTGAAGCAGTAGTAGCTGTTTTAAATATTGCCCAGGCAAATAATTATAAATTGATAATTGCAACTTCGCCCAAATAACGATATCAGGAATATCCCTTCTGAAAAAAAGAAAGGGATTATCGGTTCATCAATAGTACACCTTGTTCTGCTGATACTATTGATAGTGGTAGCTTTTACACCGCCAAAACCGCCTGAACTTGAGGAGGGAATACTTGTCAATTTCGGAACCGATGAGACCGGACTGGGGATGATTGAACCTTCTCTCCCGCCGGCCCAGGCAGATGCTGTGCCTCCCCCTAAAGCTGCTCCAAAAAAGGTAACGGCTGAGGAACCACTTCTGACACAGAATAACGAAGAAGCACCTGAGGTAAAAAAGGTTGATCCCGAGGCTGAGAAAAAAAAGCTTGAAAAGATCGAGGCTGACCGGAAAATAAGGGAACAGGTAGAGGCTGAAAGGAAAAAGAAAGAGCTGGAAGAGATTGAAAGGAAAAGGAGTTGAAGCAGAACAGAAGCGGCAATCTGATATAATGAACAGAACCCGTGATGCCCTTGCAAATTCCAAGAACTCAGGCACTAATTCCAAAAGCGAAGGGGAAGCCGGAGGAGCCGGGAACCAGGGAGACCCTCGCGGGTCGGTGGATTCAAAAAACCGGGGTACGGGCGGCGGACTAGGCAATCAGGGCAGTGTCTCCTATGATCTTGGTGGACGTGGATCCCAGTCATTGCCAAAGCCGAATTATGATTACCAGGGAGAAGGGCGAGTTGTAGTGGATGTCAGCGTTGACAGAGCGGGAAAAGTAACACAGGCAACACCCGGAACCAAAGGCTCAACAACTCTTGATGAGTATCTTCTCAAAGTGGCAAAGGAGGCTGCACTTAAGGCAAGGTTTGATCCAAAGGCTGATGCTCCTGTAATCCAGAAGGGCAAAATTACCTATATTTTTAAACTCAGGTAATTTCTGAATTTACCTTTTAACCAGATCTCCATCACATTGAAAAAAGAGGAAAGTCCTTCATCATATCAATAACTCTTTCACCCACTTTTTTGATGATGTTTTCATCATCGATGCTTGAGATCACTTCGTCTATAAGCGAGACAATAATACCCATATGTTCCTCTCTCAGCCCCCTGGTAGTGATGGCAGGTGTACCCACCCTGAGCCCCGAAGTAAGGAATGGTGACCGGCTGTCGAACGGCACCATGTTTTTATTGACTGTAATATGCGCCTTCACAAGTGTATTTTCAGCTTTTTTCCCTGTGATGTCAGGGAATTTGGTCGTGAGGTCAATAAGCAACAGGTGATTGTCTGTACCCCCTGAAACAACCTTGTAACCTTTGTCAACAAATGCCTGGCCCATAACAGCAGCATTCTTTTTCACCTGCTGCTGATATTTTTTGAATTCAGGCTGAAGGGCTTCGCCAAATGAAACAGCCTTTGATGCAATAACATGCTCCAGCGGTCCTCCCTGGACACCCGGGAAGACTGCCGAGTTAAGCAGTGATGACATCATCCTTACTTCACCCTTTGAAGTGGCAATGCCCCACGGATTAAGAAAGTCCTTTCCTATGAGGAGAATCCCTCCCCTGGGGCCTCTGAGTGTTTTATGCGTGGTTGATGTAACGATGTGAGCATATTTAAGAGGGTTATTCAGCAATCCCGTTGCAATAAGTCCTGCCGGATGCGCCATATCAATCATCAGAATTGCACCTACAGCATCGGCGATCTTCCGCATTCTTTCGTAATCCCATTCACGGGAGTAGGCTGACGCTCCGCCTACTATCATTTTTGGCTTTTCTTTCAGAGCAAGCTCCTCCATCATATCATAATCAACAAGTCCTGTATCTTCCCTTACACTGTAGGCAACCGGCTTGTAAAGGATTCCTGAAAAGTTGACAGGGGAACCATGTGTTAAGTGGCCTCCATGCGCAAGGTTAAGTCCCATAAATGTATCACCTGGCCTCATGACTGACATAAAAACTGCCATATTAGCCTGTGCTCCAGAGTGCGGCTGAACATTAACATACTCAGCATCAAACAACTGTTTAAGCCGATCGATGGCAATCTGCTCAGTCTGGTCAACAATTTCACATCCGCCGTAATAACGATTTCCGGGATAGCCTTCTGCATATTTATTGGTAAGCACCGAGCCCATCGCCTCCAGAACCTGTGGACTTACAAAATTCTCCGAAGCTATCAGCTCTATGCCATTAATCTGGCGTTGGCGTTCCTTCTCAATAAGGTCAAATACAAAATTGTCTTTTATCATTTCTGCAGATTATTTTTTGAATTTGTTCCGGTTAACAGGATTAAATCGACTGTTATAATTGAAATATGTAATCGGATGTCAGAAGCAAATATACTCTTATTAAATCAAAATTGTGACTTATGAAAAACTTTTCCTACTCTTCTGAAAACTGAACCAGTAAATCGCGATAGGTTGCATAAATGCGCGATTTTGACAGAAAACCAACATAGTAACCCTTATCCAGAACCGGCAGATTCCAGGCATCAGTTTCCACGAAGGTATTCATAACAGTTTCTATGTTTTCCCTGATGTCAATGTATGATGGAGGGATTATCATCAGGTCCTTCACAAGAGTCGTATTGTATAATTCCCTGTTGAACATTATCTCCCTTACGTCATCAAGCGACACAATGCCCCCAAGTATGTTGTATTCGTCAACCACCGGGAAAATGTTTCTCCGGGATCTGGAAATAACCTTTACCAGGTCACCAAGCGTATCTGTCGACCTGACTTTGACAAGGTCCTTTTCGATATCTTTTCTCCAGTCCATCATTGTAAGGACCGCTTTGTCCTTATCATGTGTTAAAAGTTCTCCTCTTTCAGCCAGCTGAAGGTGATAGATCGAGTGGAGCTCAAAGCTCCTGGTTGTTATAAAGGCAATCGTTGATGTTATAATAAGCGGAATAAGAAGCGTATAGCCGCCGGTTAATTCGGCAATCAGGAAAATTGCGGTAAGCGGAGCATGCATTACTCCGGCCATTAAACCTGCCATACCTGCAAGAACAAACCTGTTGTCAGGGAGATCAGCTCCCGCGTATCTGCCCAGCAGGCTGGAAACAAGGAAACCGGTAGCTCCTCCGATAAACAAAGTAGGGGCAAATATTCCTCCCACACCTCCGGCACCATTCGTTGAGCTGCTTGCAACCACTTTTAAGAGAATAAGAGAAAGGAAGAATATCGCATACTTCAGATAATTGTCGGCGAATCCTGAAAAGATTGTGTTTTCCAGGACAGCACTGTTGTTTCCGTGAAGAAGTATCTTAATTGTGTCATAACCTTCACCATAGAAGGGAGGGAAAAAAAAGATCAGAAGCCCCACCACAATTCCACCTGCTGCTAATCTCAGGAATGCATTCTTTATTTTTTCATACTTTTTTTCGAGAAACAGGGTTACCTTGGAGAAAAACAGTGATACAAAGCCCGTGACAACTCCCAGGGCCATATACCATGGAATGTTTTTTATATTGAAAGCTTCGGTTAGGTTAAATGAGAGCAGAACATTGTCGCCCATAAGAAAATATGCAACCGTCGCAGCAGTCACCGATGAAATTAACAAGGGGACAATGGAGGAAATTGTCAGGTCCAGCATCAGAATTTCAAGAGTGAAGATAATGCCTGCAATCGGGGCTTTAAAAATTCCTGAAACTGCACCGGCTGCGCCGCATCCAATAAGCAAAGTTATGTTCCTGTAATTAAGTTTAAAATACCTGCCTATTGCCGATCCTATTGAAGATCCTGTAAGAACTATCGGGGCCTCCGCTCCTACCGAACCGCCAAAGCCGATGGTTAGGGTCGTTGCAACAATTGAAGACCAGGTGTTATGCCGTCTGAGCAGGCTTTTTCTTCTCGAGATAGCATACAATACCCTGCTTACACCATGTCCGATATTGTCCTTCACTATATACTTCACAAACAACAGGGTAAGTAGCATACCAATGGCCGGAAGAACAAGGTACAGATATTTCCCCGACTCCGAGGTTATCCCGGCTGTGAGCACCTTATTTAACCAGTGAATCGTATTTTTGAGTAAAGCCGCAGCCAGGGCGCTGAGCAGGCCAACCACAAGGCTGAGGAAATATACCAGCCTCACCTGATCAATCCCAATCAGACGTGCAATCAGGGACTTTTGCAGGAACTGCTTTTTAGGCATAATGCTGCAAATATAAAAACAATACCAGACCTTCTCTGTTTTTTTACTTAAGTTTGTCGTGTTGAAAAAGTTGATTTGAATGATACAATTTAGCAGGTTCAGTCTGGATAATGGGTTGAAAATCATTGTACATGAGGACAAATCCACTCCACTGGTCGCGATGAATATACTTTATGATGTCGGATCGAGGGATGAGGATCCCGAAATGACCGGGCTGGCTCATCTGTTTGAACATCTGATGTTTGGCGGATCGGTAAACATTCCTGAATATGACCTTCCCCTCCAGCTTGCCGGCGGAGACGATAACGCATTTACCAACAATGATATAACAGATTATTACCTGACAGTTCCTTCCGAAAATATTGAAACAGGTTTCTGGCTGGAATCTGACAGAATGCTTGAGCTCGATTTCTCACAAAAAAACCTTGATGTTCAGAAAAATGTTGTAATTGAAGAGTTTAAGCAACGATATCAGAACCAGCCTTATGGCGATGCTATGCTTTTGCTGAGACCGCTTGTCTATAAAGTCCATCCTTACAGGTGGCCTACGATTGGGATGGATATATCGCATATTGAAAGAATTGATCTTGAACATGTTAAGAAATTCTTTTTTTCACATTATGCTCCCGACAATGCAATTCTGACGGTTACCGGAAATATAAATCCCGAAAAGGTCTTTAAACTTGCCGAAAAATGGTTCGGCCCCATCCCCAGAAGAAATACCGGGAGCCGCAGTATTCCACCCGAGCCAAAACAGGATGCACCGAGAACCATGACAGTCAGAAGAAATGTTCCGGCTGATGCATTGTACAAAGTGTGGCATATGGGGCCGCGGAAGAGCTATGACTTTTATTCACTTGACCTCCTTACTGACCTGCTTTCCGGTGGTGACTCAGGAAGACTTTATAATAAACTTGTAAGGGAGAAAAACCTCTTCAGTGAGATCAACGTATTCATAACCTCTGATATTGATCCTGGTCTTGTCATAATGAGTGGCAAGCTGATGAAGGATGTTGATATTTTTAATGCAGAACTAGCAGTTAATGAGGTAATTGACGAATTAAAGGACTCTGTACTAAAGAACGATGAACTCGAAAAAGTCAAAAACAAGTTTGAATCATCAACAGTACTTACAAACACAAGCATCCTTAATAAGGCAATGAACCTGTCATTTTACGAATTGCTTGGTGATACGAACCTGGTGAACAAGGAAGTTGAAAGCTTCAGGGCTGTAAGCCGTGATATGATCAGGGATGCAGCAAACAGGTATTTCACGCCCGAGAACAGTACGGTATTATACTATCTCTCAGCGGCCAGTAAATGAAGATGAATACACTACACCGTATACAACCGCCCCTGTTCCCGTTTGCCGCAACGACAAGCATGCCATTTAAGCAAATCGAGCTCAGGAATGGTGTATCCGTCTTTATTATTGATGCTGGTACTGAAGACGTTATGAGGATTGAATTTGTATTCAGGGCAGGAACTGTGAAAGAAGATATCCCGTTGCTTGCGTCTACAACCAATATGATGCTTACCGAGGGATCGGAAAACTATACTTCAGAGGAACTGAACCGATTGCTCGATTTTTATGGTATTTTCCTGAACCTGGGTGTTGAAAAGGATTGCGCTGGCCTGATAGTCTTTTTCCTTAACAGACACATTGAGAAAGCTCTTGGATTGACCAGGGAAATACTATTCAGACCAATATTCCCTGAAAAGGAACTTAATCAGCTGATGAAGAAGCGCCTCCGGTGGTACATGGTCAACCGGGAAAAAGTGCAGAATCTTGCCATGGATACTTTTTTTGAATCTGTCTTTGGAAATCATCATCCTTATGGCCGTCAGGTGAAGGTCAAGGATTTTGAATATATGAATCCCCCGGTTTTGAAGGATTTCCATTCCAAATTCTACGTACCGGAAAAAATGACAATTATCGTCTCAGGCAGGATACATGAAAAAACTGTTGATTTACTCGAAAAATATTTCGGAGAACTTCATTCGAAAAATATTTACATTGAAGAATCAGAGAATGTCATTAAGGGAGAAGAGCTGAAAAAGATCCATATTGAGAAAGAAGGGGCAGTGCAGTCGGCTGTGAGAATAGGTTCTTCGACCATAAACAAGCGACACACTGATTATCCCGGATTAAAATTTCTGAACACCTTGCTTGGCGGGTATTTCGGATCACGCCTTATGAAAAATATAAGGGAAGAAAAAGGTTTTACTTATGGGATAAGTTCTTCTGTATCTTCTCTCGACCTCACAGGCTTTAAGGTGATTTCGACTGATGTCGACAGGATTAAGCGTGAACTGGCAGTTGAGGAAATATACAATGAGATAAGGAAGCTGCAGACGATAACAGTTGGAAAAGAGGAAATGGAAGTTGTAAGGAATTATATGTCGGGTGAGCTTTTGCGCATGTTCGACGGGCCCTTTGCAATGGCAGAAAGCCTGAAGGCTGTGTGGGAATTTGGTCTTGATACAGGCTATTTCAACCGGCTGGCAGGAACAATGAAAACAATAAGTCCTGATGAAATAATAAGGCTCGCAAGTACGTATTATAACATTGATGACTTGTATGAGATCACTGCTGGATAAATTCAGCCTTATCAGAGCATATTCTGTTATTCTACTGCAGTTAATTATCTCGAATCCGGGGTTCTCGCAGAGAGACTCGATACGTCCTGAAGCTCCCAGGTTTAATATGCTCACTATCAATCAGCTCACGGGAAATGTTGAAATGACTTGGTCGCTGAGCCCTTCACTGGATGTAGCCGGATATATCGTGTACCTGTTTCAGAACGATGCCGGGATTCCGATTGACTCAATTTTCAACCCAACAGCGGATAGTTATTCTGTTTTCAGACCCGGGACTTCACAATTCCCTGAGTCGTATGTAATTGCCGCAATTGACAGTTCGCACAATTACAGCCCTCTTTCAAATGAACTTCACACTATTTGTACAAAGTCGAAACTCGATTCCTGCAATAAAAAGATTGATGTTTCATGGAATAAGTACGCGTCAGCACCGGTAAATGTAACGGGATATGATGTTTTTGCTTCAGTCAATAGGGGTGCATACTACCTTGCAGGACATGTATCCGCTGACATTACCAGCTTTGTAATTGATGATTTCACCAATGGTTCGGAATACTGCTTCCTTGTAAAGGCAACCCTGGAAAACGGAATGGTTTCCGGATCTAACAAATCTTGTTCTGAGGTGAAATTTCAGAATCCTCCAGGATGGATAAATGCCGATTATGCAACGGTAACCGAAGTTGGTGAAATATCTGTTTCCTTCACTTTCGATCCGGCCTCTGAGATACATATATTCAGTCTTGAAAGAAAGAGCGGTGCTTCAGGCTCATACCGGCAGTTAGCGCAGATAAGAGTTGAAACTGGTTCTGTTGCAACCTACACTGATAAATTTCCTGATCCTGATGATGTGAACACTTACAGGATTTCAGCCATCAATAATTGCAGCGTTCCTGTTGTTTATTCAAATCCGGCTTCAAATATTTTACTTTCTGCGCTTACCAGCGGGAATGAGATCGTCCTTAAATGGAACGAGAACAGGAAATGGCGGGGTTCAGTCTCATCCTACAGGGTTTACACCGACACAGGAGAAGGTTTTATTGAGACAGCAGTTCTCTTGCCTTCCGATACCAGTTACATTATTAATATCCCTGACATTATGTACACCTTATCAGAAGGGAAAGCATGCTTTTATGTAACGGCTTCTGAAGCCGGTAATCCTTTTGGAGTAGCAGGAGAAAGCAGCTCTACAAGGGCTTGCGTAACTCTTGATGAAGTCATCACTGTACCAAATCTATTTACTCCCAATAACGATCAAAAAAATGACCTGTTCAAACCTGTTCTTACGTTTACTCCTGCTGATTATCATCTTGTGATTACCGACAAGCAGGGAAAGACCCTTTTTGAAACAAGGGATTTTGAGGATAAATGGGACGGAACCATTAGCGGAAGTCTGGCTACGGAGGGAGTATACTTATGGTTTTTAAAAGTCAGGACTCCAACAGGGAAGAATATCTCAAAAACCGGAACTATAACCCTGTTCAGGAACAGGTAGCTGATTCACCACCTGGTAACTGTTTTAAGTTTGGCCTAATAAAGTTATCTTTGTATTCAGGAGGAAAAGAACTCAGGGATTTTTATGGGGAGCAAGGATGTTTTTGATGAAGAAGATATTAATCGTATTCAGGCTGAGTACGATTCACTTATAAGCAACCTTCTCAGGTGTAATAAACCAGGAGAGAAGGAACTGATAGACAAAGCGTTTAAGGTCGCTAATGAGGCTCACTGGAATATGCGGAGGAAGTCAGGTGAGCCTTATATCATTCACCCGATATGTGTTGCGAAAATAGTCAATCAGGAGATAGGTCTCGGGGCGAAATCAATTGCTACTGCTCTTCTCCACGATGTTGTTGAGGACACAGATTATTCGCTTGAGGATGTCACCAGGGATTTCGGACCAAAAATAGCTTCCCTGATTGACGGCCTTACCAAAATATCAGGCACTTACAATAAAACCTCATCATCTTCGATGCAGGCGGAAAATTTCAGGAGGATGCTCCTGACTCTTTCCGACGATCTAAGGGTTATACTCATAAAAATTGCCGACCGCCTTCATAATATGAGGACTCTCGATTCAATGCCAGAGAACAAAAAGATGAAGGTGGCAGGCGAAACAATCTTTCTCTATGCACCCCTGGCAAACAGGATCGGACTTTACGCAATCAAGAGCGAGCTCGAGGACCTGAGCTTCAAATACCGCCAGCCTGTCATTTACGATGAGATCGCATCGAAACTTAAGCACGGTGAAAAGAAATACATGGCCCTCATCAATAAGTTCAGCCTTCCGATAATCGATAAACTTACTGAGGAAGGACTTAAATTTGAGATAAACGGCCGGCCAAAATCGATTTTTTCTATCTGGAAAAAGATGCAATCGAAAAGTGTTCCGTTTGAGGAGGTTTATGATGTTCTTGCGGTCCGCATTGTATTCGAGCCGGTTACAGGAATTCCTGAAAAAACTACCTGCTGGAACATTTATTCAATTATAACCGATTCCTACCTGCCAAAGCCTGACAGGCTGCGCGACTGGATTAGCAGGCCAAAGCCAAACGGGTATGAGGCATTGCATGTAACCGTTATGGGTCCGGAAGGGAAATGGGTCGAGGTGCAGATCAGGAGCAAGCGGATGGATGAAATTGCTGAAAGAGGTTATGCCTCGCACTACAAATACAAGGGGGACAACTCACCTGAAACAGAACTCGATAAATGGATAAAGCAGATAAGGATGATGCTTGAAAACCCGCTCGAGGATCCGATTGAGTTCCTGGACGAGTTCAAGATGAATCTTTTTTCATCCGAGATAATGGTATTTACCCCGAAAGGGACTCTGGTGAGCCTGCCAAAAGGAGCATCAGCTCTGGATTTCGCTTATGAGATACATACTGAGATAGGCAATAAAGCCATCGGTGCCAAAATAAATTTCAAGCTAAATCCGATAAATGCGATTTTGATGAGCGGCGACCAGGTTGAGATCATCACATCAGAGATTGCAAAACCTGAAAAGGAATGGCTTTCATTTGTCCGCACCTCGAAGGCAAAGGAAGCAATAAAGAATCAGCTGAAGACTGAATCGGTTAACAGGATCCAGAAAGGGATGGAGATCCTTGAACAAAGACTCGGAGAGCTCGGTGTTGCTCCAAATACCGAGATCGTCAGAAAACTTATGCAATCGTATGAGGTCCTGAACAAAGATGAACTTTACTCGGGAATTGAGCTCGGGACCATTGACCTTGATAACCTGAAGAAGATAATAAGGAAATCCCCGGCTAAAAATGTTATAAAATACTGGGAGCTAAAGCTTCTTGGCTCAAAGAAGAATAAAAAAGACGGGGAAGAGGTTGTGACCGAGCAGATCGATGCCACCGCCCCATTCCTCTTAAGGGAAAATATCGAAAATGCCGGCCAGTCGTATGAAATTGCCAAATGCTGCAACCCTATTCCCGGCGATGAAGTTATCGGTTACAGGTCGCCGGAAGGGTCAATTATTATACATAAGCCAAAGTGCTCCGTTGCAATAAGGATCATGTCAAATGAAGGGAACAGGATCATCCCTGTAAGATGGGCAATTCATAAGCTTGTCTCATTCCTTGCAAGGATCAGCATGACAGGTGTTGACAGGATCGGGCTGGTAAATGACATCACCAATATCATTTCATCCGAGCTTAAGGTCAATATGACAAATATCAATATAAGTGTCAGCGACGGAATATTTGAAGGGTCAATCGACCTGTATGTTCATCATACCCAGGACCTTAACAACCTTATTCTGAAGATCTCAAACGTAAAGGGAATAGAAAATATCAATCGTGTCGAAGATTTTTCTGAATAGCAGTCTGTTTTGTCGAAATATCTTTACTCTTGAAAAAAATACATACTTTTATAATTATTTTAAATTAGACCAAATATGATTAATGATGATTCCAGGTCGACTGTGAAGCAGATTTTCACTGAATATCTTGAAAAAAAGGGACACAGAAAGACACCTGAAAGATATGCCATACTTGATGAGATATATTCAAGGGCCGGTCACTTCGACATCGAGTCGCTCTATATATTTATGAAGAATAAGAATTACAGGGTAAGCAGGGCTACCCTGTATAACACGATAGAATTGCTTCTCGACTGCAACCTGGTAATCAAGCACCAGTTTGGGAAAAATATTGCCCAATTTGAAAGGGCCTTTCAGTGCGGGCAGCATGACCATCTCATTGATATTGAGACCGGAAGGGTTATTGAATTCTGCGATCCCCGGATTCAGGAAATAATACGCACGGCGAGCAGCCTATACAGGTTCGACCCAATGTATCATTCGCTATACATCTACGGGCACCTTAAGGATAAGGAACAGGAAGTGCAAGATTAAAAAAAAGTTGCCCCGAAAGGCAACTTTTTTTCTTAAGCAAATGTCCCATCAGAATGCATACCCAAATGAAAAACCGAACGGGACACCAATAGTCGTTCTGTTATTTAACTTCCAATCTGAAAAAGTTTCTCCGAGGTCGAACCCTGTACTGTTAAACTTTTTATTTTTCATACCTAGCCCGGTATAGATATCAAGAGCAAAGCCGCCTTTAGTAATAAGCTGATAACCAAAGACACAGTCTATATTCAGTTTAGATGCTGTAAAATACTTATCATTCTCCTTATTATTTTTAATCTTCGCGGTTGCGTACGAGAAATGCGGACCTATATAGAATCCATTTGGTGCCTTGTCAGAAGTCAGAAAAAACTTATACCAGACCTGGCCATGGATTCCGGTCGAAATGATTGAGGTATCAGAGCTCAGATCACCTATACTTGTAACCAATGGGCTTGATCCAAGATAACCCAGACCGAGCTGAACAGATTGTTTCTCGGTTGTTCTGGCTTCAAAATATACTTTATATTCTGCAGTCAATGGTACTATCCCTGCAATGTACAAGGGACCTCCCAATGCTGAAAGCGGGTTAGTTTTAATAGTAAACCTAAAATCTTTTTCTCCTCCGGTACCCTGAGCGGATACGGGAGATGCCAGGAACATTATTGCGAGGCTGATTATCAATAAGAAAGCTGCTTTTTTCATTTTGTTATAAATAGAGGTTATTAATGTGTGCTTTGTCTCGAAAAATAAAATTAAGCAGAGTATTAAAACTGCGTCAGGTCAAAACCAATTCTTGTTGACATTCCCCTTTCATTTATCAACAATATACTATCAACGTGATTTTCAGTAAAATTATTTTGTAATTTCGTATCTGTTTTTGAAATCCCTTAGCATATAAAATGAACATTGACATTTTGTTAGGCCTTCAATGGGGTGACGAGGGAAAAGGAAAAGTTGTGGATGCCCTGAGTCCGTCTTACGATGTTGTAGCCCGGTTCCAGGGTGGGCCTAACGCAGGCCATTCGCTTGAGTTTAACAATGTTAAGCACGTTTTGCATCTTATTCCTTCGGGTATATTTCACCCTGAAAAACTAAACATAATTGGCAACGGCGTTGTACTCGATCCTGCCGTTTTCAAAAATGAGATTGAACATCTGGGACCGTCACTTGAGGAACTCGTAAAAAGACTCGTGGTCTCGACAAGGGCCAACCTTATCCTGCCCACACACAGGATACTCGATGCCGCGTATGAAAATCACAAGGGGAATCTTAAGATAGGCTCAACATTAAAAGGAATCGGGCCGGCTTATACCGATAAAGCAAGCCGGAATGGACTAAGGGTTGGCGATATCCTTCAAAAGAACTTCATGGAACTGTACGAGGAACATAAAGCCGCCCATCTTTCAATTCTTAAGAACTATAATTACGAATTCAACATTAAGGAATTTGAAGCCGGATGGTTTGAGGGGATTGAACTTCTTAAGAAATTCAGGATTGAAAATACCGAATACCTGGTCAACAAGCTTGCTTCCGGCGGTAAGAAGATCATTGCCGAAGGTGCCCAGGGAACAATGCTCGATCTTGATTTCGGATCATATCCCTTTGTCACCTCTTCAAATACAATCAGTGCAGGAGCATGTACAGGCCTGGGAATCTCTCCAAGGCTTGTCGGGGAAGTTTTTGGTATTTTCAAGGCTTACTGTACCAGGGTTGGCAGCGGGCCGTTTCCCACTGAGCTGAGTGACGAGACAGGACAGATGTTGAGAAAAACTGGTTGTGAATACGGAGCAACAACCGGGCGTCCGAGAAGATGCGGCTGGCTCGATATTCCCTCGCTCAGGTATGCAATAATGATTAACGGTGTAACGAAGCTTTTCATGATGAAAGCTGATGTCCTTTCCGGCTTCAAAACTGTTAAGATATGCACCTCATATAAAATCGAAGGGAGGAGACAAAACGAGATACTTTTCGACAACAAGGCGACGATCGAACCTGAATACACGGAGATGGAGGGCTGGAGTGAAGTTATTTCAGGAATAAGGGAATACAGATCCTTACCTGCAACTCTCAGACGTTATATAGAATTTATTGAAAATCAGACAGGAGTGCCTGTTAAACTGGTTTCGGTCGGACCAGACAGGAACGCAACAATTTTCAGATAACCAGGCTATTACTTTTTGATATAAAGCCAGGTATTGATATCAACGGTATCCTGGAAGCGTTCCAGACGCTCAACCGCCTTAGAGAACCGTTCGTATGATTCGGCCACAACAAGGTCAAATTTACTGTCGTCCATTTTTATAACCCTTGTATCATAGCCCATTTTGCGATACTCATCGGCCCATACCTTGGCATTCTCAGGGACAATAAAACTTCCAACGATAATGTTGAATTTATTGCGGGCTTCGTAAGCCTGTCTTTCTTCTTCTATCAGCCTGATAGAATCGAGACGGGCCTCTTCAATCGCTCTAAGACGATTCTCAACTCTTTTCAAAGAATCAGCAACACGGACGCTGTCCTGTTGTGCTTTTAAAATTTCAAGAGTTTTTGCTTTCTTGCCGAATAAACCTCTTTCCCGGATATTTTTGCAGGAAGGAGATAAAATCAGAATTGCGATGAAAAGGATTGTTGAAAAATGTTTCATTTTAAATTTGATTAAAATTGATCAAACAGCGACCCCCTTCTTTTTTATTAATGAAATCAAATATACAAATTATTGAAAACCAATCCAAATGATATTAAAACTTCAACGTACAATGTGTTTTAAACAGATTTAGTATCTTAGTCTCTTCTAAATTTTACTACCTAAATCAAGTGCCTGATGAAATCGTTGATACAGTTTTTTGAAGAAAGTGTGGAAAAGTTCGAAAGCAATGTTTATTTGTGGGAAAAGCCTCAGGATAAGTATGAAGGCACAACTTACGGAGAAACCAGAAAGCAGGTTTATGAATTTGCCGCAGGGCTATCAAATCTGGGAGTCAAAAAAGGAGACAGGCTGAGCCTTGTGTCGGAAGGCCGGAACAGCTGGGTAATCGGAGAACTGGGAATACTTTATGCAGGAGCAGTAAATGTACCTTTGTCAGTAAAGCTTACTCCGGAAGAAATCAAGTTCAGGATCAACCATTCAGGGTCAAAGATGGTACTTATTTCCTCCATCCAGAATCAGAAGCTGAAACAGGTAATTAATGAATGCAAAACAATTGAAAAAATAATCCATTTTGATACGCAGGAAGAATATACTGATAAGGAGATCCATTTCAATGAAGTCCGAAAGATCGGAAGAGAATGGCTGGAATCACCGGAACATACAACTGAATTCGAAGAACTGTTCAACAGTATCAAACCCTCTGACTTTGCGAATATTTGCTACACCTCCGGAACAACAGCCGATCCCAAAGGCATAATCCTGACTCATGGGAACTATGTTACAAATGTTTACCAGTCTTACAGCCTTATCGATATTCCGTCATTTTACAAGACACTTCTTATTCTGCCCTGGGATCATTCCTTCGGGCATACCTGCGGGATATATGCATTTATGGGAAAAGGAGCAAGCATCGCATCGGTCAGGACAGGAAAAACACCGATGGAAACACTCCGTAACCTTCCTTCCTGCCTTAAGGAGATAAAGCCAAATCTCCTCATGAGCGTCCCGGCCATTGCCAAGAACTTCAGAAAGAATATTGAAAAAGGGATAAAGGAAAAAGGGAAAATGGCTGAGATCCTTTTTAATCACGCGTTAAAGATCTCCTATTCATATAACAAAGAGGGATGGAACAAAGGCAGGGGCTTGCAGAAAATCAAAAAGCCGTTGATCGATCTTTATGATAAAATCCTTTTCAGTAAGATACGCGAGAATTTCGGGGGAGAACTCGATTATTTTATCGGTGGAGGTGCCCTTCTCGACATCGAGCTTCAAAGATTCTTCTATGCGTTAAGGATTCCTATGTACCAGGGTTACGGATTGAGCGAAGCATCACCGGTCATTTCCTCAAACTCCACCGGAAGGCACAAACTGGGTTCCTCTGGAGTCCTCGTTAACAATATGGACCTCAAGATCTGCGATGATAACGGAATGGAACTACCTGTCGGCCAGAAAGGTGAAATAATTATCAGTGGTGGTAACGTGATGTATGGTTACTGGAAAAATGAAACCGCTACAAGAGCAAACTATAGTGGACGGATGGCTCCATACCGGAGATATGGGCTATATGACTGAAGAGGGTTTCCTTTACGTCCTGGGAAGGTTCAAGAGCCTTCTGATTGCCGATGACGGTGAGAAATTCAGTCCCGAGGGCATTGAAGAGGCAATTTCAGAGCAATCAAAGTACATTGATCAATGCATGCTTTACAATAACCAGAGGCCATATACGGTAGCGCTTGTTGTCCCAAACCAGCATGCCCTCAAGCTATTTCTCGAAGAAAAAAACCTGACCGCCGATTCTGATGAAGGGAAAAAGGCGATTCTGACACTTCTTGAAAATGAGGTTAATGAATACCGGACAAGCGGAAAATACGGAAATATGTTTCCCCAGCGCTGGCTACCGGTTGCCATTGCGATCCTGGAAGAAGGTTTTACGGAAGATAACGCACTGATGAACTCGACAATGAAAATTGTCAGAGGAAAGGTCATGGACAAATTCTCGGAGCTTATTGAGTATCTCTATACTTCTGATGCAAAGGACGTTGCCAATGAAAGGAATATTGAAGAGGTCGAGAAAATGAAACTTGGCTAACCTTAATCTATAAGCCGGCTTTTAAATGGCATAAAGGCCATAAAATCGGCATGATGCACTATCCAGGCTTCGGTTGTTCTTTTTACCATATCGCCCTCAGCGGCGTGCGTTGCAATAATATGGCACACTTCAGGCGGTACGCCGCATTCTTCTGCAAGCGAAACACCCGAGAACGGGTGCCTCAGGTATTGTCCGTACTTTCCCTGAATTGAGTTGCCATCTTTATCTATTTCATATTCAAGGAGTTTACCGACATCGGCAAGGATTGCGCCGGCAATCAGTACATCCATGTTTACCGGAAGGTCATTGCCAAAGAATTCTTTCATATGTTCACCTCCGGCTTTTGCTATATGGACAACACATCTTTTGTGTGCCATAAAGCTGACCTTAATGTCAGGTCCGCAGAGAAGCGTAAAAGGTATTTTATCAAGATCCCCGGCTTTCAGGACACTTCTTTCGAGAGCAGTCTCCCATGTTTTCGCGGTCGTCTCCCTGAGCCATTCATCCTGAATCCAGTTAAGTTCAGGCCATAATTTCTTTACAACTTCTTTCATCTTCAGCAGATTTTAATTATCGGATCTTTGAAATAATGGCATCGGTCATCTGAATTGTAGAAGCGGCGCCATTTTCAACAACTTCCTGCCGACCCTTCATCTTCATCATATCATATGTCCTTACCTTGCCCTCAAGAACTACCTCAGCTATAGCCTTCCTTATCCTTTGGGCAGTCTCCTTTTCATCTATGTAATCAAGCATCATACATGCAGATTCAATCATTGCAATAGGATTGACAACAGGGACTTTATAATCAGCATATTTGGGTGCCGATCCGTGAGTCGGTTCAAAAACCGCAATGCCGTCGGCAGAATACTGGGCGCTGCAGGCAAATCCCAACCCTCCGATCAGTCCGGCAAAACCATCGGAAACTATATCCCCAAACATATTGCCGGCGACAATCACCCCATAATCCTCGGGATTCTTGGTCATCCACATCATTTGTGCATCAATATTTGTATTAACCAGCCTGATTTCGGGATATGAGATTTTCTGGATCTCTTTGGCAAGCTTCCACATCATGCCGGAGGTTTCCCTGATCACATTTGGTTTTTCACACACTGTGACTGAAGGATATCCGTATTTTTTAGCATGATCAAAAGCAGCAGTCAGAATCCGTTCTGTGGCTCTTTTTGTGAAAATCCTTGCCGATATTGATATTTCCTCAACAGGAACAGAGCCAAAGCTCTCAGAGAACTTGAGATGGGTCATGAATGCCTTATAAACCATTTCAGGCGGATTTGTCCATTCCACACCTGAATAAAGACATTCCGTATTCTGGCGGAAAATAACGGCATCAACATAAGGTTCCTCAATTGTATTTCCATTGCCTCTTCTTATAAAATTCAGCGGATTTCCTTTATAGGACTTGCATGGGCGGACACAAATATCAAGGTTAAATTTTTGCCGAAGCCCCACTATCGGACTGAAATACAAAAATCCTTTGCCCTGCAGCGAAGTATCAAGTTCAGCTTTAGCTTCCTCATTCGGTTTAGATGTTATGGCCCCGAACAATGCTATCTTATGTTTGCTTAAAAGATCAAGGGTCCTCCGGGGTAGCGGATTTCCTTCCCTGCACCAGAATTCCCAGCCTATATCACCATGAACGTAATCGGCTTTAAAACCTGAAGCATCAAGAACCCTTAAAGCCTGGTTCAATACGATTTTACCTATACCATCGCCGGGTAAAGTAACTATTGTTCTTTTCGACATAAGAATTTTGTTGAATGAAGTAGTAATACTCGTCTAATGTAAAAATAACAAAAATTGAACGTTACCGTAGCGGTTATTTATTTTAGAGATTGAGCATTTAAATCTGAAAAAATAAGTACTTTTGGCCCTGTTTGAAGTCAATTTAATAAGCATGAGCGTTTTATCTCGATTAAATCCAGCGCCAATCTGGATCTATTTTGAAGAGATTTGCAAAATACCGAGGTTAAGCAAGAATGAAGGTAAGCTTAGACAATACCTTCTGAAGTTTGCTTCAGAGCATAGTCTTGAATCAAAAGAGGATTCTATAGGTAATATACTTATCTTAAAACCTGCCTCCCCGGGAATGGAGAACAAAAAGACCCTGGTTCTCCAGAGCCACATGGATATGGTTGGGGAGAAAAATGCAGATTATCCTCATAACTGGTCAACAGATCCTATAATTCCATATATCGATGGCGATTGGGTAACTGCTAAAGGAACCACTCTTGGCGCCGACGATGGCATTGGCCTGGCCTCTCAGCTGGCAGTCCTTTCAGATCCCAGCCTCAAAACCGGAAAAATCGAATGCCTTTTTACAGTTGATGAGGAGTCGGGAATGACAGGTGCTATAAATCTCCAGCCTGATTTTTTCGAAGGAAGAATACTTATAAATCTTGATTCTGAGGATGAGGGGATCCTGTTTATCGGTTGTGCGGGCGGCATGGATACTCTTGGTGAAATGTATTACAGGAGGATACCGGTTCCTGACGATTCAGCTGGTTTTGAGATATCTGTAACCGGTCTTCATGGAGGACATTCAGGCGATGAAATTCACAAGGGATATGGGAATTCAGTAAAAATAATGAACCGGATCCTGCTGAATCTTATGAACCAGTTTAATATTTCGCTGAGCCGGTTTGACGGAGGAAATCTGAGGAACGCGATCCCAAGGGAAGCTTTTGCTTCAATTGCTGTAAACAAATCTTCAGGAGAGAGCCTCAAAAACTGGATCGCAAACTTTCAAACCGTTCTTGCTGAGGAATTTGGCGAAGCTGAGAAAGACCTTAAAATTGCTGTAAGGCAAATAGATGTTCCGTTATCAGTTATGGATAAAGAGAGTCAGTCAAAGCTTCTCAATTCACTTACCTGCTGCCCTCACGGTGTTATCGCCTGGTCGCAGGAAATGGAAAACCTCGTAGAGACTTCTACAAATCTCGCATCAGTCAGCTTTCATGACGAAAACAAAATCAAGATAATAACAACTCAAAGGAGCTCTGTAGAATCGTCAAAATTTTATGCAGCAGGGATGGTGGAATCATGCCTCGTGCTTGCCGGTGCGGAAGTAACCCATTCTGATGGCTATCCGGGATGGAAGCCGAGCCTGAAATCGGAGATCCTTAAAATCACTCGCAAATCATATGTTAACCTTTTTGGCAGGGAACCGGCTATCAGGGCAATTCATGCCGGACTTGAATGCGGACTTATTTATGAAAAATTCAAAGGCATCGATATGATCTCATTCGGTCCTTCAATCAGAGGAGCTCATACTCCGGAGGAAATGATTGAAATAAAAACAGTTGGCATGTTCTGGGATCTGCTCATGGATGTGATCGGTAACATCCCGACAGAAAACAAAAAGAATAGTAACGGACAGCGGCATCAGCGCAATCAGTCGTAAACAAAAAACTCATCTTTCCCGGCACCGCATAGCGGACAGGTATAGTCAGGAGGCAGATCGCCGAAGGGAATCCCTGGATCAATTCCTGAAGTGATATCTCCTTCATCTGGATTGTAAATATATCCACAGATGACGCATTTATACCTTTCCACAAAAGTGCTACTTAAGTTTTAATTTTCCTGACCACATCAATTACTGTTCCATCGACCCATTTAATCGCGGCCACAATATCTTCCTCAAACCTGGCTTTGGCAGGCTTTCCGCAGATCCTTTCAGCTTCGGCTTTCAGCTCTGCAATTGTTTTAATGGGCAATCCGGAGTTTTTCACGCTGTCGATCAGATCCTGCCTCAATGGGTTTATTGCAATTCCCCTCTCGGTTACGATAACATCTATAAGCTCACCGGGGCCGCATAAAGTGGTTACTTCATCAACAATAACGGGAATCCTGTCACGGAAAAGTGGTACAGGAAGAATAACATTCCTTGCATACAGGCAGTTCTGCCAGCCTCCAATGCCATGGAGAAGGTAGCCGTCGGAATGCGTAACAACGTTTCCATTGAAATTAAGGTCAACTTCAGTAGCTCCGAGTATCATTATATCCATCATGCTCGTCAGGTTGCCCTTAGAATGGTAATTGTAGGCATTGAATACGGGATATGGCACATGGTTCGGGTTTTTGCTGATTGAAATAACTGAATCTAAATCAAAGGCCTGGGCATCAAGTATATATCCCATCTGTCCCTGCTCAAGCATTTCAACCATATATTTTGTGCTTCCGCCAAATCCGAATTTTGATTTCCAGTTTTTTTTCTTAAGAATCTCGTGAAGAAAAACAGCGATAGCTAACGAGGTCCCACCTGCTCCCGCCTGCATCGTGACACCGTCTTTCAATATCCCCGATTTTTCAAGGAAAGCTGCCGTGAGCTCAGCAATTAAAAGTCTGTCGGGGCTTTTTGTGATCTGCGTAGTTCCTGAAACAATTTTTTCAGGTATCCCGATTTTATCGGTAACTACAACATAATCAACATAGTTCCCTTCAATTTCCATGGGATAGCATGGCATGTCGGTAAGGTTATCGGTAACTACGATCACTTTGTCGGCATACATTGAATCAGCTTTTGCGTACCCCAGGACACCACAGGCAGAACTGCCTCCCGTCCCTTTCGCATTACCATAAGGATCGGCTGTCGGGGCTGCAAGAACTGCAATATCTATTCTGACCTCACCGTCCTGGATTGCCTGAACGCGGCCCCCATGGGAACGGAGAACAGCAGTACCCTTCATTCTGCCTTCGGAGACAAACCTCCCAAGTGGACCGTTCATACTGCCTTCGATCCTGTTTATTGTTCCATCTTCGAGGTACCTGATAATAGGGTCATTGCAGGGGAAGGATGCGGATGGGAACCATACCAGATCCTTCACTCCGAGCACTGAAGCGATCTCAAATATTTTATTGCTTATCAGATCCCCGTCGCGTAAATGGTGATGGGTTGAAATTGTCATTCCATCCTGAAGTCCGCACCTGAGAAGAGCTTCTTCGAGTGTGGAAACCACCTTGTTCCCGTCGTCGGGATAATCGAGGCTGGAAGGTATCGGGGGACCATATTTATTTCCAAAGGGTTTGTATTTCCCCACGCCCTCGAAAGGGATCACTGGCTTGCCGTTTATCTCAAGAGGAACTGCCCTGCCTGCTGCATTAATGACGGTAGTAACTGCCATAACACTTCTAAGGATTTAGTTATTTCATTCCATCAGGAATTTCACTCATCCAGTCTTTCGAAAGCAATCCGAGTTTTATCGCAAGATCAATTGTTTTCCGGGCGCGTTCCGCAACCGGCGTATCGATCATCTTTGTTCCCAGGGCTATAACACCAAGGCCGTTTTTCAGGGCCTCATTATAAACGAGCACGATCTTTTTTGATTTTTCAATTTCAGCGTCAGTCGGAGCAAAGCCTTTCATTATAACAGGTACCTGTCTGGGGTGAATGCAGCCCATTCCTTCAAATCCCAATGCTTTCGACTCCAGGACATTATTATAAAGCGCCTCCATGTCGCTTATATCGGAAAAGACAGAATCTATAGGCTGTATCCCCGCAGCTTTAGCGGCATTGACAAGACGAGTCCTTGCATAAAATGATTCCCTGCCTTCTGTAGTCCTGGTTACTCCCAGATCGGTTGTATAATCTTCAAGTCCGATGGCCATCGCCACAACATTTTCAGAAGATCGGGCAATTTCAAATGCCATCTCAACACCAGAAGCGGATTCAATTATCGGCATCAGGTAAACCGAACCTGTCAGACCGTATTTAGCTTTGATTTCCGAGATTTTGTTGTCAATCTTTTGTACACTTTGAGGGCTCTCACATTTCGGAATAAGTATAAGATTGACGTTTTGCGGAATAACATATTCCAGGTCTTTATGACCCAATTCGCCGTTATTAATCCTTACCATCCTCTCAGCCCCATTGAAATTGACCTGCCTCAGTGCATTTCTTACGAGTATCCTGGCTTCATCCTTCTTTTCAGGTGCCACCGAGTCTTCCAGATCAAGTATTAAGCCATCGGCTGAATGAAGTCCGGCATTGATCATCAGGCTTGGTGTATTTCCAGGCAGGTAAAGGCGGGTAATACGATTTCTGTCGCGTGTTGTTGAATACCGGTTTTCCTCAAAAAAATCAGGCAGATACTCAGTTTCGGTATTAATAAGCTTTTTCACAGCCGCCTCCAGCCGTGCAGCGATTACGAATGGCAAAGAGCCCGAATCATCTATTTTAAGGTAAGCATCCCTGATCCCGAAAGAATCCAGAATCTCCCTGCATTGATTTATGATTGATTCCCCATACAGAGCCTGGACCTTTGACTTCAGGGTTATTGAAATGCCGCCTTCATTTCTTAATTCAAGGGTTAATTCACAGTCGGATCTGACCTTTGGTCCAGAGTTTCCTGTGGTTGCAGGGAGGTTGTTCATTATTCAGGCAGGTTTGTTTATAATACAAACCTACTAATTTTTTTCAAGTCAGTACGGAATCTCACACAACTCAATAAGAACTCCTGATGTGGATTTAGGATGTAAAAAGGCAATGTCGAGATTCTCCGCTCCCTTGCACGGTTCCGCATTAATCAGCCTGACACCTTCCTTTTCTGCATGTTTCAGCTGCTCCCTGATGTCGGCGACCGCAAAGGCCAGATGATGGATCCCCTCCCCTCTTTTCTCAATAAACTTTCCTATAGGGCCTTCAGGGTCAGTGGATTCGAGCAATTCAATTTTTGTCTGGCCAACATCAAAGAAAGCAGTCCTGACTTTCTGGTCGGGGACTTCTTCAATTTTATAACATTCAAGGTTAAAGACCTTTTCATAGAAGGCGATTGATTTTTCAAGGTTTGCCACAGCAATACCAATATGTTCAATATGTGTTGGTTTCATATGGTTTTATTTTAGGATTCAGATATAACAGAACAAAGTTAACCAAAGAATGGCGCTTGGAGAAGCTGTTAACCATGGCAGTTCTGTCAGAATGGAAATTCAACAGGTGTATTTATGTCTGACTTTACGTTCTCTGGCTTTTTAGCGGCCAGGTGGACAGGGTTCCCGTCGACGAAAATTGCCTTATAGGGAGTGGTCGGACATGCAAATTCGCAGTGTCCACAGCCTATGCAGATGTCCTGGTTAGTCTCGGGAATTACAAGGTTCCCTTCATAGGGTATCATGTAAACGGCTTTTGTGGGGCACGCTTCAGAACATGCACCGCAGGCTGTTTTTTCAGTTTTGACAATGCAATTGTCCTTTATGAAATTAGCCTTACCGAGCTGTGTAAGTTTCTTTGCGTCAAGTGCAAGCGGTTTCAAAGCACCTGTCGGACATACTTCGGTGCAAAGGGTACAGTTATAAGTGCAGAAGCTTTTGTGGTAGTCCATAACAGGCTGCATAAACCCTGCTAAACCATATTCCCTGACAGAAGCATAAAGTACCTTGTTGGGGCAAACGCTTATACACAATGAACATGCTGTACAATTTTTTGTGAAATCCTCAATCGACCTGGCACCGGGAGGGCATACCGGTGAAGTTTTGGCTTCTTTTACAGTCGATTCCCTTTTGGGCTTAGGGACATTCTTCTCCTGTCCTCTTATAAATTGTGAGATGCCAAACAGCATCAACAGTGATCCTGCTACAAATTTGCGCTTGCTTTCATCTACCACTTGCTCATTGTTCCTTTTTGAAATGAGGCTGTACGATAATGCTTTGTCGGGGCATGTATTTATGCAGTTGAAGCAGTCGACGCATCGCGTAATATCTATATCGTATTTCAGAAAATCGATGCAGGAGGATTTGCAGACCATTGAACACCTGCCGCATCGGGTGCATTTGACTTCATCAAATCTGACCCTGAAAAGGGAAATTTTTGAAAGAAGTCCAAGCAGGGTTCCGACAGGACAGATCATATTGCAGTAGAGTCGTCCTCTGACAAATGAAAATATACCTACAAGCAGGAAGAAGACTACCGGTATTGAATAGGTGACCAGGTTGAATCCCTTAATCTGGATATGACTCAGTGCATAATTGTCAAACCTGCCAAGTATTCCGGCAAACAGATTATTTATAAGGAGTACAACCGGTTTGCCGAAATAGGTCATGAACCGTGCAAAAATACTATAAGGATCAAGAAGGGTAAGCAGGTAAATACCCCAGATGATTGTAACTCCAAGAGTGATTGTCAGAATTGAATACCGTATAACCGTATGTGGTTTCTTAAGGCCAAACCTTCTGAATTTCCTTTTTAAGCGGCCCCCGATCCTGCTGAACACATCCTGACCGACTCCGAGCGGGCAGAGGAAAGAACAATAGGTACGTCCAGTAAGCAGCGTAAGCAGGAGCACAATCAGGAAACCGATGGCTGCAAATGATTTAAGATCAAAGTACTTGAGGGCAGAAGGTATGAATTGAAGGAAAAGTAAGTAGTCGATGTATTTCTCGGGGATAAGTGATTTGAAGTCTGCAAAGACCAGAATGAAACATATCAGAACTACTGCCGAAAAAGAAATCCGGAACTTTCTCAGGAAAGAGGTGGTCATTATCGATTACATTTTAATACGCCTGATCTGGAGGGAATCAAGATTCATATTACCCAGACCCATTTTATGAGCAATTGGAATATAATCTATTTTCTGTGGATCAACTCCAAGCATTTTTGCCGCAGCGGTATCACCTGCTACCCAGTCGGTGGTGAGTATCAGCGATTTCATTTGTACGATATCCTCTTTTGATACACCCTGGGGACCATGTTTTACCATCACATTAAAGCAATCGATGATATTAAGTGCAGGCTTCTTTTCGAAAAGCGCATAGTCCGCAATACATTGATGCAGATTATTAGAATGCCAGAATCCCCTGTCCCATACAATTCCCATTGTATTCTTCAGACAGCATGTCATCCGGGTTGAATTATGGTCCTTCAGTATGGGTACATTTATAAAAACATCGGTATCAAGCAGTATTTCGTGAACTTTTGCGCTTTTCAGCTTTATACCGCCAGGTATTTCGACAGACTGGTAATAGTTCTCCGTATTGGCAGGAACAACCTTGGCTCCAACCGATTTTGCTGCCTTTTCAATTCCCGAATTCTTATAAGTATTTACCCAGTTATCGCAAGTGTGATCAAATACATAAACCTCCTTTGCGCCTGCTTTGAAACAATGTTCGATGATCCTTTTTACAAGCAGGGGATTAGTGTTTGCGCCAAGCTCAGGAATAACATCCCAGCCTATATTGGGTTTAACAAGAACTTTCTGCCCTTTCTGGACAAAAGTTCCTATCCCGCCAAGCTCCTGGATCCCCAGGTCAAACATTGCTTCAGGGCTCCCGCCCATTACAGCTACCATATCATATTTGGCGTTGACCGGAGATGAAGCCCATAACTTATTATACCCGCCTAAACTCAATGCAGCCCCTGCTGCAAGTCCGGCTCCAACAGAGGTTTTGAAAAACTCTCTTCTTCTCATGATCTTATATTATGGTATTTTAAATTGTTATTGAAAAAGTGCCGAAAAATACGACTTTTTTTTATTATTCCACTATGATTGTAAATTGTATATTAGCGGCGGATTAATACCTAAAGGCATAAACATGCGGCTGTTTTAGTTTTTAACTTTAGGCATTTTTGATTGTTTAACGCCTTTACACCACTCTTTTATGAAAGTACTATGGTATGACTGTTTTTCCGGTATCAGCGGGGATATGAATCTGGGTGCAATGATAGATCTTGGCATTGATAAATTATTTCTTGCAGATGAATTGAAGAAATTAAAGCTGGACGGGTGGGAACTTATTGCTGAAAAGGATCAGAGACATGGCATTATGGGGACAAAAGTCACTGTTAAACAGACAGTTCATGAACATTTGCACAGAAATCTTTCCGATATAGAAAAAATAGTTTCTGAATCATCTCTTCCGGAAGCTGTTAAAAATCTTAGCATGGAGATCTTCATGAAGGTTGCAAAGGCAGAAGCTGTTGTACACGGTATACCTGTCAGTGAGGTTCACTTCCACGAGGTTGGTGCCATCGATTCGATAATTGATATTGCAGGAGCAGCCATCTGTTTTAATGAACTGAAAGTTGAAAAAGTTTATGTATCAGCAGTAGAGCTCGGCAGCGGGATTGTAAACTGTGATCATGGGAAGCTTCCTGTCCCGGCTCCTGCTACAGCTGAGATAATCAAAGGGATACCCGTCAGAACAGGGGGAGTCGATTTTGAAGCAACTACACCAACCGGGGCAGCTATTATAGCAGTACTTGGAAATGACTTCGGACCTGTATCAAATATTAAGATTGAAAAGACAGCTTACGGAGTTGGTCATAAAGATCATCCTGGTGTTCCAAATCTTTTGAGGGTTTCGCTGGGTGAAATTATGGAGGCTCCGGGTCCGGGGCATGAAGCCCTGCTGATAGAATCGAATATTGATGATATGAATCCTGAATTCTACGACTATATCACCGAGCGGCTCTTTAAAGCAGGGGCGTCGGATGTTTACTGTTCCCAGATGATCATGAAAAAAGGAAGACCGGGCATTGTGCTGAATGTCATCTGCGAATCGGGATTGGCCGATACTGTCAAAGAAATCATATTCAAAGAATCTACAACCCTGGGCATCAGAACATTCA
Source organism: uncultured Bacteroidales bacterium (assembly GCA_963732115.1). Lineage (GTDB taxonomy): Bacteria > Bacteroidota > Bacteroidia > Bacteroidales > VadinHA17 > LD21. Next base: position 81,916 of record CAVSYN010000025.1, read on the forward strand.
CTTTTAAGAAAGATACTCTGACTAGGGAGTTTCGGAAATTGAAAACAAATTACGGCGAAGTGACAATTAAACACTCCTTTTACGAAGGGAAAGAAGTTTCAGCAAAGCCCGAATACGATGAGTGCAAAAGGATCGCCGCTGAAAACGGAATTCCTGTCAAAGAGGTTTATAATTACATAAATTCAATTCTAACACTGAACAAGCAAAAAACATGAACGATAACAAGTGGGAAAAACTAGATACAATATTAAAGGAATTAGATTCATTCGTCGTAGCCTTTTCTGGTGGGGTCGATAGCTCTCTTCTCCTGCACAGGGCACATTCGTTAAAGAAGCTCAATGTGATAGGAGTTACCATCAGAACGCCCTATATCCCGACAAATGAAATAGATGAAGCTGTTGACTTTGCAAAGTCGTTTGACATCAAACATTCAATCGTGGATCTTTCCTTTCCTGATTCAATAAGATATAACCCTGTTGATCGGTGCTATACCTGTAAGAATATACTTTTCAAAGAATTAAAAGCGTATGCTGAAAGAAATGGGTATAAATTTACTATTGATGGTACTAATTCTGATGATTCAGGTGAATACCGGCCTGGTCTGAGGGCTCTGGCTGAGCTTGGGATAAGAAGCCCGCTTTTTGAAGCCGGTCTTACCAAAAATGAAATAAGGGAGTATTCGCACAAACAAGGCCTCCCTACATGGAATAAACCGGCAAAGGCTTGCCTGCTTACCAGGATCCCTTACGATACGGAGGTAAATGAAGGGGTGCTCCGTATGATTGAGCAAGCCGAAATTCTTCTGTTTGAAAAGGGTTATCCCGGAGCAAGGGTCAGGGTGCATGGTGATCTTGCCAGGATAGAATGCCTCCCGGTTTATTTTGAGAAAATTGTTTCACCCCCTGATAAAGACATTATTACAAGTTCTCTGAAAAAAATCGGGTTCAGATATGTATCTTTGGACCTCGAAGGTTACAGATCGGGAAGTTTTAATCCGGAAAACAAAGAAGTATGACCAGAAATGATATTGAAACCCTGCTTAAAGAGATAAAGAACGGACAAAAAAGTGTTGATGAAGGACTTGAAATCTTAAAGAACTTCCCTTATACTGATCTCGGATTTGCGAGGATAGATCATCACAGGGAGATGCGGACTGGTTATCCGGAAATTGTATACTGTGCAGGGAAGACAGCCGAACAGGTTGTCGAGATATTCAGTGTAATGTCCGTTAAACAAAGCAATGTAATAGGCACAAGGGCGGATGAAAAGATGTTTAAAATCGTTAAAAAAAAGCTGCCTGATGCCGCATATTACCCTGTGGCACGTATTATAAGCATTCAAAAGAAAAAGCCCTCAGTACCTGCAACAAGGATTGCAGTGATCACAGCCGGCACTTCTGATATGCCCGTAGCAGAGGAAGCATCTGTTACTGCCGAATTGCTTGGTAATAATGTCCTTAGAATTTATGATGCCGGGGTGGCAGGGATCCACCGGCTTGTTGACAAACTACCTGAAATAAGGACCTGCCGGGTAATTGTAGTCATCGCCGGTATGGAAGGCGCACTTGCAAGCGTTGTCAGCGGCCTTGTGGATATACCGGTGATTGCCGTACCGACAAGTATCGGATATGGCGCTAATTTCGGAGGTATCTCCGCCCTTCTGGCAATGCTTACAAGCTGTTCAGCAGGGGTCACGGTCGTTAATATTGATAATGGTTTCGGAGCCGGATTTTGCGCAAGCATGATTAACCGGATGAAGTGACCTGTTTCTTATGCCGGGAGAAATACTTTTTTCTACAGCCTACTTCCCTCCTGTTGAGTATTTCAGCCTAATCAAAGATGCTGATCACATCATTATTGACCAGGAAGAAAATTACATTAAGCAAACATACCGCAACAGGTGCAGGATACTCACATCAAACGGGATCATGCAGCTTTCAGTTCCGGTAATGAAAGGAGATCTCCTGAAAGTCAGGGTAAAGGAAATTACAATCGACTACTCAAAAAGATGGCAACAGGTCCATTTAAGGGCAATAATATCTTCCTACGGCAAATCGCCTTATTTCCAGTTTTATTTCGAAGGATTTGAAAAGATTCTTCTTAAGAATCACAGATTCCTGCTTGATCTGAATAATGACCTGCTTGGCAAATGTCTCAATATAATGATGATAAATAAGCGGGTATCGAACTCAGATTCCTTTGAGCCGATTCAGGGAAAGGATAATGATTTCAGATACAGAATTTCGACAAAAACAAAATCAGATCACGTCTGCAAGCCCTATATCCAGGTATTTTGCGAAAGTGGTTTTATAGCAGGACTAAGTATCCTCGATCTGATTTTTAATACCGGGCCCCGGTCAGCTGACTATCTGTAAAAGAAAAAGGGCTGCTCGACGCAGCCCTCTAACCGGAAGTCATTCAAAGTATTAATAGCCAAATTTATAGCCAACGGTAACAGTGAATATGTTTCTATTATTGGTCAGGTTGGCGATTGCTGACTCAGAAGAAGTATTGTATAAGATATATTTCTGCATGTTCCTGAGATTCGTGAATCCAAAGTCTATATTTATATTCTGTTCCCTGAAGCCGGCTCCCAGAGAAAATGAGTTATAGTCCATATCCGCATTATCCTCCCTGGTATTAAAGGCTTTTCCGTAATAACCGTAGCCGCCCCTGAAGTACATTTTGTTCAATCTGAATTCACCTCCAACGCGTATATTGCTGGTTGGCTTAAGGGTATTTTTTATCTCCAGATTCTTTTCGGTGTAATCATAGTTATCACCCGTTTCTGAAAACCTTGCGGTACTGTAATCGATAAATTCATAGTCAAAGCTCAGAAGGGCAACCTTTTTAATTTGATAAGCGACACCTGCCAATGCCCTGAATGGTGTCGTAAGAGCGTACTGGTATCTTACAGGATCATTTGAAAATTCGTAAGTGGAATTATCGGTGAAATTTGAAGTTACATTGTCATAATAATATTCATTTATCCTGTAAAATGTGGGTGAATGAAATGCAAGTCCAATCCTCAGGTCCTCAGTAGGTTTGATGATGGCTCCAATCTTCAGCGAAACTCCCGTCCCTGTGTTTTCAAAATGCTCGGTATATGTGAAATCGCTGAATTGAGAATCGAGGAAATAGTCAGCTGTTTCAAGGTGTTCATAATGTCCTGTATATTTTAACCTGCTTATGCCCAGGGCGGCTCCGAAGAAGATCTTGTTTGAAATGTTACCTCCGATTGTGAAAGTATGTTCACCTGTATAACCTGAATTTGTTATCAGACGCCTTATGTTTTGTCCATAATCAGAAGAAGGATTGTCTCCATAATTGGAGAACACTGTGCCATAAGTATCAGTTCCTGTTCCTGTGATTGTGTCGATTATCCATGCGTCATATGCGATCCCGGCAGCTCCCGACAGATCCGTATAGGGTATTCCGGTGCTCACATCTGCCCAGTAATCGGCCATAGAGCTCGAATTGCTTTTTCCCTCTATCCTGACTGATGTGTTATAGTTATTGGTTTTATTAAATGAATATCCAACGTTAAGTGATATCAGACCACTTTCTCCTTTCTGCGTGATCAGGTTGCTTACTATACCAATCTGGCCCAGGTTGAAGTTATAGAGGTAATCCTTGGAGATACCGTGAAAACCTGCAGAAGTTCCAATATGATATAGCTGCGGTGAGAATGTTATTTCTGAGGACCGGAATAATCCGATGCCCCCCGGGTTCTGGCTGAAGGTTGACATATCTCCTCCCAGCGCTGTAAATGCTCCACCCATCGACATGAACCTTGCTGTTCCTGTATAGAAGATCTGGGAATACCTTAAAGCATCATCGACATTCTGGGCAAATAACCCGGACCCTGCCAGAAATGCTGCTGCTATTATTATTGCTTTTCTTTTCATTGGGTTTTTTTATTTAAGAGTATAGCTGCACTCTGATTTTAGAATGAAATGGAATAACTGATATTTTTGTTTTGTTTAAACTACCGCCTTCTGCCTCCCGACGAAGAACCACTTGATGAACTGCCAGAGGATGAAGAACCTGATGAATAGGAACCGCTGCTGCTGCTCCTTGAAACTGAGCCTGAAGATGATCCGCCACTATATGAAGACCTGCTGCCGGAACTATAGGACCCGGATGAAGAGGAGCCACCGTCAGATCTTCTTGAAGGAGCAGAATAACTCCTTGGTGCACTGTAGGAAGAGCTCGATCTGCCCTGTGAAGGAGAGAAGGAACTGCTTCTTCCGCTGCCAGACGAATTCTGATAGCTCCGTGGAGCTGAGTTAACTCTGTTAGTGCCGGAATTGCTGTTTGTTCTCGTGTTATTGTACTGGTTGCTATTTGAATTAACTCTTGTGTTGTTATATGAAGGTCTCGTGCTCAGCCTTGGATTGCTGTAACTTGGAGTGTAGCTTCTGTTAACTGGATTATATTCAGGTTTAGAATTTGCCGGTCTCCTTGTCTGAGTTCCGGAGACATTTCCGGATTTAACAGGATCCTGAGACAGTTTTCTATCGGTTCCGGTAACAGCCTGCTGTGAATTTAAGCCAGATGAAACTGTTCTCCTGGTACCTGTCGATGTTCCCTGATTTACTGAACCAGTGGCAATATCTGTTCCCCTTCTTGAAGATGAGCCGATGGGTGAGGATACGCCTCCAGTCCATCTTGTCGACATGGTACTGGGCCTTTCCCTCCTTCCGTATGTCACACCGTTCTTATCATTGGACCTGTAAGAGCTGTAGCCGCCATAATAGTAGGGGGAATAATAGGAACCGTAGAATGGATTGTAAAAGCTGTTAAAGAGCCCGCCGTAATAATTGTTGCCAAAATAGCCGCCATATCCGTAGTAGGAATAGGGGCTGTAGTAATCGTAATAAAAAGGATCGTAGTAATTACGATAATATGGAAATCCGCTGTAGTAATTGAATCCAAACGATGGATACCAGCTGGAATAAAATGGATCTCTCCAGTAAGGATAGAAATAATTACCGTAGAATCTGTTTAACCTACCTGCATAGGAGTAATTATCATTATAATAGTAGTTATTGCTGTTCAGGTTTGGGTCGTTATAATCGACGGCGTCTGAATAATCGCCTGATACCAGCGTATCATTTGCATAGATATTATCATAATATGCTTCGGACTTCAAATTGTTCTCGACAACATTCTGGCCAGCATCAGACCTGACCTTTGTAACAGGCTGGTCCGAATTGCGATAGTAAAGATCATCATATTCTGTTCCTACGTAAAGTCCCGATGAACAGGATGCCAGGGTAAGAAGTGCAAGTCCGAATATGTAACAAAATGCTTTCATTTTATTTGGTTTCTGATTGTTTAATATCTACCTCTCAAATTTTGTACCAAAGATTTCTACGATCTTACAGCTTTTCAGCAAATTTACATTTTTTTAACCAGGAAACAATTTTATTTCAAGATTATGGTCTCAAAGCAGGTTTGTGTTATCTTCTCCTTCCCCCACCATTGTCAGATCTCGAAGAACCGGAGGATGAAGAGTGTGACGCAGGCTGTGATGAACTGTGTCCCTGCGACATGCTGCTCTCCCTCCGCGGTGCTGAATAACTTTGTGAAGGTGCATTGTATGATCTGCTCTGAGCTGGTGCACTGTATGATCTGTTCTGAGATGGTGCACTTAAAAACTTGTCAGGGGAGGGACTGTAACTGTTTGAAGTCGATGACCTTCTGCTTGCGGACAACTGATTGCCCGTATTATTCGAAGGCCTTGAAGGATTCGAAATGGCCCGGCCCTGAGTTCTGTAGGCAGGTGATCCGCTCCTTGCCCTATTAACCTGAGTATTAACACTGGAACTCCGGTTTGTTGGTTGAATGGCAATTCTGTGGTCCGAAGCCTGAATGTTCTCATTGGAAGTCCTGTTGACTGGCTGATTAATGCTCCTTGACCTGTTAACCTGATTATTAACAGTGGTGTTCCGGTTTACAGATTGATTTACACTCCTGCGGCCTGCGGACTGATTATTCATATTTGATCTGACCTGAGTATTGTTATTGTGCATTACGCTTGTACCTGGCTTTTCTGAAGGATTCCTGCGGGTACCGGAAGATATGGTTCCCTGCCTGTTGCCGCCCTCGGGAGCGGGTCTGCGTGATTCATTGAAGGTGTTATTGTTCCTTGATGAATATCTTGTTAAACGGTTGCCATTATAATAATTATTATTTGAATTACGGTATGATCTGTTGTCACTCCGGGCATAATATCTATCAGAGTAATTATTCCTGTTCCCTCCCCAGCTGTTATGGTTCCATCTGTTCCAGCCCCAGTAGTTGTTGTTCCATCTGTTCCTGTAGCCGATATTGAATACTATCGGGGTATACCAGTTATTATACCTGAAAGGACTGTAGCACCAATAATAAGGATTATAATAATATGGATCATATCCCCAGTAGTTGTAACTGTAGTTGTAAGGATCGTACCATCCATAGTCATACGAGTAATCGTATCCGTAATAGACCGGATAACTGAAATTGTATCCGATTGAAAACACCAGGCCTCCCCGATAGATGCTTAATCCCCAGGTAAATGGCCTGTAGCTGTACCAGTAGGTGTCGGTGAAGAAGGGAGAATAATAATCAAATACCGCGTATGATCTATGGAACCTGTTAATTCTTGATGAATAGTAATAATCGTAGTCATCGTAGTAATTATTTACTACTGTCCTTGCTCCTGCGTTATCATTGTCAAGGTAAACATCATCAGCATACTGCGCTTTAACAGGCATGCCTGCAAGCAGGAGCGCTGATAAAATTCCGATGTAGTATTTTGCTTTCATGATGAACCTCCATTTTTTTAATTCTCCAAGATTTGTCTAATTTTACAAATCAAGTTTTTCAATTCAATTAAAACAAATACCATACCAAACAATGGCGAAGTTTTTGACAAACAGGGATGAGAATTATGCACAATGGTACAACGATCTGGTTATCAAAGCTGATCTGGCTGAAAACTCGGCTGTAAGAGGGTGTATGGTTATAAAACCCTATGGTTATGCAATATGGGAAAACATTCAGAGAGAGCTCGATAGAATGTTCAAGGCTACAGGCCATGTAAATGCTTATTTTCCGCTGTTTATTCCAAAATCATTTTTTTCGAGGGAAGCTGCTCATGTAGAGGGTTTTGCAAAGGAATGCGCTGTGGTTACACACTACAGGCTTAAGAATGATGAAAACGGGAAAGGGATAGTCGTTGATCCTGAGGCAAAGCTGGAAGAAGAACTTATCATACGACCGACATCTGAAACAATAATCTGGAATTCATACAAGAGCTGGATACAGTCGTACCGCGATCTTCCGATCCTTATAAACCAGTGGTGCAATGTTGTTAGATGGGAAATGCGTACAAGGCTGTTTCTCAGAACTACCGAGTTTCTCTGGCAGGAAGGACATACAGCCCATGCCACTGGCGAAGAAGCTGTTGCTGAAACAGAAAGGATGATCAATGTTTACTCTGATTTTGCTGAGAATTTTATGGCCCTCCCGGTTGTTAAGGGCTATAAAACTGAGAATGAACGATTTGCAGGTGCTATTGATACATATACAATTGAAGCTCTGATGCAGGACGGTAAAGCTCTTCAGGCAGGGACAAGTCATTTTCTTGGTCAGAATTTCGCCAAGGCATTTGATGTGCAGTTCGCCGATAAAACCGGCAAGCTCGATTATGTCTGGGCAACATCGTGGGGATTGTCTACCAGGATGGTAGGTGCCCTGATAATGGCCCATTCCGACAATCACGGACTTATACTTCCTCCCCGCCTCGCCCCTCTCCAAATTGTTATAATACCTATTTATAAAACTACGGAACAGCTCGATAAAATATCAGAGAAGGTAAAAACCATAAAAGCTGATCTGGAAAAAGCTGGTTTTTCTGTAAAATATGATGACAGGGAAAATAATAAACCAGGGTGGAAATTTGCCGATCACGAGCTTAAAGGAGTCCCTGTGAGGATTGCCATTGGTCCGCGCGACCTTGAAAACAGCACTGTAGAGGTTGCCAGAAGGGATACCCTTGAAAAAGAGACTATTCCGATGAAAGAAGTCACAACCCATGTAACAGGCCTGCTCGAAGACATTCAGGCGAATATTTACAAAAAAGCGCTTAAATTCAGAACTGACAACACCTTCTACGTTGATAAATGGAGTGACTTTCTGGAAATTATCGATAACCAGGGTGGGTTTATAATGGCCCACTGGGATGGAACGTCTGAAACAGAGGACAAAATAAAAGAGGAAACAAAGGCAACCATCAGGTGTATACCCTTTGAAGCTCCGGAGGAAGAGGGGGCTTGCATTTATTCGGGGAAACCGTCAAAAAGGCGGGTGCTGTTTGCAAGATCATATTAATCAGCTTAGAATTATTGTGAATTTTAATTGTTAATTTCGAGGAGTATTACATTTAAACTACTGAACCATGCCGGATCTGGATGATAAGAAAGCCGCAATTATCGGAACCTTAAAGGAAAAATCCCTTCTTAAACAGAAAATTTATGATATCACTCTTGATTGGTTCTGCATAATAAAGGATATTCTTAAAAACCTTTCCAAGGACGTAAATACCAGTCTCATGGGCATTGATCCGAGGATTAAAATGGAATACACCGACCGCAGCAACTTTGATGCTCAGTTAAAGGTTGCAGGCGATATTTTACTTTTCAGCATGCATTCAAATATATTCCAGTTCGACAGGGAACATCCGGCCTGGAAAACACCATATATCCAGAAAAACAAGTTCAATGCATATTCCGGCGTTATAAATATTTACAATTTCCTGTTTGACTCTTTCAAATACTCAAGACTGGATGACCTTGGATACCTTATTGCCAGAATATTCATAAACCATGAAAATCAATACCTCGTTGAAGGCAAAAGGCAGATGGGTATGCTATTCTCAAATTATGGAAATGAAGCGATAACCAGGCAGGCTCTGCAGATAATCATAGCGACTGCAATACAGTATTCCCTGGAATTTGATCTGCTTGTTCCACCGTACGATACGGTTAAAATTGCAACAGTCGGACAGGCAGAGGCAAAAATTCAACACTCAAGGGTAATAACAGGCAAACGTCTTGGCTTCCAGTTTAACTCCGATGATGTGCTGATCAAGAATCCAAATGAAACCTAATACTGGTCATAGAAATAAATCTCTGATAACCAGAAAAATATTATATTTTCCGGCCTTTCTTCTTCTTGGTATCAATTCATTCTCACAGGAAAGATCTCCTCATGACTCCCTCTTTAAGAAAGCCGAGAAGATAAGCGCCTTAAATCTTGAAAATCTAAAGTTTTCCCCATTCACCCGCGTTGTTTATTTACATTCAACCCTTATACCTCCCGTTGATCCAGAGAATGAAAGGACAAGGAATTTTCTTGATTCACTGAAAATAAGAGCATCGAAAACACTTATTACCAGGAAGTTATATGAATTTGTAATTACACCTCATGCAACAGCCTCAGCTAAGGCGATTGCCGGACCAAGTGATGTCCACTACATGCCATATTCAGGGAGAAGGATCCGGAACATAATTATCCAGCGGCTTAACGTTTTTGGTTCAGATATTCATAATCCTGATTTTTCGGAACCCAACAAGCTGGAGAACCTGCTTAACAAAACACATCTGAACACCAATGAAAACATTATCAGGAAGAATCTTCTTTTCAATGAAGGTGATACCGTCTCGCCGCTAACTCTGAGTGATAATGAAAGGCTCATCAGGCAACTTCCGTATATTGATGATGCCAGGATTATCCTGATCCCAGTTTCGGATGAAGAGGCTGATGTTCTGATACTTACAAAAGATGTCTATTCCCTGGGCGGGAAAGTCACATTTGGCGGGCTGGACAAAGGTTCAGTGTCGATATTTGAGAAAAACATTTTTGGCATGGGTCATGAATTCGGGATTGAAGTGCCATATAATTCTGATTTTAAAGATTCACCCGGACTTGGTGTCTACTACCAGATAAATAATATCTGGAAAACATTCATAAATCTGAATGTTTATTATATCGACGGGCTGGGCAAAAAAACGTATGGCTTTGACCTCACCAGAAAACTGGTAAGCGCCTCCACAAAATATGCAGGAGGAATATCAGTCAGGGAAATGTTTACATCCAATGACCTTGATTCTATGTCGGTACCGGCACCGGTAAAGTATAATCTGCAGGATTACTGGCTGTCGAGATCTTTCCTGATAAACGAAGAATCAGTTTCGAGGTTTATCCTCGGTATCAGGTATACAAATAACAATGTTTTTGATCATCCGTTTATTCTTCCTGAATCATTTCATAACCTCCAGCAATACAAAATGTTCCTTGGTTCTGCTTCATTTTCGGTCCAGAAATTTTACAAAGCCAGTCTTATTTACGGTTATGGCCGTACAGAGGATATTCCGCATGGAAGGTTGGTGAACATCACCCTTGGAAAGGAAATAAACGAATTCAAGAAAAGGACATATTTCGGGACCAGTCTTTCAGTGGGGGAATCAATTAAGAACCTCGGATATCTATATGGTTCAGCCGGATTTTCATCGTTTTTCAACAAGGGGCGTACAGAACAGGGCATGCTAATGTTAAGGGCAAACTTTATCTCCAACCTTACCAATTTCGGGAAATATCGTATCAGGAATTTTATAAATGTTGATTACACGAGAGGATTCGACAGGTACACTGATGAATACCTTGTTTTTAACTCTGAAGATGGCTTTTCGGGATTCGGGAAGTGATTCAGTCGGAGGAGCCCAGAGACTCTCTGCCGGCCTTGAATCTGTATTATTCAGTCCCGTCAACTTCTATGGTTTCAGATTTGCAGTTTTCGGGTTTGCAAACCTTGGTTTCCTTTTTGATACAAACCAATTTGTAGGAAGCGGGGATCTCCTGTCGGCCATTGGATTGGGAATAAGGATCAGGAATGACAATCTTGTTTTAAACACTCTCCAGATAAGGCTTGGATTCTATCCCAACCTGCCGCGATATTCCGACGCAAGACATCTCATTGTTTCGGGAGAGCAATTGCTCAGGCCAACTGATTTTGAACCGGGGCCGCCAACGTTACTGCAATACAGATAATCATGCAAACGGCAATGCTCGATGAATTCCTGAAATACATTCAGGAAAACAACCTTATAAGGAAAAACACAAGGGTGCTCATGGCGGTCAGCGGCGGTATCGATTCAATGGTAATGGCACATCTGTTCATTCATACTGGAATTATTGCGGGCATTGCTCACTGCAACTTCTGTTTAAGGGGGAGGAATCGGATCTGGATGAAGCGCTTGTTAAGGGATTTGCTGAGGAGAACAAAATTTCTTTCTATTCCAGGAGATTTGCGACTAAAGATCATGCAAAAAACAATGGAATCTCAATTCAGATGGCAGCCAGGGAAATGCGGTATGAATGGTTTGAGGCTGTCAGGAAGGAAAATAAATTCGACTGCATTGCTATTGCCCATAACCTTAATGACAATATAGAAACTCTCCTTATAAACCTTATAAGAGGAACAGGAATTTCAGGGCTTACAGGCATGAAATCAAAAAGCAAAAGAATTATACGCCCATTGCTTTTTGCCACAAGAGAAAAAATCACAGAATATTGTAAAACCTGCAACATCAGTTACCGGGAGGACAAATCCAATTCTGAAACAAAATACACAAGGAACAAAATCAGGCACCTTGTTATTCCTCTGCTCAGGGAGATAAATCCGTCGATCGAGGAAACACTTAATCAAACTGCCGCCAGGTTATCGGGGATCAACGAAATTGTTTCGGAATATACAGAAGGTATCAGAAAGCTGGTATCTGTCAAAAAGGGTAAAGCAACGATTTTTTATATAGATAAGCTGAAGGAACTTAAACCTGGTGAGGCCGTGATCTTTGAGCTTTTCAGACCTTTCGGCATCGCAGATACCACATCGGAAAATCTTATCAAAATTATGGATGGCAGGTCAGGCAGTCAGGTTTTCACGACTACCCACCGGATTATTAAAAACAGGAATGAGTTACTTGTTTACAGGTTTGAAACTCCCGGGAACAGATATTTTATTATAAATAATATTGAAAATCTCTCAAATACTCCCCATGTGGTGTCGGCCGCGGTCATTACTGAGCTTACCGGTTTTAAAATTCCTGACGACCCATATATTGCGTGCCTTGATTATGAAAAGGTCAGATTCCCGCTTATTATCAGGAAATGGGAAAGAGGTGATTATTTTTACCCCCTTGGGATGAAACAGAGGAAAAAGCTAAGCGATTATTTTGTCGACAGGAAATTTTCGCTGGTAAAAAAAGAACAGGCTCTTATCCTGGAATCGGAAGGCAAAATCATCTGGATAATAGGAGAAAGGATTGATGAAAGATCCAAGGTAAAAGGATCAACAACAAAGATTCTTAAAATTCAGGCTGCAAGAGACTAGCAGGTTTATCCGTTTTTTTCTCCGTATATACCATTGTTTATCATCAACAGATCAGCCATCACAATAGCTGTCGCAGCTTCGACAATGACAGGCATTCTCAGGGCAATGCAGGTATCATGACGTCCTTTAATTCTGAGGTTTGTTAATTTACCTTCGCTGAAATTAAAAGTTCTCTGTTCAGCTCCTGTTGAGGAAGTTGGCTTAACGGCAACCCTGAATATGACTTCGTTGCCGTTTGTAATTCCTCCGTTTATGCCTCCAGCATTGTTGGTTGCAGTTTTGCCTGAACTGTCAATAATCGGATCGTTATGCACTGAGCCTTTCATTGAAGCAGCGCCAAAACCTGAACCGAACTCAATGCCCTTGACTGCTGGAATTGAAAACACTGCATGGCTTAGGGCTGATTCAAATGAATAAAAGAAAGGTTCCCCAAGTGATTTCCCGGGATGACCGACCTTGCATTCGATGATCCCGCCAATTGTATCACCTTCAGCCATTGCCTTTTCAAGTGCCAGATCGATATCGGGAATACCGCCGGCCGAAATAAGCCTGGCTGAAATTTCTGCAGGCCGGACTATCATTTTTGCAATTACACCTGCAGCAACAAGGCCCCAGGTAATTCTTCCGGAAAAATGACCGCTCCCCCTGGGATCAGAAAAACCTGAATATTTAATGCCGGCTACATAATCTGCATGTCCCGGACGTGGCACATTTTTGAATTCATCATAGTCAGATGAAATCTTGTTGCTGTTCTTTGTGAACAATGTCAGCGGAGAGCCAGTTGTAAAACCCTGATAAACACCACTGAGTATTTCGGGTCTATCAGGTTCAACCCGTTTGGTAGTACCTTTCGATCCGCTCTGTCTTCTTGAAAGATCGGCCATAAAAGCCTCAGGATCAAGGGGAATACCGGGAGGGCAGCCGTCAACTACCACTCCGATCCCGTTTCCATGTGATTCACCAAATAACGACACTCTGAAAACTACACCAAATGAATTCATAAAGTCACTTTTAATTGCCTGACTTATTCAGCTTGTAAAACTCCACCACATCTGCCACAGAAATTTTCTCAATATAAGCTTTTCCTATTCCCTCGGTGAATACAAAATACATATCATTCCCGGCTTTTTTCTTATCATGCAAAACAAGCTGCGTGATCTGACTATCAGGTATATCGTGTCTCCGCAGCAGTTTGAACGATTTAAGAAGGTCAACAATTCGGTCATACTCGGTCCTGGATATCAAACCTTTGGAACAGGAATAGCTTGCAGCCAGTTCCATTCCGGCTGCAACAGCATAACCATGCCGGAATGATTTATACAATTCAATTGCATGTCCGTATGTATGACCGAAATTAAGGATCCTTCTCAAACCGGTTTCCTTTTCATCCTCAGAGACAACTGAAGCTTTAAAGCTTATGGCCATTGAGATCAGCATTGAGAGCAGCTCAGGATCCCGGCGTAATATTCCGTTTTGATTGCTTTCGATGATCTCAAAGAGCTTTTTATTACCTATTATAGCAGTTTTGATCAGTTCAGCCAGGCCCGAGAAATACTCATCTTCAGGTAATGTCTGAAGCATTACCGGATCGCATATTACAAACTCAGGTTGCATGAAACAGCCGAGAACGTTTTTTGTACTCCCGAGATTCACTCCGTTCTTTCCCCCGGTGCTTGCATCAACTTGCGAAAGGAGGGTTGTTGAAACATATGCGCATTTTATCCCTCTCATATAAATCGACGACAGGAATCCCGTAATATCGGATACCACTCCCCCGCCAATGCCAAGTAAAAAGCCACTTCTGTCAATCCCTGTCTCCAGCAGCCTCTCGGCAAGAAATTCGATCACTTCAATCTTTTTACTGACCTCTCCTGCCCTGATAGTCAGTAAAGGGAAGTCAGGGAACTTATCGCCATAAAGCCGCTGTACATTATTGTCGGTTAAGATAGCCACTCCGTTTTCGGGAAGAAGTTCGCTGACTGATTCCCACTTTGTGCCAATAAGAATTTCAGATTTGGAATCTTTTGTATTTATTATTATTTTCTCCAATTAATTAGTCTATTAACAGTTAAAGTTAAGCATTTCCGACCGGCAATCTGAACAAAAGCTGACTTAAATTGCCAGCATCTATAAATCAGAGAAATTAAACCTGTCACAAAGATAAAAAGTGTTATTTTACAAACCCCATTGTAATTTACTAAAATGACTTTAAAAGAGAGGTACAAAAGAACAATAGAATATTTCGAGAAAAATATGCCTGTTGCTGAAACCGAATTGTCTTATATTGATCCATTCGGATTAATTGTTGCAGTCATACTTTCTGCGCAATGCACCGATAAGAGAGTCAATATAATAACTCCTCCGCTCCTTGCCAGGTACCCTGATGCAAAGTCAATGGCGATGGCGGAACCGTCAGAAATATTTGAGTTTATCAAGTCGTGCACATATCCAAACAGCAAAGCAAAGTATCTCACAGGAATGGCAAAAATGCTTGTAAATGAGTATGGAGGGATTGTACCATCTGAACCGGCTTTATTACAGCGGCTTCCCGGAGTTGGGAGGAAAACTGCCAATGTTGTTGCTTCAGTTGTATACCGGAGACCTGTAATGGCAGTTGATACTCATGTTTGGAGGGTTTCGCAAAGAATCGGACTTGTAAAGAATGCAAAAACACCGTTAAGTGCTGAACGCCAGTTATCCGAAAACCTACCTGTTGATCTGATTCATAAAGCCCATCACTGGTTGATTCTGCATGGCAGGTATATCTGCAAGGCAAGAAATCCTCTTTGCAGCGAGTGTGGCCTCAGGGAATTCTGTAAGTATTATGCAGTTTTAAAAAGAAAGAAATATGTTTCTCAATCAAATACTTAGCTGAAAACCCCGTTTTTTTATTGGCCGTTGATAAGTAATATTTTTTATTTTTATGCGCTTTTCTTACCCTTTTATGATCGACTATAAAGAAAAATACCAGGAACTGCTTGACAACAACAGGAAACTGATGGAGGAGCTTGATTTAGTAAAATCCAGGCTTAATAACAGGCAGACTTCCGGAGGCGTAAACGGCTTAATGCAAAATGGCAGCAGCAGAACGGTTTTGGATGAGATATTTAATACTATCAGCAGTTACCTGGCACTTTTCAATGTATCTGAGGACGGGAGGATCTCAGTCATTGATATAAATGATAAAGCAGCAGAAGTAGAAGCATTAAGCAGAATGAGGTCATAGGGAAAATTGTTGGGGATTCCCGGTTCGGGGACAGAGTCAGGCTGGTCGAACTTATCCGCAAGATTAAAAATAGCGGGACTGCGCACAAAATGCTCTGCTTCATTGCAGAATGACGATTCAGAAGGTTATTATATCGGATTTAAGCTTAACTCCGGAAATATACTGGTAACATGGGAACCCGGCGGCCTACAGAAAAGAAAAGAGGATATTACAAAGACAGAACATAATCTTCGAAAGATTTGCTGATATGCTGCCGGAAATGGTATATGAGGTGGACATTACCGGCAGGATCTTATACGCGAATAAACAGGGGATAAAATTCTTCGGGTATACAAAGGATGATCTGTCCAGGGGTATAAATATATCGCAGGTCTTCCCTGACAGCTACAAAAAGATGATAGAAAACCTGAAGGGACTCACAGCACCTGATCAGGTTTCAAGCAATGAATACATAGCTTGTAAAAAGGATGGAAGCCAGGTACCGATACTTACCCATTCCTTTGCAATTGTTCATCACGGCAAGATAGCCGGATATCGTGGAGTAGTTACTGATATCAGTAAACATAAGGAGTATGAAGCCCAGATAAACCGGGAAAAGGCTTTTCTTGAACGTCTTATCGATTCAATTCCTGAGGCTATTGCAATAATTGACTGCGATGGGAAAATATCAATTATCAATAAGGAATTCACAAATCTATTCGGATTTACTTTCGAAGAAGCTACCGGTAAAAACATTGATGAGCTTATAGTTCCCGACGATCAGAAGGAAGAAGCCGTAAATGTCAACTCATTCGCTACAGAAAAGCACAAAGTTATCAAACAGACAATAAGAAAGGACAAATGCGGGAACAGGATTCAGGTTTCACTGGTTGCAACAAATATCCTCCTTAATGACAAAATTGTCGCTTTGCTCGGCATTTACAGGGATATCTCACTGGAAAGGAAGAATCAGCTGATTCAGGAGATCCTTTACAATATTTCCACCGCAGCTCTTAACCGGCTGGATGTCAAGGATATTTATCCCACAATAGTTCATGAGCTGAGTAAGATCTGGGATACGAATAACTTCTTTATTGCTCTCTACGACAAGAAGAATGATACGCTTTCAATGCCATTCTTTTCAGATGAGCAGGACAAATTCGGGAATTTGCCTGCCAGTAAAACAATTACCAGGTGGGTGATCATGCTTAAGAAATCTGTCCTTCTGAAGGTTAATGACCTGAAGGAACTTGAGAACTCAGGAGATATCGATCTCGTAGGCACTCCATGCGCACGAGCTCGGAGCTCGACCTTCGCCGCCAGGCCGACGTGGATGCCTTTTTGAACGGGAGAGGCCTCAATACGTGATCCTCGCGGCGGCGCGCGTCGGGGGGATTTGGGCGAACATGAACAACCCGCCCCCTTCTTCTACGACAACATGATGATCCAGTTGAACGTAATCCACGCGGCCTGGCGGCATGGCACGCAGCGCCTGCTCTTCGTGTCGAGTTCCTGCTCCTATCCTCGGATGTGCCTGCAGCCCATGAAGGAAGAGGCCATCCTGACCGGTCCGCCCGAGCCGACCAACGAATATTACGCCATCGCAAAGATCAGCGGCATGAAGATGATCGAAGCCTACCACCGCCAGCACGGCGTGCAGTTCTTCTTCGGCGACTTCCGTTACCTCTTCGGGCCGGGGGACAACTTCGACCCCAGGGACTCCCACGTGATTGCCGCGTTGATCCGCAGGTTCCATGAGGCCGCCGCCGGAAACCTTCCCGAAGTGAAAATCTGGGGAACCGGCCGGGCCCGACGGGAATTCCTCTACGTAGAAGAGGCGGCCGACGCCTGCTTGTTTTTCATCGACCGGCTCTCGGGGGGCGAGGTCATCAACGCGGGGGCCGGAATGGACATCTCGATCGGGGAGCTGGCCCGCTTGATCGGGAAGATTGCGGGGTACGGGGGACGGCTCGTCTTCGACCCGACGAAACCGGACGGCATGCCGCAGAAGCTTCTGGACGTCTCCGCCATGCAGAAGCTCGGCTGGGCGCCCCGGGTGAGCCTCGAGGAGGGGCTCCGGAGGACCTACGAGTGGTACGCACATGGCACAACGAGACCCCGCGGGGAGAAGGCATGACATTCAAGGTCAAGATCGGCGACATCCGTATCGGCGAGGAGG
>CAVSYN010000026.1:0-54784 GCA_963732115.1 uncultured Bacteroidales bacterium
AGCAATGCCCGGTCATTATCGCAGTATGAAGATCTTCAGGATTAAGCGCTCCGGCCTGAAGATAATAATCCAGGGCTTCCTCTTTTTTGCCCGAGTCTCCGGTAGCATAATCCGATCTTTTTAAGTGTCCATTCCTTCCTCTCTATCAGTTCAGCACGCTTATAGTACCTGAGCGCTTCTTCGTAGTTATCTTCCTGCTGATAGCAGAATGCGATCTTTTCGTACAGCTCAATATCATCAGGCCTGTCTTCGCGTGCTTTTTAAAAATCTCAAGGGCATCGGCGTAGTAGTTCTTGCTGAAGAAATAATCAGCCAGCCCTGCTTCTGCCTCCGAAACGTTGCCAGTCAGCTTAAAGAATTCCGAATTGTAAATATCGAGTTTCCCGGAAAACAGGTCCTCGAATTCCTTCCTGTATGGAGATAGTTTAAAGAATCTGTAAATATCCTGTAGGTACTGGGTTACGTTCGTGCGGAAATTACGGTTAGGATCAGCTTCTGTTTCCCCGTCTTCCATCTGCTGAAGCCCGTCAAGCTCCATCCGGAATACCTTTAGCATCATGGTCTTCTGTGAAGAAGGCAGATACTTAAGGTTCAGAATAAGAGAATATTTGTCCGAATTGCAGATGAATGGAGTCTTATACAATGCTTCCGCAAGTTCATTGGTGCCGGGTCCGAGGATTTCATCATGGAATATTTCATTTACGATCTCGTGATCAGGGTAGAATGGTACAAACCAGTTCTGGAAGTCTTTGAAGAAGTCAAAATGCTTCAGATTGGCAAATGCTGACATATAAACGTCGGCCCCTTCCATCTGCAGCTTGGTGAGCTCCTCCATCGTCTTGAATATCTCCTCCGAATCACTGAACATCTCTGACCAGTCGGGATTTTTGTCCTCATATTGATCTTTAGGAAGAATATTATCCAGATCGAGCTTCTCTTCGATACGGGGTCTTAATTTTGCCACCTTTGGAAGTATTTCGTCCTGAAGCTTTCTGCCAAGGTTTTCGGTTTCCCTCGACCTTATTGTCTGAAGTACGATTATTCTGCAGTATTCCCTGAACCTTGCGTCCTTGCTCAGGCTGGTAATTCTGGAAACGATTTCAGGGTAAAGAAGGATCCTTCCGTTATAATAATGCAGGTTCAGGATCATTCCAGACAGCGCCCTCTCCATCACCTGTTCCTGTCCTGCTTCATAAAAGTCAACCAGATACAGCAGTTTTTCCGTCTGAAATGTTCTGAGGGAACTAAGGGTTATTGCACTTACAAAAAGGCTTGTTTCATGCCACCTGAATTTTCCGGATGACATTATTATTCTGATCAGGCTGTTTTCAGCGTCACCGTAATAGTCTGTCAGCCACAGATGATTGAAAATGTTCTTGATCAGGTGTTTATGCTTAAGGGAAATTTCAGATTCCGGATCCGGATTGATTTCGTTGCTGAGCTTAAGCCATTCATCAAGTTCCGGTTTGAACATAAGGTCATCAACTGTTTCTATCAGGGTTTTTCCGGTAAGCTTCTGCTCTTTTTCGGTCTGTTGTTTTATCCAGTATGTATGCCATCCGGAATAATGTGACAATATGTCCTGTCTTAACCTGTCGGCCAGACCAAGGATCGACTGGGTAAGTTTCACATAGATCTTGGCGCGCTCAGGATCCTTAATGCCTTCAATAGTGTAGCTCAGCATGTTCCTGTAGGTCATCACTATATTATTGTATTCATCTCGAAGATCACCCAGGGAGGAAATCGAGATCATATCTTCCAGTATATCAAGACTTTGCTTGATCCTCTTCTCTGAAACCAGCTTGCAGAGGAGTTTGTGTTGATGTATCACCCTGTTCGAATCCATAATTCCTTACAAAACGCTATTCCAATTTCCTGTCTGCAACAATCAGGCCGTAATATCATTAATGACAGATATCTAATAATCAGGCAATTGTATATGACAACATTTCGCCTGCCCGGAAGAGGCTTGATTTTAAAAACTATATCCTATACTGATGTACCCTTTCACCCCATTGAATTGCCTTTTGGTGCTGCTCAGTCCATCCATCACCCCAATCTTTAAAGGGCCTATAATAGATAAGTAGCCGACTCCGATCCCATAGCCTCCAAGTAGAGTGAATTTATTATTTTCCCCTGCCTCTTCTGCTGTGAAAATGTCTGTCATAAGATTAAGGTGCACTTTATTGATTATCTCAAAATCCACATCCATGCCGGCCCCTGCAAATTTTTTCGAAGGGATTTCATTTGCCAGAAAACCGATAACCGGGACCGACTTGCGGGTCACAGGAGCGAGTCCCCCAAGATAAAAGAAGTTTTGGAGGGAGCTGGCCGAATCATCATCAAGACTATAAAGGAGATCAGCTTTGAAGGAGAAGGATAATTTGCTTCCTGCAGCAAAGTAATGCCTTAAATTACCAAGAAATGAAAAAGTTCTGTTAAATGAAAAATCACCGGGATTAATTTCTTTGTAGGTGTTTTTGACGAAGTTTGTCCGGGTAACTCCCGACAGAAGCTTTGTTGTAACGGCAGATAAATGAAAAAGTGTTCCTTTTTTTGGGAAATGCTTTGTATCAAGGGTATTGACCTGATAATTGAAAAGTGTCGAAAAGGAGTTAAATGTTTCCCTCTTAAGACCTTTCAACGAAACGAAATCAGGTTCAAAAGTGCTGCTTTCAGAATTGACAGAAATATTAATCATATGGTTCAATCCCAGGTACTTGCTTAATGTAACCTCTGCATAGCTATTCCTGAAGAACACCGATCCTGATTCATTCTGGATTTCAAGGTGTGGCAGGAGGGTGTTGTCAAAGTAAAGGTCGGCTGAGATTCCGAATTTCTGATTCAGGTCGATAAACTGTAGTATTGAAGTTTTGCCCTGTAAAACTGGCCAATAAAGAAATCAAAATCGATCAGCGAATTCCTTGCAAAGAGGTCCTTAAAAGTTGTCCTGAAAATGATTCCTGACCTGATATAGTTGTCATAGTAGATATTTCCGTAGAGCATTACTTTTGGATTTTCCTTGCAATCAACGTACAGAATGAGCGAATCATTCCTTGATAAAATTCTGTAGCTTATATTTTCGAACCATCTTTTCCCGTAAAGGAGGTCGATCTTGTCAGTAATGTAGTGCTTTCCAATTTTATCTCCGGGGTCAATATCCAGCATCCCAAGGATTTGGGAGGAGGAGTAAAGCTTATTGCCAGTAATTTCAATTTTATCAATTGAGCAGATCTGTCTATCCAGAATATTTTCAATTGGCTTCTGCGGACCAAACCTGTTAAGGGAATCAGCGAGTCTTTTAAAATAATCTTTATGAGGCAAGGCAGCCTTATACCCTCTTTCATAAATTGTATCAACATTTGAAAACACTGTGGAAGAAAATCCCTTTACATTTGGTTCAATGAGCAGATCAGTGATTTTTTTCTGTAATTCAAAATCCTTAACACTGCTTATAAAGACAATCTGCTTGACTATTCCCGGTAAGGATTGTAATTCCTTCTCAGAATAAACCTGGAAGCCGGTATACGATCCGATCACAATATCAGCGCCCATTTTCCGGAGTTCCTCAGCTGCGTAATTCCTGAGCACTCCGCCGTCCGTAAGAAGAGCTGTGTCGATCTTAACAGGGGTAAAAACTGTGGGAACAGCGATACTTGCCCTGATTGCCTGAGGCAGATAACCTGTTTTCAGATGAACAATTTTGCCGGTTAAAATATCGGCACCAATACACATAAAAGGGATCGGGAGCTTTGAAAAGTCATTTATCCCGACAGCAGGCCATGCAAAATAGCTTAGCTGGTTTTCAATCTGCTGTCCGGTAATCAGGCCTGAAGGAATATGGAACTTTTTCGAAGTAACAGGGTAAGCAATAATACTGTTGTTAAAGTGCTCTTTCTCAGGAAATACTACTTTGTTTTCAGGGATGTTGCTGGAAAAGATCAAATCCCAGTCCATGCTTTTCAATATATTCAGAATACTATCAGAACTATATCCGATGGCATACATTCCTCCGATTATGCTGCCCATGCTGACACCCGTGATATAATCAGGCCTCAATCCGGCTTCCTCCATGACTTTAAGAATACCCAGATGTGCTATTCCGAGAGATCCCCCGCCGCTTAAAGCAATCCCTATTTTGGGTCGTTCAACTCCCTCCTGGGAGAAAATAATCGTTCCGGGTAAAATTAATACCAGTACAACTAAAATGAGGTTTACCCGCTTGATTACCAAAGTTATTGTACTACAATATATTGATTTAATCATGACCGTCAAAAAAATGACGCACCCGAACTTTAGCACGTTGGCAGGCAAGATACTAAATTTGAGTAATTTTGCCGTGTGAAAAGAATGACAAATTCGGAAGCTGAATTTCTTCCAACATCCCGCAAGGAAATTGAATCCCTCGACTGGGAACAACCTGATGTGATTATTTTCAGCGGAGATGCATATGTTGACCATCCCTCATTTGGACCGTCTGTGATCGGACGTGTTATCGAGTCAGAGGGATTTCATGTTGCAATCGTTCCCCAGCCGAACTGGAAAGATGATCTGAGGGATTTCAGGAAACTTGGGAAACCTAAATACTTCTTTGGTGTAACGGCAGGTAATATGGATTCAATGGTAAACCATTACACTGCAACAAAGAGATTAAGGTCCGATGATGCTTATACTCCCGGCGGTAAATCAGGTTTCAGACCTGACTATCCTACTATTGTTTATACCAGGATCCTTAAAGAATTATTTCCTGATGTTCCGGTGGTTATAGGCGGGATTGAAGCCTCAATGAGAAGGCTTACGCATTATGACTACTGGAAAGACAAACTGGAACCATCAATTTTATTGAGCAGCGGTGCAGACCTTCTTATTTACGGCATGGGCGAGCAGCCTGTAAGGGAACTTATACGCCTTCTTTTTAAGGGTGTCCCGTTTGCATCACTTAAGACAATCCGGCAGACGGTTGTGGCCATCGAAGAAAAGACTCCGGTTCCGGCAGTCAGGAACTGGACGGATGTTGTTCTTAATTCCTATGAGGATTGCCTGGCTGATAAAAAGAGTTTTGCAGCCAATTTTGTAAGCTTCGAAAAGGAATCACACAAGATAAGCTCCTCCCGCCTTATTGAGCCTTCAGGAAAATAGACTCGTTATTGTCAATCCTCCCTTTTCTCCAATGTCGGAAAACGAAGCTGACAGCACTTATGACCTTCCTTATACTTATCTGCCGCATCCCAGATATTACAAAAAAGGAACTATCCCGGCATATGAGATGATAAAATTTTCAGTTAACATACACCGCGGCTGTTTCGGAGGTTGCAGCTTCTGTGCTATAGCCGCTCACCAGGGCAAACAGATTATAAGGCGTTCTGAGAAGTCGATAAATGCGGAAATTGAAAAAATCGCAAAAATGCCGGATTTTAAGGGATACCTTTCTGATCTGGGAGGTCCGTCGGCGAATATGTTTGGAATGAAGGGCAAAGAATATGATTTATGCCTTAAATGTTCCCGGCCATCATGCATCTGGCCTCAGGTTTGCAAAAACCTTGATACTGATCACAGAAACCTGACCTCTCTCTACCGGAAAGTCAACCGCATGCCAGGAATAAAAAAAGCATTTATAGGAAGCGGGATAAGATATGATCTGTTATTTCCGGAATGGAATAAAAATGCAGGTGCGGCAGAGAATGAATATCTTGAGGAGCTCATTGTAAATCATGTATCAGGAAGGCTGAAAGTTGCCCCGGAACACACTTCGCCCCAGGTGCTTAATCTTATGAGAAAAGTGCCTTTCAGCCTTTTCCGAAAGCTAAAGCAGAAATTTGAAAAAATAACCGAAAAGGAAGGGCTTAAGTACCAGATAGTTCCATATTTCATTTCTTCCCATCCCGGTTCGACAAAGGAGAACATGGAATTCGCTGGCATCCGAAGTGAAGGGGCTGGGAATCTGGCCGGAGCAGGTTCAGGATTTCACTCCGACACCGATGACTCTTTCGACCACGATGTACTATACCGGGTTTCGATCCTTATACCGGCAAAAGGGTTTACGTGGCGAGGAACATTGAAGAAAAACGGAAGCAAAAGGAGCAGTTTTTCTGGTACAAGAAAAGCCGGAACCTTAAGTCCCGGCCTTAAAACCGTTAAACCAATCAATAAAAAGCTATTCGTATTCCTTAAGAATATTCTTTACATCATCGGGTGCAACACGACCATAAGTCTTATCGCCCACAAGAACAACCGGTGCAAGTCCGCATGCTCCGACACACCTCAGGCTGGAAAGTGAGAATTTACCGTCTGTAGTTGTCTGACCAACCTGCAATCCAAGCTCTTTCTTGAATTCATCAAGCACCTTCTCGGCTCCACGGACATAGCAGGCAGTTCCCATGCAGATGCTTATCGGATGTTTTCCCTTTGGAGTCATTGTAAAGAATGAGTAAAACGTCACTACTCCAAAGACTTTTGCAACAGGAACACTCAAGCTCGCTTGAAATTACTTCCTGGACTTCAGCAGGCAGATATCCGAAATGTTCCTGAGTCTTATGCAGTACGTTTATAAGTTCCTGTGCTTCATTATTGAAAGAGGCGCAAATCTCTTTGATTTTTGCGACATCCTCCTGTCTCAATTCTATCTTAATACTTGACATAATCGTGATTTTTATTTTTGACCGTCCGGTATATTATTGTTTTATAATGACTTTCTTCTTTTTTTCAAAATAGCTTGTGTGCAGCAGGTGATGTGCTTTTTCGCTGTTCGGTTTTTCAAGGAACTCCTCATAGATCTTTACTATGAACGGATTCTCATGCGATTTTCTGATCGGTTTCTTTTTATCTTCAGCATAAATCGCAGCTGCCCTTGCCTTGATTATTTCAGAGTTGCCATGATGCAACGGCTGGCCACCGCCACCAATGCATCCTCCCGGGCAAGCCATAACTTCAATTGCGTGGAATTGCGATCTTCCTGATTTAACATCATCCAGAAGCTTTCTTGCATTTCCCAGTCCGTTTGCGATACCTATCTTGAAAGGCAATCCGTCGAAATCAATTGTTGCTGCACGAACTCCTTCAAGTCCCCTTAGCTCGGTAAAATCGATTCTTTCAAGTTTTTTGCCTGTATAAATCTCATAGGCTGTCCTGCAGGCTGCTTCAATAACACCTCCGGTCGTCCCGAAAATAACTCCGGCCCCTGTTGATTCACCCAGGGGAGAGTCAAAATCGTCATCAGGAAGATTTTTAATATCAATGTTTGCCTGCTTGATAAAAGCTGCCAGTTCCCTGGTCGAGATTGAGAAATCAACATCCCTGTTACCGTCTGTTGCGAATTCCGGCCTCTGACATTCATATTTTTTTGCAAGGCATGGCATTATTGAAACGACTACCAGGTTCTTTCTGTCAACTTTTATCTTATCAGCAAAATATGTTTTAGCGACAGCTCCGAACATCTGCTGAGGCGATTTGGCAGTTGAAGGAATATCTTTCAGTTCGGGGTAATACTCTTCAAAGAAGTTGACCCATCCCGGGCAGCATGAAGTCAGTATGGGAAGCTTTGCGGTCTTATCACCCTTAAGGTGCCTTGTAATCCTGTCGAGAAGTTCTGTGCCTTCTTCCATGATTGTGAGATCAGCTGCGAAATCAGTATCAAAAACATAATCAAATCCAAGCACTCTCAGAGCTGAAACCATTTTACCGGTTACGAGCGTGCCCGGTTCCATTCCAAATTCTTCACCAAGAGCAGCACGCACGGCGGGAGCAGTCTGTACTACAACCGTTTTTGTCGGATCAGCAAGCGCCCTGAGTACATCAGGAGTATGGTCAACTTCGGTAAGGGCTCCTGTCGGACATACGGCCACGCATTGTCCGCAGTAAGTGCATGTGGAATGTTCCAGATTCTGCTCAAATGCCGGGGCTACCACAGCCATAAAACCTCTGTTTATGGCCGATAAGGCTCCTACAGTCTGTACCACATTACACATCATCTCGCATCTTCTGCACATGATGCATTTGTCGAGATCCCTTATAATGGAAGGGGAAGTATCTTTCCTGTATGTGGACATTGCTGCTATTTCCTGGCCGGGAATTTCCCTGATGCCCAGATGATGAGCCATAGCCTGGAGCTCGCAATTTCCCGATTTGGCGCATATAAGACAATCCTTCGGATGATCTGACAGGATGAATTCCATCACTGTCCTGCGGGCGTTGAGCACCCTTGTTGAATGGGTTTTTACAACCATCCCTTCTTCGCATCTTGTAGCGCACGAGGGAGCAAGATTCCGGCGTCCCTGAACTTCGACAACACATATCCGGCAGCCGGCGGGCTTGTTCTCTATCTGCATATCATGAAGCTCCATGTAACAGAGTGTAGGTATGTCAATGCCAAGCTGTTTTGCTGCCTTATTCAGTGTAGTTCCTTTTGGGACTTCTACTTGTTTATTATCTATTGTGAGTTTTACTGTTTCCATTTTAAGAAGATCTTTTTACCGGACTATAATTGCGTCAAACTTACATTTCTCCTTGCATGCCCCGCATTTGATACAAATCGCAGGATTTATCAGGTGCGGTTCCTTACGTTCTCCGGTAATTGCATTGACAGGGCAAACCCTTGCACATGCAGTGCATCCGACGCAATTCTCCGATATAATGAAATATTCCATAAGATCACGGCACTTCCCTGCCGGACATTTCTTCAGGGTAACATGTGCTTCATATTCTTCCCTGAAGTTTTCGAGTGTTGAAAGCACCGGGTTTGGCGAACTCTGACCAAGACCGCAGAGTGATGTGTCTTTAATAACATTACTCATGTTTTTGAGCCGGTCCAGATCCTCAAGTGTGCCCTTACCTTTTGTTATATGCTCAAGCAGTTCATGAAGCCGCTTGTTCCCTATGCGGCAGGGTGCGCATTTTCCGCACGATTCTTCAACTGTAAATTCGAGGAAGAATTTAGCCACTGTAACCATGCAGTCGTCTTCATCCATTACGATCAGTCCACCTGATCCCATCATTGATCCTGCTGCAATAAGGTTGTCAAAATCAATCGGAGTATCGAGATGCTTTTCTGTAAGACATCCACCCGAAGGACCTCCGGTCTGGGCAGCCTTGAATTTTTTACCGTACCGGATTCCTCCGCCGATTTCAAAAACCACCTCTCTGAGGGTCGTTCCCATCGGAACTTCGATTAATCCGACATTATTGATCTTTCCTGCCAGCGCAAAAACTTTTGTTCCCTTTGATTTTGCTGTTCCGATGCTGCTGAACCAGTCTGAGCCTTTAAGAATAATCGGGGAGAGGCATGCGAATGTTTCAACATTATTTACGTTGGTTGGTTTTCCCCTGAATCCGGATTCAGCAGGGAAGGGAGGTTTAACTGTAGGTTCTCCGCGCAATCCTTCCATCGAATGAATGAGTGCTGTTTCTTCACCGCAGACAAATGCTCCGGCTCCATACCTGATCTCAATATCAAAATTGAAACCGGTTCCCATTATATTGTCTCCCAGAAGTCCGTATTCCCTTGCCTGTGCTATGGCTGTTTTCAACCTGGCGACGGCCAGCGGATATTCGGCACGGATATATATCAGACCCTTGGAAGCTTCGATGCAGAAACCGCAGATTGCCATGGCTTCAAGAACGGCATGAGGATCGCCCTCAAGGACCGACCTGTCCATGAATGCACCCGGATCGCCTTCATCTGCATTGCAGACTACATATTTCTCATCCGATTTGTTCTTCCTGGCGATTTCCCACTTGAGACCTGTCGGAAATCCTCCTCCTCCTCTTCCCCTTAGACCTGAATCCTTTACAATCTTAATTACCTGATCAGGTGTCATCTCTGTAAGCACCCTGGCCAATGCTTCATAAGCGTCATGTGCAATGGCTTCTTCAATATTTTCCGGATCAATTATTCCACAATTCCTGAGAACAATTCTCAGTTGTTTCTTATATGCTGACATCTCGGATGATGCCGATACGGCCTTGCCTGTTGCAGGATCTTTATATAACAGTCTTTCAACTTTGCGGCCCTTGATAACATGCTCTTCCACAATCTCCTTTGCATCTTCAGGTGTTACATGAGTGTAAATAACATCATCAGGCATAACTTTAACGATCGGTCCAAGCTTGCACAGGCCAAAACATCCCGTTTTGACCACCTGGATATCATTTTCAAGCGCATTTGCTTCAAGTTCAAGCTTAAGATTATCAAGAATAGCCTCTCTGTGAAGATCGCTTGCATCCTGTCCCTCCGCATACCAGCAATTGCATTCTCTTTTTTGCCATGATTTTTCCTCCCCTGATAGTTTTAATTAATGGTCCGGTAGTTTAACGGCAATATTCCGTCAACAAATTCACCGTTCTTTATATACTTTTCAATGATCTCATCAGCTTTGAGCTTGTCGACATTACCAAAGACAACAGGTTCTTCGCCGGGACGGGTTACTTCAATCGTAGGTTCGGCAAAGCTATAGCCAAGGTCCCCTGTTCTTACAACTTCAGCATCGATATTTCTTTTTTCGAGTTCGGTTGTGATGAATTCCAGGATGGATTTGGCACCGGATGCCAGGCCGCTGGTTCCTGAATGAACCCTGATCCTGACTTTCTCTTTCGAGGTACCATCCTTTCCATGCATTCTGGATTGAATCTCCTCTCTTAATTTGCGCAGGTCGGCAGGTGATTTAATCTTTTTCATATTTACTTGATTTACAAGCGTGTAGGGATATATTTGTACTTATTTGATCTGTTTTTTGCTTAATTACGGTGCAAAAGTAATATATTATTTGTTAATAAAATAACAATGTTAATAAAATAACAGTAATTTAGAATAGTTCAAAACTATTACCATGTTTACTGCCTGAGAAATATCCTTAGTTAGTTGATTGTGATATTATCGGGTGTTCTGTATTCGAGGATCGCACCTGCTCCTGCAACCAAATGAAAATGAAGAAATTATTAATACGATGCAAAGGATGTTTCTGGTCATTTCAGGCTAATGAAGAGAACTCACAATTTACACAAAACAAATTGAAGGAAGAATTATTGAAAAGTTTTTCTTATCTGAAAACTACATTCCAAAGCAAGGCTCTTCCGCTTTTCCAGAATGCACGGAAATAAGGATCATCAGTAATATAAATTACTTCTCCTTTACCGAAAGCTTCAGATCCGATCACCATTGTATTTTTTATTTTTTTCTGGAACTTGTAACCTGCAAATCCTGAAACTGGTTTGCTTTCAAGTATTAACCCGATATTATGACCACTTGCAAGAAAGGGATAAGGCTGGCATCTTTTTCATCAGGAACCATTCTCTCTGCAGACCAAATCCAAAAGGATTTGTTGTATCCACCATAACTTTGTATATGCTGCCGGCTGATCTGTCGGAAAGCAAATGCCTTTCTTCATCCCCAAACTTTTTAAGCAATGAAAGATCATCGCTTTTTTCCTTCTTTTCAGCGGCTTTTTGCTCAGCGTTGCGTGTCTCATTGCCTTAAAGAGCGACGTTGACTTTTCTGCTGCAAAAACTGAAATTGCATTTTCAAAAGTTACAACCCTGCCGCCCCGCTTGGTGTAGTCGCTAATTGTGTCCTTCATCTTGGTATAACTCCCTGAGGTGAGGAACAAAACATCATAAGGCTTTTAAGTCAATCCTTTCCGAATTGGATGTGCTTATCAGTGACACCGGGTAACCCAGTTCCTGCTCAAAGAAGTACCATAGTTCACCAACTTCACCCGATGAGGTTCCCTCTCCGCACAACACCGCTACATTCATCTTTTTCATCAGGGGTGAATATTCCGATCCAAAGTCCTTGCCTTTTTCCACAAGTCCGGAAGTTACAGGAACAAGTCTCACCTGGTATTTGTCTGCCAGACCTGTCAGAAGCTGGTCAAGATCTTTTTCTTTATTGATATTGTCCCCCCTTGTTATAATGAAACTACCCCGGTTGAAGGACAGCCCATTTATTGTAAATGGTTTCAGAGAATATCTTGTTTTGATATTCTTTATCAGAAGGGCAGAAATGAATTTCAGTTCCCTGAAGCCTGAATAATTTACTGACATAGCCATATAGGTTTCTCTCTGACTGGCTGGTTAATTAAAGTTTCATTGATTCAACTTTTTCTTCCGATGGCTTTATCTGGTCAGTAACTGCAAATGCCTTCAGATTATAGGCATAAGGCAATGCCCAGGCTGTCAGATCGTAGCTGAGCGAATCAGTAGCTTTGCTGTCGGGCTCAAACAGCACCTGCACGAAACGTGACTGCGGCTGATATGCACTTATAAGGACATCTCCCTTTTCGATAGTTACATCACCCTCATTATTCGAGGAATAATCGAATCCCCTGTACTTTTTCCCGGTACTTCCGGCATAGGAATATCTTATCTGATTCTTCCTCAGCAATTCGCAAAGGTCATCAATGTCGGATTTCGCATTCGATCCTTTTATGATGATCGATTTGTATTGAAAAGATGGCTTTTCTGAGCTCTCATTGAAGAATTTATTAAACTCAGTGATTAGTTTTTCCCTGTTGTCATACGAAACTTTCAAAGTTGCCATTGATGCAGTGAAGTGACCATCAATTCTCTTCTTAAGTGTCAGAGTGTCACCAGACTCTCTTTTAACTGCCAGTCCTGAATAGCCGCCTCCTCCCTGTTCATATGTAAAGCCGATGGCACCATTAAAAAGGGGCCATGTATCGCCAAAACTTGGACAAAAAAGGTCATAGTTCTCTTTGGTAAAATAGAGTTTTGAGTTTTTCATCAAAGAGAGCAGGCATTGCCTTTTCCCATAAGGGTATGAAATTCGTGCTGCCAGGGAGTAATAACCTCGTGCCAGGGTCTTGCACCCGGAGCAAAAAAGAATGTTGATTCAGCTCCCATTTCATGAAAATCGGCAAAGACCTGAGGCATAAACTGATAATACAGGGCAATCCTCTGGCGCGATTCTGTCTGTGTCTGCCATGTCCAGTCGCGGTTTAGATCGAACATATAATGGTTTGCTCTTGCTCCCGGCCATCCCTGGTTATGTTCCCAGGAATTCCCATCGGGATTGGCAACAAGATTCTGGGAATTAAGGTATCTCATTGCATAACAGGTCACGGCCATCAGGGTTCTGGCATGGATCGATTATAATTACACAATTCTTCAGCCAGTCGGTGACACCCGGATATGATCCTGTAACAAGTGTATAAAGGGTTTTCATTGCAGTCTCCATACCTGCCGATTCATTACCATGAACATTGTAGGCCAGCCAGATAAAAGGGACCTGTTTACCTGTAAAATTCCCGTCTGTGAGCCCGGTTTTTATAAGATTGTTTTTCCTTAATTCCTCAAGGTTGGAAAGGTTTTCTTCGCTTGAAACTATGCAGACACCCAGGACCCTTCCTTCATAAGTGGTTCCATATTCTCTGATATTCAGCAAGCGGTGAAACTTCAGCCACATACCTGAAATATTCAACTGCTTTATAATGAAATGTAAACCTGGAACCGAGCTCATATCCAAGAAATTCGTCAGGTGATTTAATGGTCTGGCCATTAACATTAACTAAATACAGGCAAATGCCTGAAATTATAAAGAGAATACGTTTCATTGGAAAAAATCTTTAAGTCAACCGGCTAAGATAGTACTTTTCGTAACGATTGTGCCGGATTAGTCCATGAGATCATCTATAAATGTTTATTGTACAGGTTTTCATTTATGAAAAAAGTTAATTTTGTCTTTCTGATATTTATTACTTAATGCAAAATAATTTAATTATGAAAAAACTTACCTCCCTTAAACTCATCATTGTTTTGTTTTTGTCAATTGGATTTGTGAGCCATCTGAATTCCCAGATGCCGCAGCGGGGCGGAAACACGGTGAGAATTACAGGCTGGGCAGATGATACTCATTATCTGATACAGACTTTTGATGCTCAAAAGAACCTTGTTATCAAAAGTGTTGATGTAAAGTCCGGCAAAGAAGTTGTTGTTCCTCCGAAAAAATCGGAGAGGGATGTTCTTTCTGAATCATTGCCAAAAGGAGAAGCTATCGGATTTACTGATGTTATCAGTCCTGATATGAAAAGTGTTGTCCTTATAAAGGATAATGACCTTTATTATTTTACAATAGGAGATAAAGAGCTTCGCAGGCTGACGAACAATGAAGTGCCTGAGGTGAATACACGTTTTTCGCCCGACGGGAAAAAACTTGCTTATACAAAAAATAAGGATCTTTATATTTACAACCTTCAGGACAACAAAGAGATAAGGTTGACATTTGATGCTTCTGACAGGATTTATAACGGATATTCTTCCTGGGTTTACATGGAAGAGATCCTTGGAAGGCCAAGCAGGTATGCGGCTTTCTGGTGGTCGCCAGATGGAAGTAAAATTGCTTTCTGCGTACCGATGAAACCGATGTTCCGATATTTACTCTGAATCGTCTTGATGAAGCAGACGGCATTCACGGCAAACTGGAACAGGTTCCATACCCGAAAGCTGGTGATCCGAATCCAAAGGTAAAAATGGGGATAGCTGATGTTTCAACCGGAAAGACGACCTGGGTTAAAACTGATTACACTGTTGATCAGTATATTGCATGGCCATTCTGGACTCCTGACAGTAAAAAACTGGCTATGCAGGTGCTTAACCGCGATCAGAACGATATGAAATTCATTCTTGCTGATCCGGCAACAGGTGATTTCACTACTATCTACAGTGAGTCGAGGAAGACCTGGGTTGAATTCTTCGAAAATGTTTATGTTATGAATGATGGCAGCGGTTTTATTCTGAAAAGTTACAGGACCGACTGGGACAACCTTTATTATTATGGCTGGGATGGCAGGCTGATTTCACAGCTTACCGGGTTCGACTGGAGAGTAAACAGCATTGAGAGAGTTGATGAGGCCGCAAAGGTTGTTTATTTTACAGGCACGGGACCTGAATCGACCGATAACCATTTTTTCAGAGTCGGTCTTGATGGTAAAGACCTTTTGCAGATTACAAAAGGTCCCGGGACACATAATGTAAGTATTTCACCTAAAGGAAGTTATTTTGTTGATACATGGAATAACATAACAACTCCCGGATCTATAATAGCTTATGATAAAAAGGGAAAACAGGTCAGGGAGGTATACAAGTTTGATCATCCTGCATTTGATCCTTCAAAAAATTCAAAAGCAGAACTATTCAGGATCAAAACCTCTGATGGTTTGTTTGATATGCCGGCTATAATCACCTATCCTGTCAATTTTGATGAATCGAAGAAGTATCCTGTTGTCTTTACAATATACGGAGGGCCCGATTCAAAGAATGTCTTCGGTAACAGGTGGCAGGGTGAAAACTGCTTCATGGTATGCACAGAACGGCATAATTACTTTTACTGTTGATCACAGGGGGTCAGGTCATTTCGGCAAAAAAGGTCTCGATTACCTTTACCGTTGCCTTGGGAAATGGGAAATACTTGACTATGCTGATGCTGTGAAATGGCTGCTGACAAAACCGTATGTGGACGGTACGAGGATGGGCATTACCGGAAGCTCATACGGTGGATATATGACCTGCCTTGCTTTGACCAAAGGTGCAGACTACTGGACCCATGGTTTTGCCGGTTCTTCGGTAACCGATTACCGTTTATATGATGACATTTATACGGAGAGGTTTATGGATACTCCACAGGACAATCCGGATGGATATAAAGATGGGTCAGCAGTTACATGGGTTAAGAAATATAAAGGGAAACTCTATATGACACATGGAGATGTGGATGATAATGTACATATGCAGAATTCAATTTATCTCATTTCCAAAATGGAGGAAGAAGGCAAATCATTCCAGTTCATGCTATATCCCGACGAACGTCATGGCTGGGGTGGTAACAAGGCTATGCATTCAAGGAATGAAGCCAATAAGTTCTGGCTTGGCAATTTCTTTGGTAAAGAATAAATTATTGTTATTATATTGGTGTTTAATTTTTATCACCAAACTTCAAACGTTTTTGCAATGACAGCAGGCATTCTAAAAGAATCGGGGGCAGAAAAGAGAGTCGCATTGCTTCCGGGTGAAGTTGCTGTTCTCAAAAAGTTAAGCGTCAGTGTTATTGTTGAATCCGGTGCCGGTGAAAAAGCCTTCGCATCCGATGCTGCTTATCAAGCCGCGGGGGCCGCGGTGGCTGACAGGAAAAAAATTATCTCTGATTCTGCAATTCTGCTTTCAATCAATCCTCCTTTGCAGGAAGATATTAGTGTTTTCAGGGAGGGACAGGTAATTTGTTCAATTTTAAATCCTGCGCAAAACTGTTATTGGCTTGAACGTGCACGACTTCGCGGCCTGACAGTACTGGCACTTGACCTGGTCCCAAGAATAACCAGGGCTCAGTCGATGGACGTCCTTTCTTCAATGGCAACTGTGGCCGGATATAAGGCCGTTCTTGCAGCTGCTTCTTCATTACCCAGGTTCTTTCCGATGTTCATGTCCGCAGCTGGTACAATCAAGCCTGCTAAGATGTTGATTCTGGGAGCTGGGGTTGCTGGTCTTCAGGCAATTGCCATAGCAAGAAAACTTGGTGCCGTTGTCGAGGTTTTTGATGTTCGGTCTGCAGTTAAGGAGGAAGTCAAAAGCCTGGGAGGGAAGTTTATCGAGGTTGAAGGTGCAAAAGAAGATATAGCTGCCGGAGGTTATGCTGTTGAACAGACTGAAGAGTTTAAGAAAAAGCAGCAGGAACTCATACAGAGCCGGGCTGTTGTGTCGGATGTGATAATTGCCACAGCCCAGATACCGGGCAAAAAAGCGCCGATACTTATATCTAAAGAAACTGTAATGGCTATGCGGCCTGGGTCAGTCATTGTGGATCTTGCCTCATCGTCGGGAGGCAACTGTGAACTGACTGAAAATGATAAAACAATATCAATTAACGGAGTCACAATTATCGGGAACTCAAATTTCCCCTCAGATATGTCGACAGATGCCAGCAGGATGTTCGGTTCAAATACTATTAACCTGCTTAAGATATTGATCGATAAGGAAGGCAATCTGGTTCTTAATATGGAAGATGAAATAATCAATGGCACTACCGCAGTCCATAAGAAAGAATATATATCCCAGAGAGTCAGGCAGATACTTAATATAAAATAATGCACTATGGAGAAAATACTTGGATTTTTCTTGCAGAACCGGGAAGCAATCTTTATAGTGATCCTTTCGATATTCCTGGGCATAGAGGTGATCAGTCATGTTCCCGCAATCCTGCATACTCCTCTTATGTCGGGAGCCAATGCGATACATGGAGTCGTGATAATAGGTGCAATAATAGTTTTGGGACATGCAAGTTCCACTGGTTCTATGATAATTGGATTCCTGGCTGTAGTGCTTGGAACGCTTAATGTCGTCGGTGGTTTTGTTGTTACCGACAGGATGCTTGAGATGTTCAAAAAGAAAAAGTAATCAACCGGATCTAACTCATTAATTAATACTGTGATGAGCGAAATTTCTCAATTCCCTTACGGGATCTCAATACTGGAGATTACTTATATAATTGCCTCAGTACTGTTTGTTTTCGGACTTAAAATGCTCAGTCATCCGCTTACCGCGCGTCGTGGAAACATCCTTGCGGCATTCGGGATGGGTTTTGCAATAATTGCAACAATACTTTTTCACAAGAGAGATGGAGAGCATATTGGCAATATACCATTAATACTTGTTGCAATTGTCATTGGAACAGCAATCGGATGGACAATTGCTAAAAGGGTAAAGATGACTGCGATGCCGCAGCTGGTGTCATTTTTCAATGGCATGGGTGGAGCTGCTGCCGCTCTTATTTCAATGATGGAATTTCCGCATGTAAGTCCCGAGCTGATCGCAAAGTCGGGCATGGCAAACGGACATGTGCTGGCAATCCTGCTCGGGTTGATGATCGGTACTGTGTCATGGGCCGGAAGCATGATAGCCTTCGGAAAGCTTGACGGGTGGATAGGAGATCTGAGGGTTAAGGCAATGAAATATGTCAACCTTACTATCCTGGCAGTGCTTATCGGATTTATAGTTTTTATAATGACACGTCATGTGCAGGCAAGTGCGGAATTATCTGTATATGTTTATATAATGTTTGCTGTCGCAGTAATTTACGGTGTTCTGTTTGTGATGCCCATCGGCGGAGCCGATATGCCGGTTGTGATATCACTTCTGAACTCATTTACCGGTGTTGCCGCTGCCATGGGAGGATTCCTTTATAATAACCAGGCGATGCTTACAGGGGGTATTCTTGTCGGATCTGCAGGGACGATACTTACAGTCTTAATGTGCAGGGCGATGAACCGGTCATTACTGAATGTAATAGTAGGTGTTTTCGGCGGGGGCGGTCAGACGGCAGAAGGAGCAGGGGGAACAGTAAAGGAAATTTCGATTTCTGACGCGGCAGTTCTTCTCAGCTATTCCAAAAAAGTGGTGATAGTACCAGGGTACGGACTTGCTGTTGCACAGGCCCAGCATATATGTCATGAGCTCGATAAGCTTCTCGACGAAAAGGGAGTGGAGGTTAAATATGCAATTCATCCTGTTGCGGGCAGAATGCCCGGGCATATGAATGTCCTGATGGCAGAGGCCGACGTACCTTATGAGCAACTGGTTGAGAGCGATGAGATAAATCCCGATCTTCCAAACACGGATGTAGTCGTCGTTATTGGTGCAAACGATGTTGTTAACCCGGCTGCCGAAGATGACCCTTCAAGCCCAATTTATGGAATGCCGATAGTCAAAGCCCGTGATGCCAAAAATATTATAGTGATGAAGCGCGGGATGGGCAAAGGGTATGCGGCAATTGAAAACATGCTCTTTTATAACGACAAAACGAGAATGTTATTCGGGGATGCAAAATCAACCCTCCAGAATCTTGTAAATGAGATAAAAAATCTGTGAATAAGTCTGTTGAAAGACTGGTCCTACTTAGGTCTGCTTTGCAAAAGGACGGCATAGATGCTTATATTATACCTTCTTCTGATCCCCACCTGGGAGAAACCATCCCTGACCACTGGAGGATAATCGAATGGCTGACAGGTTTTTCCGGATCGTCAGCTACGGTCGTTATAACTGATTCTTTTGCAGGATTATGGACCGACTCAAGGTATTTTATTCAGGCTGGTATCCAGCTTGCCGGTTCGGGATTCTCTCTTATTAAACCTGAGGCATACAAAAGCAACGATTATACTGATTTCCTTGTCGAAAACATAAGACCGGAAGGTGTGGCAGGACTGGATGGCAGGATTTTCCCGATAAGCCAGTTCAGAAAACTTAAGAATAAACTGGAACCGCTTAAGATTAAGATTAACACTAGTTGTGATTTTATCTCCGACATTTGGACCGGCCGTCCTGCAATGCCGGATTCATCAGCATTCGATCATCCTGTTGAATTTTGCGGAAAGGGGAGAGCATTGAAAATTGCCGAGGTTCGGGAACACATGAAAGACAGGAACATCGGATATCATCTCCTTACCTCGCTTGACGACATCATGTGGCTGCTGAACATTCGGGGTAGCGATGTGAAATACAGCCCCTTGCTGACATC
Organism: uncultured Bacteroidales bacterium; assembly: GCA_963732115.1. Taxonomy (GTDB): domain Bacteria; phylum Bacteroidota; class Bacteroidia; order Bacteroidales; family VadinHA17; genus LD21. The sequence goes on from CAVSYN010000026.1 coordinate 19,511, forward strand.
ATTTGCGCTTGTCAGCATGGAGCAGATTCTTTTATTTGTGAATGCGGAAAAGATCCCTTTAAAACTTGCGGCTGAATTTGACAAGCTTGGTGTTGTTATTTTGCCATACGAGGAGACTGCCGGGATTATATCAGCCATTAAGGGAAAAGAGTCAATTCTTATCAATCCTGAAAAAATATCAGTTGCCCTGTTTAACTCCATCTCAAAGGAACTGAACATTATTGAAGATATAAGTATTCCTTCAAGACTGAAAGCTGTGAAGAACAAAGTTGAAATTGACAACCTGTCGAAGGTTATGATAAAAGACGGGGTAGCGCTTACGCGATTCTTTTTCTGGTTTGAGAACAGGTCGGCCAATCTCCACCTTACTGAGGTTTCCATTGCAGATAAAATCCTGGAGTTAAGGTCCCGGCAGGAGAACTTTCTGGGACCCTCGTTTGCTACAATTGCTGCTTTTAACGAACATGCAGCTCTGCCTCATTATGATCCGCAAAGCGGATCTGATTCTGAAATTACAGATAATGGAATTCTCCTTGTTGATTCGGGCGGTCAATACATGGATGGGACTACCGACATAACAAGAACAATTCCGGTAGGCATTCCAACGGCCGGACAAAAGAGGGACTTCACATTGGTTCTTAAGGGGCACATTAATCTCGCACTTGCAAAATTTCCTGCAGGAACCAGAGGATACCAGCTCGATATGATGGCACGGAAATACCTTTGGGACTCGGGACTAAATTATGGTCATGGAACAGGACATGGGGTCGGTTTTTGTCTGAATGTTCATGAGGGACCTCAGAGCATAAGTCCATCGAATAACAATACTGTAATTGAACGGGGGATGCTTATTTCAAATGAACCGGCTGTTTACAGGGAGGGAGAATATGGGATCAGGATCGAGAATCTTATCCTGTGCTATGAGGATGAAGAAACGGAATTCGGGCAATTCCTGAAGTTTGATACAATATCATTATGCTACATCGATAAATCATTGATCGATAAATCATTGCTTGACCAGAAGGAGATCAGCTGGCTGAACTCATACCATAAGGAAGTTTATGATAAGCTGAGTCCATTCCTGTCGGTTGAAGAAAGAAACTGGCTGAAAGAAAAAACTGATCCGCTCGAATAACTCTGTGGAAGAGGAAGAAATTAACGCATTACATCCACAATCTTTGTTAAATCTATCACCGGGAATTCGGTAATTCTCAGCTTCGCGCTTCCATAAGGCACAAGCTCTATAATTATCGGAGTACCCTCATGTATAACCGGACTTAAAGGAGGGATGTCGGCTGAATTATTTTTAAGTGTCCATTCCGGGATCTTCATCCCGCGGGTGGTGATAACAACTGCAGCATCTTTGTCCCAGGGAACATACTTTGCCGAATCCGACGACCAGATCATATCACCTTTGTCAGCAAACGGGTATTTACTAACCTCATTCTCAACTGGTTTAATTCCTCTGTCAAGGTTGGTTTTGTCGATCATCAGGCCATAGTTCCACGGACTTACAGGATCGATTTCCCAGTCGACGCTACCCTTATAAGCATAGTTATCATAGTTGATCTTTATACTTTTATATTCTTTATCAATTCTAAGCGAAAAGTAAAGCGGGCCCCTGAGAACAGACAATGATTTATTATACCTGGTTTCAACCCTGATCTTCATAGGTATCTCCATTGTAATCTCTTCATCCGGATCCCAGCGGGCATAAAGCCTGACATCGGTACCGCTGTTTCCGGTTATTGTTTTGCCTTTATAGTTAATATTGGCGCTTTCTGCCCATCCGGGAATTCTCAGGTAAATGGTGAACCTCACAGGTTTTTGAGTAATTATTTTAAATTTGATTTTTCTGTTAAAGGGATAATCTGTTTCCTCCTTTATAACGACTTCTTTTCCATTGCCTACCATAGCTTTCACCGTTGACGGACTGTAGGCTACTGCTGCAAGTCCATTGTCATTTGTTGCCATCCAGAGACTCTCTGTGAATTTTGGCCAACCCTGGTGCATATTTGCCAGGCAGCAGGCAAAATTCGGCATCAGCCCGTAAATATTGGAAAAATTCCTGTTGGTACTCCAGGGCCTTTCATCGCCATTTACCAGAACCTGATTTGATTGCTGGTCATACTGATGTGCCCACATATCGGCAGTCGTTGTGCCTGGCAACGCATTGAATGCCAGCAGTTCAAGCCGGTCGGCGAGACTGTTGTCGCCAAATATTGCATAGAGCTCTTCAAGTGAATACATATACTCTACAACTGAACAGAGTTCTGTACCCCGGTCAGGACTTTTGCCCGAGAGATGCTCATCACCTGAAAACCGTCCACCTGCCTGGCCGTGATTATGGTCGTACTTTTTGATTCCGTCGAAAACTGCTTTCTTAAATCTTTCATCACCGGACTGCTGATACCATAAGCCCGGGTATTTGATTGCCATGGCATTATTTACAACGTGTGCTGTCAGACCCTCGGGACCCCAGTTAAGAGGTATTTTTTTATCAGCTGAAGCAGCTGAATCCCAGGGAAACTTCTCGTAGTAGGTTGTCCAGTCGAAGCTGTTATTCTGAATTGACTTCACGACATCAAGTATCCATGGCTCCCTGGTTTGCCGGTACAACCAGTAACCGGTTACCGCATTTTCCATCGCCCTGACACCACGCCATTCTTTGTCCGGCCAGTCGGGAGGAGTCTTATGCAAATACATGAAATAATTTTTCAAAACTTCTATAGCCCGTTTATCGTTAGTCGCTTCATAATATTGCATCAGCACTTTGTTGGCTACAGCAAGTGGCCATCTGTCCCTGTTCTTTGCAGGACCATACCAGCCCGTATCGCTGCTGCTGGTAAGAATAGGTTCTATCCAGCTCTTAACCTTGGTAATGAGTTTTTGATCATCAAGCAAATAAGCAAGAGGAACAAGTCCGTCGAGGTAATAGGGTCCTCTTTCCCAGGCTTCTCCTTCGCCTCCTCTCCAGGAAGAGTTAACAAGATCGGGCCAGAAATCGTCAATGTTGCCGGTAAGGCCCTCAGCCTGTGCCTGAAGCTGGGATTTAAGCCAGCCTTCAGGTTTTATCGCGCCCAGTGGTAATTTAATATATGCATTTGGTTTTAATGGTTCAGGATTTCCATGATAGTTTACGTTCTCTTTTTTATCTGTACATCCTATGAAGAAAAGGAGGAGAATAGCGAAAAAAGTAATGAAAATTCTATTCATATTGTTGTTATATATTTGATAAATAATCAGTTACAAGTTAAACACTGCCTTAATTAAGCCACCCTTGGGGGGTTTGGGGGTAGTTGTTTAAAATTTCCGGATTTATGCTTCTGTTAATATCAACCGCTTCAAAAGCCTCCAGCAGATCGAACCAGGCTGTCCCTTTTCCAGGCATCCTGAGTACTACATTGGCTCTGGGTGAAGGAATTGTGTCTGATGGAATTGTAACATATGTTACAAATTTCTCCCAGTCACTGCCCGGCTTAAACTGATTCCCGCCATAATCTCCCAGTCCCAGTTCAAAAATCGGAGCTCCTTCAGAATTACCTCGAGGATTTTGAACCTCATCCTCAGTTTTAGCCCATATTGACAGAACATATTTCTTCCCCTTAGCTATGTTTATCGGAAAGAACCTTAATCTGCATCCGCAGTCTTTCTGCGGGGTGACAAGCCTTAGTGAATGATTTCCTTCAAAATGTTCTCTTGAATCGAGGAAATAAGTTGCACCTCTGTCGCCTTCGTTCCATGCATAACATGATGCCGGAACACCCGGACTCGTAATATCCTCAAATCCCGGATCCTTTACAAGGTTCCCTTTATATTGTATTGGTTGTTCTTTCTCAGGCTTTGTAATTATAAGATATACCTGCGATCCGAAAGCCGGCAGGAAATCTGAGAAAGTGCCAGAGTATACTGGAACTGACCGGTTCTCAAAAAGTACTTTTGCAGTCGTTCCGGACAGCCCGATTGCAGAAATATTAACCTTCACAGGTGAATTGGCATTGTTCACTGCAATCAGTAAAAGCTGTCCGTCGTGCAAAGCTGAGGTCACAGCTACGTTCCGCGAGTTTGTCCTTACAGGTATAGTTTCTTCATCGGACAAAAGCCAGGGTGTGATCTCGGCTATTTCGAGCGCCATTCTCCCGCACTCATTCCATGTTGCAGTGGATTTCGGGAATGAATTCAATCCCTGCCTTACAAAATACTGGATTCCGCTGGCCCCGTTGACTATTGCCTGGTATGTCATTGATCTTATTTCATTTACTGAAGGTTCCCGGCCCCACCATTCACTGCCTCCGAAGGCCTGCGGAACTATCCATACCGGCTTTTTTCCGTAGAATGCTGATTTAAGCTGGGTTGTGACGTCCCCGATCTGTGAAATGGCACTATTCGGAACAGGGTAGGGATCGGCCATCACAATGTCGAGGGCATCTTCATACTTCTTTGAATTAAGAAATGGAGCCATGAAAACCACAGAAACCGGATGCCAGGGATCAATCGCCTTGATTGTATTGTAGATGGTCTCCAGTTGTCCCGGTGGTATTTTATTCCCGTTTGGCTCATCCGCGATGTACCATGCAAGGAGGGCCGGATGATCCATAAAGGCCTTGATTTCGGATATTAGCATCTCCATTTTCTGCTCCTCGGTAATGCTTTCCAACTTTGAACCTACACCTCCTCCTCCGCAGACTGAGAGAAGGTTGTAATGCACCTTCATTCCAAGCTGGGCACACCTGTCCATATAGGTTTTCCTTTCGCTCAGTGTAGCAGGGAGTATCTTCTGATAAGGAGAGATCACATTAAATCCTTTGACAGCTTCTTCTTCCGGGAGCGTCGGATAAACAGGTGAATAACAATAAAATCCGAATGGAAAGAAAATCCTTTTGCTGACGATCAGTCCGCCTGTAAGCCGGTCGGTTTTTACCTCGTTAGATTTGAAGTTGAGTATTGTCAGGATTGAGGTAGCCTTGTATCGGGATCTGTTTGATGATGTGATCTCGGCAACTACAGAGTATTGTCCGGGTACCATATCAATTGAGAAAGGGAGGCGTATTATTTTGATTCCTTTTAAGGCTTTCCAGATTCCGAATTCCTTGTCATTTATTTTCAAAAGAACAGAAAGATTTCTCCGTGACTGTGACAGAGGGATATGCAATATCATTTCTCCTTCCTTCTCGAACGAGTAAAAGCTTAACCTTGAGTTCATCCTGAATGATGTGGTATCAATAGTCTGGCAGAAGAAAATTGGTTCTGCGGTAAGTGCAAAAAGAGAAACAGATATATGATCCTTCTCAGCATGCTCATCAGGTTAAGGATGAAATATGGAAATCAAAACGAATAAATGTAACTACTTTTAACTACTGATAAAAGAATACCAGAAAATAAAATTAGAAAGAAGCTGTCTCAAAAGTTCTTTGAGAACCTTAGTGTTAACCTTAGTGTTCCTTAGTGGTTAATCTTAAATCATTGAACCACAAAGGATCACAAAGTACAACACAAAGTCGCACAAAGGGGGAATAATCTAAGAAACTTCTTTTAAAACAGCCTCTTTCTTATCTTATTTAAATACAATTCTGATCCTGACCTCATCGCTGATTGCTTTCCCGTTTTGCTCTGCAGGTTTCCATGCAGGACCTTCCTTAATGAGCCGGAGTGCTTCATCGGAAAAGATCTTTCCGGGACTTCTTATGACTTTCAAACTGTCTATTCTCCCATTCACATCAACAATGAAATTCAGAACGACTACGACTCTTTGTCCGGCAGTGACAGTATCAGGTCTTCTTATCTGGTTTTGTATATATTTGTCAAAACTGGCTTTCCCGTTTACAGGCTGTGGCGGAGTGTAACCAGTTGCTTCATATTCTTTTTCGGTCTCATTTCCTTTTGCACCATAGCCTACCACAACTATTTCATTAAGGGCTGATATAGCAGGTTGAAGTTTTATTTCAATGGCTGAATCCTGTAAAGCTTTGAATTCCTTTGATTCCATGCCTACGAAGGAGGCAACGAGGAATCTGTTCCGGGCCTCTTCGGCTGCAAGACTGAAGTTGCCGCCTGTATCAGTAACTGTTCCGGTGCGTGTACCTTTTACAGTAACACTTGCACCAGGGATAGGCTTGTTGTCTTCAGATGAAATGATCCTTCCCTTGATCATCGAATAAGCTACTTGCGTTGTTCTGACCAGACCAGGTTTTGCCGCCATAGCTCTTCCTTTTGCCATCGCTTCTTCAGGTTCCTCTGCCCTTGCTATTTGTGCAGCAGCCTGGTTATCAGCAGAAATGACTTCGTTCGTGGATTTCTTCACTTTTCTCCTGTTTAGGCTCAACTTTTTTGACTTCAGAGGGTGCTGTTTTAACCTTCTCCTGCTTAATCAGGACAGACTCTTTTTGTACAGATGGCTCAGCAGTTTTTTCAGGTTCCTGTGTAACCTTGACTTCTTTTGAAGGTTGAGGAGCGACAGCTGGAGAATAGGCCAGTTGGTCAGTAGGTTTCCTCATTTCAATTACTATAAAAATAGAGGATAGGATCATCAAGACAGCAACCGATGCTGCGATACGATACCAGAGTACCCTCTGTTTTCCCGAAGTTCTTTTCTTGATTTGTCTTTGGAGCTCTGAAATATCAGATTCTGCAAGTCCCGGCCCAATCTCGTCAAAACCCTCGGATGCCTCACTGGCAAAGGGATCTTTCTGAAGCTCCCTTTCGAAAGCATTTCTCTCCTTATCTGTCAATTTCATTTCCCTGGTATCGCAGGAAATCAGAGAGCTCATTTTTAATATTTTTATCTTTTTCTGACATTTTTTTCTTCAAGACAAAGTTTCAGATTTCTTTTCCCGTTCTGAAGATAACTCTTCACTTTTTTAATGTCCAGACCTGTATCTGCTGCGATCTCATTATAGCATCTGTTCTCAAAATAGAACTGTCTGATGCATATTTTCTGTTCCTCTTTCAATCTTTCGATACAATCTTCCAGAGCCTTATCGATTGACCCTGAATCTTCATCTTTATCTAATGGATGCAAATCAACGACAGATTCCATAAAAATCACAGGGTCATTTATCCATTCAGATAATTCTTTCGTTCTCTGATTTGTCCGACCGAAGCTGCATAAGGCAATAGTTCTTTGTTACAACATGTAACCAGCTTCTGAAGTTTTCTATATTATGTTTTGGAATTTCAATTATCAGCTTTTCAAAAATCTGCATAACAGCGTCCTTCGATTCTTCCCTGTCCTTCAGATATTTAAGGCAAACCCCGTAAACCAGGTGCATATACCTCGAGTAAAGCTCCCCAAGGATCTTCAGATCACCTCCTGACCGGAATTCCAGAATGAGATCAATATCTTTCTTATCGGACAGCTTTTTTCTTGCTAATCTTAATTATCATCAGGCAGGTTGATCCATTACGGATTTACATTTTAATCCCCGCACCGCGTACCTCGTCCCTCACACCTTTAAATATCAAAGTTAATCCAAATGTAAAAATTTCTTGCTGGTTTATGGAATTTCCAGGATATGCTGCATCCTATGAGAAACATTTAACTTAAAATCAGAAATTATGAAAAGCAAAATTTCAGTCTTGGCAATACTTGTTCTGGGAGCAATAATGATTGCATTCACCCAAACCAGGATTATAACCGGGAAGGTACTTGATAGCTCGGGTCAGCCGCTCGCAGGCGTAAGTGTTCAGGTAAAAAACGGTAAAATGGCAACAATTACTGATTCGAACGGGAACTATAAAATAAGTGTAGGTCCCGAGGATAAAGTGCTCGTATTTTCCATGGTGGGATATTCAACAATAAATGAGAATATCGGCGAGAGAACTGTGATCAATATCACGATGAAAGAGGAAAAAGTTGCACTTGAAGAGATGGTGGTCACCGGATACGGAAAGAAACAGGATATGGCATCAAAATCGTACCCAATGGCCGCTGCTTCATATGCAGGTTATGACTCCAGACGGTCTTTTCAACGCTACAATAATAATTTTAATACGGAGGGATATGCCGGAGTTAATGAAAACGGTTTTAAAAATGTGAAGAACAATCCGTTATCGACATTCTCCATTGATGTTGACAATGCCTCATATTCAAACATCCGCAGGTTTATCAACAGTGGTGTTTTGCCCCCTCCTGAAGCCGTAAGGGTTGAGGAAATGATCAACTATTTTAAGTATGATTATCCTGAACCAAGGGGTGAACATCCATTCTCGGTTTATACCGAACTGGCAGGCTGCCCGTGGAATAACAGACATCAGTTATTGCTTGTGGGACTAAGAGGTAAAAAGATTGAAAAATCGTCGCTTCCCCCTTCAAATCTTGTATTCCTTATTGATGTATCCGGATCAATGAATATGCCTAACAAGCTTCCACTACTTAAATCGGCATTCGGACTTCTTGTTAATGAATTAAGACCTGAGGATCGTGTTGCCATTGTTGTATATGCAGGAGCAGCAGGATTGGTTCTTGAATCGACGCCTGGCAGCAGGAAAGAGTTGATAATGAATGCAATAAATAACCTGGAGGCAGGAGGTTCAACAGCCGGAGGTGCTGGTTTAAAGCTCGCTTATTCCGAAGCTTCTGAAAACTTTGTCAAAGGCGGGAACAACAGGATTATCCTTGCTACGGATGGTGACTTTAATGTGGGCGAATCAAGTAACGGAGGAATTGAAAGACTGGTAGAGGAGAACCGTGATCGGGGAATTTTCATGACCGTACTTGGTTTCGGAATGGGAAATATCAAGGATGATAAAATGGAAATAATTGCAGACAAGGGAAATGGGAACTACTCATATATTGATAATCTCCAGGAAGGCAAGAAGAGTACTCGTCAGAGAATTCGGAGGTACGCTTTTTACGATTGCAAAGGATGTGAAATTCCAGATCGAGTTCAACCCTGTGAAGGTTCAGTCGTACAGGCTTATCGGCTACGAGAACAGACTTCTGAATGATGAAGATTTCAATGATGATCGCAAAGATGCCGGTGAAATGGGGTCAGGCCACAATGTGACAGCACTTTATGAGATAGTTCCTGCAGGGTCGGATGAAAGAATACCTTCCATCGATCCTCTTAAGTATCAGGGTTCGAAAAGAACTCCAACTACTTCTGAAGGTAACTATTCGGATGAGTACCTGACAATAAAAGTCCGTTACAAAAAACCTGACGGAAATACAAGCATGCTCTATGAAAAACCGGTTAAGGATTACATTAACGACATGGAGGATGCATCGGATAATCTAAAGTTTGCAGCTGCTGTTTCGGAATTTGGGATGATCCTCAGGAACTCGGAATTCAAGGGAAGTTCAACACTTGATCAGGTTGAAAAGCTTGCCCGGTCTGCAAGGGGTGATGATGAAGAGGGGTATCGTTCTGAATTTATGCAGGCTTGTTGATACCGTAAAAGGTATGAGAGCCATGGCTGATAAGGAATTTTAAACTCCTGAACCTCTGTGGAAGTTTCACCCCCCTTCCCCCTGCCTTGCACGCCGTAGCGGCTACGCGAAGGCGAAGAAGGGGGGTTCTTTATGTATTTGGCTAAAGCCCCCTTTAGGGGGTTGGGGGGTTTCTCAGGAACCTGTCAATCTCTTTTGCAGCCTTTCTTCCCGAAGCAATTGCATTCACAACGAGGCTTGCACCCTCGACGGAATCACCTGCAGCAAAAACCTTCTGAATGCTTGTCTTCTGCGAAGTGTCTACTTTAATATTCTTTCTGTCATCAAGTTCCGCCTCCAGTTCTGACAATAAACCATCCAGCACCGGATGAACGAATCCCAGGGCAAGAAGCACAAAGTCAGCTTCAATTATCCTTCGGGTGCCCGGAACTGGTTTCATTGAGAGCTTTCCGTAAGTTGATTCCCATTCCACATCCTCAACCTCAACTCCTTTAATACTGTTGCCATCACCTGTAAACCTAAGGGTGGACAGGTTCCAGATTCTTTCACAGCCCTCCTCATGCGAGGTTGTTGTTTTCAGAACTTTCCCGTAATAGGGCCACGGATTATCAGGAGTTCTAAGCACAGGCGGTTTTGAAAGAATTTCAATCTGGGTAACGCTGGCAGCTCTCTGGCGGATTGCCGTACCAACACAATCCGATCCCGTATCACCACCCCCGATTACCAGAACTTTTTTATTTTCAGCACTTATTTTATTGCCGTTGGAATGAATAAAACCGGAATTTATCCTGTTCTGATTGCTCAGGAATTCCATTGCGAAGTGTATACCATTGAGCTGCCGGCCTTCAATATCAAGATCACGCGGATGACCGGCTCCAATCGCAATGCAAACTGCATCAAACTGACTGACAAGCTCTTTGGCAGAAATATCACGTCCAACCATTGTGTTTGTTCTGACCATCAGTCCTTCTTTCACCATCAAGTTCAACACGCCTTTCGACGACTGCCTTGCTGAGCTTAAAATCGGGAATTCCGAACCTGAGAAGTCCGCCAGGCTTTTCATCTTTCTCAAAGAGTGTGACGATATGTCCGGCCTTATTTAACAGATCGGCAGCGGCAAGCCCTGAGGGCCCGCTTCCTATTACAGCGACGGTTTTTCCTGTTCTCCTGACCGGAATTACAGGCTTAATATATCCTTCAGAAAAGGCTCTTTCAACTATTGCAACCTCATTTTCACGGATTGTTACAGGCTCCTGTCCAATGTTCAGAACACATGCATGTTCGCATGATGCAGGGCATATCCTGCCGGTAAACTCAGGGAAATTATTTGTTGCGCTCAGTCTTTCGTATGCTGCTTTCCATTCACCTTTAAACAGGAGATCATTCCACTCCGGGATCAGGTTATCAACAGGACAGATCCAGTGGCAATAGGGTATTCCGCAATCCATGCACCTTGATGCCTGAAGCATCCTGTCCTCACTGTTCAATACCTGCTCTACTTCACTGTGATCGCAGATCCGCTCATTTATTGGCCGGTTACCCGCCTCTTTCCTCCGGATCTTTAAAAATCCTGTTATATCACCCATTAAATTCTGTATATAATAAAAGGTTCATATTAGTAAGATGTTTCGGGCTAAAGCCCAGGTTATGACCCGATTTCCACATCAATCTCCACATTGGCGATTTTCTTTTTCAGTTCTTCCAATTCTTGCTCCTGAAGTACTTTCTTATAATCATAGGGGATTACCTTTATAAACATTGGAAGAAACCTGTTGAAATCATCAAGGATCATTTTTGCCTTTTTGCTGTTTGTATATTTGAAATGCCTGCTTATAAGATCTTTAAGCTCATCAATATCGCTAAGATCTTCAACCAGTGACAGTTCAACCATCCCCATGTTGCAGTAATAGTCGAAATTACCATGTTCATTGAATACATATGCTATTCCGCCGCTCATACCTGCCGAAAAGTTGCTTCCGGTTGACCCAAGGACAACTACCCGGCCTCCTGTCATATATTCACAACAATGATTACCGACCCCTTCGACTACCGCTATGGCTCCGCTGTTGCGTACACCAAACCGTTCCCCGGCAACTCCGGAGATGTAAATTTCACCGCTTGTGGCTCCGTAAAGAACTGTATTACCTATAATTATGTTCTTGTCGGAATCAAATGTCGACCCGGCGGGAGGAACCACTATTATTCTTCCTCCTGACAATCCTTTTCCAAGATAGTCGTTTGAATCTCCTTCAAGAAAAAGCTCAACGCCTGAGGCAAGGAATGCTCCGAAGCTCTGTCCTGCTGAACCCTTAAATCTGCATTTGATAGTCCCGTCGGGCAAGCCTGCGGAACCATATAGTTTTGCAATCCGGCCTGAAAGCATAGCTCCTGTTGTCCTGTCAGTGTTTTTAATGCTCCGTTCGATCAGCACAGGTTCTTTTTCCGTAATTGCTCTTGCGGCTTCATTTATGAGTTCAACATCAAGCACACTGGCAAGCTTGTTTTTCTGTCTCTCAATGCAATGCATTTCATTTTTTTCTGCTTCGGGAGGAAGTTTAAGCATACCTGACAGATCGAGTTTTCTCGTTTTCCAGTGGTCAACTTCCGGATTTCGTTCCAGCAGATCAAGACGGCCAATTATCTCATCCATGCTCCTGAATCCCATTTCGGCCAGGTGTTCTCTAACATCTTCCGCAAGGAACCTGAAGAAAGTGACCAGATTGTCAGCTTTACCCATGAATCTTTTCCTGAGTTCAGGATTCTGGGTTGCAACTCCAACCGGACAGGTATTCAGGTGGCATTTACGCATCATCACACACCCCAGCACAATAAGGGCACAAGTTGAAAAACCAAATTCCTCAGCTCCTAAGCAATGCAGCAATAATTACATCCCTGGCAGTTTTCAACTGGCCATCGGCTTGAAGAATGACCCTTCTTCGCAGGTTATTCATTACCAGGGTCTGCTGAGTTTCAGCCAGCCCAAGTTCAAGTGGAACGCCCGCATGCTTGATTGACGATGAAGGACTTGCACCTGTTCCGCCTTCGTAGCCGCTTATTGTGATAAGATCTGCTCCGGCTTTTGTCACACCTGCTGCAATTGTTCCAACACCACTTTCAGAAACCAGCTTTACACTGATCTTTGCCTCTGGATTAACATTTTTAAGATCGAATATCAGCTGTGCAAGATCTTCGATTGAATAAATATCGTGATGAGGAGGTGGCGATATTAAAGTAATTCCGGGTATTGAGTATCTCGTTTTTGCAATGATCTTGTCAATTTTATGTCCCGGAAGCTGTCCACCTTCTCCGGGTTTTGCTCCCTGTGCAATTTTGATCTGAATCTCATCGGCATTCACGAGGTATTCAGTTGTTACCCCGAATCGTCCGCTGGCGACCTGTTTTATAGCGCTTCTTACAGAATCTCCGTTCGGAAGCGGTTTAAATCGTTCAGGATCTTCTCCTCCTTCGCCGGTATTGCTTCGGCCGCCAATTCGGTTCATTGCAATGGCAATTGTCTGGTGGGCTTCACGGCTGATCGACCCAAATGACATGGCTCCCGTAACGAATCGTTTCATTATTCTTTCTGCTGATTCAACCTCATCCACAGGGATTGGATTCTTTCTGAACCTGAGCAAACCTCTTATAAACAGTGGCAATGTTGTGTCGCTGTCAGCCTGCCGTGAGTATTCCCTGAATTTGTCCTTGTCCCCGTTTCTTGTGCTCCACTGGAGCAGTGAAATTGTCTCAGGGTTCCATGCATGCTTTTCTCCCAGTTTTCTGAAGGCATAAACACCTTCTGTAAGAATCTCAGCCAGCGGGTCTTCTTCAAAGGCTTTCCTGTGCGGGATCAATATCTCTTCAGCTATTTCTTCCATTCCTATTCCGCCAATCCTTGATGTTGTTCCTGCAAAGTATTTATCAATTACCTCCGGATTAATGCCGACTGCCTCAAATATCTGCGATGAGCGATAGCTTCTAAGGGTGCTGATTCCCATTTTGGACATGATCTTCAGAATACCCTTATTTATAGAATTAACATAGTTCTCTTCAGCTTTCTGGTAATCGAGCTGAATGGCCTTATCCTTTACCAGCTTATCGATAATTGCAAAGCTCATATAAGGGTTAATGATACTGGCACCATAACCGAATAACAGAGCAAAATGCATTACTTCACGTGGTTCAGCCGATTCAACAACGATGTCGATCTGCATTCGCTTGCGCTTTTCAATAAGATGATGATGGACTGCTGAAACGGCGAGCAGTGAAGGAACAGGAGCTTTATTCTCATCAATGCCACGGTCGGAAAGAATGATATAGTTCTTGCCTTCATCCACCGCTTTTTCGGCATCTGAACAGAGCTGCTCAACCGCTGATTTCAATCCTTCCGCTCCTTTCATGGCATCAAAATGCATCAGCAGGTTAGCGGCTGAAAAGCCTTTATACCTCAGGTTTTTTACAACCTGAAAATAAGTATTTGAAATTACAGGATTCCTGAATCTAACCATCTTTACGTGATGGGGCGATTCGTCCAGAAGATTCTGCTGAAGTGATCCAAGATAGCCCGAAAGGGTCATTACAAGCTCTTCCCTGATGGGATCGATCGGGGGATTTGTTACCTGAGCAAACAATTGTTTAAAATAATTGAAAAGCCGGTAAGGTTTCCCTGAGAGAACAGCAACCGGAACATCATTTCCCATCGAGCCTATAGGCTCTTTCCCGAGTTGCTGCCATTTCCTTGATGATTCTTTCAATATCCTCAAGGGAGTAGTTAAATGAAGTCACGTATTTCTTATACTGGCTTCCGAGTTCAGGCGAAACAACCTGGCCGGTTTCAATCTCCTCAAGCTTAACCATATTCTGCGCAATCCATTTACCATACGGGTAGTCATTTGCCAGTTTTGTTTTAAGTTCCTGGTCATAATAAACCTTACCCTCCACGGTATCGACGAGCAGCATCTTACCTGGTTTTAATCTCCCCTTTTCCCTTATTTCATCAGGGGCAAATGCCTGCACTCCTGTTTCGGATCCCATCACAATCAGATCGTTGTTTGTAATTACATACCTGGAAGGTCGTAAACCGTTCCGGTCGAGCATACCACCGATATATCTTCCGTCAGAAAAAATAAGTGATGCTGGTCCGTCCCAGGGTTCCATAAATGTGGAATGATAATGATAGAAATCGCGCAGTTCGGGAGATATGGGATTTTTTAGATTAATAGATTCCGGAATTAGAATGGACATTGCGTACGGAAGCGATTTACCGCTCATCATAAGAAATTCAAGCACGTTATCGAGTGATGCGGAATCGCTTTTCTCAGGTTCAATAATCGGGAAGATTTTTTCAAGATCACCAAGCTTATCTGATTTCAGGATAGATTCCCTTGCCTGCATCCAGAACCTGTTACCTTTTATTGTATTTATTTCGCCGTTATGTCCGAGAACCCTGAATGGCTGGGCGAGGTCCCAGCTTGGGAAAGTATTTGTACTGAACCTTGAATGAACAAGTGCAATTGCGCTCTGTAATCTTTCATCCTTAAGATCAGAAAAATACTCTTCAAGCTGTATAGATGTAAGCATACCTTTGTATACAAGCACTTTCGTGGAAAGGCTTGGAATATAAAAGAAATGCTTCTGCCTGATTTCAGATTCACGAATAGCTTTTTCAGTTCTTTTCCTTATAATATAGAGCTTCCTCTCGAGGTCATCCTGGCTTAGATCGGCACTTATCAGGATCTGCCTGATATCTGGTTCGACGGAGCGTGCAATTTCGCCTATTGTTGAATTGTTGCGGGGCACATCACGGAATCCGATAACATTTACACCCTCTTCCTTTATAATTTTAAGAAATATTTCTGAACATTTTTCAGCATCATTCTGGTCACGAGGTAAGAACACAAGTCCTGTTCCGAACTGACCTTCAGGAGGCAGGGAAAAGCCCTGGATAAGATAGAAATCCCTCGGGACCTGGATCATAACACCTGCGCCATCACCGGTCTTGCTGTCAGCACCTTCGGCGCCCCTGTGCGTCATGTTTTTCAATATATCGAGCCCCTGGCTGATTATTGAATGTGATTTTTTCCCTTTCAGTTGGGCGACAAAACCAATTCCACAGCTCCCATGTTCAAATTCCCGCCTGTAAAGTCCCTCCTTGTCGGGTCGGTATGTCTTCATTAAATCCAATTTAAATTATTCTATCTCTTTACAAAAAAACCGTTCTCTGTATGCTCAGAGAACGGTTATCCTTAATCCAGTGAAAACACCATTCTCAGTCAATCCCGGTTAACCTGGCGACCAAAATACAAAAAATTCATGTTCCTAATTAACTTCAATGGTTAAAAAATTTTGACAAATATACAATCAAACTTTCAAATTGATGCAAAAATTAATATAAAAATTAATAAAACATATAAAATATCATAAAAAGTTATAAACTTAATAATTAACATACCTGCTGATACCCACCGTACTTAAGTTAATTGATGTTGCTTGTTACTGGTTTCTTGTTACTGGTTGCTGGTTGATATTTAATCTGAAATGAGTATCGGTAATCGATAATAGAACGAATAAAGTAATTGAAAATCAGTTATTTGTTCTCATGAACTCACCCCAACCCCTCTCTGCTTCGCAAAGAGGGGCTAATAAAGCTTCTCCCCCTTCTTTTGCTTGCAAGAGAAGGGGGAAGGGGGATGAGTACATGGAAGCGAGAAATATTTTCCAAAATTTTGTTATTCATTCCTGATAGTCATAGAATCTAATATGACATTTTTAATATTTGATCCCAAAAATGAAGACACTTATCAAAGTCATTTCCGAACAACAAGCAACCAGTAACAAGGAACCAGTAACAAGACTTATTTGAAACTAACCTGGAAACCTTCTTGTTGAAGATTATATAAAACGTTACCAACAAATTCGGAATTTGGTTTGTTATTTAATTTAACTTAGCATTATGCAGCTGAAGAAATAAAAAAGATAATGGAGAGACCTGATAATCTAATTCTTGTAATTTTTGGAGCTACTGGTGACCTTACATCCAGAAAACTTCTTCCGGCTATCTATTCTTTAAGGAATCAAAACCTGATGCCTGAAAAATTTGCACTGCTTGGTGCCGGGAGGACAGAATGGACTTCAGTGGACTTCAGAAAACATGCAGCAGAAGCTATCAAAACATATTCTGATGAAAGGGATCTTGATCCGGTTAAAATCGATGATTTCACAAGTTACCTGAATTATCAAAGGATAGATTATCTGTCACCCCCTGATTATGAAGAATTGAAGCTTTTTATAAATACAATAAGCACAACGTACAATACGGGAGGTAATATCATCTTTTATATGGCAACACCTCCAAGTTTATATGAAGCAATTGCTATAAACCTGACAAAGGCAGGCCTGGGTTTTCAGGCAGATGGTTTCAAACGGTTTATCGTCGAAAAGCCATTCGGGTATGATTTCGAAAGCGGACAAAAGCTTAACAAGACTTTGCACGATCTTATCACCGAGGATCAGATCTACAGGATTGACCACTACCTTGGAAAGGAGACTGTTCAGAACCTACTTGTAACGAGGTTTGCGAATGGGATATTTGAGCCGTTGTGGAACCGCAATTACATTCACAGGGTCGAAATAACTTCTGCTGAAAGTATTGGAGTTGAAGACAGAGGAGGATATTATGATTCAGCTGGTGCTCTGAGGGATATGGTTCCTAATCATCTCCTGCAAATGGTGGGGTTGACAGCGATGGAGCCGCCTTCATCTCTCGAAGCTGATGCAATCAGAAATGAAGTTCTGAAAGTATTTCAGTCATTGCAGCCCATTGGTGAAGAAGATGTTCCCAAACAGGTTATAAGAGGTCAGTATACCGCATCCCGCATCAGGGGAGAATGTGTAACAGGATACCGGTACGAAAAAGGTGTTGATGTTCATTCAAGGACAGAAACTTACGTAGCCGTTAAATTCTTTATTAATAACTGGAGATGGGGAGAAGTACCTTTTTATATCCGTACAGGAAAACGGCTGCCAACCAGCGTTGTTGAAATAGTTATTCATTTTAAACCCACACCGCACCACTTGTTTCAAAGAGTTGTAGGCAAACTTTCAGGAAATCGGCTCATTATCCGAATTCAACCTAATGAGGGCATTTTACTGAAATTCGACATGAAAGAGCCGGGTTCCGGATTTAAGGTCAAGAATGTAAATATGGATTTTCAGTATAAGGATCTTGCTGATATAAGGATTCCTTCAGCCTATGAGCGTCTTCTTTATGATGTTATGAAAGGCGATTCAACCCTTTATTCCCGTGATGATGAGGTTGAAACAGCCTGGAAATTCATTGAACCTATCCAGAACGCATGGAAGAAAAATCCAGCCATAAAGGTTTATGGCTATGCGGCAGGCACATGGGGTCCTGAACCTTCAAACAGTCTTATTGAGGGGGAAGGTCTGACATGGAGGTATCCCTGCAAAAACCTGGCCGACGAGGAACTTTATTGTGAGCTGTAAGATGCTATGAGCGACATTATCAAAATATTTCCAACGCCTTTAGAATTGGCTGAATCATTGGCTCTTGAACTTATTAATCAAATTACGGAAGCAGACAAAAGTAATTCCCTTTTTACAATTGCGATTTCAGGTGGAAACACACCGAAGCTTCTTTTTTCGATCCTTGGCGAAAAATATGCAGACTCCGTAAACTGGTTAAATGTCCATTTTTTCTGGGTTGATGAACGTTGTATTCCCCCCGACCACAATGAAAGTAATTATCTGATGGTTCGGGAGACACTTTTAAAGAAACTTGTATGTGCTCCGGTGAATATTCACAGGATCAGAGGTGAGGATGATCCTGAAAAAGAGGCTGAGCGGTATTCGAACGAATTAAAAGACTTTACCTTCAAGAAGAATGGTCTGCCGTTTCTCAATGCAGTTCTGCTCGGATTGGGTGAGGATGGGCATACTGCATCTATTTTCCCGGGTAATGAACACCTTTTCCGAACAGATAAGATTTGTGTTGCAACAGTTAACCCGGCTACTGGTCAAAACCGGATCACACTTACCGGCAATGTAATAAACAATGCGGGACGGATCATTTTTATGGTTACCGGCCGAAATAAGGCAGAAATAGCTAAAAAGGTTATTGACAAAGACGACTGTGATCAGTTGTTCCCTGCTTTACTTGTTTTTCCAGCAAATGGGAAACTCAGCTGGTACCTTGATAAGGAAGCCGGATCTCTTTTAAGATCAATAAACACCGAAAAATAAAGCAATTATTCTGAGGATTTTTTTATATTTGAATATCTTGTTTAAATATTAAATCTTAGAGTCATGTCACACGAAAAAGCAAAAGAACAAAGTAAGGTCAAGAAGCAGGCAACAAAATCCCTGAAAGAAAAAAGAGCTGAAAAAAAAGCAAAAAAGGCTGAAAAGAATAAATAGTAGTAGAAAGATGGAGGCTGTAATTAAAAAATAGCCTCTTTCTCTTTTTTAATGTTACTTGTTACTTGTTGCTTGTTTCTTGTTGCTGGTTGCTGGTTGCTGGTTGCCAGCTTAAGCAAAAGCTAGGCTATTAAAAGTTGTTGCTTGTTGTATTTAAATATAGTATCTTTAATACTTTATTCTCGCTGTTAATTTTGTTTTTTTAATTTAATGAGTAATTATAAGGATCTGGAAATTTATCAGATTTCATTTGCATTGGCCAAAAGAGTTCATCTTGCCTCATTGGAATTACCCCCATTTGAGCTTTATGAACAAGGAAGTCAGGTTAGACGTTCTTCCAAGAGTATCAAAGATCAAATTGCAGAAGGATATGGAAGAAAAAGATATAAACCTGAAGTTATCAAGTTTCTGACTTACGCTCAATCATCTTGTGATGAGACATACAGCCAATTAGAAATGATTTTAGAGTTATATCCGGATTTATCGGATTTTAGTGAATTAATTCCTGAGTATGATGCTCTGGGGAAGAGAATCAATAAATTCATACAGTATGTGGAGCTAAATTGGAATGCAAAATAACGAGCAACCAGTAACGAGAGACTTGCAACCAGAAAAAAAGAGGTTGCATAAGCAACCTCCTGATTAAAACTTTGATGTGCTGAATCTATGCTAGTTTTACATTCACTGCATTTATTCCTTTTTTCCCTTCAGCGAGCTCGAATGTAACTTCATCGTTCTCTTTAACCTTGTCGATCAGACCTGTTGCATGAACGAAATATTCGTTGTCTGAATCTGCATCTTTAATGAATCCGAATCCTTTTGATACATTAAAAAATTTTACTGTTCCTTTGTTCATATTGATATTATTTAAAATTAAGGCTGCAAATTTAAGTAAATTAATTTGATTTAACCAACGTTTTATAATCTTCGTTAAATTTCTTGGATTAATACTTTAAATCAGGAGGGTAAATTCTAGGTTAATTTGATGTTTAACCACTGAGTCACACAGAGTTTCGCGGAGTAACACAGCCTAAATTACTAATAGGTTTAAACAGTGGTTTGCACAGTGAAACTCCGTGTTACCCCGTGGTGAAAAAACTGATTAGTTTATTAGTTGTCTTTTTTTCTCAAAATTTTAAAATCAATATCAGATATCTTCCATTGGAAAATAAACTATTATTGCCTTACTCTTTTGAAAAATTATAGCATGAAAAAACTTATTACAATTTCAATAATCCTGTTTTTTATTATCAGTCAGGCAAATGGACAGCCTGAGTTATTGACTGTAGCAGAAAAATCCGGTTTTAAATCCACATCAAATTACAATGATGTTATGACTTATATTGAACAGCTGAAAGGCTCCTCAAAATTCATAAGAGTCGAAACTATTGCCAGATCTGTTGAAGGAAGGGATGTTCCTCTGCTGATTATTGCCAATCCTCTTCCAAAATCACCGGAGAGCCTCGTGAACGACAGCCGTATTGTAATTTACGTCCAGGCAAATATCCATGCCGGCGAGGTTGAAGGGAAAGAAGCAGTATTGATGTTTGCCAGGGACATACTGTCAGGTAAAAACGCCGACATCCTCAGGAACGTGGTTTTCCTGATGTGTCCCAACTTCAATCCTGATGGCAACGAACAGATCTCCCCGGCGAACAGGACCTACCAGAACGGTCCTTTGAACGGGGTAGGACAGAGGTACAACGGGCAGTTCCTTGATCTTAACAGGGACGCAATGAAGGCTGAATCGCCCGAGGTCAGGGCAGCGATCTCAAAAGTGTTCAATAAATGGGATCCGTCAGTATTCATGGACTGCCATACAACTGATGGATCATATCATGTTGAACCTGTCACTTTTACGTGGATGGTAAATCCAAACGGAGATAATTCCCTTATTTATTATATGCGTGATAAAATGATCCCGGAAATGTCGGGAACACTATTGAAAAAATATCATGTTGAGAATTGTTTTTACGGCGAATTCAATGATATGATGAAGCCTGAAAATGGCTGGTTTTACGATGCATCAGAGCCCCGGTATATGAGCAACTATTATGGTTTGCGCAACCGGCTTGGAATCCTGAATGAGAATTATGTTTATGCCGATTTTGAATCGAGGGTGAAGGGTTGTTATTTTCTTATCCATTCGCTGGCCGAATATGTTTCACTTCATAAAAATGAGATAAAGAATATGCTTAAGGAAACTGATAAAAGAACTATCCAAAGGGGATTAAATCCGGCTGTTACAGATTCATTCGCAATTGAATATAAAGTAAGACCGGCTCCGGAGAAGGTTACAATACAGACATATGAAGCTGAGCTGGTTACGGATACAAACGGAAGGAGAAGATTCCAGAAAAGCGACCGTCAGAAAACAGTGACAATACCTTATCTTATTGACTACTATCCGTCGAAGAATGTGAAATTCCCGTTTGCCTATCTGCTGACGGTGAATGACCCTGAAGTAATTGAACTTCTGAGGATACAAGGCATAAAGCTGGAAAAGCTTACGGAACCTGTAAAGATTGATGTTGAGAAGTTTGAGATCAGTGAACTGAAAGGAGCGCCGAGACTAAATCAGGGGCACTATACAAATACTATTAAAGGAAAGTTTTTAGAGGAAAGCATGGCATTTCCTGCCGGAACCATTGTTATCAGAACAGCCCAGCCTCTCGCAAATCTTGCTGCATATCTGCTTGAACCGCAGTCGAATGACGGGTTAATGACATGGAATTATCTCGATCGTTACCTTGTGCCCCAGTGGGGAATGGGATATAGCCCTTATCCGGTTTATAAGGTAATCGAGAAAACTGAGCTGAAAACAGTGAAATTGCCCCCGCCCCCTGAAGGGGGGCTAATGAACTGTACTTTTTAACCCCCACCGGGGGCAGCTACCCTTTATTCACATCTTATATTTTAAGACTTTTTACGTTCATTGTTGTAAATATCATATTGTTACAGGGCATACATTTAATGTGTTGAATATAATATTTGTTGATTTACAATATATATCCTGATTCTTTATTATGTCGGATCTGTATAATCCCCTTTGCAACCCTTATTCCCTGACTGGCAACATAATCCGTAACCCTGACAGGGCTTAACAAGAGCACCACGGATAGTGGTGCGATGTGAATAACCCCCGGTGCAAACCGGGGGTGGCTGATCTCCTCATGATTGTCAGCTCTGAAGGAGCTGAATATACTGTCTAAGGGAAATACCTCTCATCTATCTTTATCCCGGATTGAATTATCAGGTTCCTGTACTCCTCCACAAAACTATTCTTCTTATGATGCTCCGATTGGTTTTTGATATAGTCTATAAGATCTCCCAGATCCATATATGAGCATGTGAAAGATCCATATCCATCAGCCCATCCTTCAAAGCACGGGAAGAGTCCGCTTTCTTTCATCCACACTGAAGTTGAAACTTTTAACTCCCTTATGAAATCTGAAAGTGCATATGAGGGGTGAAGATCGGTCAGTATGTGCAAATGATTTTTGGTCCCATTTATTCGGTAAAGGTGACTATTCTTGTTTTTTATTATCCCTGTAATGTAAGAGAATAGCTGGTCAGCATGCTCTGGTTTTATTGAAGGCTTGCTGTTTTTAGTCCTGAATACGATATGATACAGCAATTGACGATAACTTGACATTGTGGCAGAGATTAAGTTTAAAATACAACGAGACAAGAGCAAGGTACAAATTCTGACCTTAAAATGCAACTATATCAAGGCCCTTCAGGGCTTGACATCTGGAGAAACTGCCTACCTCCGGTTGCACCGGAGGTTATTCACATTCAGTCATTTTCATGACTGTTTGTTAAGCCCCTGACAGGGCTTTCGAGTTTAACGATCCTGCCAGCTGGCTGTGTCTGGTTAATATCCTCGCAAACTATCAAGAGGGTGCAGAATTAACTAATCCCGATCCAATAACCTTATTTGACATCAAGGAAGATGTGTATAATGGGTAGGGGGTAGGAGGTGGAATTAGGTGGCAGGATGGTTTCCTATTTTAAAGTATAAAAAACTGATCAATGCCTCGTATATTTATCAAACGCTGTAATTACCGGCAATACATTTCCGCTTTCATCAAAAAAATCGCGTGTTGATCTGCCTCCGTAAGTTGCAGGCTCCCACCAGAAGACTCCCCTGCCAAGATTGCCAGGTGTTTCAAGCACAATCTTATTAACCTCATCGAGAAACTCCCTTTGTCCTTCCGGTGATTCCGCAAAAGGAGCTGGCTTTTTCCTGTATTCTGTAGGGGATGAACAATAAGCCACTTCGACCAGAATTATTGGTTTTTTGTAAGTTTCAGCAGTGAAGATCATGTTCTCTCGCAGATCCAGCAAAGTACCATGCCACCATGGATAATAAGACTGGCCGATGTAATCAAAATCGATTCCATATGACAGGAGCTTGTCAAAGAAATACTTGGTTCTCTGCTTGTTACCACCCTGGTCGATATGTATCATGATGTCGGGATGGTTCAGAGTGTCGCATCCTGCATTAACACCATTAATGCCAGCCTGGATAAGTTCTGCAAAATTATCCCAGTTCTCGGGTATTTTGCCATCAGGCCAGAGCATGCCGTTTATCACTTCATTGCCAATCTGAACCATGTCGGGCATTACACCAGCTTCACGGAATTTCCGGATTGTTTCCCTCGAATATTCAAACACTGCTTTTACAAGCTGTTTGTGCGACATCCCATTCCATGCCTTCGGAATGAACTGCTTTCCCGGATCAGCCCAGGTGTCGGAATAGTGATAGTCGAGAAGAAATTTTAGTCCTTCTGACTTTGCACTTTTTGCAAGGGCAATTGTATATTCGAGATTATTCGGAAGGTCAGTGGGGGTATGAAAAAGTCTGAGCCGTACCCAGTTATATCCATGATCCTTAAAGATCTTTATACAAGGTTTAGTTTCATTATTCTCCTTAAATGCAAATCCGCGATCCTCAGCGCTTTTCATGAAGGAAAGATCAGCTCCTATGGCATACTCCTGACCAGTGGTTCTTAATGGCAGTAAAAACAGCATAAAAACAGTAATAATAAGTAGATTCCTGCTTCTGCGGGGTATTCTCTTAAAGTTAGTTTTCATTCTCTGCAGATTTAACAGATAACAAATCTACGCAATATTAAGTGAATTATTTTTCATGTATGACTTACACTGTACCGCAAGACCGCAAGACCGCACGACTGCAAGACTGCAAGACCGCAAGACCGCACGACCGAATGATTTCCATTATTATTCTCCCATTCTATTAACTAATTGGATGTTATTTTAATAACATTGCACAAAATTTATCCTGATTAGAATTTTTTTTAGAACAAGGAAAACAGATCAGAAATGAGAAAATGGAGAATTGAAGATTCTGCTGAGCTATATAATATCAATGGCTGGGGCGTTAATTATTTTTCAATAAACCAGAAAGGGCATATTGAGGTAAGGCCTCAAAAAAACTGTGTCGGTGTTGACCTGAAGGAACTTCTTGACGAACTTATACTTACAGATGTTTCAACCCCGGTGCTGGTAAGATTTCCGGATATTCTTGACGACCGGATCATTACTATATCAAAATGTTTTAGAGCCGCATCGGAGGAGTATGGATATAAGGCTCAGAACTTTATAATATACCCCATAAAGGTAAACCAGATGAGGCCGGTGGTTGAAGAGATTGTAAGTCACGGTAAGAAATTCAATATAGGACTGGAAGCTGGTTCAAAGCCTGAACTTCATGCCGTTATTGCAATAAATACTGACCCTGAATCGCTTATAATTTGCAATGGTTATAAGGATGAAGACTATATTGAACTTGCGCTTCTTGCTCAGAAGATGGGTAAACGCATATTTCTTGTTGTTGAAAAGCTCAACGAGCTAAAACTCATTACCACTATTGCCAAACGGTTAAAAGTTAAGCCTAACCTCGGTATCCGTATCAAACTGGCAAGTGTCGGCAGTGGAAAATGGGAGGATTCAGGAGGAGACATAAGCAAATTCGGACTTACATCCAGCGAACTTCTTGAAGCTATCGATTTTATTGAACGCAACAAGATGCGGGATTGCATCAAGCTCATTCATTTTCATATCGGTAGCCAGGTAACTAAGATTCGCCGGATTAAGGTAGCTCTCAGAGAAGCCTCGCAGTTTTATGTTCAGATGCGGAAGATGGGATTTAATGTTGAGTTTGTTGATATCGGAGGAGGTCTTGGTGTTGATTATGACGGAACGGGTTCATCAAACAGTGAAAGCAGTGTAAATTATTCTATCCAGGAATACGTTAACGACTCAATAAGCACATTCGTTGATGCTGCGGATAAGAATAACATCCCTCATCCAAATGTGATTACCGAATCGGGCCGGTCATTGACGGCCCACCATTCTGTGCTGATCTTCGAGGTTCTTGAGACAACTACAGTTCTCCTCATGGGATGAAGGGGATGTGGTGAATGAAAATGACCATGAGCTGGTGAAAGGAGCTTTATCTTCTCTGGGACAATGTGAACCAGCCCAGGATGCTGGAAACCTGGCATGATGCCCAGCAGATCAGGGAAGAAGCTCTCGACAGATTCAGTCTTGGTTTGATCGATCTTAAAACAAGAGCCCAGATTGAACGGCTTATTCTGGTCAATTGCACGAAGGGTATTTCAGATTGCAAACGTTACAAAGCATGTTCCTGAAGAGCTCAGGCAGATATCAAGGATATTGTCGGATAAGTATTTCTGCAATTTCTCACTTTTCCAGTCACTTCCCGATGCGTGGGCTATTGATCAGATATTCCCGATAATGCCGATTCACAGGCTTAATGAGGAACCGATCAGGTCAGCCACTATCCAGGATATGACATGCGATTCAGACGGAAAGATCGATAATTTTATTTCCACAACAAATTCACCTTATAATTTGCCTGTACATCCCCTG
Organism: uncultured Bacteroidales bacterium; assembly: GCA_963732115.1. Taxonomy (GTDB): domain Bacteria; phylum Bacteroidota; class Bacteroidia; order Bacteroidales; family VadinHA17; genus LD21. The sequence goes on from CAVSYN010000026.1 coordinate 45,252, forward strand.
AAGGGAAAGGAACCATATTATCTGGGAGTCTTCCTTGTCGGTGCTTACCAGGAGATTCTCGGTGACCTGCATAACCTGTTTGGCGACACAAATGCCGTGCATGTTTCGGTTGATGAAGATGGTTATAAGATTGACCAGGTAATTGATGGAGAAACAGTTGCAGAAGTGCTGGATTATGTCCAGTACAACTCGAAGAAAATGGTCCGCACTGTTGAATCATGGGTTACTACTTCAGTTAAAGCAGGGATCATAACACTCGAGGAGGGCAAGGAATTCCTGTCCAATTACCGTTCAGGATTATACGGGTACACATATCTGGAGTAAAAAAGTCAATTCATTCCCTTCAGGCATTTTCTCCTCTTTTCTGTTTTCTGCTACATACTACTCCAGCTAAGAGATCCCTGCTTAATTTTCAGGTAGTTTTTTAACCACAGGGTTTCACGGAGTTTTCTCAGAGTTTCACGGAGTAGCCACGAAATCAAACCGTGATGCTCCGTGTTGACTCTGAGTCACTCCGTGGTAAAAAAGAGTAAAAGATTTTGGTTGAAGGACTGCACCGCAGCAAGACAACACGACTTATATACCGATACCTTATTATGGAGATCTAAATCCATTAACCACGAGTTTCACAAAGTTGGCGCTAAGTAACACTGTTTTTGTGCAAGTAGAAGTTAAGTAAATTTACTATCTTTATAAGGTCTCGCTAAATACAAATAAAATGACATTATTACATTAGGTTACAGGATTGATCTTCTTGTGGAAAATAAAATCATCATCGAGGTTAAATCAGTTGATGCTTTAAATCCTGTTCATCTTGCTCAGATAATGACCTATCTGAAGTTATCAGGATGCAGGATAGGACTATTGATTAATTTCAATGTCCAATCATTAAAGGATGGCATTAAAAGAGTAATAATCTAAAACACCAGGATTCCTTATTCTTGGGTTCTTACTCCGTGAATCACTCAGTGTAACTCCGTGTTAATCAGTGGTTAATGGATTTTTTATGATAGTTTAATACTTTCCCGTACAATTCCTCAGATTTGAGTCGAAACAATCTCAAACTTCCCCAACCCCCGTAATTGAGCCTTCCATAAGATTGTGGATCAAAAATATCACACTGGCTGATCAACACTAATCATTCTATTTTTATCTTTAACAGTTTTTAACCTTCTGAATTGTGAAAGTCCATCATTCGGTAGGTGGCTATTCTGCAATTGCTGAATGAAAAGCTTGTTGAGATCAAGAAATATTTTTGTTGTTCTGATTTACAGGATATTGCTGGTAATGTTCCTGTTTTCCATAAGCCGTAGTCGGCTTCTATGTTTTTAACTTTAAGATGTTTCCTGGACATTCCGTTTTCCCAGCTTCTTACGATTCTGAGAGGAGGACTTTTATTCGACATTTCAGCAACTGTTTACATCAACCTTATCTTTATTTTATTCCATATAATTCCCCTGGACATAAGGTATAATCGGTCTGTACCAGGAGATCTTAAAATATTTCTTTTTTATAACTAACGGGATTGCAATTTCAATAAACAGCAGCGACTATATTTATTATCGTTTCGTTCTTAAACGTGCTACAACTGATGTCTTTCAAACATTTGAGCATGAATCAAATCTCGTAAAATTGTTCTTCAAGTTCCAGATTGATTACTGGCCGGTAGTCCTGTTTACCATCCTGCTTGATATTCGTAATGATCCTTCTTTATAACCAGGTGAAGGTTGTAAAACCAGAGCCGACGAAACCGTATTGTATATTATGTTTTGAATGTACTGATGATCCCTTTGATTGCCGGATTGGTAGTCATCGGGGCAAGAGGCGGTTACAGGCATTCCACCAGGCCGATAAGTATCAGCAACGCTGCCCGGTTTGTGAAGAATCCCCGCGATGTTGCAATTGTCCTGAACACTCCATTCAGCCTGATCAGGACACTGAATAAGAAGACTCTTGTCAAATACGAATTTTTTGACAATACAAAGCTGACTGAAATCTATGATCCTCATTATATTCCAAAAGCAACCGCTCCATTCAGGCAGGAAAATATTGTTATTTTCATACTGGAGAGCTTTGCCAGGGAATATGTCGGAGCCCTGAATAAGGATCTCGAGGGAGGTACATTACAAAGGTTATTCTCCTTTCCTGGATTCTCTTATAAATGTGAGCCTTACGTTTGATGTGTCAATTGCAAACGGGAAGAAATCGATCGAAGCGATGCCGTCAATTTTTGCATCATTACCATCGCTTGAAACACCTTATACCATATCGCATTATGCAAACAATACAATCAACGGACTGCCAGACCTGCTGAAAGACCAAAGGATACTATTCGGCTTTCTTTCATGGTGCTCCAAACGGATCGATGGGATTCGATTCCTTCTCCAGGATGGCAGGTTTTGATGATTATTTCGGACTTAATGAATATCCGAACTCAAAGGATTTTGACGGCATGTGGGGAGTTTGGGATGAGCCCTTCTTTGATTTTTTCTGCAATAAGCTCAGCAGTTTCAGGCAGCCTTTCCTGGCATCAGTCTTTTCAATTTCATCCCATCATCCTTTCAGGGTTCCTGAAAAGTACAAGAATAAATTTCCCAAAGGACCTGCACCGATTCTTGAGGTTGTGGGTTATACCGACAATGCTCTCAGGGAGTTTTTCAAAAAGGCAGCATTGCAGCCATGGTATAGCAATACCCTTTTCATAATTACAGCCGATCATACAAATGAATCGGTCCACAAGGAATTCCAGAATAATTTTGGATCGTACTGTGTTCCAATAATTTTCTTTAAACCGGGAAGTGAAATGCATGGGATAAAAATGAGAATTGCCCAGCAGATTGACATTATGCCGACCATATTGAATTATCTGAATTATGACGGGGAATATATTGCTTTCGGAAACAATCTGCTTGACGATTCCAGTGAGTCATTCGCTTTTAATACTGCAGGGAGTACCTATCAGCTTTTTATGAAGGATCATATGCTTGAAATGATTGATAACAAACCTGTTGGTGTTTATAACTTTAAAACTGACAGGTATCTTGACAACAATCTGCTCGGTAAAGATCCAGTCCTGGAAGGATTGATGGAGGAAAAGCTTAAAGCTATTATCCAGACTTACAACAGCCGGTTGATTGATAATGATTTGGTGGTGAAGAAGCCATTATAAGTCCGAAGACGGAAGTCGGGAGTCGGAATCAAGAGATCCCCTCCTTGGAAGGGGGCCGAGCGTTAAGAAATCCGCGCAGTGGGGGATTTTAGCGAAGGAGCCAGTTTGCAGAGGTGGCCTTGTGATGGGGCTGGGGGATGGGTTAAGAAGGCGAAGCTCAAAGGCACAACGGCTTAAAGACTGATTTAATCACTAATTACCAATCACCAATTACCAATCACATTTCTCAATATGATTCCGGTTAATAATTAAAAGCCTTAAATCATTATTGCAATTGAGATAATCACTATTTTACATTTCATTTTTAAAATCTCCTCCAATGAAATTCCAAAAATTCGAAGGTCTTGTTGCAGCTCCCTTTACTCCGATGGATAAAAACGGCAACCTGAATCTTGATTTAGTACCTGAATATTATTCTTTCCTTGAGAAAAACGGTGTGACCGGAGCTTTTATTAATGGTTCTACCGGCGAGGGAGCTTCGATGACCCAAAAGGAAAAGCAGCTACAGGCGGCAAAATGGGCAGAGTGCAGCAAGGCAGGAGGGAAAGTCAGAATAATCAATCTGGTTGGAGGAACATCATACCTGGAGTGTATTGAAAATGCTCTCTTTTCATCTGAACAAGGCCTGGCGGCAATTGCAATTGTGGCTCCGTATTATTTCAAACCTTCGGATAATGTTCAGCTGGCAGAATTTGTAGCAAGAGTAGGGGATAGTGTTCCTGAAATGCCGGTTTACTTTTATCATATCCCCATTCTGTCCGGAGTGAATTTACCTATGATCGGATTCCTTGAAAAGATATCTCGAAATTCTGCCGAACTTTGCCGGTATCAAATACACTCATGAGGATTTCATGGATTTCCTGTCTTGCCTTAATTTTCAGGGTGGAAGGTATGATATCCTTTGGGGAATGGACGAATGCATGCTTTCTGCACTTGTTCTGGGATGCAAAGGTGCTGTCGGCAGCACTTTTAATTATGCAGCTCCCCTGTATACCGCACTTATTAAAGCATTTGAAGCCGGCAATTTGACTAAGGCAAGAGAACTGCAGCAACAGTCAAATAATATCGTCACTTTACTTGGCAAATACGGTGGCATCGCAACAGGAAAAGCTTTCATGAAATATGTTGGTCTTGATTGCGGCAGGTTCAGATCACCCGTAAGGAATATGCCTGATACCCTTTATAAGAACTTTGTGGATGATGTCAGGAACCTCGGTATAGACGGCCTGTTTTCAAAGAAATAAGATCAGAAGTCGGAAGTCAGAAGTCGGAAGTCTGAAGTCGGAAGCAAGAAATTCCCCCTTGGAAGGGGGCCGAGTGTGAAGGAGGCTGTCTCAAAAGTCCTTTGAGAACCTTAGTGAGAACCTTAGTGTTCCTTAGTGGTTAATCTTAAGTCATTGAACCACAAAGGATCACAAAGTACAACACAAAGTCGCACGAAGTAGGAATAATCTAAGATACTACTTTTAAGACAGCCTCTAAGGAGCCAGATTGCAGGGGAGACTTTGTGGTGGGGATAGGGGGATGTAAAAGGAGGCGCAACGGCGGAAGACTAACAGCTGATAGCTGACCGCTGACCGCTGATAGCTGATAGCTAATTACCAATCACCAATCACTAATCACCAATCACATTTCCATTATAAGATTCCGGCTAATGAAAGTGAATTTGCAGCAGTTTTTATAAAAACAGGCGAATCGCGGATTAAAATATTGCTTTTTTGAGAGATTTTTATCTTAATTGACAGTCTGTTAGTCAAAAAAAGACATTTCGGATAACATCGTAAAATAAATATTACAACCTATCTATCAGGTTGATTGACAGTTGTTTTATTATTATCAAACGAAAGGTTCAATCGAATCGTATAATTTTCTGATAAATTTCCGGATATTTTTGACCAGTTTGCCCTAATTGATTACCAACGCCAAATTAGCCTTCACAGACCTTCAAATATTTTTGATAAACACTTTTTTGGCACGTCTTATTTTCTCATTACAAGGACTTTAGCAGCTTGACTCGTATAGTTCAAAGCCCTACCTTTATCTCATAATTTGATACTTGAAATTATGGGAAAAAATGCATTTTCAGCATATATGAAAATTGTATTTTTGACATACATTTTCATAAGCATTTCCCGGCTTGTTTCTGCTCCGGGAATTGATTTCCACCTGAAAGTAAGAATATTAACTGCAGGGTCCAATCATATTGAAATGAGGTACCACCAGGCAGAATTTTCCAGGTTTATTAAAGATCTGGGTCATAAGGAGTCAGGGAATAATTGGTTATCTGTTAATTGCATTGGTTGTTTCGGAGAATGGCAGTTTGCAGAATCAACTGTTCATTACCTTGGTTTTAAAAATATAAGCCTTAAGAAATTCAAAACAAATCCTGACATTTTTCCGCGGGATATGCAGCAAAAAGTCCTTGAATCTCTTATAAAGGTTAATCTGGCATTGCTGAAGGATTATGAACATTTTATCGGGGACACGATTGATGGAGTTGAGATAACAAAATCAGGTTTGATCGCTGCATCGCACCTGGGAGGAGCGCAGACAGTTAAGCTTTTTCTTGCATCAAGGGGAAGGATAAATAAAAGGGATGTGCTTGGCACGTCTGTTTTTGATTATATAAGGAGGTTTCATGATTATGATTTAGATTAGATTATTACAATGTGGGAGAGTTCCTTCAGGATTCAAATCTGAAGGAACCGGAAATAAAAAACCTGATGTGTGGGATCATCAGGTTTTTTGTTTAAACAAACATGTACTCACCCCCCAATCCCCCTCTCTAATTCTTAAAGAGGGGGCGTAATCCACTGCCTATTAATAAATTCCCCCTCTTTGCGCAAGCAGAGAGGGGGAAAGGGGGTGAGTTCGTGATTTTGGTTATCAGTTTAAACTCCTATTGGATTCCATGCCATTTGTTTGATAACGATGACAAGCCCTGGATTAGTTTAAGAACCCTCCAGGAAGTATCCGGTACAAAATAGTCCACAGATGGTAATTTCGGCACTTTCAGGTTGTGTTCCTTTATTGCCAGATCGATTGAAGCAAGTACTACATCAGGGTCGAAACCTGACAGTATTATAGTTCCCGCATCCTGTGATTCAGGCCGTTCCATTGACTGGCGTATTGATATTGCCGGGAAATTAAGAATTGCTGATTCTTCGCTGATTGTACCTGAATCGGAGATTGTGCAGCATGCATTCATCTGAAGATGAATATAATCGATGAATCCGAAAGGCTTAAGAAAGGTGATGAGTGGATTCAGGGAAATTTCCTTAATGTTTTCCAGTCTTTTGCGGGTGCGGGGGTGCGTTGAGACAATTACAGGAAGTTTATAGTTTTCAGCCAGTTTGTTTAATACGATCAGGATTTTATTAAGATTATCAGGATTGTCGACATTTTCCTCGCGATGGGTTGAAACCAGAAAATAGTGATTGGTGATTTGTGATTGGTGATTAGTGGCTACTTTATCTGATGAAGTTCTCCTGTAAGAATCTTCCCCGTACCCCGTACCCCGTACCCCGTACCAACTTTATCAATTGCCAGACTCGTGTAAAATCGTCGATGCCTCAATCTTTGGTTTGTAATAATTCAACACCTCGTACATTGGTGAACCGGTTAAGATAGATCCGGCGATGGGGGAGACCTTCACTGATTAAGTGTCGGCGGGCATGTTCGGTGTAAACAAGGTTAAAATCGGCGATATGATCGATGATCCTCCTGTTAATCTCTTCGGGGACATTGAAATCGAAGCATCTGTTCCCGGCTTCCATGTGGAATATCGGTATGTGAAGGCGTTTTGCCATATAGGCTGAAAGGCAGGAATTAGTATCTCCGAGTACGAGTAGAGCATCTGGCTTTTCTTTCCTTAATAAGTTCTCCTGATTTACGAATTATATCTCCGACCGATGCTTCAAGTGACGACACATCGACATTCAGGAAAAAGTCAGGTTTCCGTAGTTCAAGGTCTTTAAAGAATATTTCATTCAGTTCATAGTCGTAGTTTTGTCCGGTGTGGGCAATAATATGGTTGACATGTTCATCGAGCAGGGACATGACTCTGGAGAGCCGGATAATCTCAGGACGAGTACCAACGATGGTTAATACTTTTAGTTTTGATTTCATTTTTTTTTGATTCGCAGATTTCTCGCTATCAGATCTGCGAATCTGCGCAGATTTCGAAATCCGCAGAGTTTCGCAGAGTCATAAATTGTTTACAATTCTTACAATTGAATCCTTTAATAGAAGAAACGTTAAAATTAATCAAAAGTCCAAGTTTTTTCCCTGATAATTTCAAATAAGTTAATAGTTGTTTATGATGAACATCTGCCAAAGCATCTACTGATTTAATTTCAACAACAACTAAATCATTGACTAATAAATCCATACGAAATCCCATTTCTAGTTTGATATCATCATAAACAACAGGTAATCCAACCTGTGATTTGACATCGTATCCCATTTTAATTAATTCATGAGCTAATGCAATCTCATAAACCGATTCAAGCAATCCGGGTCCCAAGGTTAGAATGTACTTTGAAAGCTGCACCTCTTATGTCATATGAAATATCATTCTCAGTCATACATTTCTGCGTAACTCTGCGTCTAGACTCTGCGTAACTCTGCGAGAACTTTTCTAAACCTTTTCAAAGAAAGTGTCAGGATCGTTTGGATCAAAAAACTCATTTATCCAGAAAATAGTATACAATTCATCCTCTCCAACATTTGTGATATTATGAGTGTGCCAGATTGGCATGTCAACGTAAGAGGGCTCATTTCCATCCAACTCGAAGTTCATTACTTTGTCTGTTCCGATACGACGTAATTGAATTCGTGCCTTTCCTTTTATAACAGCAAACCTTTCGATCTTTCTTGTATGAAAATGGTTGCCGCGGGTGATTCCGGGTTTTGTTGTTGAAAACGATACTTGTCCGCCCAATCCTGATTTAATTGTTTCAACAAAAGTTCCCCGTTCGTCGGTATTCATCAATAGTTTTACCGGATAATGATGCGGGATATCAATATAGCACCTGAAAGTGTTAAACAGATTGACTTCGAATTTATTATTCAGAACAGGAAAGACTCCTTTATCCATATACGAAGTCTTATAAAGTCTGATAAGCTCAAGAATCTCAGTAACCTTCTTTTCAGCTGTATGAGGGATTTTATATTCTTTCCGGGAATCCTTATTTATTATAGCTTTCCATATTAATTCCACCAGTTCCCCGATATAGATCAATTTTAATTGAGCATCAATTTCTATCTTAGGTTCTTCGTTATGAGTCAATTGGTGAGAGAAAGTTGCAACGACGCTGTTATAATATGGATTTCCGAATGGTCCGAATACATTCGGAATCACAAGGCCTGTAAATGGAGTATTGTGTTGTTCCGCCCAGTTGGCCAGTAGTTCTCTGCCTTCCCGTTTTGATTTTCCGAACATATTTTCCCGTTCTTCCTGGGTGGATGAGGAGAACAAGATATGTGGTCGCGATCCTGTTGAATCAAGTGCTTTAATAAGCTTTTTTACAAGGAGGATATTGGTGTTATAGATAGTCTGAGGATCATTATGCCGGTTAAGTGCAGCAAGATGAATTATTACATCACATTGTCTGACAAAATCCTCAAGTTTTGAATTGTCCTCGAAGAAGTTATCCTCAAATGGAATTCTTACAACTTCGTCTTTCTTTAATCCGAAGAAGTTATAAAGATGAGTTCCTATGAAGCCTGCCTGGCCGGTGATGCCGATGTGGAGCATGATTTTATAAAGTTGATGAAAAGAGTTAATATATTACATTTAATTTTATATTTAAGGCTTAATCTTAAGATTAGCTCTCAGTCCCACACCCTTTGTTATTTCTCATATCGTTTATCATCTAAAACACACATTACATTTTACCTTTAAACATTCATGCCATAAAACCATTATGCCATTAGCTTTTCACCTTTATTTTCCCCCAGCCCAAGCCCACACAATACCTGCATACTCATGCAACGCGCTCTCCATCATTCCAATATTGTTTGCTGAGGGAATCCATCTCCAAATATAATTCCCAGATCCATACTTGATTATCTGATCAGTTGGCGCTGCAATCGGTTTTAAACCAGCTTTTCTGAAAAGCATCATAGCCCTTGGCATGTGAATATCGCTTGTTACAACAATGAGATCAATTCCTGTACCAAAGTTTCTTGCATACTCTTTTGCTTCCATACGGGTATTAGAAGGAGTGGAGATCATTTTCATTGAGGTTGAATCAACACTAAGAAGTAGAGCTGTTTGGTAAAGAACTTGGGCTTGTGATAATTCTAATCCTCCACTATAGCCTGAAAGCATCAATCTGCTGCCTGGGATCATATTGTGTGT
>CAVSYN010000027.1:0-29868 GCA_963732115.1 uncultured Bacteroidales bacterium
TCGACTCGTGGTCTTGCTGATCACCGACCAGTCGTACCAGCTGAAGGAGTAGCCGAGCTCAGACGAGCCGCGCACGACGGGAGCGCCTGCGGCTCGGGTGCTGCGCCGCAGCTGGCAGGGACGGTCGGACCCTCGTCTCCTCGACGACCGCACGGTACGCCGTGCCGTCCTGGCTCACGAAGCGCACGTGCTGACCGTAGTCGCCGGCGAGCGCCAGGTGGGCGGAGGGTGAGGCCCGTCGCCTCGCGCACCGCACGTTCGGCGGCCTGCTCGCGCGGTGGTTGCGGCCAACACCCCGATAGTGCTCCAGCGCGATCCGTCCTGCGCGCGCACCGCCCACGACGCGCATCGCATCCTCTGGCGCCACTCGGCCGAGTTGGATCCCCTCCGGGAGCACGAGAACGTTCGCCGCGAAGCGGTGTCCACCCTGATGTGACGAGAGCCAGAGCTCGTCCGGTCCGACCACCGACTCGAGCGTGCCGAAGACGGCACTGCCACGAAGGGCGCAACACGCGTCGCGCATCCCGTGGCCGCAGACGAGCACCAGCTGCGCGTCGACGTGCTCTCCGTCGCGCGCAAAGTCGACGCCCGCGAGCTCGCGCGTCGACTCCAGCGCGATCCGGCGTACGTCCGCGTCGTGTTCCGATCCACGCACGACGTAGACGAGACGCTCGTTACGTGCTCGTCCCGGACGCCGGATGAAGAGGAGTCGCGAGAACGGCACGGCGTCGAGCCACGCGCGAATCGCGTCGCCCTCGGCACCGTCGAAGCCGGCAGCGTCGGTGACGTCTCGCGGCCAGGTCCCGCCGACCTCGACCAGCAGCCAGTTGTGAACCGTCACGGCCGTCGCGGCCAGCGGCTCGCCGGCAGCCGCCGACAACTCCGAGCAGCGCCCCGTCGTCGTCACGATGCCTCGATGACGCACAAGACGTCGCCCACCCGTTATGTAATGGGGGGCAAAGGGTTATACAGCTCCCAGCGATCTGATAAATGTTGCAGGTATCGGAGTTGGAAGTCAGGGTGGTGGCGATATTCAGCAGATTTGCACACCTGATGTTCCGATTGTAAGGCCTCAGAGGAACTCTAACGGAACGCCAATGACCAAGGAACAGATTGCAGCACAGGAAGCCAGAATGGCAGAGAGGATGAAACGGAATCTCCTGGGGGGACTCAGGGCGGGCAGCCCGTCAGGGAGGACAGAATCCTAATGCGACCGTGCAGATGGGCGCTGCCGGAGGAGGCAGAATTATTAAACTGGCTAACATCTATGCATTGTGTGATGTTGATTCAGAACTATGCAGGTCATATTTTTAAAGGATATCCTAAAGCCAAGATTTACAGCGACTGGCGTGAAATGCTGGATAAGGAAAAATCAATTGATGCTGTTGTTATCGGTACACCTGACCATAATCATGCTCCTATTGCTGCAGCATTCATGAGTGCAAAAAAACATGTTTATGTTGAAAAACCAATGGCCAAGACTATTGTTGAAGTGCCGGAAACTTGCTGAGATAGCCAAAGAAACCGGAGTTGTTACACAGATGGGGAACCAGGGACATGCAACCGAAGGAACACGCAAAACGGTTGAATGGATTCAGCGGGTGTTATCGGCCTTGTAGGGAAGTTCAGTTTATCTACCAACCGTCCGATTGGCTTCTGGCCGCAGGGTGATATGAAGCGCCTGCCGGAGTTGCCAGTTCCGAAAACCTTGAATTATGATGTTTGGCTGGGTCCTGCCCCAAATAAACCTTATAATCCTGATAGCACTGCATTTTCACTGGAGAGGATTATGGGATTATGGAACAGGTGCAATGGGTGATATGGGTGCACATATTTTTGATGCTCCTATCTGGGCTCTAAACCTTGGAATGCCAACAAAATTCAGGCTACCAGCTTCGCCCTACAGCACCGACTATATGCCTCTTTGTGAAGTGGTCACTATGAATTCCCTGCCCGCGGTACTATGCCTCCTGTCAAGGTTCAATGGTGCGATGGCGGACTTAGACCTACGCGTCCTGATGGACTTGAAGCAGGTCGTGCAATGAGAGATGCAACCTATTACGGAGATAAGGGTATTTTGTGTCATGGCAGCCATGGAGCAATGCCCGAGCTCATACCGGCCGATAAGGATTTCAAGGGACCTGATCCATGGATTCCCAGGACAGGCAATATTTTCGAAGACTGGATTGATGCTATTAAGAATGGTAAAAAATCGTGTAATGACTTCTCGATCTCTTCAAAATTGACCGAGATCATGCTGCTTGACCAATATAGCAGTCAAGAATCAGAGAGCCAATATTACACTTGAGTTCGATCCGGTTAATATGAAAATCACCAATCTGCCCGATGCCAACGACCTGTTCCATTACGAGTATCGTGGCGGATGGAGCTTGTAAGTCAAGTCCCATTTTTGGGCCTGCCTGCCGTGAAGGCAGGGATAAAGGTTTAAAATAAAAAAGCTGACTTTCAATTAGTCAGCTTTTTTGTGCCCAGAACAAGACTCGAACTTGCACACCGTAACCGGCACCAGCCCCTCAAGCTGGCGTGTCTACCAATTTCACCATCTGGGCGAACCGCCTTGTGCCCAGAACAGGACTCGAACCTGCACATCATTACTGACACTAGTCCCTGAAACTAGCGCGTCTACCAATTTCGCCATCTGGGCGGCATTTCAACAGCGGCCAAAAATAATAAAAAAATGATAATAAAATGCGCTGAGTTAATTAAAAGTATATTTTTACTCCCTGATGTTTTTAATTGAATATGCTTATAAATAAGCATTTGAGATTTAACTTGCGCCTGCATTAAAAGGTCTGTGTAATCTTTTTGAGATAGACATAAAAAAAGGTAATCCGGACCTGCACAATGATGCAGGTCTTTTGTTAAAATAATATAATCAAGGATCGGACAAGATGAAAATAATGAAATTCGGTGGGACGTCAGTTGGAAATCCCGACAGGATGAGATCAATAATACCACTTCTGGCATGATGAAGAGAGAAAAGTTGTGGTATTGTCCGCAATGTCAGGGACCACCAACAGCCTGGTTGAAATATCTGATCTGCTTTACGATGGAAAAGCAGAAGAAGCCTCCCGGAAAAATGAAGCCCTCCGGGCAAAATATCATCAGGTAACAGACGAACTTTATGAAACTGACACTTTCAGGAAAACCGGGCACGAGCTTATTGATTCTCATTTTGATTATTTAAGAGGTATCACTGTCGGCACTTTCACAAAACAGCAGGAGAAGGCTATTCTGGCGCAGGGTGAATTGATTTCCACCTCCTTGTTTCATAATCTTTTAACTGAAAGGAACATCAGATCGATCCTTTTGCCGGCATTGAATTTCATGAGAATAGATAAGGACGGAGAACCTGATACATTTTATATTGCCGAGAATTTCAGGAGGGAACTTGATGCACATCCGGATGAAAATATCATTATTACCCAGGGATTTATCTGCCGGAATGCATACGGTGAGATTGATAACCTTAAACGCGGAGGAAGCGACTTTACCGCATCCCTGCTTGGCGCAGCTATAAATGCATCGGAGATTCAGATATGGACAGATATTAACGGTTTCCATAATAACGATCCGAGATTTGTTGAAAACACCCGCGTAATCCGTGAAATTTCATTTGATGAAGCAGCCGAACTAGCGTATTTCGGTGCCAAGATCCTGCATCCTTCTAGTGTCAATCCTGCAAGGGAAAAAAACATTCCGGTCAGGCTCAAAAATACAATGGAACCCGGTGATGAAGGGACACTGATCTACTTCCAATCATGTCCTACAGGACTATAAAGCCGTTGCCGCCAAGGATGGCATTTCAGTTTTAAGGATCAAATCCGACAGAATGCTGATGGCTTATGGTTTTCTTAGAAAAGTTTTTGAAATTTTCGAAGCTTATAAGACTCCTATCGACATGATCACCACTTCAGAAGTATCAGTTTCTATCACCGTTGATAATTCCCAGTTCCTTAACCAGATCGCTCACGATTTAAAGGAGCTTGGATCGGTTGAGATTGAGCAGGACCAATCGATTGTCTGCATAGTCGGTGATTTCAGGACCGAAAGAACCGGTTCAGCTCCTGAGATTTTTGAAGCATTGAATACCATCCCCCTGAAGATGATTTCCTATGGAGGGAGTCCCTACAGCCTGTCGCTTCTTATTGATGCAAAAAATAAGGTCGATGCACTCAGATTGTTAAATAAATATCTTTTTGACCAGTAACCAGCAATATGATCAGTAATAAAACCATTGAGAAGTTCAGAGATCTGCCGACCCCGTTTTATTTTTACGATCTCGATGTCTTGAACGAAACCTGCGAAACGATTCGCAGAGGATCTGTTAAATGGGGATACAAGGTGCATTATGCCGTCAAAGCCAATGCCAATCCGCGCCTGCTTAATATAATATCATCCTATGGATTCGGGGCAGACTGCGTCAATTTTAATGAGATTGAGTTTGCCATAAAATCAGGATTCAGGTCTTCTGAAATTGTCTTTGCCGGAGTCGGCAAAGCAGACAAAGATATCGAAGCAGCACTGAAAGCCGGTATCCTATGCTTTAACTGCGAGTCAATTCCTGAAATTGAGGTTATTGATTCGATCGCTGCAAAAGTGAAGATAAATGCAACTATCGCCCTCAGGATAAATCCGTACATTGAAGCTTACACACATAAGTATATTACAACAGGCATACCCGAAAGCAAGTTTGGAATAAATACCTGGGAACTGGAGGAAGTACTGGGCAGACTGCCGTCGTGGACCCATGTAAATTTAAAAGGCATTCATTTTCATATTGGGTCCCAGATTACAAAAATGTCCGTTTTCAAGAGCCTCTGTTCAAGAATAAATGAGCTTCAGGACTGGTTTGCTGCCAGAAATGTTAGTCTCGAAATTATCAATCTCGGGGGCGGACTTGGAATAGATTATACAAACCCTGATAAGCCGGCGCGATTCGGGGAATATTTCTCATTGATTAATGAATTCGTGACCCTTCGTCCCGGACAAAGCATCCATATTGAACCCGGACGATCGCTGGTTGGACAGTGCGGAACGCTTATTTCAAGAGTATTATTTATAAAAAAGGGAAAGAATACCACGTTTGCCATCATTGATGCAGGGATGACTGATTTAATAAGGCCAGCACTTTACCAGGCGCATCATAATATTGAGAATCTTACATCAAAGGGAAGCTTCAAACATTATGATGTGGTTGGACCGGTTTGTGAATCTGCCGATACTTTTGCCAAATACATTGAACTGCCTGAAACAAACAGGGGCGATTTTGTAGCTATCAGGTCCGCGGGAGCATATGGTGAATCGATGGCATCAAGGTATAACCTGCGCGACCTGCCGCGCGCGGTTTTTTCAGATGAGAGTTTAAGCCTGCCAAGATAAAGTCATTAAGGTAGCAAAGAGTCGGGGGTTCAGAGGAATTATTCCCGTTATTCTGTCTCACTTTACTGTGGTTTATTCCGTAGAAGAAGTAAATAAAGAAACCAATTGCCATCCAGATTATAAGCCTTAACCATGTATCGAGGGGCAAGGCGGCCATCTGCAGAAAACAAATCACTGCACCCAGAATCGGGACCAATGGAACCCATGGTGTTTTAAACGGCCGGTGAATATCGGGTCTGGATTTTCTCAGAACCAATACACTTATGCATACAATAATGAAGGCAAGCAAGAGTTCCTATCGAAACCAGCTCGCCAAGTATGCTGATTGGCAGTATCCCGGCTATTATCATAGCTACTGTTCCGGTGACAATTGTACTTATATACGGTGTTTTAAATTTGGGGTGAACCTTTGAAAACACAGGAGGAAGCAACCCATCTTTTGCCATTGTAAAAAAGATCCTTGGCTGTCCAAGTAGCATTACAAGGATCACTGAACTTAACCCGGCAATTGCAGCAATTTTGACAATAGGCCTGAGCCAGAACAATCCCTTGCCCATTGCATCAACTCCAACAGCAACAGGATCAGGAACGTTAAGTGTTGTATAACTGACAATTCCGGTAAGTACTATGGCAACAAGTATATATAGAACAGTAGAAATTCCGAGTGAGCCCAGAATGCCTATCGGCATATCCCTCTGAGGATTTTTGGCTTCCTGTGCAGCAGTAGATACAGCATCAAATCCAATATAGGCAAAGAAGATCACTCCTGCTCCCCGCAGTATGCCACTGAATCCAAACTTGCCGAATTCACCGCTGTAAGCTTTAAGCCAGGCCCAGAAAGATCCGTATTCGGAAATGGGTGTACTCTCTACCCTGTTGGCAGGGATAAATGGATGCCAGTTAATGGATTTAACAAACATAAAACCAATTGCAATGAAAAGGATAATAACCGATACTTTGGTTATTACCATTACATTATTGAAGTTGGCTGATTCCCTTATTCCTATCACGAGCAATGTTGACAATAATGCTACAATAAACATTGCAGGAATATTCAGGATGCAGGTCACATGAGCCAATGAATCAACATTGATACCTGTTGAAGCAAGTGTCTGGGTAAAGGCAGCAGTTAACGGTTTCCATCCCATATCGGGAACATTAACCAGTACAGTACCGCTGGCACCTGTAAACTGTGCAGGGATATTAATGTTGAGGTCTCTCAGGAAACTCACAACATAACCCGACCATCCGACGGAGACAGTTGATGCGGCAAAAAGGTATTCGAGTATCAGGTCCCATCCAATTATCCATGCAAGAAACTCACCGAGCGTAGCATAAGAATAAGTATACGCACTTCCCGCAATGGGGATCATTGAAGCAAATTCGGCGTAGCATAATCCGGCAAATCCGCAGGCAGCACCTGATATAATAAATGATATAACTATTGCCGGTCCGGCATACTGCGCTGCAGCCTGACCGGTAAGTACAAATATGCCTGCACCGATTATAGCCCCTATGCCGAGAGTGGTAAGATTAAGCGCCGTTAATGATCTTTTTAAACCGCCGGACTCCTTCGACTCATTAAGCAGCTGGCCCAGTGGTTTAGTGAGGAACAACTTGTTTTTTGACATTGGATTTTAATATAGCTTGGTTTGGATCAGGAATTTTAGTAGATACAAACGTAACTTTTTTTTTGTAAAATAAATTATTTATATGAAATCTGGGAAAATTCTGTACTTAACAGAATATTTTATTACATATTTTTAACAATTTAAACTTACCTTTATCCCACATTTAACTTAAACGACATGATCCGTAACTTTTGGCTAATAGTCTTATTATTAATAGTTTCCTGCGCTCCATTGAATAAGTACGGGGAACTTCCCGAAGTCAAAGCCTGGGAACCTGAAATTGAAAAGTTCGAGCAGCTCGATATCTCAAAGTATTATCCCGACGATGCAATTATGTTTGCAGGAAGTTCAAGTATCAGGCTCTGGTCGACTATTAATAAGGACATGCTTCCATATAATGTAATACAGAGGGGTTACGGAGGTGCTAAGCTCAGCGATTTCGTCGTTTATGCCGACAGGATTATCTATCCGCATCTGTGCCAGGCAATAGTCATTTTCATTGGAAATGATATCTCCGGAAGCGAAAATGATAAAAGTCCTCTGGAAGTTTCACAGTTGTTCAGGAAAGCACTTTATGTAATCCGCAGGAAATTTCCGGATACACCTGTCTTTTGGATCGGCATCACTCCCACCCCGTCAAGATGGCACGTCTGGCCTGAGATAAAGGAAGCTAACGAGATGATCAGGGAGGTCTGCGGGAAACACAGGAACACTTACTATATAGATACAGAGCAATACTTTCTCAATTCAAGCGGACTTCCCCGTGCTGAATTGTTCGTGGAGGATAAATTGCACCTGAATTCAGATGGCTACACGATCTGGGCCAAAATCATCAAGGGTGAACTAAACAAAGTACTGGTTAATAAATAAGTCTTAAAAAATCAGCGAAATCTGCAGGAGAAATAATTTCCCGCAGATTTTCGCTGATTCAGGATTTATAATTCCCAGCCTGGCCTGTAAGAAGGCTTTATCAATTTATTAGCCTCCTCATTATTTGTTTTCATGTTCACAGCATCCCATGTGAGCTTTTTACCGGTACGCATTGCAATAACAGAAAGATTAAGAGCTTCGGTTATCGGAGCTGTCGACTGGAATGTGCATCTGGCCGGTTTTCCTCCCCTTATGGCGGCAATCCAGTCTTCGTAGTGTCCTTTTGAACGCTCTATGGATGCAGGTGGCTTTATATATGATTTATTCTTTGAAGCCGGGATCAGCCGTGGTGAGCTTCCGTCAAAATCGCAAAGTATCTTTCCGTAATCGCCAACAAACATAAGTCCATCCGGATCGAATTCAATGCCATCTTCTTCAAATTCCTTCGGACGAAAGGGTTTTAGTCCGCCATCGATCCAATAGAGCTCGACCTGTGGCATACCTGCCCGCGCCGAAAAAGGTAAGATGTGCATTCATCGCGTGTGGATGTGATACATATGTCAGCTGTTCGGGATTGCCGTTTACGACACCAACAATTGTATTCGGTGAAGCTTCCACCGTGCTCACATCTCCCAGTTTAAGGACCCGGTAAATTACTGCAAATGAATAGCATCCCATATCCCCGATTGCTCCTGTCCCGAAATCATACCACGATCTGAAAACAGTATGAGTATAATCATAGCTGAAGGGACGAAAACCGGCTCTTCCAAGCCATAGATCCCAGTTAAAGCCCTTCGGGACCTTCTGTTCAGCAGGAAGCTTAGTAAAACCTGTCTGCCATACAGGACGGTTCGACCAGTTAATAACCTCACGGACAGGGCCGATGGCGCCGCTCCAGATCATTTCGCAAAGCAGGTCAGTATCCCCCGACGAGGCATTACCAGTGGCAACCTGAGTGGCTAGCTTTGGTGCCTTCGCTGCAGCATTTCCAAGCAGTCTTGCCTCATATACTGAATTTGTCATTGGTTTCTGGCAAAAAACGTGTTTCCCTTTCTCCATTGCTTTGATAACCACCTGCGCATGCTGGTGATCGGGAGTGCAGACAACAACAGCATCCACTCCCGTTTCCTTTGCCAGAAGCTCCCGGAAATCTTCATATGAAGAACATGCTTTGAAAGTCATGTTCTTCTGCTTGGAATACCATTTGTCTACTATTTGTCTTGCCGGTTCCCTGCCAGCCCTGCATCCTTTTACACCCTCATCCCAATTTGGCTCTTCAATTGATTCCCTGATGTTGTTGCGGAGCTCAAATTCACCCCAGTTCTGATACCTGGTATCTTCAAGAACAGGATCAGCCACAGAAACGACCTGAGCATCAGATAATTTAAGAAGCTGAAGCATAACCCTTGTTCCCTGTGTCCCGTTTCCGATACAGGCCAGATTGATGCGTTCGGATGGAGCAATATACCCTGCTCCTCCAAGGACGTGCCTGGGAATAATCGTTAATCCCGCAGCTGCTACGGTTGAGGAGATAAATTTGCGTCTTTTCATAGTTATGATTATAAAATTTCTTTGACAAAGATATTTCTGAACTGAACCAGGGCAGGCGGACTGTTCCAAACTCCGTCTTTTTTGCTGCCATGATGCTGGAGTCCGATCGCACCGCTTTCCGGGAGATCTGGCAATGAGGCATTTATAATTACAGGAATTCCATTCAATTCCACATTAAGAATGTTCCCTTTCACCGTGATTTTAAAAGTATTCCATTCTCCAATGTTCTTATCAGCATTGGTAACAGGTGTGACAGCTCTGCGCACTTCGGGGGGCATCTTTTCATCCATCCGGTACCCGTAAACTTCTCCACAACCTATAGGCCAGCACCAGATGTTTATCTGCGATTTGGAATTACCGCGCAATAATACACCGGAGTCAGAATCCGGTACGACCATTGTTACTTCCTTACCATTTTCATCAAGTTTATGGCGCCCTGTGGGAAGGATGATCGGAACATTTGGATTTTTGTAGGGAGTTGATTTGATCCTGAAGTCAACATAAAGAATAAAATCCCTGTATTGTTTCTCGGTCCAGAGGTTTTTATCCTTTGGTGCTTCACTTTCGGCATCATAGTCAATTACTCCGTTGATGATTTTCCAGTGTCCATTGTCTCCTTCAGGCACTTTCCAGCTGGTAAAGTCCCTGCCATTGAAGATAGAAGTGAAACCCTCAGGAATCTTCTGATCCTGAGCTTTTACCTCCGACCCTGCAGCCAGAAGTAATAGAGAAAGAATGAGTGCTGATTTTTTCATAAAGACTGGTTTTTTTGTGATTACAATTAATAGCGGAAGTTACCTGCTTTGATATTATTAAAATTACAAAAGATTGGAAAACGGGAAGGAAAATATTCTAAATAAATTCAAACTGAATGACATGAATTTTCGGTTTATTAAAAGTTTTTTTTAACCATAGAGTCTCACAGAGTTAAATGGAGTAATTCACGGAGTAATGTTTTAAATGGATTTTACAGTGTTATTCAGTGAAAACTCCGCGGTCCTCCGTGGTTAAAAAAAACATGTCACGAGTTAGACTTTTACTCAGTAAATCTGTTAGTTCCTGCAATTAAAGCAAACCTCATTTTCAAGCTTTCGCCCGGAATAATAATCATTAATATTTTTAAGCGTGGTTTCAGCAATATTGTGAAGCGCTTCCCGTGTAAAGAATCCCTGGTGAGATGTAATGATCACGTTATTGAACGAAAGAAGCCTTGCAAGAACATCATCCCCAAGTACCCTGTCGGAAAGGTCTTCAAAAAAATACTGGCTTTCTTCTTCATATACATCCAGTCCTGCCGATCCAATCTGTCCGCTTTTTAAACCCTCGATCAAATCGGAAGTTTTTATAAGCTTCCCCCTGCCCGTGTTTATCAGCATCACCCCTTTCTTCATCAAAGCTAAAGCTTTTGCATCAATCATATATTCAGTTTCGTTGGTCAGCGGACAATTCAGAGAGATGATATCCGACAATCTGTAAATCTCATCAATGTTAACGTATTTTGCCCCTGTTTCAGATGCAAATTTCTTATCAGGGAACTTGTCATTGACCAGCACCTTCATTCCGAAGCCTGACAGAATTCTGACAAGAACCTTACCGATGCGTCCGGTTCCGATAATCCCGGCTGTTTTTCCGTACATATCAAAACCGAGCAGCCCGTTCAGCGCAAAGTTTGAATCGCGTGTTCTGAAATAAGCCCTGTGAATCTTCCGGTTAAGCGACAACATAAGGGCAATTGTATGCTCAGCTATGGCGTATGGTGAATAAGAAGGTACCCTTACCACTTTTATCCTGTTAAGGGCAGCTTTCAGGTCAATATTGTTAAATCCTGAAGAGCGTAATGCAATAAGCTGAATTCCAAACTCTTCAAGTTTCCCAATCATATCAGCATCAATAGTATCATTTACAAAAACTATGATCGTATCATAGTCCTGAACGAGCACAATGTTATCTGAGGTGAGATGAAAATTAAAATACTTAATTTTAAAGTCATATTTGATATTTATCTCATTAAACGATTCAATATCATATGGCTTAGCATCGAAGAATGCTATGTTGATCTTGTTTTTACTCATTATATCAGGTGTTGTTAATTAATTAACAACACTTTTGCTCGTTTGTTCGTGATATTCTGGTTTACTGACCAGGTTTCATATTTTCCGTCAGCAACTTTTCTTTGAAAAATTACAGGAAATCCGAAAATGGATTTCTATATTTAAACATTCGGAACAAACAATATTTAAATCTCAATCGCCATGAAAAAATCAATATCCCGCCGCAATTTCTTTTTCAAAACGATCGGTGCAGGCACAGGTGCATTTATTCTCCCTTCATTAATGGGAAACCCTCTACAGAAAACGGGTAAAGGCATTACTCCCCTTATTATCACCAGTCATACAAACGAAACCGGTCAGAATGCCATAGAAGCCGGATGGGAAATCCTTAAAGCCGGTGGCAGCGCGGTGGATGCCGTTGAAAAAGCCGCAAACATTATTGAGGTAGATCCCGAAGATACCAGCGTCGGATATGGAGGATTACCAAACGAAAGAGGCGTTGTCCAGCTAGATTCATCATTTATGGATGGGAAGACTTACTCGGCCGGAGCTGTTGCCTGCCTTGAAAATATCAAGACACCTTCTTCAGTGGCAAGGCTTGTAATGCAGCATACCGATCACGTTCTGCTTGTAGGAGCAGGTGCACTTGAATTTGCCAGGGCATGGGGATTCAAGGAAGAAAACATCCTGACAGAGAAAGCCAGGAAAATATGGCTGAGATGGAAAGAAGAGTTGAGTCCAAATGATGACTGGGGCGTGCCTGAGCACCTACAAAACCTTACCAGCAAGGAAACTTACTGGCGTGATTTTCCCGGTATTGAGCATCATTACGGTACAACCAATGTACTGGCAATCGATGCAAACGGAGATGTAGCCGGCTGCACGACAACGAGTGGACTGAGCTTTAAGCTTAACGGCCGTGTAGGAGATTCTCCTGTTATCGGGGCTGGTTTGTATGTGGATAATGAGGTCGGCGCCGCAGGGGCAACGGGACGAGGAGAGGATGTTATTAAATCATGTGCCTCATATTATATGGTCCTTAAAATGAAGGAAGGGCGCACTCCGCAGCAAGCCTGTGAGGATGCCCTCCATATGATCGTGGACAAATACAGGAAGGTGAATCCTAAGTTTTTCCCAGGTGAGAAGTTCGTGGCAATAAACAAATCAGGAGAGCTTGGTTGTGCAACTATGAAAGGGAACAGGAATCCGGAGATGTCGGTAAGAACCGAAAAAGGATTTACCAGGTTTGAGGGTATTGTATCATTCCCTGACGTATAGGAAACCAGGGGAGACCAGGGGAAGCCCGGGAATTTAAAGAATTTAGAGATATTTGTATATTTGAGGCTTGAAATCAATTATTTACATTCAGTAACCAGTCTTTTCCACAACATTTAAAGCAATGTCTCGTTTTCATAACAGGCTAATATGAAAAGGTTTCTGATTTTTATAGCGGTAATTGCACTTGCTTCATGTGCTACAACACAAAAATCATCTGTGAAGGAAGATTCTTTGATGCTTACCCGAAAGTATGTCGGAAATTTCGTGGAATACCGTCAGCATGTTCCTGAGAAATTCGGTGAACCGTATCTTATCTGGATCAAGACAACAATGGACAGCACCTATGGAAAGATCTCGGCTTACGGCGAAAGATGCGATTTTCACAGGGGCGACCGGCTATACATTAAAAGAACCCAGCTTTCACCGGGTCCGATTTCATCATATTGGGAATATCAGATTGAATCTGATGACAATTCTATTTATTACCGGCTCAGTGAATTTCAGCACGACCGCAAGAATCTGATCCAATCCTGGTTTTAAGCCGGCACCGTTTAACTTCGTTTAACCAGATCAAAGAACCAATAATTATTTCTTTCCTGCTCTTTTGTTGTATAATGTCTGCCAGCCGCTTGTGTCAGAAGAAGCCGCAGGCTGCTTTTTATCAATGGCTTTTCTTTCAAGTTTTCTGATAACCATTCTGCTGTCCCTTCTGGCTTCCCCCTTGCTGTGATCAACGTAATCGACGTATGCAATAAACCGGTTGATCTTATTAGGCATTATTTCAGGAGTGCGGATAAATCCAACATCCTCGTCCTTAAGAGCGTAGTTATCGTGCGTTTCCTCCCAGACATCAACATAGTACACAATCTTCTCCAGACCGGCAAAAACAACTTTGCCGTCTGCATCGGTGAAGCCTTCCATAACACTGTTAGTTTGGTTATCCCAGTCATTCAGAGTAGGATAAAGAATAACGCTTGCTCCCTCAACAGGATACTCATCATAGTATTCAAGGACCTCTATTTCAAGCAGAGTCGGGATCATGACATCTAAGTGGCAGGGATGCATCATCGGACACTCCGTTGTGCGACCATGCCTTTAAAACGACGTTAAAGGTGCCCGGATGAATTAAATGAGTGTATAGGATTTACTTCATTCGAAATATAGCCGTCGCCAAAATCCCATTCAAAGCTTTCAGCGTTGTCCGATTCGTTTGTAAACCAGACTTCTTCCCCTACTACCGGATCACCAGGCGAGGCTGAGAAATATGCTCTTGGTGTCATTTCACACGAGTAAAGTATGAAGGGGAAAATCAGGGTGAGGAATATTATCTTTTTCATTGTCTGAAGTATTTGTGATCTAATGAGGTAAATTCAAATTACGTGCCAATAATGACCTCTCCCCAACCCCTCCCCCAGGAGGGAGGGGCTAACTTGTGATTATCAATTTCTTACACCCCTTCTCTAATGGGAGAAGGGGTCGGGGGATGAGGTGTACAAGTAAATTCATAAAAAATTTCATTATCTTTGCACTCCGATAAAAATGATACTCCGTCAATGATAAAGATAACTTTCCCTGATGGCTCCGTTAAAGAGTATAAGAGCGGCATCAGCAGCCTGGAAATTGCAGAACAGATAAGCCCCCGGCTTGCAAAAGAAGTTTATGCAGCAAGTGTGAACAATGAAGTCATCGACCTTTCAAGGCCAATCAGCTCAGATGCCACTCTGAAACTGCACAAATGGGAAGACGAAGCCGCGAAGCATGCTTTCTGGCACTCTTCAGCACACCTGATGGCTGAAGCGCTGGAATCCCTGTATCCCGGCATTAAATTTGGCATTGGCCCGTCTATCGAAAGCGGATTCTATTATGATGTGGATCCGGGTGATGAAATGACTATCACAGAAGCGGATCTTCCCGCTATTGAAAACAAGATGAGGGAACTCGCTTCGAAAAACCTGCAATTCATAAGAAAAGAGGTCAGCAAGAAAGATGCACGGGAATTGTTTTCAAAAAAAGGAGATCAATACAAAACCGAGCTGATCAGTGAACTGGAAGATGGAACGATTTCACTTTATACCCAGGGCAATTTTACTGATCTGTGCCGTGGTCCTCACCTTCCGTCAACCGAACCAATAAAGGCAATTAAGCTTCTGACGGTTGCAGGCGCTTACTGGCGCGGCGACGAAAAAAACAAAATGCTCACCAGGATTTACGGCATAACTTTCCCGAAGCAAAAGATGCTCGACGATTACCTTGTTTTTCTCGAAGAAGCAAAAAGAAGGGATCACCGCCGGATTGGCAAAGAGCTTGAATTGTTCACATTTTCTCCAAAGGTGGGTATGGGCCTTCCGTTATGGATGCCAAGGGGTGCCGAACTGAGGCAGAACCTGATTTCTTTCATGACTAAAGTGTTGAAAAAGAGAGGTTATGTCATTGTTGCAACACCTCATATCGGAAATGTTAACCTTTATAAGACCTCTGGCCATTATGAAAAATATGGCAAAGATTCATTCCGTCCGATCTCCACTCCACAGGAAGGAGAATTCTTCATGCTTAAGCCGATGAATTGTCCTCATCATTGTGAAATATTCAACGCAACACCTCATTCCTATAAGGATCTTCCGCTGAGAATGGCCGAATTCGGTACAGTTTACAGATACGAGCAAAGCGGTGAACTTCACGGACTTACAAGAGTCAGGAGCTTTACACAGGACGATGCCCACCATTTCTGCCGGCCCGATCAGGTGAAAGAAGAATTCAAAAGCATAATTGATCTGGTTCAGTTTATTTTCAAGGTTGTAAAGCTGGAGGAATTCACAGCACAGATCTCCCTTCGCGATTCTGTAAACAAGGAAAAATACATTGGTTCGGATGAAAGCTGGGAGATGGCAGAAAGCTCCATTATCGAGGCAGCCGGGGAAAAGGGGCTTCAAACAACAGTAGTTTCGGGTGAAGCCGCATTCTATGGACCAAAGCTCGATTTCATGGTAAAGGATGCGATCGGAAGAAAATGGCAGTTAGGTACAATCCAGGTTGACTATAACCTTCCGGAACGGTTCGATCTCACATATAATGGCAGCGACAACCAGAAACACAGGCCGGTTATGATTCACCGTGCAATTTTCGGTTCAATGGAACGGTTTATTGCGGTACTGATCGAAAATACTGCAGGGAAATTCCCGCTATGGCTTGCCCCCGACAAAGCAGTCGTTCTTCCGATAAGTGAAAAATTTAATGATTATGCGGGAAAAGTTTTGGATTTTCTAAATAATTCCGATATTTGCACACTGATTGACGACAGGAGCGAAAAGATAGGTAAGAAGATCAGGGATAATGAATTAAAGAGAATCCCCTACCTTCTTATAATAGGAGAAAAAGAGGTTGAGAATGGAACAGTTGCTGTCCGGAGGCAGGGAGAAGGCGACAAAGGGAGCATGAAAATTGAAGAATTTGCACAATTTGTAGCAAAAGAAATCGCAAAAGAAATTGCATATTGATTTCACTTTTTGAATTAATTCCAGTATTAACCAAAGTAAGGAGGAAACAGCTATTACCGGACCAATAAGGCGAAGCCCTGCCAGGGTTGTTCAGCAGGCTCACAAAATTAACAACAGGATCACTTCGAGAGTGGTCAGAGTTGTCGGTGATGAAATAGAAACAGCAGTTATGAGTATCCAGGATGCCCTGAAACTGGCAGATACCATGGAACTTGATCTAGTGGAAATTTCCCCAAATGCGGATCCCCCTGTTTGCAAAATCGTTGATTATCAGAAATTTCTTTATCAGCAGAAAAAGAAGCAGAAAGAAATCAAGGCGAAGGCAGCAAAGATTGTAGTTAAGGAAATAAGATTCGGCCCCAACACTGATGATCACGATTACAATTTTAAGCTCAAGCATGCGATGAGATTCCTTGAAGAAGGAGCAAAAGTAAGAGCTTATGTGTTCTTTAAAGGAAGATCAATATTATTCAAGGAGCAGGGTGAAGTTCTGTTATTGCGCTTTGCAAACGACCTTGAGGAATACGGGAAAGTGGAACAGCTTCCCCGGCTTGAAGGAAAAAGAATGATTATCTCATTCTCTCCAAAGAAGAAGAAATAGTTGTTTTAATATATATTGAATAAGTACAAATGCCAAAAATGAAAACTAACCCCGGTGCAAAAAAGAGATTTACTCTTACCGGGACAGGAAAGATCAAACGCAAGCATGCTTTTAAAAGTCATATTCTGACTAAAAAAGGGACAAAACGCAAAAGAAACCTTACATATTTCGGCCAGGTTGACAAAGCCGATTTAAAGAACGTAAAGCTTCTTCTTGCAAGCAAATAGATAATTGCTAAGCGTATTGACGGAAATAAAGTATTAACAGGATGTACAGCAATGAAGATTCCGTAAGAGGGACGCTGACATTCAAATAAAAACGAATTATGCCAAGATCAGTAAATTCAGTTGCATCAAGAGCCAGGAGAAAAAAGGTTCTAAAGCAAACAAAAGGGAACTTCGGTTCACGAAGAAATGTAATAACAGTTGCTAAAAATACTCTCGACAAAGGTCTGGGGTATGCATACCGTGACAGGAGAAAAAAGAAAGGTGAATTCAGGGCACTTTGGATCCAGAGAATAAATGCCGGCGTTCGTCAATACGACATGAGCTATTCGGAATTCATCGGGAAACTTGATAAAAAAGGTATTGAGCTTAACAGAAAAACACTTGCCGACCTTGCTATGAATCATCCGGAAGCATTTAAGGCTGTTGTGGAAAAAGTGAAATAAGAAAATATATACCACAAAAAAAGGGACACATGAAAACTTGTCCCTTTTTTTGTTTCCCTCTGTAAAGCTGTTATTCACAGATTAATTGAATCATCCCAGCGAATCTGCGTAATCTGCGGGAAACATCTAGTTTATCCACATAAAAAATCTCTTGAACCTTATCTTTTTAAACCCCGATGATTCTTTATCAATCGAGAGCCAGATGAATTTAGGCTTCCCTACAACATGATCCTCAGGAACAAAACCCCAGTACCGGGAATCGGCTGAATTATGCCTGTTGTCTCCCATCATGAAATAGTAATTCATCCTGAAGGTATAGCTGTCGGCTGGTTTACCATTAATATAAATGGTCTTCCCCTCCACCCTGAGATCATTGTTCTCATAAACATCAATAATACGATCGTAAAGGCAAAGATTGGAAGTATCCAGTTTAACAGTAGCGCCTTTTACAGGCACCCATAGAGGTCCAAAATTATCTTCATTCCAGCCATATGTTCTGCTGTAGGGGAATATATGAGGAGCAAATTCACCGGGTTTGGAGAAGAGTGGCGCCACCTCTGTAACATTGGTGAATTTCGAAATTGCAGTCGCATTTGTCTTTGTCAAAGGCAACATATAAGCCGATCCCGAAATGACACTCTGGTCCGATCTGTATATGCCTAAGCCGTTCAAATGCCTTGGGATTAATCGAAGTGCCGTTCGTTGCAACAACATAATTGAACTGCTGTGTACTTTTTTCGGGTACTTCCTTGCCTTTAATGTATACTTTCCCTACCTTGATGACCAGACTATCACCCGGGAATACCGATGCATCTTTTAACGTAATTATCCCTTCTGTCAACAGGACGATAAATAATTGTATATCTGTTCCGGACATCTTTCCTCGCCTGGCATTCATATAACTGGCAACCGTCCTTGGTGTCCTGCTGCCATAGCTGTCGCCCTGCATCATCTCCCTGGCAGTCCTCCTTACAATTTCATAATAACTTGTAACCTGCTCCTCCAGAGCCACGGTATCTCCTGCCGGAAAATTAAACACTATGGCATCGCCATTATTCACTTTTCCAAGCCCTGCAAGTCTTTTATACGGCCATTGAATAAGATTTGACCATGATTTTCCCTTTGTAATCGGCATTGTATGCTGGGTAAACGGAAATGCAATAGGAGTGTTCGGCATCCTGGGACCATATGCCAGCTTGCTGACGAACAGGTGATCTCCGATAAGAAGCGATTTTTCCATCGAACCCGTAGGGATCCGGTAATTCTGGAACAGAAAGATATTGATAAGAGTCACCGCAATAACTGCAAAAATCAGTGCATCAAGCCATTCAATGAATGAACTGTTCTTGCCGCTTCCCTTTTCTTCCAGAAGGCCCAGTTAACTATTTTCGAAACATAAATATCGTAAATGATCGCCAAACCTAAAAGGAGCCAGTAATTTCCTATCCAGATCACCACAAGCAGATAAAAAAAGGCTGCTATGGCAAACCTGATGTATTTGGTCTTAAGTAAATCAGTCATGATTGAATTTTAGAATTGAACCGGTAAAAGTATAAATAATAATCAGAATCCAAGTACGTCGTTCATCGTGAATATTCCTTTCCTGCCCAGTATGAACTCTGCCGCAACGACAGCACCAAGCGCGAGCCCTTTTCTGCTTTTTGATTCATGCTTCAGACTTATTGTATCAATTTCTGAGTCCCAGGTGATCGTGTGTATCACCGGGAACCATTCCCTCACGAACCGAACGGACCGGGATCTTCCTGTCGGTTCTATCAGATTTCGAAACACCAGCCTGTGTAATCCTTGGTGTTGTCTTATGATGTCATTTGCCAGGCGCTATTGCAGTACCGCTTGGAGCATCAAGTTTTTTAACATGATGTATCTCTTCAATAAATGGCTTGTATTCAGTATGCTGAGCCAGGAGTACTTTGCCAGTTCGGAATTAAGTCTGAAAAGAATATTCACTCCTATGCTGAAATTGGAAGAATGAATGAATGAGGTGCCAATTCCTTTGGCAAATCTCAGCTGCTTTGTCGTAATCCTTGAGCCATCCGGTGGTTCCTGAGACAACAGGAATTCCCATGTTCAGACATTTCGAAATATTCTCGAAAGCCGCATCAGGGTTGGTGAATTCAATCGCAACATCAATGTCCTTTATCGTGGACTTATCGAGATCTGATAAATTATTCAGATCTATAACAAGCCTGATGACATGTCCGCGGCTAACTGCAGAAGATTCTATCTCATGACCCATCCGGCCATAACCGATAAGTGCAATGTTCATATCTCTGATTTTCTGCGAATTTATCTCTTTTAACAATTGTCATGTAATAAGAATCTATTAAAATTCTTAACAAGAGGTTAAATTTCAGTTAAAAAGAATAATTTTTATATATTTCATTTTTAAAAAGTCTCATAAATGAAAAATCTAATCGTCTCATTATCAATTATAACTTTTATTATTTCCTGTTCAGGCAATAAAATGGAGAAAGCTGACCTTGTTATAATAAACGGGAAAGTTCTTACTATCGATAAAGACAATCCCATGGCTGAAGCAATTGCTGTCAGGGGCGAAATGATAATTGCTGTTGGTACCACCCGCAAAATATCAGCCATGATAAATAAAGGAGTGACAAAGGTGATTGATGCCGGTGGAAGGCTTGTTATCCCGGGATTTAATGACGCTCATGTTCATTTCGGACCACTTGATCCCGACTATATTGAGCTTCGTTATACTACTGATCCTTCTGTGATTACAGAGAAGGTAAAAGCTCAGGTCTCAAAGTCAAAACCCGGTGAATTGATAAAAGGAGGCCACTGGGAACATGAGATGTTCGCCGACAGGAAGTGGCCGTCGAAAGCGCTGATCGATAAGGTTTCCCCAGGTAATCCTGTCATCCTGAGCCGTGCTGACGGACACTCTGTTCTGGTCAACAGTTATGTTCTGAAAAACTCCGGCATCACCAGGGATACTCCTGATCCGTTCGGAGGTGAGATACAGAAGGATCCCGTAACAGGAGAACCTACCGGGATCCTGAAGGAGACTGCTGAAAGCCTTATCAAAACGGGGGAAGTAAAAGCGATCAGGACTCCTGAAGAAGGGGAATCGAGGACCTGGCAGGGATACCTGCTGGCATTAAAAGAAGCCAGGGAATGCGGCGTGACAAGCATTCAGATTCCGGGACATGCCGACTTCAGCGCATACGAAAAGCTTCAGAAGGAAGGTCTCCTTACGAGCAGGGTGGATATCGGGGAACCACTGACCGGAGATTCTGCAGACGCTTCGGAGGTATTCTGAACTTAAGAAAGAAGTATTCCGAAAGCGGCAACTGGATCAGGTTCGGTTATCTTAAAGGCTTTATTGACGGTACAATAGGTTCAGGTACAGCCCTTATGTTTGAACCCTTTGCCGACAATCCCGGATCATCGGGCCTTGCAATGATGCCATATGATGTTCTTGAAGACATCTGGTTATCAAAGCTGATAAGCTTGGATTTCAGATCGGGGTTCATTCAATAGGCGATAAAGGTAATAACTGGACCCTCAATGCGTATGAGAAGGCACAGCAGGTAAACGGAAAACGAGACAGCCGGCATCGGGATGAACATACTCAGACAATTCAAAATCTCTGACATACCGCGTTTTGCACAGCTTGGAGTTATACCCTCTATGCAGCCCACACATTGCATTACCGATAAAAGATTTTATGAGAAACGGATTGGCACTGAACGGTGCAAGGGGAGCCTATGCCTGGCGCAGACTGCTAAATACCGGCGCAAGCCTCGCATTTGGAACCGATTACCAGGTAGAACCGCTTAATCCGATGGAGGGATTATATGCGGCAGTCACAAGGAAAGACAGGCTCGGTGAAGAAGGTGATGGCTGGTTTCCTGAACAAAAGCTCACGATGGAAGAAGCAATCAGATGTTATACACTGGGTTCTTCATATGCACAGTTCATGGAAAACCGCAAAGGGATTATCAAGCCGGGGTACCTGGCTGATATAGTAATCACCGACAGGGACCTTCTTACCATACCTGAAAACGAGATTATGAAAACGAAGGTTGATTATACAATTGCAGGGGGCAAAATTGTCTACTCTTCGGGCCAGTAGTTGTTAAGCGATCCGAGTATTCGCATCGCTTCATCCCTCGAACTTCCGCAAAACTCCGGCTCCGCTCTGAAATCAGTGCAAACCTTAGGTTTTCCAACAGTATCATAAATAGCGCATCTGTAATCTTCCATAAGATGGATGCATCTGATACCTGCAGGTTTTCCACCAGGCATACCGGGTATAGACGATGAGATTGAAATTGCTATGCAGCAAGCGCCGCAGCCTATCTCTGCAATCCATTTAATATTGTATTACTATCATATTAATATTATATTAATATCATAAACAGCTACTACCACTAAACATATAAAAATTGAAGAAAAACAGCTGTTTGCATTATGAATCATATATTCTATAAGTTACACCATTATTGATTGAAATCATTGTTTAAATTTACTGATAATGATTAACATAGCAAATTATTAGGGCGCACTTTTAAGATAGTATCAGGAACGGAATCAGGCAAAATTCTGAAATTTTTTTTATAAAAGAAATTATGCCCATAATTGTTTAACTGCGGATCATATGTAATATATCTGCCCAGATGTAATGTCTTGTTTTCACACACCCGACTGTCTAATATTTAGACAATTTCAAAATTTAACAATTATCTATATCATTGAATTTGTGGCAATTACAATTCTGGCACGAACTTTGGTTTATAAGATATCAAACTCATATTCTTGAAATGAAAAGAATTGGCTGGTTCATTATATTCTTACTGATTATTACCTTTCAGGAAGCTTCAGCACAGGCAAAGATATGGACACTTGAGGATTGCATCAATTATGCAGTGGAAAACAATATCGGACTTCAGATGCAAAAACTCCAAACAGGGTCGAATGAAGTCGACCTGACAAAGGCAAAAATGAATATGCTGCCATCACTGAATTTTGGTTCCGATGCACGCGTCGGATTTGGAAGGTCAATCGACCCTGTTACCAACCTCATTACATTCAAGCAGAACATCAGCAATTCCTACACATTAAGCTCAAACATTCAGCTTTTCAGTGGTTTTGCAGCCCTCAATACCATTTCTGCGACTAAATTTATGGTTAAAGCTGGTCTCGAAACCGAAAAGGTAACCAGGAATACTCTGATAGTCAATATCCTTGGGGCATATTATCAGGCACTTTACGCAAGGGGACTTGAAGATGCCGCTAAAATGCAGCTCGATCTTTCAGAGAAACAGCTTTACAGGATCCAGAAAACTGTTGAAACGGGAAGAGAAGCGCTATCGAGGCAGTATGAAATGGAAAGCAGTGTTTCGGAAGACAGGCTTTCGTACACCGTTGCCAGGAACAATACCAGCAAGGCTATTACGTCTCTGAAGCAGATGCTTCAGCTCGAGCCCGGAACGGAGTTTGATATCCTGATGCCTGATCTTAATAATACTCTTATCACCGATGTCAGTTTTAATACAGATAGTGTATATGGTATTGCATCTCAAACACTTCCCCGTTTGAAAGCTATCAATTACGAACTGATGGCATCGCGGAAACAGGTAGCAGCGGCAAGGGGAAGCATTGCTCCCAGACTTTCGGCAGGAGGTGCTCTGTTTACCGGATATTACAAGGTTATCAGTGAGGGGGTTGCGGATCAGGATTCCTTTTCGAGCCAGCTTAAAAACAATAATAGCCAGGCAATTTTTCTTTCACTCGATATCCCGATCTTTAATAACTACAATACAGGCAGGAATATAAAACTTGCAAAGCTAAGAAGGCAGGATGCAGAGCTCCGGCTTGAGCTGGAAAAGAACTCACTTTATACTGAAATCGAAAATGCATGTCTCGAATTTCAACAGGGGAAAGGACGAATTTTCAGCCGCTGTTGACAATCTTGAATATAACAATAAATCATTCGACGCTGTTGAAAAGAAATTTGAAGCCGGTCTTGTTGATGTAACCGATTATTCAGCTGCCAAGACCACACTTTTCAGGGCTGAAACGGAAACATTGAGGACCAGGCTTCAGTTGCTGATAAGAAAGCTTACCATTCAGTTCTACACAACAGGAGAATACGAAAACATAATAAATAACTAAATTAAAACAGATTAAAATGGATACCCCTATTGAACAAATGGATAAACCAATTCCAAAGAAAAAAGGCTTACAGAAAAAACATATAGGATATATCGCGGGTGCAATTGTAATAATAGTGCTTTTTTATATGGCTTTTTTTACCGACCGGGCCTCAACATATAAGGTAGAAAAAGATAAGCTGATTATTGAGACTGTGATCAAGGACCAGTTTAACGATTATATTACTGTTCCCGGTACAGTTGAACCTATCAGCACTATTTTTCTTGATGCCCAGGAAGGCGGGCGTGTGGAGGATATATTAATTGAAGAAGGATCAATGGTCAAGAAAGGCGATATCATCCTGAGATTAAGCAATCCTGACCTTTATCTTAATATCCTTGACAGCGAAGCACAGCTTGCCGAAAAGGAGAACTTCCTCAGGAATACACAGGTCACTATGGAACAGGAAAGGATCTCAATCAAAAGAGAACTGATCAACCTGAAATATGATATTGAAAGAAAGGAGCGCATATACCAGCAAAATACAACTCTCATAAAAGACAACCTGATCTCCAGGGAGGAATTTATACGGTCGAAAGAGGATCTGGATATGGCCTTAAGCGCAAGGGAACTCTTTATGGAACGTCAGAAGCAGGATTCCATTTTCAGGAATGTCCAGGTAGAAACAATAAAAGGTAATCTCGAAAATATGCGGAAGAACCTTGCGCTGGTAAGGCAAAGGGTTGAAAATCTGAATGTCAGGGCAACAGTCGATGGACAGCTTGGATTGCTGGTGCCGGAAATCGGACAGTCAATTTCACGCGGAGCAAATATGGGCCAGATTAATGTCCTGACTTCTTACAAGGTAACTGCCCAGATCGATGAACATTATATCGACAGGGTCAGAATACAGCTTACGGCAACTCTTGACAGACAGGGCAATGAGTTCGACCTTGTTGTAAAAAGGGTTTACCCGGAAGTAAGGAACGGGACATTTAAGATCGATATGGTCTTCAGGGACAGCATGCCTGATAATATAAGGACAGGACAGACATATTATACAAGTCTTCAACTGGGGCAGCCAAAAGAATCGGTTCTTGTACCTATAGGCGGTTTCTTCCAGGAAACCGGCGGACAATGGATATTTGTTCTTGATCCGACTGAGTCGTTTGCAACAAAACGAAATATTTCAATCGGCAGGAAAAATCCTAAATATTATGAAGTCCTGGAAGGTCTTGAACCCGGTGAAAAAGTTATAGTATCAGGTTATGAAACCTTCGGCAAAAATGAAAAACTAATCTTTAAAAGAGCAAAATAACTTTTAATAATAAATGTCATGATTAAAACTAACGAATTAACAAAGATCTTCAGAACTGAAGAAGTTGAGACAACGGCTCTCAACAAAATCAATTTTGATGTAAAGGAAGGTGAATATGTTGCTGTTATGGGTCCTTCGGGGTGCGGAAAATCGACTCTCCTGAATATCCTGGGATTGCTTGACAACCCCACTTCGGGGAGCTATGTTTTCAATGGAACTGAAGTTGCAAATTTAAAAGAGCGCGACCGTACAGTATTTCGCAAAGGCAACATCGGATTTGTGTTCCAGAGCTTCAATCTTATCGACGAACTGAATGTCTATGAAAATGTTGAATTGCCTCTGATCTATCTCAAGATGAAGACCA
Organism: uncultured Bacteroidales bacterium; assembly: GCA_963732115.1. GTDB lineage: Bacteria > Bacteroidota > Bacteroidia > Bacteroidales > VadinHA17 > LD21. The sequence goes on from CAVSYN010000027.1 coordinate 25,370, forward strand.
GCGAGAGGAAGAAAAAAGTTGAGGACGCTCTTAACAGGATGAAGATCACCCACAGGGCAAAACATTTCCCACAGCAGTTATCGGGCGGGCAGCAACAAAGAGTGGCGATTGCACGTGCCGTTGTGGCAAATCCCAGGCTGATCCTGGCAGATGAGCCGACCGGTAACCTCGATTCAAAGAATGGTATCGAGGTGATCAACCTTCTTTCAGAACTTAATAAAGAGGGAACCACCATTATCATGGTGACACACTCCGAAAGAGATGCCGGTTGTGCACACAGGATCGTGAACCTCTTCGATGGACAGATTGTCAGTTAAAGAAGATCCCTGTCTATTTTTTTGAGCTTGTTATACAGCGTTTGCCGTGGTAATTCCAAGCTTTGTAGCGACTACGCTGAGATTGTTGCCATTACGTTTCAGGCTTTCGAGTATCTGCTTTTCTCTCTATCTCTTCGAGGGTAAGTTCCTGATGAGGGATATTACGCGACACAGGCTTAAAATCGAAATCAGATGGCAGCAGTACAGCGGAATCGCTCATTATAACAGCTTTTTCGATAGTGTGCTGAAGCTCCCTGACATTTCCAGGCCAGCTGTAGTTTGCCAGCTTTTCGTGAGCATGAGTATTGATCCGCATTGGTTCCCTGTCGTATTTTTCGCAATAAGCCTTCAGAAAGTAATTTGCCAGTATGGGAATGTCATCTACCCTGTCGCGCAGTGGCGGGACCTCAATCATTATTGTGTTGATCCGGTAGAGAAGATCCTCGCGGAATCTGCCTTCTGCGACCATTTGCATCAGGTTGCGGTTCGTGGCACAGATAAGCCGTATATCTACAGCGGTCTCATGGTTTGAACCAACCCTTACAATCTTCCTGCTCTGCAGAACATTGAGCAGCTTTGATTGTGAATGCATGGAAAGATTGCCGATCTCGTCAAGGAAAAGTGTGCCATTGCCTGCGAGCTCAAATTTCCCCTTGCGGTCTTCCCTGGCATCTGTAAACGCCCCTTTCACATGACCGAACAGCTCGCTCTCAATCAGCGTCTCAGGAATTGATCCCATATCGACGCTGATCATCAGCTCCCCTGCCCTCTTTGACCTGTTGTGGATTTCAAGGGCAAGAAGCTCTTTCCCTGTTCCGTTCTCGCCGGTGATCAGCACATTGGCATCGGTCGCGGCAACCTTTTGAACTATGTTAAATACCTTGATCATTGTTGGCGAAGCACCATGAACCAGTTTATCGAATCCTTTTGCCATCTTAATTGAATTGAATTCCGAAAATTAATCAATTATGTCTAATAATTAGACATCAAATCTGATAATACCTCATCCTCCGACCCCTTCTCTCGGGACCTTCCCTGAGAGAATCTTATAACTTTGACTCTCAGTGCCCCCACTCTCACCGGGAGTGGAGGAGTTAGATTTGGTAAAGCTCTGTCCCACTTGAGAGAGGGATAGTTGCGCGAGAAACTAGTCGGAGATGGATTAAGAGGTCGGATGCATCATTTTACAATTCTTGTCCGTCTTTATATAAAACGAAGCAAGATGACAGTGAAATTAAATGCAAATGAGGTTGTGTTAAAAGCAGGTGATACCAACCAGGTTGTAGACAATAAAACAGTTAGCGGGAAGCTTATTGTCACTAATCAAAGGATCTATTTTAAATCGCTTGCAGATGATTCCACCATTCATAATCTGGAAATTCTTTTTGAGAATATTCTTGAAGTAATTTTTTACAGCAAGGGATTATTCCTTACAAAGGGATTGAATATTGTTACGCGTGATGGCAAAAACTACGTATTTCCACTGAAAAAACGTGATGAGATCGGTCAGCTTGATAAACAAGATGTATTAGAGCACTTATTTTTACATCATATATTTCCACTTAATAAAACAGTAGAGACGCCCAAAGAAGGCGTCTTTATTATTTCTATTCATACCGTAACGAATCCGCCGGATTCTTCATGGCTGCCCTTGTAATCCTGACACTCAGGGTAAGGACTGTGGCTATTATCATTATCAAAGCTGCTGAAAGCAGTATTCCTGGACCAATTTTTACAAAATAATCCCATATGCTGTCCATCAGCGCTACTGAAAGATAATAACCTCCTGCCAGTCCAAGCAATAGTAGCAATCAACAGGATGATCAGGAATTTTTTGCTGATAAGAAAGATTATGTGCGGGACTGATGCCCCCTCGATCTTCCTGATTCCGATCTCTTTGGTGCGGCGGATAATATCGAGTGACACAAGATTAAACATTCCGATCAGCGACAACAGGGTAGCAACGATTGCAAGGAACACATTTACTTTAAGGATACTTCCGTTAATGTCTTTTTCTTCCTGCATTATATCTTCATGGATCCTTCCGCCAAAAATCTGGTTTGTGCCCATTGCTTTCCATTTCTGGCTGATAAAATCCAAGTATTCCGGGCAGATCTTCTGTATTTGCTCTTACCGCAATAAAATGATACTGGTCGCTGGCCGACAGCCTTAGCATTGCAGGTTCAACCTTCTGCCAGACTCCACTGAGATAAAAATCTTCGACAACACCTATTACGCTCAGAGTTGTTGTGTCATACAATCGTAATTGTCTTTGCCGACTCCCTCTTTCCATCCAAAATCCTTTACAAGCTTCTGATTCACAACTATCGACTTATTTTCGCGGTCAGCAGCGACCCTGGTCTGGTCGAAAAGGCGGCCTTCCTGTCAACCGGAGTCCCATGGTTTGAGCATATCCGGGACCGATATCAAGCACGTCAACTTCAAGCTGTTTATCAGCATCCTTTACAGGCCTTCGGTAGCTTCCCCATCCAAGGTAATTCATCGTTCCTTCGGCAGAGATAACTTTAGGGTTGGAAATGATCTCATTCCGGAAGGATGTGTACAAATCGCCCGGAACAGGTACCACAATTAATTTGTCGCGGTCATATCCAAGATCGAGAGTACGCTGGTAATCAGCATTTTTCGCAAATGAAATTCCCAATACCAAGAGCCATGACTGAAATACTGAATTGCAATGCCAGAAGGACCGAAGATAGTCTCCCGGTTCCACTGAAAAGACCGCTTCCCCTCATAACATTCAGAGGGCTGAATGAGCTTACATGGATTGCGGGATAAACACCCGCACAAATCCTGTGAGAAGAAGAAGCAGCACCAGGAATACCCAGAAGAAACCATACTGGCTGAATGTCAGCTTAATTGACATATAGGCCCAGAGATTGCTGTAAGCCGGAACAAGTACTGATGCCAGGGCGATTCCGACAAGCAATGCCAGGAAAGCATATAATGAATGTCTCGAACATGAACTGCACAACAAGCTGCCTCCGCTGACCGCCAAAGGTCTTTCTCAGCCCTATCTCCTTAAGCCGTTTGCTGAATGTTGCAATGGAAGTATTTGCAAAGTTGAAGCATGCGATCAGTAAGAATGAATATTGCCATTATAGGCGGAGCGATCAGGGCGGCAGGATGCAGGGACCGGAAAAGGTCCTGAGGACCAGATATTCCTTGAATTTGACCCTACCTCTTTTAGCGGAACAAGGGAAAACCGGTTTATTTTGAAATCTTCCCTGTGCCAGTGTTCTGTACTGGCAGATAGTTCTTTAATGCGCCGGAAATTGCAGGCAGAAGCGACTTATTCGGTATCTGCACAAATAGTACGGTGGTCATGAACTTCCAATCCGCATCATTCACATTCCACATCAGCAGAAAGTTATCAAAGTGCGACAGGATATCGATACGGAAACTTGAATTCTCCGGTAGATCAGTAAAGACACCCCCAACAGTAAAGGTGAATTCCTTGTTCTGATCGTTGACAATTGATATGGTTTTGCCAACCGGAAACTCATCACCGAAAAGTGTTTTCGACATTGTTTCGCTTACGAGGACATTTCCCTGACCGGTTAGTACTTTCTTATCACCATATTTCAGTGGAAATGTAAAAATATCGAGGAATTCAGGATCGATAAAAGATACCTGAGCAGGAAAGACATTGTCACCGATCTTCACCGGCGACCCTGTCCTCATTAGGCGGGCAGCTCTTTCGATACCAGGGATATCCTTTTTTATCTCCAGTCCAAGAGTTGCAGGAACAATGCCATATTCCTGCTCCCTTCCCTTCATATCCCGGAAGCTGGTGATCCTGTATATTTCATTGAAATTCAGATGTGTCCGGTCAAATTCATAATTGAACATATGATTAAAAAAGGCAACTATGCAGATCGAAAGGGCAATGCCCAGTCCAAGAATATTAATCAGCGTAAAAACTCTTGTTCTTCAGTAGAGTTCCTGAAGGTAACCAGGAGATAGTTTTTAAACATATGAGAGTTTGTTCCTGAAAGATGATAAAAATACTTCTGAATCGATTTCTCAAAAGACGTGTTTTAATAAGTTCTGTTGCATTATTCAATAATAATTCTAATTAACATATGAAATATTAAATCCAGAACCCTTATATATTGAAATTTGTTAATGATCTGTTAATGATTCTTAATTCGTTGACCAGGG
>CAVSYN010000028.1:0-12011 GCA_963732115.1 uncultured Bacteroidales bacterium
TAAAGAAATGGTTTTGAGCTGATTATAATTACTTTCCCAGAGCTTTGGCTTTGTTGTATCAACATCTGCAATGGGTTTGTCGTTACCCTGTCCGCCGGGAGCCGCGTGCAGATCGAGGATCAGATAAATCTCATTTTTCCTGCACCAGGCAAGAAGTTTATCCGTCAGTTCAAATCCTCTCTTAATCCAGGTATCCTGCCCCTTTACCGGCTCCTGGTCAACAGGCAAAGTAAACAGGTTGTAATGCATGGGCAAACGAATCGAGTTGAATCCCCAGGCCTTAAGGGAGTCGATTTCCCTTTCTGTGATCATATTATTAAGCCATGCAGAATAGAACTTATCACAATCATCCTTACCAATCAGGGAGGTTATCTTCGCCTTTATATTATATTGGGCAACTGCTGCTTTTGACAGCTGCAGCATATATGGTTCCTGCAGCATCCATCCGCCAAGTCCAATTCCCCGGAGAAGGACATTTTCTCCGTTGCCGTTAACTATTTGCTTTCCTTTGGCTTTCAGGTAACCCTGGGAAAATACATTAACTTCAGGGACAAAAATAATTGCCATAATCAGAAAAGATCGTATTATATTTTTCATAATCAAAACATTACTAATTCATTCATTTTAACCTTATAACCTAAAGTATTCTTAATTATTTTGAGTTTCATGTTTAAACAATCAAACCCACCCTTTGCTCCTCCGAGGGGATTTAATGTGATAAACTCTTCTTCAATTACATAATACATCGCCTATAATACATAAAACATTTCTTGCAGTTGTGCCGTTAGTTCAACATTCCTTTCTTCGCCATTTTGTACAGCTGAGTTCCGGCCATGAGAAAGCCGCCAACGCCATATACCTCAGTCATTTCCCTTGTAACAGCTTTCGGATCAGCCCCGATAGGTTGGATAAAGCCAACTTTGCCGTTGGGCCAAACCGACCTTACCATGCTTTCCCATCCCTTTACGACTGAAGGAAGGTACACGGATTTGTCAAGATAACCATTATCGATACCCCATGCAAAACCAAAAACAAAGAAGGCGGTTGCACTCATTTCCGGATTGGGATAGCTTGCAGGATCGAGCAGGCTGGCATGCCATGAACCATCAGGCTGCTGAAGAGATAACAGCTTGGCTGCCATATCCTTATAAATCCCAACGAAATAATCTTTCCATTCATATTTGGGAGGCAGCTCCCTGATAATTATTGGTAACCCGGCAAATACCCAGCCGTTTCCCCTTCCCCAGAATACCTTTGCACCATTAGCTTCCTTCTTCGTAAAATAGTTTGAATCCCTGAAATACAGATCCTCATCCTTGTCGTACAAATAATCTGTTGTAGCCTTGAATTCCCGGACCATAAAATCGAGGTATTTCTTCTTTTTTGTGACGTTAGCCATTTTTGCCCATACCGTAGGTCCCATAAACAAAGCATCGCACCACGACCATCGTTGAGTTGACCAGTATTTATCGGTATTAACAAACTTCAGATCCCCCTTTGCAGGATCCTTAAGGATCTGATCGAGATATGCCTTCATCGGTTTTATCATATTCTTATCCCTGTATTTTCTATATAGTTCAATATACATTTGTCCCACGCAGTAATCATCGGCATGGTACCGGCGAAGAGGGTTATCCTGGATATAATAGGTCCACTTGTTAGCATTCCCTTTCTCCTTCAGCCATTCATAGTAGTTCCCTCCATCGGCAATGCCAGCCCAGTCAGCCATTCCGGCATAAAGCGCGGCGTTGGTCCAGTCAGCGGTATGGTGGGTAAGCGGTGTCCGGATCTGCCAATCGGCAACAGCTTTTAAGACGGTCTTTACAGCTTCGGGATTCAGTGCATCTTGAAAGGAAGTTATAGGCTGGTCCTGAGAGTACACTGTTATTGAAAGAAACATCAGGAATCCGGCAGCCAGGTTTTTGGTTTTATTCATATGGTTATTTACAATTTGTGATTATCATTTCAAAATTACCTCTTTGACCGGAAGATAACAATAACAAACGGCCTTCTTTTGAATGCACCTTCATATAATTATTAAATCCGTTCACTTTTTCTGCTAAGGGTGCAATTAATTTATTATTTTTATTTTCATATTTAATAGAGGACATTTTCATCTTTTAATGATTTAAAAGAAAAACAATGAAACCTTTTATCAATGAGGATTTTCTGCTGGAGAATAAAACCGCCAGACGACTGTACCATGAGTTTTCCGAGCATCATCCTATTATTGATTTCCATTGTCATCTTTCACCTTCAATGATTGCAGAGGACCGACAGTTTGAAAACCTTGGGCAGGCATGGCTGGAAGGTGATCATTATAAATGGCGTGCCATGAGGACTAATGGCATTGACGAAAAATATTGCACAGGGAACGCAACACCGCAGGAGAAGTTTAACAAATGGGCTGAGACGGTTCCGGCCACGATTGGAAATCCTCTGTATCACTGGACCCACCTTGAACTGGCAAGGTATTTTAAAATTTACGATTTGCTGTCACCGGCAACAGCAGACAGCATCTACAGGAAAGCTTCATCACTGCTCCAGTCAAAGGAATTCAGCATAAAGTCAATTATAAGGAAAATGAATGTCAGGATAATCTGTACAACAGATGATCCGACTGATTCACTTGAATTTCACAAAAAACTCAGAGACTCTTTTGAAATCAGGGTGTTGCCGACATTCAGACCTGATAATGTGATCAAAACTGTTGATCCGACAAAATTCAAGGCTTATATTGACAAACTTGGAGAGGTTTCAGGTTTAAATATTGCAAACTTCAGCACATTGATTGAAGCTCTTGATAAAAGGCACAAGTTTTTCCATGAGAACGGAGGAAGACTCTCGGACCACGGACTTGACAGATTTTATTTTTCACCATTTACGGAGGAAGAGATCAATAAGGCTTTCAAAAAACTTGTTGCTGGTGAGAAGCTAGCTTTTGATGAATCGGAGAAATTGAGAACAGCAATAATGCTTGAGCTATGCAGGATGAATCACGCCAGAGGATGGACCCAGCAATTTCATGTTGGGGCAATGAGGGACAACAATGCGCGCATGTTCCGCAGAATGGGGCCTGATAGCGGATGGGATTCGATTGGTATTTCACAGGATGCCCAGAAAATATCAAAATTTCTTAGTACGCTTGACGATTCTGATCAGCTGGCAAAAACGATCCTTTACAACCTTAATCCTGCTGATAACGAGATGACAGTTACTATGGCAGGGAACTTCAACGACGGATCACTGGCAGCAAAAGTCCAGTATGGACCAGCCTGGTGGTTTCTCGACCAGAAGAACGGGATGGAGAAGCATCTTAAAGACCTTGCTTCGCTTGGACTGTTGCGGAGATTTGTAGGAATGGTCACTGACTCAAGAAGCTTCCTTTCTTACCCGAGGCACGAGTACTTCCGGCGGCTGGTCTGTAACTATGTTGGCAATGAGATTGAAAAAGGACTCATTCCTGATTCGGATGAACTTGTGAAACCTTTAATTGAGGGGGTGTCGTACAAGAATGCAGAAGAGTATTTCGGGTTTTAATAAATAGTTCTTTTTTTGTGGTCCTCTGTGTAACTTGCTGATTTTAACCCCCAACCTCCTGCCTAAATCATAGAGGAAGATAGAGGAAGATAAAATAATTAATTTAAACAACACAAGATGAATGAATTGAATTTAAAAGGCAAAGTTGCTGTCATTACGGGAGGTGCCGGACTTATCTGTTCCGAAATGGCAAGATCACTTGCATTCCAGGGTGTGAAAACAGTAATTGTTGATCTTAACGATCAGGCTGCAAAAAATGTTGCTATTGAAATTGAGAAAGAATATAAAACACCATCGTTAGGAATTGCCGCAAATGTATTGGACAAAGTTTCGCTTACTGATTCAAAAAAGGCAATAAATAAGAAATTCGGATCAATTGATATACTGATCAACGGGGCGGGCGGCAACTCCCCCACAGCTACAACAAAAGTTGAAAAGATGGAAGGTTCAAATGGAGAAAATCCCGATGACACCTTTTTCGGACTTCAGCTTGAAGGATTTGACAAAGTTTTTGACCTTAATTTTAAGGGAACTCTTCTTCCCACTATGGTTTACAGCGCTGATATGATTAAACAGAAGTCGGGGGCTATTTTAAATATCTCCTCGATGAATTCATATCGTCCGCTTACCAAGATCCCAGCTTATTCAGCCGCAAAGGCTGCTGTTAATAATTTCACACAATGGCTTGCGGTTCACTTTTCAAAGACCGGGATAAGGGTCAATGCAATAGCGCCGGGTTTTCTTCTAACGAATCAGAACAGGTTCCTGCTTATAGATGAGAAGAGTGGTGAACCTACTGCTAGAAGTAAAAAAATCCTTAACAGCACCCCAATGGAAAGGTTCGGAACTCCGGATGAACTGACCGGGACATTGTTATATCTTGTTTCAGACCTGTCAAAATTTGTGACTGGTATTGTTATTCCGGTTGATGGTGGATTCAGCGCATACAGCGGAGTCTAGGCGAAAGGCAACAGGCGAAAAGCGACAGAAAAAAGCCAACGGAGGATAAAATTGAAAATGACTTACGGAAGCCTGCAGCCCGAAACCTCTGGCCTAAAATCCGATTAATATAAATATTTGGAATTATGATATTCTTTAAATCAGGTTCAAAAAACGCGGTTATAGGTCCGGAGGAACTCAAATCAGGACTCTATTCAGCTCTTAAAAAACTGGGACTGAGGAAAAAGGTCCTTGTGGTTCCGCCTGATTGTACCAGGTTCCATTCAAGGGCAGGCGATATCACAAACCTGATATACCATTACTATAAAGATGCACTTAAAGATATTCTTCCGGCGCTCGGAACCCATACTCCAATGACACCCAAAGATCTTTCAGTGATGTTCGGTGATGTGCCCAAAGATCTGTTCAGGGTTCATGACTGGAGAAATGATGTAGTTACTGCTGGAGTTGTCCCGGGGGAATTTGTTTCAAAAATCACTGAAGGGAAGCTTGATTATCCCTGGCCGGCACAACTTAATAAACTGGTATTTAATGGGGGGCATGACCTAATACTTTCAGTTGGACAGGTAGTTCCTCACGAAGTGGTTGGTATGGCCAACTACAACAAGAACCTGTTTGTTGGAACGGGAGGGCCTGAAGGGATAAACAAAAGTCATTTCATTGGCGCCGTTTATGGTATGGAACGGATGATGGGAAAAGCTGATACTCCTGTAAGGAAGCTCCTGAATTATGCTTCAGATAATTTCATTACCCATCTACCTGTTGTTTATGTCCATACTGTCATTGGCCGTGATGAATCAGGAAAGCTGGTGATCAGGGGACTTTATATCGGTGATGATGAGGAAGTATTCAGACTTGCAGCTGAACTATCCATAAAAGTCAATTTTATTATGGTCGATAAACCTTTTAAAAAGGTTGTGGTATACCTCGACCCGTCAGAATTTAAAAGCACCTGGCTAGGGAACAAAAGTATTTACAGGACAAGGATGGCCATGGCTGACGGAGGGGAACTGATGGTTCTTGCACCCGGACTTAAAGAGTTTGGAGAAGACAGGGAGATTGATCGGCTTATACGAAAGTACGGTTATCACGGAACTCCGGCTACCTTAAAATACCTGAAAGAGAATGAGGAGCTTATGGGTAATCTCAGTGCAGCAGCACATCTTATTCATGGCAGCTCCGAAGGACGTTTTTCGATTACTTATTGTCCCGGAAATTTAACCCGGGAAGAGATCGAATCTGTAGGATTTAATTATGCAGATCTCGATAAAATGAGGAAAAAGTATAATCCGGTTACACTTAAGGAAGGATTCAATAAAATGGCTGACGGAGAAGAGATCTTTTATATTTCTAATCCTGCAGTAGGGTTATGGGCTTCGGGAGAGAGGCTTTCAAAATGATCATTTATGATTAACTGGGGCATTATCGGGTGCGGTAAAGTGACTGAGCTCAAAAGCGGACCTGCCTTCAGTAAGGTTGAAGGCTCACGGCTTGTTGCAGTCATGCGGAGAAACGCGGCACTTGCTGAAGATTATGCCAGAAGGCACAATGTTCCAAGATTCTACACTGATGCCGACGCTCTTATAAATGATAAGGAAATCGACGCAGTTTATGTAGCCACTCCTCCCATAAGTCATGCAGAGTATGCTGTTAAAGCCCTTAATGCAGGTAAGCCGGTTTATATCGAAAAACCAATGGCTCTGAATTATGAAGAGTGTCTGAAGATCAACAAGGCAGGTGAGAAATACGGTTTACCAGTTTTTGTTGCCTATTACCGAAGGACACTCCCCGGGTTCCTGAAGATAAAGGAGATTGTTGAATCGGGGCAAATCGGGAAGCCAAGGTTTGTCCAATTCCAGATCTTCAATTATCCATCGGAAGATGAGAAAGCCGGAAGGCTGCCCTGGAGGGTTATGCCAGAAATATCAGGTGCCGGACATTTCTTCGATCTTGGCTCACACCAGCTGGATTACCTTGACTTTTTATTTGGACCTGTCCAGAAAGTGTCATCCGTAGCACTTAACCAGGCAAAACTTTACGAAGCCGAGGATTTTGTCTCGGCGAACTTCGTATTCAAGGATAATATTGCTGCAACATGTACATGGTGCTTTTGCGCTTCGCCTGAAGGGAACAGGGACTCATTTGAGATTGTGGGTGAAAAGGGTATTCTGAAAACTTCGACCTTCACTTATGAGCCGATAGTTGTAATTAACGGTGATGGCCGTCAGGAATATATCAATGAAAGACCTGTAAACATCCAGTTTTACCTTATTGAGCAGATAGTCAAAGCTTTATCCGGAAATGGAGAAGTAGTGAGCACAGGCATAACAGCAGCAAGGACAAGCAGGGTAATGGATGAGGTTGTGAAAGAATATTATAAGACAAAAGACAAAAGTAAAAAGTAAAAAGTAGAAAGTAAAAAGTAAAAAGCAAAACCTATGAATACACTATCAGATATCGGATTAATCGGACTTGCAGTAATGGGCGAAAATCTTGTTTTGAATATGGAGAGCAAGGGTTTTCAGGTAACTGTGTTCAACCGTACAACAAAGAAGGTTGACGATTTTATTGCGGGCAGGGCAAAGGGGAAAAAGATCACCGGAGCGCATTCAATTGAGGAACTTGTAAAATCGCTTAAGCGTCCAAGAAAGATTATGATAATGGTAAAGGCAGGCAGTGCGGTAGATGAAATGATTAATACATTAGTGCCCCTGCTTGATAAAGGCGACCTTATTATTGACGGCGGCAATACGCATTTCCCTGATACTAACAGGCGAACTGCTCTGGTAGAAAGCAAGGGGATGCTGTATATCGGGACGGGCGTATCGGGCGGTGAAGAGGGAGCATTGCTTGGTCCGTCGATCATGCCCGGCGGCTCAAAAGCAGCCTGGCCTCTCATAAAACCTGTATTCCAGGCAATTGCCGCAAAAGTTGAAGACGGCACACCCTGCTGTGACTGGGTCGGCGAAAATGGGGCTGGCCATTTTGTCAAAATGGTTCATAATGGTATAGAGTACGGCGATATGCAGTTGATCTGCGAAGCTTATCAAATAATGAGGGATCTACTTAAAATGAACGCGGATGAAATGCACCTTGTTTTCAAGGAATGGAATAATGGCCACCTTAACAGCTATCTTATAGAAATAACGAGGGATATTCTGGCATTCAAGGATACTGACGGGAAACCCCTTGTCGACAAGATACTTGACACAGCAGGCCAAAAAGGAACAGGCAAATGGACGGGGGTTACTGCCCTGGATCTCGGGATACCACTTACACTCATAGGTGAAGCAGTGTTTTCACGGTGCCTGTCGGCAGTGAAAGAGCAGAGGGTAAAAGCATCAAAAATATTGTCAGGTCCGGTTGCCTCATTCGCCGGAGACAAAACAGAATTCATTAATGATCTGAATGAAGCCCTGTACGCCTCTAAGATAGTTTCCTATTCACAGGGTTATTCACTGATGAAAGCTGCCGCCGATGAATTCAATTGGGAGTTGAATTACGGAGGTATAGCTCTTATGTGGCGGGGTGGCTGTATTATCAGATCCGCCTTCCTCGGAAAGATCAAGGAAGCATTCGACAATAATCCTTCCATTATCAATCTCCTCCTCGATCCTTTCTTCAAAGATAAAATGGAAAAAGCCCAGAGAGGATGGAGGAATGTTGTGTCCTCCGCAGTTCTCAATGGAATTTCTGTCCCGGCAATATCTTCAGCTCTTGGCTATTTTGACGGCTATCGCTGCGAAAAACTTCCTGCCAACCTTCTGCAGGCTCAGCGCGATTACTTTGGTGCTCATACCTATGAACGGCTGGATAAACCAAGAGGCGAATTTTTCCATACCAACTGGACAGGACGTGGAGGAACTACCGCCTCGACGACTTACAACGCATAATACTATTACTTTCAATACCCTAACCTAATCAATATGTCAGAACAAAAAAAATTCAGTAACTACAGATGGACAGTATGCGCTTTAATCTTCTTTGCTACAACAGTTAACTACCTCGACCGTCAGGTAATAGGTATCCTTAAGCCGCTGCTGGACTCTGATCTTGGCATCGGAGAAAAGGATTATTCTCATATCATCATGGCCTTTCAGCTCTGTTATGGAATCGGAATGTTCTTTGCCGGACGGCTGATCGACAAAGTCGGAACCAAGTTGGGATACGGAGTGTCAGTTATATTATGGAGTTTGGCGGCAATGGGGCATGCCCTGGCCAAGGGGACACTTGGTTTTGGTTTGTGGAGAGGATTCCTTGGCGTAAGCGAATCAGGGAACTTTCCTGCTGCGAATAAGGCAGTCGCTGAATGGTTCCCGAAGAAGGAACGTGCACTGGCCTTCGGGATCTTTAACTCTGGAACAAATGTGGGGGCAATAGTGGCGCCCCTGGCCATTCCAGCCATGATAAACGCCTGGGGATGGCAGTCAGCATTTATAATCACCGGAGCAATAGGCTTCATCTGGGTTATCCTGTGGTTTATTTTTTATGAAGTTCCTGAGAGGCATAAAAGGATATCGGCAGGTGAACTTTCTTACATCAATAGTGATGCTGACGAACAGGCTGAAACCAAAGAGAAGGTTCCATGGATGAAGCTGTTCAGGTACCGCCAGACATGGCTTTTCTTTATCGGGAAAGGTCTTACAGACCCGATATGGTGGTTTTACCTATTCTGGATCCCCGGCTGGCTTTCAACTGTCAGAGGTGCAGGGCTTAGTGTATCATCATTCGGATTACCTCTTGCCTTCATATATACAATGACAACGGTCGGGAGCATAGGCGGCGGGTGGGTTTCAGGATATATGATCAGGAAGGGATTGTCGCCTTTCAAAGCCAGAAAGATTACAATGCTGATCTTTGCCCTTCTTGTTGTACCAATAGTTTTTGCCCAATCCCCATCGGTTAGTACCTGGGGTGGAGTTTGTCTAATTGCTCTTGCAGCGTCATCGCATCAGGCATGGTCGGCAAACATTTTTACTACGGTCTCTGATGCATTCCCGAAAAAAGCTGTGAGTTCAGTTACTGGCATTGGTGGGATGGCAGGTGCTGTAGGCGGCGCATTTATCTCATATATAGCAGGAGGCATACTAGAGCATTTCAAGAATCTCGGACATATTGAAACAGGTTATGTAGTGATGTTTGCCATTGCCGGAAGTGCTTATCTCCTTGCCTGGATAATAATGCAGGTATTTGCACCCAAGAACAAAAAGGTTGTTCTTGATTAATTTCATGTTATAGATTTTATATAAATAATGTTGTTTTATATATAATTAAATTATATATTATAGATACTTATATATTTTAATTTAATATATAATGAATGATTAAATATCATATATGATTATATATTGCAAATTATTATAAACCTCATTCAATGATAAAACTTGGAAAGTACTCCTTAGGGCTGGGTGACAGGTTCGGTCACCAGGGCAATGCCCAGTTAAAGGCAGTTATTAAAGCCGGGGAAAAAGGTGTTGATATTACTCCAGTCTGGAATAAGTCAAACAGGGAACACCTGATCATCGGAACCCAGCCAGGAGACGTAAGGATCGAAGCAGACAGCGTGACAAAAAACGCAGGTTTCATAAAACCATATTTTGTTGACGCTGATCATATTAACCTTGACACGGTAGACAGGTTTATTGAAAGTTCAGATTTCTTTACAATTGACGTTGCCTCATACATTGGTAAAAGAGCCGGCGAAGAGGAAATCCGGGAATTTCTTGCCCTTGCAGGAAAATATACTGACCGAATTGATATTCCTGAAATAAAGAAATCATTTAAGTCTTCAAAAGCAGAGCTCAGGATTATTGCTGAAAAATATCTTTTTGCTTCAAAAAAAGCGGGCGAGATCTACCAAAAGATTGAATCCCAAAAAGGAAAAGGAAATTTCATTACAGAGGTTTCGATGGATGAGGTTGCACAGCCCCAGACACCTGTTGAGCTCTTTTTCATTTTATGCATGCTGGGATCTGAAAAAATTCCTGTTCAGACTATCGCGCCGAAATTCACAGGCAGGTTTAATAAAGGAGTCGATTATGTGGGTGATCCAATGAAGTTTGCATCGGAGTTTGAAGGAGACTTGCTGGTCATCAGCCACGCGATAAATGAATTTTACCTGCCTGAAGATCTGAAAATGAGCGTTCACTCTGGTTCAGATAAATTTGCAATCTATCCGCATATCGGAGCAATGCTGAAGAAGCATAATAAGGGAATCCATCTGAAAACAGCCGGAACAACCTGGGTTGAAGAGGTAATCGGACTTGCTGAATCAGGGGGTGAAGCAATTGACTTCGTAAAGGAGATTTACATTAAATCCCTTGAAAAAATCGGGGAACTTTGCGCACCATATGCAGATGTAATTGATATAAATGTCAATTCCCTGCCGTCCGCGGGAGAAGTAATCAGGTGGAACAGCAGAAAATTTTCCTCTTCACTGAGGCACGACCAGAACAATAAGGATTATAATCCCAATATGAGGCAGCTTATCCATGTGGCATATAAGCTTGCAGCCCAAAGGATGGATAAATACTTAATGCTGCTGGATGAACATGAGGCGGTCGTTGCAGAATGTGTTTTTGAAAATATATACAAAAGGCATATCTGCAGGCTATTCGATATAACATAGAAAAACTTATACAGATCATTCTCCCCCCATCCCCCATGAAGGGGGTTTATCTGAAAAATGTAATTGGGAACTCTGAATGTTAACGAATGTGAATTGAGGCAATCAGATTAGCCCCCCTTGGGGGGTTGGGGGGTGATTAACTTATCAGGCAGCCGAGGGGGGTGAACGGTGATTAACCTATCTGGAAGTCATGTAGGTCACCGATCGAGTTCAATAGCCGCCAGTATAAAAGGGGCTACACCCTTCGGGTCGTTATCAACCCGTTTTTCATTTACATAGTATTCATAAGAACCATCCCTGTAAGGATTTCCGCCCAGACCACATCCACCGCAGATATTGTGCATTGTCAGCAAACCTTTTTCATCAACTGTGACAAGTTCTTTTATCATTCCATCAAATGCCGTATTTGCAATGTCCCTGTATTTCTTATCGAGATATCCAAGTCTTGCTCCTTTCGCAAATACATAAGTGTACATTGCTGATCCTGAGCCCTCAATGTAGTTACCTTCCCTCCCACCCTGGTTAAGCACCTGAAACCAAAGGCCGGTCTGAGGATCCTGCACCTTAAGGAGAGCTTCGCTTGTTTTTTGCAAGATAGTGATCAGATCGTTTCGGTCGGGATGGTTTACTGGCAAGTAATCGAGAATATCGGTTATCGCCATCGTATACCAGCCAATTGCCCTGCTCCACGGGTAATGCGATTTGCCAGTTGCCGGATCGCACCATTTTTGCTGACGGCTCTCGTCCCATGCATGCATCAACAGACCGGACTCTGTATCCAGAGTCTTTTCATAAATCAATTTGGTTTGCCCGGCAGCGACATCGTACCATTCAGGTTTATTATACTCATTCGCATATTGAGCCATAAAGGTCGAACCCATGA
>CAVSYN010000029.1:0-20751 GCA_963732115.1 uncultured Bacteroidales bacterium
CATATAGTATAGCCATCAGAATTAAGGTGTAATTTATCTTCAACGAACAATTCAGTACGGGGGAGTCCGCTGGAATTAAGAAAATATTGTTCGGTATCGATATAAAAGGTATTCCGGTGTTTCAAGCAGATATCCCTGATCATCTCGTCCGCTTCCTTTATCTCTTGGCCATACATTCCATCTTGCCGGAGTTGGAGTGATGCTTATCCAGAAAACAGGTGTGTCGGAAATTTTCTGCGGATTATATATAGTGTTTTCCTGAACAGCTGCGAGACTTCCAGCGGAACTCTTGTCATTGTCGCTTCCGGAGATATCATTTCCAATAAAGATGACTATTGCCTGGGACAGGTGCGGGTAGATTATCCTGTCGGCATAAACCACCAAATCGCTTAGCTTTGCTCCTCCATAACCTCTTTGTATCACATTATAAGGTGGCATGTCGTTGCCAATAGTTGACCATAGCCGGATTATCGAACTACCTACGAACATTATCGCATCATCGGGATAGTATTTTGAGATATCCAGCTGTTCAAACTTTTCAATATCAGGTTCCCACGCTTGACTTTGGGAAGTTCCCCGTACTTATTTAATGAAGCACAGGAAACTATTAATAATAAAACTATTAGCCAGAAATTACGGATCATGTTGTTTAAGTTGTTTATATGGTAAAGGTAAGGGAAGAATTGTTAAAAAGATGTAATAATGCATTCTGTTAAATATAGAATTTTACCACATATCATTTAAATAATTTACTTTACGAAAAAAAAGTTACGTTTGTATCTGCTAAAATTTCCTATCCTAACTAAGCTATTCAAAATCCAATGTCAAAAAATCAGTTGTTCCTCACTAAACCACTGGGCCAGCTACTTAATGAGTCGAAAGAATCCGGCGGTTTAAAAAGATCTTTAACGGCGTTAAATCTTACCACCCTTGGTATAGGAGCTATAATCGGAGCAGGAATATTTGTCCTTACCGGTCAGGCTGCAGCACAGTATGCCGGACCGGCAATAGTTATATCATTTATTATATCGGGTGCTGCCTGCGGATTTGCCGGATTATGCTATGCTGAATTTGCTTCAATGATCCCTATTGCAGGAAGCGCTTATACCTATTCTTATGCTACGCTCGGTGAGTTTCTTGCATGGATTATAGGATGGGATCTTATCCTTGAATACCTGTTTGCAGCTTCAACTGTTTCTGTCGGGTGGTCGGGTTATGTTGTTAGTTTCCTGAGGGACCTTAATGTAAATATCCCTGCGCAGTTTACCGGGGCGACAGGTTCGGTGCTTGTAAATGTTCCTGATATGGGATGGAAGCCATTAACAGCTGCCTTTACGCAGACGCTTGCCGCCTCCGGAATTAATGTTGATTCATTGGCTCATGTGACATGCATCCTGAACATTCCTGCCATGTTTATCGTAGCCTTATTGTCTACATTGCTGGTTATCGGTATTAGAGAATCGGCCAATTTCAATAATATTATGGTGATAACAAAAGTATCGGTTATCATTCTCTTCATTGCTATTGGTTTTATGTTTGTCAAATCAGTCGAACTGGCATCCGTTCATCCCTGCAAATAAAGTGGAGAGTGCTCCCATTTCCGAGTACGGATCATTCTGGGCCTGGCTTAAAGCGTACAGCGGTGAATTCGGAAAGTTCGGTTTCAGCGGCATCCTGCGGGGGGCAGGAGTGATCTTTTTTGCCTATATTGGTTTTGATGCGGTATCGACTGCAGCGCAGGAAGCAAAAAATCCTCAAAAGGATATGCCGATTGGCATCCTGGGCTCACTCGGAATTTCAACTGTGCTGTATATACTTGTTGCCATAGTACTTACAGGAATTGTCAGCTATACAGCACTTAATGTTCCTGATCCTGTTGCCGTCGGAGTTGATGCAATGGGTAAAGGATTGTTCTGGCTCAGGCCAATAGTCAAGATTGCTGCAATTGCCGGATTAAGCTCAGTGATCCTTGTCATGCTTCTCGGTCAGCCAAGGATCTTCTTCACAATGGCAAAGGATGGGTTGCTTCCTCCGGTTTTTTCAAAAGTGCATCCCCGATTTAAAACACCCTATATAAGTACCATTGTAACAGGTACCGTAGCTATGATTATAGCCGGAATCCTGCCGATCAGCATCCTGGGCGAGCTGGTTTCTATCGGGACTCTGCTGGCATTCATAATTGTCTGCATAAGCGTCCTGGTTCTGAGGAAATCCAAACCTGATATCCACAGGCCGTTTAAAACACCGTGGGTTCCGGTTGTCCCGATTCTGGGAGCATCGATCTGTTTTCTGCAGATGGCAGCACTGCCTCTGGATACCTGGTTAAGGCTTGTGATATGGATGGCAATTGGATTCTGTATTTACTTCTTCTATGGAGCAAAACATAGTAAAGTAAGATTAAATAACGGGAAATAATTTAACCACCCATTGAACCCCCTGACGCTCCGGTCAGGCAGGCCTGACGCTCCTGACGCTGCGGTCAGGATCTTTGATTCGGTCTGGGCAGGCCTGAAGGGGGACTTATTTACTATCCGAGAAATAAAGCCCCCCAAGGGGGGTGGGGACTAAAGCTCATCTGAAAAAACCGCACGCGGAAGATCGCGGAGGTTGTACCTTGATGCCATTGATTCGCCATAAGCTCCGGCAGACCTTATTGCAACAATATCGCCTCTGTGTGTTTCCGGAAGTTCAAGGTATTTTGCAAAAGTATCTGCTGATTCACAAACGGGGCCAACAACATCATAATGCTTAAGGCTTCCATTTGATGTCAGATTCTCAATATTATGATGGGCCTGATAAAGAGCCGGACGTATTAAATCGGTCATCCCGGCGTCAATAATGGCAAATGTTGTATTCTTTCCCTTCTTTATAAACAGCACTCTTGAAATAAGAGTCCCGCACTGACCTACCAGAGATCGACCTGGTTCAATATGAATGGTTTGACCGGGACGAAGGGTCACGAATTCATGAATCAATGAGAAGTATTCCTCGAACCTTGCAGGTTTATCGGGATTTGTGTAATCTATTCCAAGTCCGCCACCGAGATTGATGATTTCCAGACTGACATTTCTGGATGCAAACCATTCCTGAAGTTCATTTATTCTTGAACAAAGGCTCTTAAAAACAGACATTTTTGTTATCTGCGATCCCACATGGAAATGAATGCCTTTGAGATTTATATGCGTCCATGATGTTAATCTTCCAAGTACTTCTTCAAGCTCCCAGGTGTTAATTCCAAACTTACTTTCAGGTATTCCGGTGGTAATATACTTATGAGTGTAAGCTTCAATGTAAGGATTTATCCTCAAGGCTATTGTTGCATTTATTTTAACCTTTGCGGCAATTGATTCAATTACCTCTATTTCAGGAATGGATTCGCAGTTGAAACATAAGATCCCGGCTCTTAATGCTGCTTCAATATCCTTATCTGATTTACCGACTCCGGCAAAAACTATTTCAGAAGATTTGAATCCTGATTTTATTGCGAACTCAATCTCGTTATAATTGACGCAGTCGGCCCCGAATCCGTAGGATGAAATAATATTAAGCAGACGCGGATTGGCATTGGCCTTAACAGCGTAGTGCACTTTGTAATCCGATTTAACAGATCCTTTGCGGATGGTTTCGCAGGTTTGGTTCAATATATCGAGATCGTAATAGTAAAACGGGGTTGGTAGATCTCCGAATTTCTCAATGGTTTTATTGCTGATCATATTACTGGTCAAAAAGATATTTATTTAACAATCTAAGAGCATTCACCTTGTTTTTTGTGTCAATAAGCAACGACAGGCTGTAAGGGCTTCCGCCATAGGAGATCATTTTCAACGGGATGGTGTTCAATGCTTCGAAGATCTCGGGAGCCGAACCGGTTCTTTCTGTCCTGAAATCTCCTACAATGCAGACAATTGACAGTTCCTGTTCAATTTCAACAGATCCCAGTTCCTTTAAATCGTGCGCTATCTGGTTAAGATACTGGGAATTATCGACAGTGATTGAGACTGATACCTCCGAAGTGGTAATCATGTCGATAGGAGTCTTGTACGCTTCAAAGATTTCAAAGACTTTACGGAGGAAACCGTAAGCCATCAGCATTCTGTCGGATTTGATCCGTAAAACTGAGATGCCGTCCTAGCAGCAACAGCTTTGTAATCCTGGAGGATGCAATTGGAGGTAATAAGCGTCCCTTCGTCAGAGGGGTCCATTGTATTTTTAAGCCTTACGGGAATGTTCTTTTCCCTTGCAGGATTGACACTTGAAGGGTGCAGGATCTTAGCGCCGAAATATGCGAGTTCTGCTGCTTCATCAAAAGAAATATCACGGATCACACGGGTATTTTCAACGAATCTCGGGTCGTTGTTATGGAAGCCGTTAATATCGGTCCATATCTGGATTTCTGAGGCATTTATCGCTGCGCCTAGAAGAGAAGCTGTAAAGTCGCTTCCCCCGCGTTTAAGGTTGTCAGTCTCACCATGAGCTTCGGCAGATAAATCCCTGAGTAATAATGATATTTTCATCACGATGGGCATCAAGTTCCCTTCTGAAATTTTCAGCAATATAAAAGGTATCAGGTTCACCGTCTTTATCAATTCTCATGAAATTCAAAGCCGGTAATAGGACCGACCTGATATTCTTTTCATTTAAAAGATTATGAAAGAGGGAAGTCGATATCAGTTCACCCTGAGCCAGTATTGCCTTCTCGTGCTGCTTTGAGAAGGTTCCGGTGTTCAGACTTCTTATATAATCAAAATGGGAATCGATAAGCTCGTGACCGGTTCTCCTGAAGGAGTCAGTTTCGTAAAGCTCGTCTGTTACTTTGTGATATTTTGCCCTCAGAGCTTCATTTTTCTGAGAGGCTTCTTCCGGTTTCCCATTGTAAAGGAGATCAGATATTTCAACAAGGTTGTTGGTTGTTCCGGACATAGCAGATAACACCACAATATTTTTCTTATTATCATTAATAAGTGGTATTATTGATCTCATTCTTTCGGGATTGCCGACAGAGGTCCCGCCGAATTTCATAATTTTCATCTTGTCCAATCCTTGGTTTTATTATTTAAACAAAAGACCCGCATCATTGTGCAGGTCCGGCTCATCTTTTTAATCATAAATTTTGCAAAAAGATTATGCAGACCTGCGGAGCAGATCTAGCATAATGAATCTCAAATGTTTATTTAAAAGAATTTTCATGTCAAAACATCAGGGAGCAAAAATATACTTTTAATTAATTCGGCGCATTTTATTATCATTTTTTTATTATTTTTGGCCGCGGTTGAAAAGCTGCCCAGATGGCGAAATTGGTAGACGCGCTAGTTTCAGGGACTAGTGTCAGCGAGGATGTGCAGGTTCGAGTCCTGTTCTGGGCACAGGTAAAAAGCAAGAGCGGGGAGCATGGAGCGTGCGAGCGATAAAATATTGGATTTAGATTCTGAGCTCTGAGCACCAAGCCCTGAGCTTGTGAAGCTGCCCAGGTGGTGAAATTGGTAGACACGCCAGCTTGAGGGGCTGGTGCCGGTTACGGTGTGCAAGTTCGAGTCTTGTCCTGGGCACCATAAGGCAGAATTAACATTCTGGCTTTTTTTTATTTCTGTTACCTGAACTATTCACACCCCGGCAAAGAATCTTCCCCGTTTCCTGAAATTGTTTGTTTTTACATAACAACAAATAATGCAAATTTCAGTTACTTTTAAGAGGAAGCAATTACAATCTTTACCTGAAAACTTAATTATAATATCCTGTTATCAAATTACCTGTCATGAAAAGATGCCTTTTTTTCATTTTCGTTTCTTTTAATATCGTATCATTCTTTTTCGCAGAGTTCACCTGTAAAATTCGGCGAGGTTGATCTTGTGGACCTGAAAATGACATCGTATGAAAAAGATACTTCAGCATCGGCGTAATATTGTGCAACTATGGCTATTTTAATTCCCAACTACTGCAATTTACTCAGATACTGCGCATTAAAATCCTGAAAACAGAAGGATACGCATGGGCGAATAAATCTTACCCCGGCAACTTTTCAAGCAGCCTGAAGGGGTGTGACAGTAAATCTTGAAAACGGAAAAGCAGTAAAGGAAAAACTCAGGAATGAATCAATTTTTGTAAACCGGGTGACTGAGGGAATCTATGAAACCAGAATTGCAATGCCTGATGTTAAGGTTGGTTCAGTGATAGATCTGGAGTTCAGGTTCCAGGGTATTCCGGCTGAGTGGAGGTTCCAGGAAGAGATTCCTGTCAGGTACAGCGAACTTGTTTTCGAAAATTCACCCTATGTAAAATTTACAAGCAACTTTTTCGGATTGAACCATTGGCATCTTCCACACCAACCCGTTGGATTGCCAAAGATATGCCCGCATTCAAGGATGAACCTTTTATTAATTCAAATGAGAACTACCTGACCAAAAGGGAGTTTGAGCTTCTTGAGATCAGAATAGGCACTTACACCAAGATTTTTTCGGGAACCTGGGAAGACGTTAATTGGGAAGTATTTAACAACCCTAACTTCAGGTTCTCCAATTCAACATCGGCCCAGCTGAATGAAATAGCAAAGAAGATCAGGGAATCGGGAGGATCGAAGGAAACCATGATCAAAGAAGCTTTTGAAACTGCCAAGACCATCAAATGGAATGAGGTAAAAAGTCTCTATACTTCCAATCCGGCATTAAGTTATTTGCTTAAAATGAAAGTCGGGAACTCTGCCGATATAAATTCTTTCCTCTACCAACTTCTAAAAAAGCTTGAAATAGATGTTTCTCCGGTTGCAATAAGCTCGCGTGACAATGGTTTGATTTCCAAATTTCTGCCAAGCCTCCACAAGCTTAACTACTTTGTGGTTCAGGCGAATACAGGTGAAAAATCATTTATACTGGATGCCACCGAAAAACTGATGCCGTTTTACCTGTTGCCGCTAAGGAGCATTAACGGTGAAGGAAGGATTATTGATCCTCTCAACGGTAAATGGGTCGATTTGAAAACAGACAGGAAGGATTCGGAGATGGTGACATATGATTTAAAGCTGGATGAAGATTTCAGTCTGAATGGTTCGCTGACTTCCGTCAAACTCGATTATTCAGCCTTTGAGTTCAGGAAGCGGTTCTCCGGATTTAACAGTCAGGATGAATTCCTGGAGAACTTTGAGTCAGCCAAGCCGGGGCTGACTATTAATTCCTATGAAGTCCTGAATCTCGATAGCATCTACGATCCGGTTATAGAGAAATATGACATCACTGCTAAAAACCTTGTTTCACAGCTTGGAGATGAAATGCATGTTATACCTTTGATATATAATCAGTTAAAAGAAAATCCGTTTAAACCGGATACAAGGAAATACCCCGTTGACTTCGGTTATTGCAAGGAGCTTACAATCATTTCACATATAAGAGTTCCTGATGGATTTGCGATAAAAAGTCTTCCGGCATCCGTCAAAACTGAACTAAGCAATGGCGGAGCATCTTTTTCCTATGAGGTTGCCGCTGGCGAAAAAGATATCAGGATCACTTCCAGATTCTTTATTAACAAGCCTGTATTTCTCATGAATGAGTATGGAAATCTGAAACGGTTTTACGATACAATGATTAAAAAGCATTCAGAGCCGGTTATCCTGACCAGAAAACAGCAATTATGAAGAACTGTTATTTTGTTATTCCTGGCGTATTCCTGATCATCCTGCTATTTCCAGCAGATCTTAATGCAGATGAACCCGAATACAGATTTGACGAAATTCCAAAAAGCCTTCTCAAAGATGCTAAGGCAGTTGTAAGGAAAAACGAGGTTGAATTGAAGGTCACTGATGTTGGCAAAGCGGTCCAGCGTGTTACATACGCCCTTACGATACTTAATGACAATGGAATTGAAAACTCACTGTTTGTACAGTTTTATGATAAGTTTTCCTCAGTTCGAAAGATAAAGATTGACTTGTTTGATCAGGCAGGAGAAAAAATCAAAAATGGGTTAAATGTTGATATTGAGGACTATTCAGCTATATCGGGATATTCGGTATATGAGGACAACAGGGTTAAATTTATCGACCCGAAATACCGGACAACTCCATTTACCGTGGAAGTTACATATGAAATTGATTTTGACGGAATACTTGATTATCCCGACTGGTATATTTATCCTGATTACAATATCTCAGTTGAAAGCTCGGGTTTGACCGTTATTTTACCGCCTTCCTTTAACCTCAGATACCGGCAGCAATTTCTCGCTGATTCATGTAAGGTCATAATTTCCCCTGACAAAAAGGAATACCGGTGGAATGTAATTAACCTTCCGGCTTTACGGAAAGAGACTTACAGTTTGAGTTTTCAGGAAATAACACCTGTTGTTTTCATTGCCCCGGAGAAGTTTAAAATAGGGGGGACTGAAGGGGACTGCACTTCCTGGGCAAATTTTGGTAAATGGATCTATGGTTTAAATGAGGGGAAAAACATTTTACCTGCTGAAACTCAGAACCTCGTAAAATCCTTGACTTCAGGATTAAAAAATGATTACGACAAGTTGAGGGTTCTCTACGACTATATGCAAAGGAAGGTTCGGTACGTCAGCATCCAGATCGGATTGGGTGGATGGCAGACGCTTGACGCTGAAACAGTCGATCGCCTCGGTTATGGAGATTGTAAAGCCCTTTCAAATTATATGAAATCATTGCTCGATGTCGCAGGAATCAAATCGTTGTACACGCTGGTAAGAGCTGGTAAAGACGCTGCAGGATTGAAGGAAGGCTTTCCGTCAAATCAATTTAATCATGCAATTCTTTGTGTACCAATGAATAATGATACTATCTGGCTCGAATGTACAAGCCAGAATATTCCATTTGGATTCCTGGGGACATTTACCGATGACCGAAAAGCCCTTGTTATCACTGAAAACGGTGGCAAGGTTGTACAAACAAGGAAATATGGTTTGAATGATAACCTTCAGATCAGAAATGCAAACATAGATATAGGCAAGGACGGTAATTTTAAAATAGATGTTCAAACAACCTACAAAGGTGCCCTGTATGACGATATTTATCCGGTCCTGATGATGGATGAAGCAGACAGGAAGAAGTTTATCTTTAAGCTCATTGCTCTTCCTTCTTATAATCTTATGTCATTTGTTTATAATGAGGTAAAGGATCTTGTCCCTTCGATAAATGAAGTTTTAAGCCTCTCCGTGTTCAGGTTACTGTACAATTCTCGATGATCGGCTGATTTTTAATCCTGATCTTTTTACACGTTTTGGGAGCATACCATATAAAAATGGAGAAAGGAAATCTCAAATAAATATCAGGAGGTCAACCCTTCTATCAGATACAGTAAGGTTTTCATTACCTGATAATTATAAAATTGAAAAAATGCCTCAAAAACAATCGGTTGAAAGCCAGTTCGGAGAATATTCTTCTGAAATAGTGACGGACAAAAGGTGGATAATTTATATACGGTCTCTCCGGGTTAAAAAAGGGATTTACCCTGTAAGCAGTTACAAATCGTTTATCGAATTCTGTGAGGGGATTACCCGGGCTGATGAAAATAAAATCTCCCTACTGAAAGACTCTTAGCTTAATTAGTTGAACATGAATAAAATACCCCCTTCTCTCTTTGGGAGAAGGGGGTAAGGGGGATGAGGTAAACACCCAATCAAGGGGAAGAGGGCTACCTTACAAGCTCCAGCCACTCCGATACTCGTAGTGGAACAGGTTATTGGCATCCGGCAGATTGGTGATTTTCATATTAACCGGATCGTACTCAAGTGTTATATTTGCTCTCTGATTCTTAACTGCTATATTGGTCAACAGCATTATCTCGGTCAGTTTTGAAGAGATCGAGAAGTCGTTACACGATTTTTTACCGTTCTTAATAGCATCAATCCAGTCTTCAAATATATTGCCTGTCCTGGGAATCCAGGGATCAGGTCCCTTGAAATCATTGTTGGCAGGGATAAGTTCGGGCATTGCTCCGTGGCTGCCATGACATAAAATACCCTTGTCTCCGTAATAGGTTGCATCTCTCATTGCACGACCTGCTTCAAGTCCTTCAGGACGCGTTGGTCTTAGTCCGCCGTCGCACCATTGAACTTTAACAGCGGGCATGTAGCCACGTGCAGGGAATTCATACGTGATCACTTCACACAAAGGCATATAGTCGGTGCTGTAGGGCGAGCTGGTAGCCTGTATTTTGGTTGGCATTCCAAGGTTCAGGGCCCAGATAGGGGCATCAAAGATATGAGCGCCCATATCACCCATTGCGCCTGTTCCGTAATCCCATAACCCTCTCCAGTAGAAATGCAGTGTATCAGGGTTGTATGGTTTGTTTGGTGCCGGGCCGAGCCATACATCGTAATTCAGGGTTTTGGGAGCAGCTACTCCGGCAGGTCGCTTCATATCTCCCTGCGGCCAGACGCCAATCGGACGATTAGTAGAAAGTTGTACTTCCCTTACCAGACCAATAACACCCGACTGGATCCATTCAACTGTTTTGCGTGTTCCTTCGGTTGCATGACCCTGGTTCCCCATCTGTGTAACAACTCCGGTTTCTCTGGCTATTTCGGCCAGCTTACGACATTCGACGATAGTTTTGGCCATTGGCTTTTCAACATATATATGTTTTTTAGCCCTCATGAATGCAGCTGCAATGGGAGCATGATTATGGTCCGGAGTACCGATGACTACAGCATCAATTGATTTTTCCTTATCCAGCATTTCACGCCAGTCGGAATAGATCTTTGCCTTTGGATATCCTTTAAAGATATGGCCAGCATAGCCGGAATCAACATCGCATAAAGCATAGATGTTTGCAAGTTTGATTACCCGGCCACCTCCGGCAGCGCCCATCTGCATCGGTGCATTCGGATCAGGCTGTCTTCCCTGAGCTCCGGGCCTTTGCCCGCCCTGACCGGGTGCCCCGCCCTGAGGAGGATTTTGTTTCATTCTCTCTGCCATTCTGGCTTCCCGTTCAGCAATCTGTTCCTTGGTCATCGGAGTCCCGTTTGGATTTCTCTGAGGCCTTTCGATAGGTACATCAGGTGTGCAAATCTGCTGGATGTCACCGCCACCCTGGCTTCCAATGCCGATACCCGCAACATTGATCAGATCGCTGGGAGCTGTGTACCCTTTACCCCCCATTACGGAACGGGGAATTATGGTAAATGCAGCGGCAGCCGTGGCCGTTGTTCCTAAAAAGTTCCTTCTTGAGAGCTTTTTACTTTTTGTCACTTTTTTGTTTAGGTTTTCCTGATTCATAATTAGAAGGATTAGTTCTGGTTTGATTATTTTAAATAGACATTAAAACTGATTGTTTTATTCCTGATAATAAGTAATTACGACTAACGACTAAGCTCAGACTAATAGTCACGGCTCAGTAATAGTAGCCGTTTGTCGTTTATCGTTAGTCGTTAGTCGTTATCCTTTTGTCGTGTATCGTTCATAGAATCATAGACAGCCTGAAGTATATTCGTTCTTATGTTCATATCTGACAAAAGATTATTATTTCTTGTGGGATAAACCCTGTTTGAAAAGAAAACATAACTTATCTCATAAACGGGATCAACCCAGACAAAGGTTCCGGTATAGCCTGAGTGCCCGAAGCTCTGTGGTGTAGCGCTCTTTGATGGATAAGCATCTTCCGGTTTTAACTCTTTATTATTGAGAAGAGGCTTATCGAATCCTAGACCCCTTCTGTTATTGTTGTCGGGAAATTGCACAGTGCTGTATCTTTGAAGAACCTCCTTACTTATTATTTGCTCACCTCCATATTCGCCCATTCTGCGATATAGCTCCATCAGCTTCATAAGATCGTTTGCGGTGGCAAACAGACCTGCGTGTCCTGAGATCCCGCCAAGCATTGCTGCTCCTTCATCATGAACAGTGCCGTGTAAGAGCTGCCTTCTGAAAAGGGAATCATATTCTGTTGGAACTATCCTGTCGAGGATATATTTCCGATATGGATTAAATCCTATGTCATAGGCACCGATCTTATGGTAAATCTCATTTGTGACAAAATTATACCATTTTTCACCGGTTAAATTTTCAATTATACCAGGTGAAATAATAAAGGTCAGGTCAGAATATACGTACTTCTTCTCACCCAGTGGACTTTTTTTAATCTCTTTGAAAATCTTCTTCCTGTAATTCTTATTGATATACAGATCGTTTGCAACTTTCAAAGGGATATTTTTCAGAGTACTCATGCCTGAAAATATTCTTTTTAAAGGAAGAATCAGGCCGGACCGTTTCTTTCCAGAACGGGATCCAGTCTTTCATGCCGGCCTGGTGGGTGAGGAGATCCTTCATAAGGAGGTTCCCCTTGTTGGTCTTTCTGAAATCGGGAAGATAGTCACCAAGCTTTTTATCAGGCGAGAACTTGCCCTCTGAATCAAGCAGCATCAGTCCGGCAAGGGTCGAGGAGACTTTTGTGACGGATGCCAGATCGAAGAGATCATCTTTTCTGACCTTCATCCGGTTATCATAGGTATGATACCCGTACGTCTTTTGCAAAACCACAATCCCTTTCCTTGCAATCATGACCTCACAGCCCGGGTAGGCTTTGGCCTTTATTCCGGCTTCGGCAATAGAATCTATTTTCCGGTAAAGGTATTCGGATGACATTCCTGCATTTTCAGGAAGTCCATAACGGAGCCTGAGGTTTCCCGGGGTAAGAATCCCAAATCCTGATGGCCAGTTTTTATTAATTGTAACAGGAAGGGTGCCTTGTGCTCCGATGCCTCCGAAAATCAGCTGTGCTGAAAGATCTTCGGTGTAATCATTTTCCTGGTAAGCAAGTATAAGTCCGTCAGCGTTTTGGAGGGCATCAAGCTTATCCAGCGCATACGGATTGCCAAAATATGCGGCGATCGTCCTGTTTTTTTCAGTAAGCTTCCGGAGGAAGTCATTTAAGCCCTGACCGATGCCGAAATTCATATTCGGCCGCTGATCAGTGTCAAAAACCCCTGCAATGACCAGATTATAATCAGAAAGTTTGCTAAGCAGTTCATCTGATCTTATATTATCACCCGGGTCAACTGAAAAAGTATCTGCTGGCAGGTAATTCAACAACCGTTCCTGGAACTTTGAAATGCTGTTGCGGTTGATTGCTACTGTGGCTATTTTAAGATCACTGAGATTCCTCAAGGGAATAATGTTGTCATCATTCTTAAGAACGGTAAGGGCTGCCGAATACAGATCAGATATTAATGCTTTTGTTACGGGCGATGACAAATCATCGTCTATGTTCTCCTTTGCAACAGGCTTGAATAGGCTTAATCCGGACCAATATTTCAGCGCCAGGATTTTTCTGCACTTCAGATCAAGATCATTCTTTGAGAGTTCCTTTGTATCGATCATTTTGCGGATTTCCTTTATTGCGGCATCCACATCAGTCACAAATTCAACAACATCGTTGCCGGCTTTCAGTGCCCTGGCATCGGCCACACCCGGACTGAAATATTTTGTGACACCTTTCATATTCATGGCGTCGGTTATCACCAGTCCCTTGAAGCCAAGTCTGGTTTTGAGAAGGTCATTGATTATAACAGGCGACAGGGTGGAAGGAAGCTTTGAGGTGCTGTCGAGTGCAGGAAGATTAAGGTGTGCTGTCATAACACCTCCCGCACCTTCATTGATAAGATTCAGAAAGGGGAAAAGCTCGATACTGTCGAGTCGTTGCAGCTGAATGCAGAATTACAGGCAGATCAAGATGAGAATCGGTGTTTGTATCGCCATGTCCCGGAAAGTGCTTTAGAGTTGCCATTATTCCGTTGTTCTGCATACCATTCATATACATCCGTGCTTTGGCAGTGACATTTTCCCTGTTTTCTCCAAACGATCTGTAATTAATTACAGGGTTCATCGGATTAATATTGATATCGGCAACAGGAGCAAGGTTAATATGGACTCCCGACCGTTTTAGTTGGGCTGCAACCGATTTTCCCATGAGATATATCAGAGAGTCGTTTGTGATTGCACCGAGAGTCATCTGGTAAGGGAATTTTTCGATATTCTGAAGCCTCATTCCCAATCCCCATTCGGCATCCATGGAAATCAGGAGAGGGACCTTTGATATTTTTTGATAATAGTTTGTCAGTTCAGCCTGTTTTTCAGCGGTTCCCTGAAAAAACACAATGCCCGCCAATACCATATTTCCTGATAAGATCACTTACCTCAACTTCATGCGATACATCCCTGTTTGAATAACCTGCGATCCAGATACATTGTGCTATCCGCTGGTCAACTGTCAGGGAATTCATAACACTGAATCGACCCATGGATGGTTCATGAATTTCAGAAAAGGAGGGTCAGTTTGCTGGGAAAATGAAGGCACATTCCCGAAAATCAAAACCGCAAAAAACAGAAAAGAAACTAATCTACGACGCAGACACATGATAATGAGATTTTTATAAGAAAACGTGATATGCGTAATGGCCGGCCTGATCAAAAATAATAAATTTTCCCATGCGGAATCAAAGCCATGGATGGGGAACCTTAAAAAATTAATGACAAAAGATCCAGATGTAAAGATTAAAATTTTAATGAAATGTCCGGCGCTAACCCAGATTAACGCAGATATTGTTAATCGTCAGCGAAAATCGACCGGATCAGCAGGAAATATTTGTTATTTTTACAAACCTATTTTTCAGATTAAACATGGCAAAAGGCGGGAGATTGATTTCCCTGGACATTTTCAGGGGCTTGACAGTGGCGTTTATGATAATTGTAAATACTCCCGGCAGCTGGAGTTATGTTTATGGTCCATTGCGGCATTCCAGAATGGAACGGTTGTACCCCGACCGACCTGGTCTTTCCCTTTCTTCCTTTTCATTGTTGGAGTTTCAATGTGGTTCTCATTAAAAAAATACGGTCATGAGCTGAATGGAGGACGCATCCCTGAGAATATTCAGACGAATTGCGTCAATTTTTGCACTTGGCATCTTTCTTAACATCTTTCCTTATTTTGACCGCGATTATTCGACTCTGAGGATCATGGGAGTGCTTCAGCGTATTGCACTCGCTTATGGAATCGGCGCTCTGATTTGCATGACAGTAAGAAGAGATTATCTCTGGATTGTTACAGCGGTTGTCCTTCTTCTTTACTGGGGACTGATTTATTTTTTTGGAGGTCATGATCCCTTCAGCCTTGAAGGCAACTTTGTCCTTAAAGCTGACAGGGCAATACTAGGGAGCAAACATCTCTATACAGGATTTCGGAATACCTTTCGAACCTGAAGGATTGTTAAGCACTCTTCCGGCGGTTTGCACTGTTATAATCGGCTATTATACAGGAGAAATGGTAGGAAAAAGAAGTGCAAACGGTAAAACAGTCCTGAAACTCTTGGTTATTGGTGCCGCGTTAACAGGGTTTAGGCATCCTTTGGTGGAGATTCTTCCCGGTTAATAAACCTTTATGGACCAGTTCATATGTTCTTTATACAGCAGGAATAGCTATGGCTGTTTTGTCGGTTATTTACTGGCTTGCAGATGTTGTTAAATTTCAGAACTGGGGAGTATTTTTTGTTGTATTTGGCATTAATGCTCTTTTTTCATATTTTCTGTGCAGGAGTATGGAGCAGGTTGATGCAGTTAATCCGGATACCGGTGGGTGAGAATAAGATAAGCCTTTACACCTGGGGTTATGAAAAAGTATTTGTGCCTTTGTTCGGGAATATGAACGGGAGCCTGGCATTTGCTGTTTTCCAGATGTTGCTGATCTGGAGCATAGCACTTATTTTATACAGGAAGAAGGTGATGATAAGGCTTTAATTAATGTATTATGGGCGATAGGCGATGTGGGTATAAAACAGAAATTTGACAAAAAAGATATTTAATGGAGGAAACGGAAATCATCAAGATAATTTCGACCGGATACCGGGAGCTTTTTCATAGTACAGAATTTGAAATTGCCCCGCTGCCCAGATCAGGATCCGACAGGCGGTATTTCAGGATATCTGAAAACGGGAAGCACGTAATTGGCGCTTATAATGCCAATCATGAGGAGAACGAAGCCTTTGTTGGATTTACAAAACATTTCAAGAGTAAATCACTACCGGTTCCTGAAATATTCGGATACATTCCTGAAAAATATGTCTATTATCTTCAGGACCTTGGTGATGATAATCTTTATACATGGCTTCATAAAAGGCCTGTATTGACTCCCCTCGATGATCGTTCTATGATTCTTTATGAAAAAATACTCGAACAGCTTGTCCGGTTTCAGATCCGCGGGATAAAAGGACTGAACCTCGACCTGTGCTATCCGCACAAAAGCTTCGACAGGCAGTCGATGATGTGGGATATGAATTATTTCAAATACATGCTGTTGAAGCTTCTTGCTGTTCCGTTCAATGAGAGCAGGCTTGAACAGGATTTCAACTCTCTTGCCGATTATCTGCTTGAAACAGGGCAGGACTATTTTCTTTACAGGGATTTTCAGACAGCAAATGTGATGGTGGTGGGAGAGAAGCCATGGTTTATTGATTATCAGGGAGGAAGAAAAGGAGCACCCCAATATGATGTTGCATCAATGCTTTATGATGCAAAGATCCCAATGTCGGAAGATGACCGTGAAAACCTGCTCAGTTATTATATTGATTATTTCTGTTCCGAATCGAAGCAGAACAGGACAAAATTCAGGGAATACTATTCAGGATTCAGCATGATTAGGGTGATGCAGGCTTTGGGAGCTTTCGGATTCAGAGGTTTATATGAACAGAAACCGACATTTACGGAGAGTATAGTTCCTGGAGTGAATCTCCTGATCAGATTAATAAGCCAGGCAGAAAATCACATAAAACTACCGGAGTTGTTTACTACTGTCAGGGCAATTCCAGGAACTCCGGTCTTTATGAAACTTTAAGAAGTAAATGTCAACAATCAGGGAATGAAGGCAATGATAATGGCAGCAGGGAAAGGGACAAGGCTTGGAAAGATTACAGATACTATTCCCAAGGTACTGGTTGATATTAATGGGAAGAGTCTTCTCCGGATAGCTGTCGAAACCTGTGTCCGTCACGGATTTGATGATATAATAATCAATGTTCACTATCTGGCCGACATGGTAGAAGAAGAGATTAAACGGCTTAACAGATCAGGATTCAGAATAACTGTTTCTGATGAAAGGG
Source organism: uncultured Bacteroidales bacterium (assembly GCA_963732115.1). Taxonomy (GTDB): domain Bacteria; phylum Bacteroidota; class Bacteroidia; order Bacteroidales; family VadinHA17; genus LD21. The sequence continues at coordinate 17,089 of CAVSYN010000029.1, forward strand.
ATCTGCTACTTGAAAACGGAGGGGGATTGTTTAAGGCAAGGGATTTTTTTGACAAGGATCCTTTTCTGATGTATAATGCTGACATAGTTACTGACCTGAATCTTTCATCTCTTTATCACTATCACAAAAAGAACAAAGGTTTGGCCACACTTGCAGTAAGAAATCGTGAAGGGAACAGGTTCCTACTTGTAAATTCGGAAGGAGTGCTTCGCGGATGGTGTAACAGAGCTACCGGAGAAAAGATATTATCCGGCGGCAACAACGAAAAACTGTCAGAAATTGCTTTTTCATCGATGCAGATTATAGATCCCGCGATCTTTGATTATATGAACGATGGCATTTATACTATTGTATCTCTTTATCTTCAATTAGCATCTTCTCATAAAATAGTTACTTACAGATGCGATGACGGATACTGGTTTAATGTCGGAACTCCTGAAAACCTCCAAAATGTAAGAGCATTTCTTGGGAAAATCTAGACCTGTATCTTTAGCCCTGAAATCAGATAGATGCCGCTGCCCCTTTACACCTCTAAGTCGGTGATTACAGCTTCCAGAACGACCTTGTGAAGATGATCAATATGGTATATATTTCAAGTCGTCCGATAATCATCAATAAACTGAAAATTAACTTTGTTACAGCAGGCATTCCTGCATATGTGAACATTGGACCAACAGCTCCAAGACCGGGCCCTGTATTACCCAGAGAAGTTCCGACAGCACTTGCTGCCGTCACCGGATCAATCCCAGTGATCACAACAAGAATAGTACCAACAAGAAAAATGAAGATGTATTCTACAACAAATGATATAGTTGAGATATTTGATGATTCAGAAAGAGGTTTATTATTAAGCTTTATTTGTGCAATGATGTTTGGATGGACTAATTTCTGAGTAACATTTCTTATGTTCTTCAGAACAACCAGGTGCCTAACCATTTTGATGCCTCCAGCAGTCGAACCAGTGCATCCGCCGGCGAATAAAAGAACGAAAAGAAGAACCAGGGCTGCCTGCGGCCAGTTAAGGTAGTCGGTTGTTACATAACCAGTTGTAGTGATAATTGAAATGACCTGAAAGAATCCTTCCCTGAATGCAGGTTCAAACGGTGTTGTTGTCTTTGCAAGCAGTATACATGTAGCAATGGTCCCGCAAATTACCGTGGTTCCGATGTAAAACCACAATTCCTCATTGATGCCTCACCTTCCTGAAATTCCGCTTTACGATATAATAGTATACGATAAAGCTTACTCCCGACAGGAACATAAACAAGGAGATAACATATTGACTATAAGCAGAATACTCTGAAATACTTGTATTCCTGGTAGAAAAGCCTCCGGTGGCAACTGTACCGTAAGTATGACAAATACTGTCGAAAAGGTTCATGTCACCCAGATTCAGAAGGATAATTTGTGTTACAGTCAGTAAAAGATATACATACAAAAGTCTGAATCCTACTCCTTTAGCCTTCGGATGTATCTTTTCCTTCAATGATGATTCACGCGAAAGCATTTGATTACCGGAAATTCCAAATGCCGGCATGATGATTATTACCAGGACAATAATTCCCAGGCCTCCTATCCAATGTGTAAAGCTTCGCCAGTAAAGGATCGAGAATGGCAATGATTCGACATCAGGTATGATTGTTGATCCTGTTGTTGTAAATCCTGACGTGATTCAAAGAAAGCATCAATAAATGAATGAATTGAACCGCTGAAAAGATATGGCAGAGTACCGAAGGCAGTAAATACCAGCCAGGCAAGGGAAACTGAAACAAATCCTTCCCTGCTTGATACTTTTTCCAGAACTGCATTTTTCGAGGTATAGTAAAATAAGGTTGAAAGAAATGCGGTGATTAAGGCTGACCATAAAAATGGGAATGTAGGTTCCCTGTAAATAAAGCATACCGGCAGGCAGGTCAGGAAGGTAATTGATTCCAGGAAAAGAATTGTAAAAAGAATCCGGAGAATAGTTAAAGGATTGATCAACTTCATGGTTTGATCCTGAAAATCATATTCGGCAAATATACGCAGAAATAATAATGTCAATCCTCACTGGCGGACATAAACATCTGGTACTCCTTTTGCGGAACCAGAATTTCGTTATTGGTCATTTTAAAATCTTATATTTGAATCATACTTTAATTAATCAATTACATGGGAAAAGTATTAGTCATAGGTGCCGGAGGAGTAAGCTCGGTTGTTGTTCACAAAATGGCTTCACTTCCTGATGTTTTCAACGAAATTCTGCTTGCAAGCCGCACAAAATCAAAATGTGATGCGATTGCAGCAAGAATTGGACAGAACCGGGTACAAGACAGCTCAGATTGATGCAGACAAGGTTCCTGAACTTAGGAAACTGATAGGAATCTTTAAACCTGATATTGTTGTAAATGTGGCACTTCCGTATCAGGATCTTCATATAATGGATGCATGCCTTGCAGAAGGAGTGGCATATCTTGATACTGCAAACTATGAACCACTGGAAGAGGCAAAATTTGAATACAGCTGGCAATGGGCTTATCAGCGACAGATATAAAAAAGCCGGAATAACAGCAATTCTCGGATGCGGATTTGATCCGGGAGTCACATCAATATTTACAGCTTATGCTGCCAAACATCATTTTGATGAGATACATTATCTCGATATTGTTGACTGCAATGCAGGTGATCATGGAAAACCATTTGCAACTAATTTCAATCCCGAAATTAATATCAGGGAGGTAACCCAGAAAGGTAAATACTGGGAAAACGGAAAATGGATCTATACAAAACCTCATGAAATTACATAAACCGCTGAATTACCCTGAGATTGGACCGAAAGAATCATATCTTATTTATCATGAAGAACTTGAATCGCTTGTGAAGAACTTTCCTACAATTAAAAGAGCAAGATTCTGGATGACATTCGGACAGGAATACCTTACACATCTCCGTGTTATTCAGAATATTGGCATGGCAGGTATTGAGCCAGTAATGTTTGACGGCAGGGAGATTATTCCAATACAATTCCTTAAAGCTGTTCTTCCTGATCCTGGTGAACTGGGTGAAAACTATAAAGGTCAGACTTCAATAGGCTGCAGGATCAGAGGAATAAAAGAACGGAAAGGAAAGGACTTATTATATTTATAATAATTGCAGTCACGAAGCTGCATACAGGGAAACAGGTGCACAGGGAGTAAGCTATACTACCGGAGTTCCTGCTGCTATTGGTAGCAATGATGTATCTGAAAGGAATCTGGAAAAAGCCGGGAGTATTCAATGTTGAGGAATTTGATCCTGATCCGTTCATGGAACAACTAAACCTGCTGGGTTTGCCATGGGTGGAGCTGCATGATGTTGATCTTGAAGTGTAATGAGTCACAATGTCCGGCTTTCTCTGGCAATGTCTTGCTCCATTAGTCGCTGTCTTTCCTTTGGGCCCTAGATCTTTACGTCGGAGCGCAGCGACATACAACCATTTAATTTGATTAATTTATGCAAGTAGATTACTATAAGGTACCGTCCCCCAGCTTTGTTATCGACGAAGCATCGATTCAGAAAAAACCTCGCAATTATTAAGCATGTTTCTGACGAATCAGGAGCTGAGATCATTCTGGCTTTTAAGGGATTTGCAATGTGGGGTGTCTTCTCGATCCTTAAAGAATATGTAAACGGAGCAGCGGCAAG
>CAVSYN010000030.1:0-20312 GCA_963732115.1 uncultured Bacteroidales bacterium
ACTCTGGCTGCATATGCCAGGATAAGATAGGTCAGGAAAAGAATTATGGCCGTACGGGCTCTTATTTTTAAATTGATAATTGACTTGTTGTTGTTCAGGGTCATATTTAATGATTTATGTAAACTTAAGCTCTATTTTTCAAAAAACCTTATCTGTCCAGTAAAAATGGAAACTATGCAAATTGTTGTTTCATAAATTTCTTCTCTTAGATCTGAAAAATCCTGACACCATGTCACCGCATTCTTTTGAGAGGACCCCTGATTTCACTATTGTCTTTGGATGAAGGATGCTTCCCTTGATCAAAGTATACCCTTTTTTTTCGTCATATGCGCCATAAATGAGCTTTCCGGCCTGGCTCCATCCGATAGCACCTGCGCACATGGCACATGGTTCGATGGTTACATAGATGCTGCAATCGTTTAGGTACTTTCCTCCGAGCCAGTTCGCAGCAGCCGTTATCGCCTGCATCTCTGCATGTGCGGTTGGGTCGTTCAGGGTTTCTGTAAGGTTATGTGCTCTGGCAATGATCATGTCGTTGCAAACTATTACAGCTCCAATCGGAACTTCCTTTTTATCGTATGCTTTTTTTGCTTCGGCCAGTGCAGCCCGCATAAAATGTTCATCAATATTTTCTGCCATGTATAACAGAATATGACCTAAAATTAAGAAGAATTCCTGAATTTTTTTTCCCCCTTGGCGGGAAACACAAAGGGAGTCTAAAAAGTCTGGAGTAAAAAAGAAAGGGAGTGAACCTGACAGGGGAGTAGCTCTATTTTTTCTATTTTTGTTGGATCTTAAAAGAAAATTTATGTACAGAACAAATACGTGCGGCGAACTCAATATTGAATCTATCGGAAAAGAAGTTGTTTTATGTGGATGGATGCAGAAGTCAAGGGATCTTGGCGGAATGACCTTCGTGGACCTTCGTGACAGATACGGAATCACTCAGCTCGTCTTCAATATGGAAACAAACAGCGATCTCTGCGGGCAGGCAAGGAAACTTGGACGTGAATTTGTGATTCAAGCCAGGGGCAAGGTAAGAGAGCGCAGCAATAAAAATCCAAAAATGCCTACCGGTGATATCGAGATAGACGTAACTGAACTTAACATACTAAACCGCAGTGAAATACCTCCTTTTACAATTGAGGAAGAAACTGACGGCGGCGAGGAACTGCGTATGAAATACCGCTACCTCGACTTACGGAGAAACAGTATTAAAAACAATATGATTCTAAGGCATAAAGTCGCAGGGGAAGTTAGGAAATACATGGACTCAATTGGTTTTATTGAAGTCGAGACACCTGTTCTTATCAAGTCGACACCCGAAGGGGCACGCGACTTCGTAGTACCGTCAAGAATGCAGCCGGGAACTTTTTACGCACTTCCGCAGTCACCACAGACCCTCAAGCAGCTTCTGATGGTGGCAGGTTTTGACAGGTACTATCAGATCGTTAAATGCTTCAGGGATGAGGACCTGCGGGCTGACAGGCAGCCTGAATTCACACAGATCGATTGCGAAATGTCATTTGTTGAAAGGGATGATATACTCGACACCTTCGAAGGACTTGCAAAATATCTCTTCCGTCAGATCAGGGGCATTGATCTCGCAGAACCATTTTTAAGGCTTTCCTATCAGGAAGCTATGGATAATTATGGTAATGACAAGCCGGATCTCCGCTTTGAAATGAAAATAACAGATCTTAGTCGGATTGCCAGCGGACATGGCTTTTCGGTTTTTGATAGTGCGGAATACATTGGGGGAATATGTGCTACGGGATGTTCGGAGTACTCCAGGAAACAACTGGATGAGCTGACCGAATTTGTAAAAAAGCCTCAGATCGGAGCAAAAGGGCTCGTTTATCTGAAGTATGGCTCTGACGGGGCACTTAAATCTACAGTGGACAAATTCTACACTGTAGAAGAGTATAAAAAATGGATTGAGGCAACAAATGCAAAACCCGGCGACCTTATACTTATGCTGGCCGGAGAACGCGCCAGAACATTGCCTGCCCTTTCGGAACTTCGCCTTGAAATGGGGAACAGGCTGAATTTGAGGTCAAAGGATAAATTTATTCCACTCTGGGTAATCGATTTCCCGCTCCTTGAATGGGATAAAGAAGCCTCGCGATTTTATGCAATGCATCATCCGTTTACATCTCCAAAACCAGAAGATATTCATCTTATGGAAAAAGATCCCGGTAAAGTGAGGGCTAATGCATATGACCTTGTGATAAACGGTACAGAGATAGGAGGAGGTTCGATAAGGATTCATGATGCTGCAGTGCAAAGGCTGATGTTCAAAGTATTGGGATTTACTGAAGAAGAAGCTGCTGAGCAGTTTGGGTTCTTACTGAACGCTTTCAGATACGGTGCCCCTCCTCATGGCGGTATTGCTTTCGGTTTCGATCGCTGGGTAGCCATGTTCGGCGGCCAGGATTCAATCCGGGATTTTATAGCATTCCCTAAAAACAATTCGGGCCGTGACGTAATGCTGGATACGCCATCGCAAATATCACAGAAGCAGCTGGATGAACTGAACCTGGTAATAAGAAAAAATCAGGATAACCAGCATTAACCGGTTATTTATCGCCGGCTGTCTTAAGATTTATAAGAATCACACCGTTTGCTCCCCGCGAACCGTATATGGAGGCAGATGACCCCTTGAGGACATTGATGGATTTTACCAGGAAGGGCTGGATATCATCTATTGAAGTAACTACCTGTCCATCTACAACAAACAAAGGATCAGTACTCAGGTTTATTGATGATATTCCCTGGATCGTAATTTTATTTCCGTTCACCTGAACTCCGGGTAATTCCCCCCTGATCATGTCGTAGATTGACCGGTATGAGGCATACTTCGAATTTGTACCGTCAATGTTGCCGACAGAAGTGGTAAGATCCCTTTTCTTTACCTTCCCGTAGCCAATATCAACAACCTCATCGTCGGGATCGGTTTTATTATTGCTTACCTGATTAGGAACAGAGCCCTGAAATGTGAAATTGATCCTGTGCCTTCCATTTATTTCTTCCTCCATCACCCCGTTTGTAAAGGTGAAAATACCGATCTTGCTGCTTTCCGGTTTGACCTTTACCTTGAAGTATCCTTTCTGGTCGGTAGACACATTCGTCTTTACACCATCAATCATGATAATTGCATTGGCAATTGATGCATGCGTCTGGTCAGCGACATACCCGGTAATTGTAATCTTCTTACCGACTTTCTGCGAATACCCGGGATTAAAATAAAAGGCACCGATTAAAAGACAGATTATAATCTTTGTTTTCATAGGATTTGTCTTTAATTTTTCTGCAAGTTAAAACTAGTAAGAATCATTTCCAATTTTATAAGCAGTAAACGGATCAGTTACTTGTCTTTCCCTTTTAAAAGATTTACAATAATCACCCCGTTGGAACCTCTTACGCCATAAATAGAAGCAGCTGACCCTTTTAAAACTTCAATTGATTTTACCATCTGTGGCAGTATATTATCCAGTGTACTGACCGGCACGCCATCAACAATAAACAAAGGTTCAATATTCGAATTTAATGTAGTTGCGCTCCTTATCATTATACTTTTTCCATTAACCTGAACACCCGCAACTTCACCCCTGATCATTTCATAAATTGAATTGTATGAAGCATATTTCGATTTTGTTCCATCTATTTTACCTACAGGTGCGGTAAGCGCCTTTTCCTTAACAACGCCATAGCCAATATCAACTGCTTCATCGCCCTGAACAACCTTGTTACTCTTTTGATCCGGTACAGAACCCTGGAATTTGAAATCGATTTTGCTCCTTCCGTCCAGGGCTTCTTCAATAATTCCGCTCGTGGTTGTGAAAACACCAATCTTTTTGTTTTCCGGAGTTACCTTGATTTTATAAAATCCCTTTTCATCAGTGAGGCGGCCTGATTTTTCTCCGTCGACCATTATAATTGCATTGGCAACTGAGGCACCCGTTCCATCAGTAACGTAACCTGTTACAGAAATTCTCTTGCCGGATCTTTGACCGAACGCCCCGGTGAAAGAAACTGCCGCAATGAAAACAAAGAGCAAAATCCTGACTTTCATTTTTGTGGTATTAAATTAATAAATAATGACTTATTATTAATAAACCTGAACAATATTCCCGATCAATGTTGCCGAAGTGCATCGCTCCACTAAAACATTTACATATTCACCCTTTTTATGATCGTTTGCCGGGAAAATAACAACTTTGTTTTGAGTTGTACGACCTGATAAATGATCCTGTGACCTTTTTGAGAAATCCTCAATTAATACCTCAAAAATCCTGCCAGGATCCGATTTCTTGGATCTGGCCGACAGCTTGTTCTGAAGCGCAATAATTTCTTTGAGCCTTCTCGTCTTTATTTCCTCAGGAACATCATCCCTGAATTTCCGCGCAGCTTTTGTTCCCGGTCTTTCGCTGTATTTGAACATATAGGCAAAATCGAACCCCGCCCACTCCATCAGGGAAAGTGTTTCCTGGTGGTCCTCTTCAGTTTCAGTGCAAAATCCTGTTATTATGTCTGTGGACACAGCGCAATCTTGGATAATTGAACCGATAGCTTTAATGCGATCCATGTACCACTCCCGGGTATATTCCCTGTTCATCAGCTTCAGTATCCTGCTGCTTCCGCTTTGCACCGGGAGATGGATGTGCCTGCAGATATTCGGATACCTTGAAATCATTTCAAGGAGTTTGTCCGAAATATCCTTAGGATGTGAGGTGGAAAACCTGACTCTGAGCAAAGGATCTACAAGTGCCACTCTTTCAAGAAGCTCAGGAAAATCTATACCGCCTCCATTCTTCTGATACCCGTATGAATCCACATTCTGCCCCAGCAGCGTCACCTCCCTGTACCCCTTGTCGCAAAGCTCCTTAACTTCCGATAGAATTGAATCGGGATCACGGCTTCGTTCACCTCCCCGAACGTACGGGACTACGCAATAAGCGCACATGTTGTTGCATCCCCTCATTATGGAGACGAACGATGTGACCCCGTTCTTATCCATCCTTACGGGAGAAATATCGGCATAAGTCTCCTCCCGTGACAATAGAACATTTACTGCTTTTTGTCCCGATTCGGCCTCAGCTATTAATGATGGCAGTTCACGGTATGCGTCCGGGCCAACTACCAAATCAACAATACGCTCATTCTCAATCACTTTCTCTTTCAGCCTTTCTGCCATACAGCCGATCAGCCCAATCATTTTCCCGGGATCCTTCCTTTTCAGATGACTTATAGCCCTTAGCCTGCCCCAGATGCGTTGTTCGGCATTCTCACGGATGGAGCAGGTATTTATCAATATAAGCTCAGCTTCATTAATATCGGCAGTATGCTCGTACCCCTCCCTGGCGAGAACTGAAACAACAACCTCGCTGTCAGCTACATTCATCTGACAACCATAAGTTTCTATGTATACTTTTTTAGGCATTACAAAATATTATACAAGGCGCTTGTCGCCTGTCGCCTGTCGCCGCTTGTCGCTTGTCGCTTGTCGCCTTTATAATAATTGACAAAAGTACATACTATGAATGATGTATTAAAGAAATATTTAATTTTGCACTGTTAATTAAAATTAATAACTGTATGTCAGGTCATAATAAATGGTCAACGATTAAAAGAAAAAAAGGCGCTAACGATGCCAAAAGAGGGAAGATCTTCACCAAGATTATCAAAGAGATCATTATCGCTGCCAAAGAGGGTGGCGGTGATCCTGATACAAATTCAAGACTAAGGCTGGCAATCCAGAATGCTAAAGGGGCCAATATGCCAAAGGATAACATTGAAAGAGCTATTAAGAAAGCGGTTGGCTCCGAGGCCTATAGTTATGTCGAAACCTCATTTGAAGGATATGGCCCTCATGGGGTTGCAATATTCGCCGAATGCCTTACCGATAATAACAACAGGACAGTGGCTTCCATAAGGTCTGCCTTTAACAAACATGGAGGTAAACTGGGTACAAAAGGATCGCTTAGTTCACTCTTTGAAAGGAAGGGGATTTTTACGATAAGAAACGAAGGCTTTAATCCTGATGATATAGAACTTGATCTGATTGATGCAGGAGCTGAAGATATTGATCTCGATAACGATGTCCTGACAGTTACATGTGCCAAGGAGGATTTTGGAAGTGTCAACAGGAAGCTGAATGAACTGGGAATTGAGCCGGAAGAAGCTGCTCTCAAAAGAGTCCCCAACACAACAAAAAGCCTCGATCTCGAATCGGCAAAAAAGGTAATGCATTTCATTGAGTCGCTTGAGGATGATGATGATATTCAGAATGTTTATCATAACCTTGAAATCACCGATGAGCTGGCCGAGGAACTTAGTTAACATAATGGTTAAATGTTGAAAAGAACACTTTCCCTTTTCATTTTTATAACAGTACTGTACATTCCCGCGCTGGCTCAGTACAGCTACAGTACATCTGACCTTATGCGCAGGAGTGATGAGAATTCCCGCACGGGCAAGCTCGTTATTTCACAGGATCCGCGTGTTGATACCCTGATCACCAGGTATATTATTTATAACAGGAGGCTTAACGGAATGGAAGGCTTCCGGATCCAGATCTTCAACAGCTCTGAAAAAAATGCAAGGGAGGCTTCGGGAAAAGTAAGAGCAGAATTCATGAGCAAATTCCCTGATATAGTTTCCTACGCATCTTTTGACAGACCGGGTTATTATAAAATCCGGGTCGGTGATTACCGTACCAGGATTGAGGGGACAAAATATTTGTTAATGGTGCGGAAGGTTTTTCCGGATGCTTACCTTGTGCCGGATGTAATAAACTTTCCTGATCTGAATAAAAAATAATTATGAGCGATAATTTAAAGCATGAATGCGGTGTTGCAATGTTGAGATTGCGAAAACCGCTGGAATACTATTTTAATAAATACGGTACATGGTACTGGGGCCTCCAGAAGATGTACCTGATGATGGAGAAACAGCATAACAGGGGCCAGGACGGTGCGGGCATTGCAGGAATAAAGCTGAATGTCCAGCCAGGAAACAGATACATCTTTCGCCAGAGGTCAAACAAGGCAAATCCGATTCAGGAAATATTCGGCACCAATTTATAATGATATCGACAAAATAAACCGGTTGCATAAACAGGAAATCAGGCAATCCGGAATTTATCAGGAAAAATATCCCTTTCGTCTGTGATATCTATCTCGGACATTTACGCTACGGCACCTATGGCAGTTATAACATTGACTATGTCCATCCGGTAAGCCGGGAGAATAACTGGAAATCCCGAAATCTTGTAATGGCGGGGAACTTTAACCTGACAAATGTTGGTGAGATATTCAAAAGCCTTGTAGAACTGGGCCAGACACCGGTCGACTACTCCGATACGGTGACTATTCTTGAAAATATTGGCCACCGGCTCGATGAGGAAAATGAAAGACTTTTCAGGATGTTCAAGGATGAGGGCTATTCAAAAAGGGAGATCACCCCGCTTATCGAAAAGAACCTTGATGTTGCAACAGTATTGAGAAAAGCAAGCAGGGATTGGGATGGCGGATATACAATGGCAGGGATGATAGGTCACGGCGACGCATTTGTCATGAGGGATCCGGCTGGTATCAGACCAGCATTTTATTATGTCGATGATGAGGTGGTTGTTGTTGCTTCGGAACGCCCTGTAATTCAGACAATTTTTAATGTACGCACCGATAATGTAAACGAGCTGCCTCCTTCCGGAGCGATTATAATCAAAGTCACAGGAGAAGTGACCATTGAAAAGATAAGGGACGAGGTTGAACCAAGAAAATGCTCTTTTGAAAGGATTTACTTTTCAAGAGGAACCGACAAGGATATTTACAGGGAGAGGAAAAGGCTTGGTGAGATTCTTACTCCCCCCGTCCTTAAAGCGGTAAATTACGACGTTTATAATACTGTTTTTTCCTTTATACCGAATACTGCTGAAAGTGCTTTCTATGGACTTATAAAAGGTGTTGAAGATTATATCAACCAGTCCAAGATGGATACTATCATAAAAAGACAGGGAACACTTAACAGGGATGACCTTGGAAAAGATAATGAGCCAACGGCCAAGGGTTGAGAAGATCGCGGTTAAAGGATGCGAAGCTGAGAACATTCATCGCTGAAGATGCCGGCAGGGACGACCTTGTAGGACATGTTTATGATGTCACATATGGTGTTATCACAGAGGGGAATTGACAACCTTGTTGTAATGGATGATTCGATCGTTAGAGGTACAACATTAAAAATGAGCATTATAAGAATTCTTGACAAGCTTGATCCAAAGAAGATCGTAGTTGTCTCATCCTCTCCGCAGTTGAGGTACCCCGATTGCTATGGGATAGATATGGCAAAGCTTGGCGATCTTATTGCATTTAAGGCTGCTATTGAGCTTCTTAAGGAAACCGGGAACAATGGACTGATACAGAAGATATACAAGGAGGCTAAGGCAGAAATATTAAAACCAGTTGACGAGGTAAGAAATCTGGTAAAGGAGATATATAAACCGTTCAGTCTTGAAATGATTATCCAAAAAAATTGCTTCACTGGTTAAGACTGAAGATATAAATTCAGAAGTGGAAATTGTCTTCCAGTCTATAGAAGGTCTGCACGAAGCATGCCCCGGACATACAGGCGACTGGTATTTTACGGGAGACTATCCTACGCCGGGAGGCAACAAAGTAGCAAATCAGTCATTTATAAACTACATTGAGGGCAAAAACGAAAGAGCTTATTGAGGTTCGTGCGAAAACCAGGTGATCAGAAAGTCTTTTTTATAGGATGCAAGATGCCTGTTTATCTTTTCGATGTAGATGTCCCTTAGGGTGATCATAATTCCTGTTTCTTCAACATTCCCGAATTTGTGATTAATAAAGGTTCCGAAAGTCCGCATTGTCGGCGATAAGCCCATATATGCATTAATAAGCGGGGGTATATTCTCATTCAGGTTCCTTACCTCTCTCGAGAGTATTTTGTAATTGTCCTTGTACCTCCATGCTCTGAAAAGCTTTCTCATTTCTTCTTCATGAATATCAATAACAGCTGGGTCCAGGGGAACAACCAGCCTGTCAGGATCATCGAAATGCCTCTTCAGAAAATAAAGGATCATATTCCTGGCCTTCTGGTTAAAGTGGGGATACATTGTTACTTTGCCAAAAAGGTATTTAAGGTGATGGTTATCCAGAATTATTGCACCAAGGCCATCCCACAGGTTGTCGAGCGCAAAAAGGCTTTTCCTTCCCATAGTACCTGACTGATAATCAGGATGGACAAAAGAACGACCAAGCTCCATCAGATGGGGGAAATACTTTTTCAGGAATTTATCCGAGAACGTGAAATAAGAGGAAGAGGCAAGTTTGGTGACATCACATTTAATGCATTCCTTTTTGGGAAAATAAAACCTGTAACCTCCGATGATCTCTTTATTCTCCGGGTCCCATACAATCAATTGTTTCTGCGGATCCTCCTTGTCCAGGTCAAATTCATCTATGTCAATGTCTTTGCCTGTACCGCCTCCGGCATGACGAAAAGTCATTTCCCGCACCCTTCCGACTTCGTGCATCAGGACAGACGAATTATTATTATCAAAAACATAAACCTCATTATTGCCATTATTTGTACTCCTGAGGAGCTTGTCCTTAGTTAGTTCGGCAAGTACCTGATCTTTAGGCAGTGGTTCAACTATTGGTTTCATCAATTTATTTTTGTCGTGCAAATTTCAGAATATTTCCCTGAAGAAGTCGGAAAATACAATATATTTTTTCAGGTTTATTCAGAAGAAATTTCTGATTCCAGTTCATATGACTTCTCTTTTACCCACGCAGCCCAGTCGAAGAGGCTGTTTTTGAATTGTCAAAAGTTTGCCATGGGATTGTTTTACCGAAGACAAGATTGATTTCCTTACCTTTTTGTTTGAATAATTCGTCGGCAAGGTACAGCATTTCAATATTTGCTTTTATGCCAAGGAAATTTCTGATATTCGAAAGGTTGTAGAAGAAGTTGGAATTCCTGCCCGAAAAAATACGCCGGCACAATATCCCTCTTGTGTTGTATAGCTTTTGATATAAAGCTTTTATGCCATTGAAGATCACTGATGATCCCTTTCTTCTTTCTTGAACATAATCCGGCCGGGAAATAAAGTATCTGGGAATTGGAAGCATAGGCCTCTTCGATCAGCCTGACTGCTTCTTTTCCCTGCGAACCATGCTTGTTGATTGGCACAAAAATTCCCGAAAGGTTTTTAATATTCATCAGAATATCATTCACGGGAAACTTCAGATCGCTGAAATGTTTTGACAGTTCAGAGATGAAACACCAATCCGTCAAGACCTCCAAGAGGGTGATTTGAAACAAAAAAATATCTCCCTTCGGACGGGATATTTTCCCTGCCGAAAACGTTGTACCTGATATCAAAATACTTGAGTCCGGCTTCAATGAATTCTGCATCCTTCAGATGTCCAGTATCCTTCAGGAAATCATTGAGTTCATCCTGGTGAACAATTCTTTTCAGGTAACTGATCAGAAATCCGGGAACAGCTTTTTTTAACGCTGGATTTTTGGAATACAAGAACCTGCTCAACATCGATCTTCAGAACACTGCTCTTTTCAGGCGATTCGATCATTCTTTACTGGTTTCTTTTACGATAAGTCAGCAAAAATACCAAAAAAATGGAAATCAGAGGGATTGTAAACTGATCTCTGGCCAGGAGGTTATCCAAAAGTCGACCTGACCGAAGCGTCAGGGGAGGTGGTTAGCCTTTTCAGCATCCTTTTGTAGTACGCTTACACAAATTATTTAAAAACCCCCAAAGGACCATAGTTAATAAAAACCTATTCAGGGTTTGAGAAACTGCTAAAAGTGGGATTCTTTTGGATACATCAAAAAGATATTTTCCGAATGCCATACCCCTCGAAATGGCCATCAAATGGGCTGCTAAATCATCATTTGTTTAGAAAGTTATCAACAATATCTAAAAAAAGGTGGCGTAAAGTGGGGGAAAGTGGATAATTTTTTCATATTTTAGCAGTTTATTGTTAAAAAGAGAGTATGGCCACATTCATAGGCGATTACGCATGCAAAGTGGATGTCAAGGGTAGGATAATCCTCCCAATGGCATTCAAGAAGCAAATGCCTGCCGCGGCCGAAGATCGTTTTGTGGTCAGAAAGGATATTTTCGAAAACTGCCTGGTGCTTTACTCTATCGATGACTGGAACAGGCAGCTGGAAAAGATCAGGAAAAGAATAAATCCCTATAACCGTGAGCATAATATGTTCATGAGAAACTTCTTCAAGGGAACGGCTGAACTCTCTCTCGACAACAATAACCGTATGCTGATACCAAAAAGGTTGCTTGATCTGATAAGTGCAGAAAGGGACGTGGTGCTCGCCGGGCAGGATGGAAGAATTGAGATATGGTCAGCATCGGTTTATGAAACAATTGAAATGCCTGCTGAAGATTTTGCCAACCTGGCTGAAAAGCTTATGGGTGGAAGCATAAATGAGCCTCTGGAATAATGTTTTACCATGTACCTGCATTGCTGGATGAAAGTATACGTGGGCTGAATATCCGGTCTGACGGGATTTATGTTGATGTTACTTTCGGAGGGGGAGGCCATTCCATGGAAATACTGAAAAGACTGAAAACAGGAAAACTGATAGCCTTCGACCAGGATGAGGATGCGATGAAGAATGTGCCGGATGACAAGAGGATCATCTTTCTCAATCAGAACTTCAGGTTCCTGAAGAACAACCTGAAGTTTAACGGCATCACTTCAATCGACGGACTTATCGCTGACCTTGGTGTTTCTTTCCATCAGTTTGACGAGCCTGAAAGAGGATTTACATTCCGCCAGGATGTTCCGCTTGACATGAGGATGAATAAGAAAGGTTCTGTTACGGCTGCCACTCTTCTTAAAACACTGGATGAGCAGGCTCTGGCCAAAGTCCTTTACGATTTTGGAGAACTTGTCAATTCAAGACGTATCGCAAGGGAAATAGTAACAGCCAGGACAGTAAAACCTCTGACAACAGTAAGTGATATTATAAATGCCATCGGTAAACTTGCACCTCCCAGACTTGAGCATAAGTTCTATGCCAGGGTATTCCAGGCTTTACGGATTGCTGTCAATCACGAAATAGACTATCTGAAAGAGATGCTTGAACAGGCTCTTGAGGTATTGAAAAAAGACGGTCGTCTGGTTGTCATTACATATCATTCGCTTGAGGACAGGATCGTGAAGAACTTTATGAAGACCGGCAATTTTGAAGGAGAGGAGAAGAAGGATTTCTACGGAAATCTGATCACTCCTTTCAGGATTATCAACAAGAAAGGGACAATTCCTGACGAAAGGGAAGATTGAGGATAACAAAAGGGCCAGAAGCGCAAGGCTGAGAATAGCCGAAAAAATATAAAAATGGCTGAAGCTGAAAACAATAAGGAAGGGAAGGCCAAACAAGGCAAATCAGGCAGTTTTATGAAGGAACTGCTCAGCGGTAGCATGGTTTCAGACAAAATCGTTCTTAAGAACCTCTGGTACTTTATTTTCCTTACAGTTCTGGGAGCCATCTATATCGGGAACCGGTTTCATGCTGAAAAAATAACGCGCGAAACAGCCAGGCTTACCAGGGAAGTAAGGGACCTGAAGGCTGAATCGCTTTCAACATCGGCCAACCTGATGTATTTAAGCAAACAATCCGAAGTTTTCAGGATGGTGAGGGAAAAGGAACTCGGGCTTGAAGAACTCAAAACACCTCCATATAAGCTGATAGTCGTAAAAAAGTAAACAGGATGGCAGTCAGGGATGAAATAGTGTTTAGAAGCGCAGTAGTTTATTTTGTAATAGTCTTTGTTGCAATTGCACTTCTTGTCCGTATTCTGTTCCTGCAATATTTTCAGAGGGGGAAATGGACGGCAATGAGCGAGAAATATGTTTACAAGACTGCCGAGATGCCGGCCAACCGGGGCGATATACTTGCCTATGATGGACGTTTGCTCGCAAGTTCTGTTCCTTATTACTCGATTTATATGGATACCCGCAGTACCGGGATGAGAGCATCAACCTGGTCAGGTGGTATAAATGGCTTGTCGGAAGGTTTATCGAGACTTGTCGGAGTCAGGTCCGCTTCGGGCTGGAAGGCACTCATAACAGAGGCAAGGAAAAAGGGGGACCGGTACCTGCTCATTCAGAAGAAAGTTGATTATGCCACCCTTAAACGAGTGAGGGATCTGCCGATCTTCAGGGAAGGGCAATACAGGGGAGGTCTTGTTGTTCAGCCGGAAAACAAAAGGATACTGCCTCATAGCGAACTGGCTGCCAGGACTATAGGTTATCTGAATCTGGGCGATGAAGGGACTACTGTTGGACTTGAAGGTTCATTCAACAAAGATCTTGCCGGGAAGAACGGAGTGGTTGTAGAACAGCGGCTTACAGGCGGTGACTGGATCCCGGTGAATGAAAGCGAGAGCGTTGAAGCAAAGGACGGGAACGATATTGTTACCACACTCGATATTGACCTTCAGGACGTTGCAACAAGCGCCCTGGAAAATCAGCTGATGAAGCATAACGCTCATCACGGATGCGCGGTACTTATGGAAGTGTCGACCGGAGATATCCGGGCAATTGCCAATCTTGAACAAAGCTCAGACGGCAGCTACCGCGAAACATATAATTATGCGATTGGTGAAAGCACTGAACCAGGATCAACATTCAAACTGCCTGCGCTTATGGCTGCTATTGAAGATGGAGTGATAGATACCGGTGATATTGTGGATACAGGCACCGGGAGCGTGAAATTTTACAACAAAATTATCCATGATACTAAAGAGGAAGGATATGGAAAGCTGACAGTAAAACAGGTGTTTGAGAAATCCTCAAATGTTGGCACCTCCAAGCTTATTTACGATCACTATAAGGATAATCCAAAGGAATTTGTGAACCGCCTTTATGCCATGAAGCTTAATCAGAAGCTTGACCTCCAGATTAAAGGCGAAGGCGAGCCTCTTATCAGATATCCTGGTGATAAACTATGGTCAGGCCTATCTCTGCCTATGATGTCGCATGGATATGAGGTTCAGCTTACTCCCTTGCAGATACTTACTTTTTATAATGCTGTTGCAAATGAAGGGAAAATGATGCGGCCCAGATTTGTTACAGAGATTCTCAGGAACGGGTCGGTGATAAAGAGTTTCGGAACCGATGTAATTATCAATTCAATTGCTTCCAGATCAACCATAAAGAAAGCCAAAAAAATGATGGAAGGTGTAGTTGAACATGGAACTGCAACCAACCTTAAAAATGCCAATTACAAGATAGCCGGCAAGACAGGCACTGCCCAGATCGCGCGTGACAAGTTTGGATACCGGCAGGGACCAAGAATGTCGTACCAGGCCTCTTTTGTCGGGTATTTTCCAGCAGAAAATCCACTGTATTCATGCATCGTTGTAGTCAATGCTCCTTCAAACGGGGTTTATTACGGCAATATCGTTGCAGGATCGGTGTTCAGGGAGATTGCCGATAAGGTTTATGCCACAACGTTTTTCAGGAATTACAATGATGAACATGATAAAGGTGAACTGATTGCAGCTCCTGAAGCGGGTAACGGCTACAGGACTGACATCAATAAAGTCCTTGGCGACCTTGACGTAAGGTTTAAAAGGACATCAAAGGAAGAATGGGTTGCCACTCGTGAGAGCGGCGACACCATCAGGCTCGTGGGAGTTGACCTGAAGAAGGGACTTGGTACCTGATGTAAGAGGGATGAGCCTGAGAGATGCAATCTATCTGCTTGAAAATTCAGGACTCAAGGTCAGGTACTCGGGAAAAGGCAGGGTGCTGAGGCAATCCCCTGAACATGGAGCAAGGGTCTACGAAGGAAGCGTTGTTTCACTTGATATGAATATGTGATATTACTATGGCCGGGATAAATGAAATAATAAAAGGTATTAAAGCCGGAACGACAACAGGTAAAACAGATCCGGTGATCAAAAATGTAGAATTTGATTCCCGCAAAGTGTCACCAGGTACTTTGTTTGTGGCCGTGAAGGGCACTAAAACAGACGGGCATGATTTTATTGAAGGTGCTATTGAATCAGGGGCTTCGGCAGTTATCTGTGAGGTACTGCCGAAAAAGAGGGATAAGAACATCTGCTGGATAAAAACTGACGACTCTGCAGAAGCCCTTGGAATTGTCTCCTCGAACTTCTTTGGAAATCCATCTTCATCTCTTAAACTGGTCGGAGTGACCGGTACAAACGGCAAAACGACGATTGCTACACTGCTTTACCGGATGTTTACTGGGCTTGGTCATAAAAGCGGCCTCTTCTCAACTGTGTGCAATTATGTGATTGACAAGGAACTTCCTGCCACGCATACAACACCCGATCCGGTACAGCTTAACAGGACCCTTGCTGAGATGGTCAATGCCGGATGCGACTTTGCATTTATGGAAGTAAGCTCTCACTCAGCCGATCAAAAACGTATTGCAGGTCTGAAGTTTGCGGGAGGCATCTTTACGAACCTCACCCACGATCATCTCGATTATCATAAGACGTTCAGCAATTACCTGGAGGCTAAGAAGAGTTTTTTCGATTCACTCGCTTCCGAGGCCTTTGCCCTTGTGAACGTAGATGACAGGAACGGCAAAGTAATGATTCAGAACTGCCCTGCCCGTAAATACACTTTTTCAGTGAAAGGGGTGGCAGATTTCCGGTGCAGCATAATCGAACAGGATTTTAACGGGATGGGACTAAAGATACAGGGGGAAGAAGTATGGACAAGATTTATCGGTGATTTTAATGCTTCAAACCTGCTTGCAGTTTATGCTTCATCCGAACTTCTGGGTGCCGGAAGGAAAGAGATACTCACCACTCTCAGCGATCTGAGGCCTGTAGCCGGAAGGCTTGAATTAATAGGAACTCCGGGGGGAATACGCGGAATTGTAGATTATGCGCATACTCCCGATGCATTGCTGAATGTAATTGAAACCATCAACCGGATCCGAAAAGGAGATAAACAACTGATTACCGTGGTTGGTGCCGGTGGTGACAGGGATCGTACAAAACGCCCTAAAATGGCTGCAATATGCGCAGACGGAAGTTCAAAGGTTATCCTGACTTCCGACAACCCACGGACTGAGGATCCCGAAAGAATAATTGACGAGATGGAGGCGGGTATTGAAGCTGATGTGCGTAAGAAAGTTGTCCGGATTGCTAACAGGCGGGAAGCAATAAGGACAGCTGTGATGCTGGCAAATGACGGTGACATAGTACTAGTTGCCGGGAAGGGTCATGAACCATACCAGGAGATCAATGGCGTAAGACATCATTTCGACGACAGGGAAGAGCTTACAGAGGCATTACAGATGAAATCATATAATTAAAAATGCTCTACTATCTTTTTAAATATCTGCATGAATTGAATGTTCCCGGGGCCGGGATGTTCGGGTATATTTCATTCAGATCGGCTATGGCTGTAATCACATCGCTAATCATTTCCCTTCTAATCGGCAAACGCATAATAAGATATCTGCAGGTCAGACAGGTCGGGGAAGTAGTCAGGGATCTGGGTCTGGAAGGGCAATATCAGAAGAAGGGAACGCCGTCGATGGGAGGGATTATAATTCTTGCCTCAATACTGATCCCCGTATTGCTATTCGCAAAACTGCATAATATCTATGTTATCCTGATGCTGCTGACCACAATCTGGCTAGGCTTTATAGGATTTCTGGACGATTATATCAAAGTTTTTAAAAAGAATAAGGAAGGACTTGCAGCAAGGTTTAAAATTGCCGGACAGATCATTCTCGGATTGATAGTGGGTTTGACTCTCTTCCTCAGCAAGGATGTTATAATCATGGAGAAAGTCCCTGTTTCAGACCTGACAGCGCGTGAAAAAATTGAACTTCTTGATCCAACCCAGCCGTACTTTGCTGATAGCCAGGTATCAATGGAACGCAAGTCGACCAAGACAACGATACCGTTTGTAAAAAATAATGAATTCAATTATGCCTGGCTGGTAGCATTCATTCCTGAAAAATACAGGCAGATCTTCACCTGGCTTGTTTTCGTTGCAATTGTAATATTTATAGTAACCGCAGTTTCCAACGGAGCAAATCTTACCGACGGCCTCGATGGACTGGCAACCGGTATATCGGCTATCATCGGGACGGCGCTTGGAATTCTTGCCTACTTATCAAGTAACGTCATATATGCTCATTACCTGAACATTATGTACATACCCCTTCAGCGAGGAGCTTGTAATTTATGCAAGTGCATTTATAGGGGCAAATATTGGATTTCTGTGGTACAACTCGTACCCTGCTCAGGTATTCATGGGCGATACGGGAAGCCTTGCCCTGGGGGGGATAATTGCTGTATTTGCCATAATAATAAGGAAGGAACTTCTTATCCCGATCCTGTGCGGGATATTCCTTGTTGAGAATTTATCGGTGGTTCTGCAGGTTTCTCATTTCAAAAGAACAAAAAGAAAATTTGGAGCAGGGCAGAGAATATTTTTGATGGCCCCGCTTCATCATCATTACCAGAAAAAAGGATTTCCTGAACCAAAAATTGTTACAAGGTTCTGGATTGTGGCAATAATACTTGCTGTGATAAGTATTGTTACCCTAAAGATCAGATAGTTGTATGAAAAATATTGTGATACTCGGAGCAGGAGAAAGCGGGGCAGGTTCGGCAATACTTGCGCAAAGGAAAGGCTTTAATGTTTTTGTCTCGGATAAGGGAGAAGTGAAAGCAAAAATACCGTGAAATGCTTGATGGTAACAAAATCAGGTGGGAGGAGGGGAAGCATTCAGAGGAGAAGATTTTAACTGCTGATGAGGTTATTAAAAGCCCTGGCGTGAGGGAAGATGCTCCAATAGTGATCAAGCTAAGAGAAAAAGGTATTCCGGTGATCTCGGAGATTGAATTTGCGGGGAGATACGCTACAGGCATTAAGATCTGTGTAACAGGCAGCAATGGAAAAACCACAGTAACAAATCTTATTTACCATATGCTCAAGAAGGCAGGTAAAAACGTTGCCATGACCGGCAACGTGGGGAGTAGTTTTGCGATGGCTGTTGCTGAAGGTCCGTACGATTACTATGTAATTGAGCTCAGCAGTTTCCAGCTCGACGGCATGTATTCATTTAAGGCTGATATAGCCATCCTGATGAATATAACTCCCGATCATCTCGACAGATACAATTATGTGCTTCAGAACTATATAGATTCCAAATTCAGGGTAATCCGCAACATGACAAAATCTGAGTTTTTCATCTACTGGGCTGACGATCCCATTATTCAGGCAGAGCTGTCAAAAAAAGAATACAGCATGACTCATCTTCCTTTCTCCGCCGATTCAAAGGAGGGGATGGCAGCTTATATCGAAAAAAACGAATTATTTATTGATTACCGCACTAAAACCAACCTTATGACCATTCATGATCTGGCATTAAAAGGCCGCCACAATGTTTTCAATTCGATGGCAGCAGCTATTGCAGGTAAAGTTCTGACTATCCGGAAGGATGTGATCAGGGAAAGTCTGGCTGATTTTCAGGGAGTTGAGCACCGGTTGGAGCCGGTAATCACTGTCTGTGGCATAAACTTTATCAACGATTCAAAAGGCACAAATGTAAACTCGACATGGTATGCCCTTGAGTGCATGGAAACCGATGTAGTCTGGATCGCAGGTGGGATCGACAAGGGAAATGAATTATTCCGAATTGTTCTCCGTGGTGAAGCAGAAGGTCAGGGCAATTGTGTGCCTGGGCAAAGACAACAGGAAGATTATTGAGTCATTCAAGGACAAAGTGTCGACAATAGTTGAAACCTCCTCAATGGACGAGGCAGTGCGTTCGGCATACTATCTGGCAAAGAAAGGCCAGACCGTGCTGCTTTCGCCGGCGTGTGCAAGTTTTGACCTGTTCAGTAATTATGAGGACAGAGGCCGCCAGTTTAAACAGGCAGTAAGAAATCTGTGATTCAATTAAAATGCAAAAGGGCTGGCTGACAAAGACATTTAAGGGAGACAGGGTCATATGGGCACTTGTAGTGGTCTTTATGATCTATTCGTTACTGGCTGTTTACAGCTCTTCCGTCAGCGTTGCTTATCTGAAACATGGCGGGAATACCACATTTTTTCTAAGAAGCCAGTTTTTTATGCTGTTGCTCAGCCTTATTATAATTGTTGTTGTACATTACCTGCCTTATAAGATCTACTATTCAATGTCAGGGCTTATCCTTCTTTTCTCGATTGGTTTGCTTATTCTGACGTTTGCTATCGGAGCCAGGGTGAATGAGGCAGTCAGAACGATTGAAATACCGGGAACCGGATTCAGGCTACAGACTTCAGATGTGGCCAAGGTTGCCCTTGTGCTCTACCTGGCAAGAGCTTGTCACAATTCCAGGGTGAGCTAAATAATTTCATGGTTGTTACCAAGTATTTCATGTTTCCTGTTGCTGTGATCTGTGCACTCATAATGCCCGAAAACCTCTCGACGGCTCTTATGGTATTTGGAATTTCAATGATAATCATGTTTATCGGAAGGGTTCCTGTCAAGTACCTTCTTGCTTACGTGGGAATTGCGGTGGTCGGAGTAGTAATGTTTGCGCTGGTGCTCAGCATGGTATCAAAGCAAAACAGGGTCGAAGTCTGGAAGAACAGGATTGAAAACTTCTTTTCCGGGAAGGAGGATCCTGATGCCGACTATCAGTCAAACCAGGCAAAAATAGCTATTTCAACAGGAGGCTTGTTCGGTAAAGCTCCCGGGAAAAGCACCCAGAGGAATATGCTGCCTCAGTCAAATTCTGATTTCATTTTTGCAATAATAATTGAAGAATATGGATTGTTGTTCGGAGCAATTCCTCTGATGCTTGCTTATATGATATTGCTGTTCAGGGGAATAACTATAGTGAAAAAATGCGAAACAGCCTTCCCTGCCTATCTGGTCATGGGACTTATCGTAATGATAACCGTTCAGGCAATGCTCAATATGCTTGTTGCTGTCGGGCTCTTCCCTGTTACCGGGCAGACTCTGCCAATGGTTAGCTGGGGAAGGACCTCTGTACTTGTTATAAGCTTTTCGATTGGAGCTATACTGAGCGTAAGCCGGGTTGTAAATGCAAGGATGAAACAGGAGGAACTGCCTGAAGAGGAAAAAATTGATGAAGGAGAAAAGATATATGGACCTGCAAATGCATAAAAAGATTATTATAAGCGGAGGAGGAACCGGGGGACATATTTTCCCGGCGATTTCGATCGCGAATGCTTTGCGGAAAATAGATCCGGATATCGAGATCCTTTTTGTCGGAGCCCAGGGA
>CAVSYN010000031.1:0-44422 GCA_963732115.1 uncultured Bacteroidales bacterium
GCCTTTCCTCAATACAGGTGACAGGCTTACTTTTACAGTCCAGGCGCTGCCCGGGATAAGCTTTACAGGTAAAATCACCTTCATTGATCCCGTGATTGATCCTGTAACCAGGGTTGCAAAAGTAAGGGTCGAAGATAAGCAATGAGGCGGGCAGGCTTAAACCTGAAATGTTTGCAACAGGTATAGTTAAGGCTGATTTGAATCAATATGCTAACAAAATGGTTATTCCACGCTCAGCTGTCCTCTGGACCGGAACACGTTCTATCGTATATGTAAAACAGCCGGGTACTGATGAACCTGTTTTTAAAATGAGGGAAATCGAACTGGGGCCTTCCCTGGGTAACAGTTATGTCATAATAAACGGATTGGATGGAGGGGAAGAGAAATAGTCACTGATGGAACATACAGTGTTGATGCTTCTGCCCAGCTCCAGGGTAAACCAAGTATGATGAATCCGGAAGGAGGAAAAACTTCAACCATGCCTGGGATGATTATGCCCGGTGATTCCAAATCTGATGATAAACAGAGTAAACCAGGAATGGATACGTCAGGAAGCGATGCTAAATCGGCTACCGAAGCCAGTAACAAACAAGCTGGAGACAAAACACAAACAAATGTCAGTAAAAATTGATGTTAGCATGGATTTTACTATGCAGGCTTAATACTGTTTTTGATCAATACATTGTATTAAAAAATGCTTTCGTGCAAAGTGATGTGAAGAAGGTAAAGCTCGCTGCTCAAAAAGTTCAGCAGGCACTTGCTAACGTCGATATGAAATTGCTTTCAGGCGATGCCCACATGCTATGGATGGATTTATCGAACTAAATCTTGACAAACAAATAAAAATAATTCCAGCATCTGAAAAGATTGAAGAACAGCGTATTGCATTCTCAGTTTTTAGCGACCAGTTTTACAAGGCAATAAAAACCTTTGGCTTAATGGGGAAAACAGCTTACTATCAGTTTTGTCCGATGGCCTTCAATTAATAAAGGCGCTAATTGGCTTAGCGAATCTAAAACTGTACGGAATCCCTATTTCGGAGAGAAGATGATGGATTGTGGCGAAACTAAAGAAACCTTGAATTATTAGAAATGAAGAATTCTTCTGCCTGATATGGAATGGAAAAGTAACAAGTCAAAATGAAAAACGAGCAATAGCTGAATAATTAGCTTGTAAGTACATAATTTTTACAAACTAAATAATATTAAAATGAAAAACATAATTCTAGGCTTGGCAATAACAGCCACAACTCTGACATTCTGCAATAGCAACAATTCAATGGAAAGCCGGAACAGGATTAAAGATCCACAGACCAAACTCCAAAAAAACAATGCATCAGAAACAGCCTCATCTTTGGCAGTTACACTGAATACTGTTTCGTTAAAAGAGATTATCAGTGCTTATTTACAAATGAAAAATGCCTTTACTGAAGACAATTCCATCGGTGCTGCAGCGCCGGGAAGGAAACTGGAAACGGCATTTAATAATTTCGATAAATCCTCGCTGACCCCAGCTCAAAAGAAAACTTATGAAGATGTGGAAGCCGATGCAAGAGAACATGCTGAGCACATAGGAGCTAACGGAGGGAATATTGAACATCAAAGGGAGCATTTTGAATTTTTAAGCAAAGACATTTACGATCTGGTAACGTATTCGGAGGTGGGCAGGTTTTATATAAAGATCTTGATCCAATGTTTAATAAAGGGAAAGGCGCTTTTTGGATAAGTGAAACAAAGGAAATTAAAAATCCATATATGGGAAAAGCAATGCTCACCAGCGGTTCAGTTTTAGAGGAGATAAAATAGACTTTAGACTGGCAACAAAAATATTGTTTGCAATTGGTACTATATTTTATTGTTATTCAATTTATACAACTTGCCCATAACAAAAATGGAACATCCTATTACAACAGGAATTCTTCAAAAAGTAAAAGAATTATCTGTTACTGTTCAATCAGCAGAGAACTTTAATGCCATAACTGGCAACGGTGTTGAAGCGCCAGAAATTAGAAAAGATAAAAGCTCTGCAAAACAAGGGAGAATAAGTTGCCATGACTGGCGATGGGGTAAATGATGCACCAGCGCTGGCGCAGACAGATGTGGGCATAGCTGTAGGTTCCGGAAGTGACATTGCAGCAGAAACAGCAGGGATTGTTTTAGTAAATAGCAATTCAATAGATATTGTCAGTCTGATTCTCTATGGGAAAGCTACTTATCACAAAATTATTCAAAACCTTATCTGGGCAACAGGGTATAATGTAATAGCATTACCATTGGCGGCTGGGGTATTATATAAACTGGGTATTTTGTTAAGTCCTGCTGCTGGTGCTGTTTTAATAACGGCAAGTATTGTTGTTGTTGCTATCAATGCAATTTTATTAAAAGTGAAAAATTAAATGTTTAATATTTTGATGAACAGATTGCATAACGGCCGGGGAATGGGGGGAATTAGCTGGATTATCGGCTTAATCGTTCTTGTTGTTCTTATTTGGGTGATAGTTAAAGTTGTGAATCAATGGAGATTCAAAATCCATATTTTGGTAAAGAAATGTTAACTTGTGGCACAATTAAAGAAGTATTAAAATAGCCATGAAACTTACAAAAATAATATTGGTGGTATTAGGGATTGCTTTTGTGGTCATACAGTTTATACAACCCGGGCGAAACAAAAACGGGCAAGTATCGGTAACTGATATTTCAAAAGTAGTTACCATCCCTGATAGTGTACAGGTAATCCTGAAAAATGCATGTTACGATTGTCACAGCAATAATACTGCCTATCCCTGGTATTCCTATATTCAGCCGGTAGGGTGGTTCCTTGCCAAAGACATAAGTGAAGCTAAGGAGATGTTGAATTTCAGTGAGTTTGGCGAGTATCCTGCCAGGAGGCAGCTGAATAAATTTGATGTGATTGCTGATGAGGTCAGCAATAATGGTATGCCTTTACCGTCCTACAGGTTATTACACAAAAATGCCAGGCTCAACAAAAATGAAAAGGTTCTCCTGACTAATTGGGCGCAACATTCAGAAGAAAGCCTGTCAGTAAGCAATTGAAAACTGTATTTGGCGGGCCTCAATCGGCAATCAATAGACACAAAAGTGAAATCTGAAATATGAGCAGGAGTAATTTTTGTACACTCTTTTTAAGCTGGTTTTATGTTCCGGTTCATGCGAAAAACGTTCTGTGGATCCCATTTCGCCTTTATCCTGGCAAGCCGGTGAATTCCAGTACCGAGTGCAGCGTTAATACGATCGTTTCCCTCGTCCTCTGTCTGAAAGTTGATATAGTTACCACCTGTTGAGAATGATTTCATATCGTCCCACGCATTTCGTACCCATTCGATGTTTTGCCTGTCGTCATCAGCTTTCTCCCATGAACCCGGAATGTTAAGAACAAAATGTGCATTGCGGTTACCGACCGGAGATTGCTCCTCACCAAAACGGTTTAAAGCACCTTCAATCTGGAACAGCATTATTACAGAGAGAGGTGACTGGATTTTTGCCGCGTGCGCGATTACTTTTTCGCACAACTCTGGTTCAATGCTCGGGAGGTATTCACTTTTCTGGTAGTAGCGCCGACCTTTTGGATTGCCAGAATCAAAAAGAGACTGGAGTTGTATATATGGACGATGTATGAGTATATCACCAACAGGATTACCGAAAGCCTTGATGGGTGCAACTGCTTTATCGCCATCGGCGAGATTACCACTATAGCAGGCAAGCAATGCAACGATAGGCTTCCCATGTATGTCCTTAGGCAACCATGGTGCAGGTGGGGCAAGGCGCATAAGGGCGATGAGTGTGAGTTCGGGAGGAGCCTGTCTGACAAGTTTCTGGTAAAGATCGAGTACTTTTGGCGCTTCACTTGCGTGCCAGGCTACTAAACCACCTATAATTTCTGGACCGACAGGGTAGAGAGTGTAATCAATCCCTGTTACAATTCCAAAATTGCCACCACCACCTCGCAGCCCCCAAAATAGATCTGGATTTTCTACGCTGTTCGCTCTCACTAACCGTCCTTCGGCGGTCACTACATTCATTCCAGTCACAGTATCGGATGTCCATCCCCAACGTCTTGTCAAATATCCAAATCCTCCGCCCAAAGTGAGTCCGGCAATACCTGTTGTCGAAACGAAACCGAGAACAGCAGCAAGACCATAAATTTGTGTTTCGCGATCTACATCATATAACAGACTACCAACCTGTGCGTGGGCAACCTTTCCCTGCGGATCAACTATTACGCCACGCATGAGCGACATATCAAGCATCAGGGCATCGTCAGCTGTTGCAAATCCAGCAATATTATGTCCCCCGCCTTTAATACAGAGGAGAAGATTATATTCACGGACGAACTGGATACATGCAATAACATCCGCAGTACCAAGGCAGCGTACAACAATAGCGGGTTTTCTGTCTATCATATAGTTCCATACCGTCCGGCTCTCTTCAAAACCAACATCTCCTGATGTTAATACTTGTCCCTTTAGGCGCAACTTAAAACTGTCGAGAATCTCCTGTTTCAGGTCAATCTCACTTCCATCCATGGTTTTTACTTTCATACCTATTTAATTTAAGATTTGGCACTCCGTTGTTTACGAAGTAAATGCGAAACAAATTATACGCATTCTTGTTTAAGCTAAAGTCAATATTATTTTTGCAAGTGAACTAATTATTTACTGAATTTTATGAATAGTTCAGCCAAACAGGTAAGTGCAATTTTAAACTCTGGTAGCCATTTCTTGTTATACAGTTTAATAAAGGTTATTAAACATAATTAATGGATTATATAAAATATTTTTAAAATCCCGATAACATGAATTATGCTATTATTTAATAAGAAATACAATATATTATTCAGCATATTGCTTTTAATAAATGATCGACATGGTTATAGCGGTCCACCTTTTAATACTGATGACCCGGAGACAGTCAGATTTAAACACTGGGAGTACTATGTTTCTTCAATAAACACTCATCAATTCGGGGAGTGGTCAGGAACCATTCCTCACATTGAATTAAATTATGGGGTAGTTCCTAATGTCCAGCTTCACCTTCTGTTACCAATGAATTATAATTATTCTCCAGGCAAGGGTGCTGATTTCGGTTACGGAGATAGTGAAGTTGGTCTAAAATATCGGTTTGTTCAGGAAACAGATAATTCACCCCAGATAGGCGTATTCCCGATAATGGAAATTCCCACTGTAAAAAACAATGAATTTAGTAACGGAAAACCTAAAATTTATCTTCCCGTCTGGGCACAAAAAACCTGGGGCAAATTAACTACTTATGGCGGTGCTGGTTATTGGATAAATCCAGGTAACGACAATAAAAACTGGATTTTTGCAGGATGGGAAATCCAGTATGACATTTCACCAGTCTTAACCCTTGGAGGGGAGGTTTATTTTCATTCTGCTCAAACAAAAACCAGTGAATCAGGAACCGCCTTTAATATTGGAGGTTCTATTAATCCTAATGAAAAATTCCATATAATTTTTTCTCTTGGGCATAGTTTAACAAATGATCACCTTTTTAACTCCTATATAGGGT
The DNA here is from genome assembly GCA_963732115.1 of uncultured Bacteroidales bacterium. GTDB lineage: Bacteria > Bacteroidota > Bacteroidia > Bacteroidales > VadinHA17 > LD21. The sequence goes on from CAVSYN010000031.1 coordinate 5,547, forward strand.
TATTGTGGACAATCTGACAATTCCTACAATATTCAGGCATTATGAAAGCAGATAGTCAGGTCACAAATAAAAAACTAAAAGAATTAGTTCTATTGTTTCTCAAACTTGGCACAATTTCTTTTGGCGGCCCTGCTGCACACATTGGAATGATGGAAATTGAAATAGTGAAAAAGCGCAAATGGCTGACCGGGCAGGAAATATTGCTTTCGTAAGAATTTTCGTTCTTATCTTGTTTTGGAGCATCGAAATCTTCTCATTTGGGCAAGCAAATAAAGGTTATTCAGTTTCAGGTATCTCTAATTGATTCAATAAATAAACAGCCTCTTGAATATGCATCAGTAGCGATTTACAAGGCAACAGACAATTCATTGGTTACAGGCGAAATCACTAACGCTAAAGGTGCGTTTACAATTAATAACCTGCCTGCAGGTAAATTTTCAATTAAATCCAGTTTTGTTGGGTACAAAACTGAAACTACAACTATTGAAATCAATAATGCTTCTGTTGACCTGCCCCTACCAATCTTAATGAGTAGTGCATCGCTCTCACTTAGCGAAGTTCAGGTGTCAGGGAAACAGAATGAGAAGCAGATGAATATTGAAAAGACAAAAATTAATGTCTCTCAAAACATTTCTGCGGTCTCAGGGAATGTGACAGATGTACTAAAAAGTCAGTCTTCCATAACCATTGATGCGCAAAACAATATCTATTTGAGGGGAAGTGGCAATATATTAATCCTCATGGATGGAAAACCAACAACAATTAGTGCTCTGAATTCTATTCCTGCTTCCAGCATTGAAAGTGTGGATATTGTAACAAATCCAGACGTAAAATATGATGCAGAAGGAACAGGTGGGATAATTAACATCGTAATGAAGAAACAAAGTGTTTCCGGGATAAGTGGAAGCGCATCTTTAAATTATGGTTTTAATAATCTTCATTTAAATCAAAGACTTAAAATAATACCGGAACCGAAACCGATAACACTCTTATAAAACTTGGGCAGTAAAAACCGTTGCGGATTTATTTATCAGCTTCCGAGACAGTGGATTATTTCTGGCATGGTTTATAGTCTAAAAAGTAACTACTTTATCACTATCCATAACCCATTTTGTGAGTTCAGCCATGGTGCTTATTTCTGTTCCTTCAATAAGTTGGGCATATTTTAATCCTCTGGCTTCTGCGCAGCTTCCACAAATTTTAACTTTTGCCCCCTTGGTTATGATAATTTTAAGCATTCTTTCGACGTTATAATAACCATTTGGTGTATTTTGATTTGCCAGAGCACAGTTAGCCGCATCTGCCATAAGAAAAACCCGTACTTCAACATTTTCATAATCTTTGCCAATTTGTATCGCTAAACGCAATGCATTGTATGCCTTTTCAGACCCGTAAGGTGCCTCATTGATAAGAATTAATACTTTTTGCATTTATTTGGTAGTTAAAATGTTAATACTATTTTGATTTGACAGATCAATTGGTTCAAATCTTTTGCCAGGGGAGTTTACATATCAATGATTCATCAACTTTCAATCATGAAGTTTTAATACGGTATCAGTGATGGCTGCAATAGCCAGGTCTATTTCTTCAGCAGTTGTATTTTTACCTGTTGAAATCCGAACGGTGCTTGCGGCAGTTGCAGTGTCAATTTTCATAGCTTTTAAAACAGCTGATATTTCAACCGAATTGGCATGACAAGCCGAGCCGGTCGAAAAAAATACGTCATTTCCAATACTTGATGTAAGTGCATGAGCATCCACCTTTTCAAATGAAATACTCAGGGTATTTGGCAAGCAGTTTTTTAGGTCGGCATTAATTTTAACTGAAGCACCTAATGTTCGCTGCAATCCCAGTAACAATTTTTCCCGCATCCGATACATCTGTGCATTATTTTTTGTAAAATCTCTCTGTGCTATTTCACATGCTTTTCCCAATGCAACGATATAGGGTACATTTTCAGTTCCCGGTCTGAGGCCTTTTTCCTGTCCAGCGCCATACATCAGATTTTCAATATTGGTACCCTTTCTTATATACAATGCTCCTATGCCTTTCGGGGCATACAGTTTATGACCGGCTATGGCGAGTAAATCAACCCAAAGTTTGTCAACCTCTGTTTCAATTTTACCAACAGATTGGGCTGCATCTGTATGGAACAAAATGTTATTTTTCCTAGAAATAGAAGCAATTTCTTTAATAGGTTGTATTGTTCCCACTTCATTATTGGCGTGCATTATAGTTATCAGTACGGTATCGGGGCGAACAGCATTTTCAACATCATTTGGATTGACTTTTCCATTCTTATCAACCTGAAGATAAGTAATTTCATATCCCAAAGAATTAAGATACTTGCACACTTCTGTTACAGCGGGGTGTTCAATGGTTGAAGTAATAATATGCTTTCCTTTTTCTTTATTTGCTAAGGCAATACCCCGAATAGCAAGATTGTTTGATTCCGTCCCGCCGCTAGTGAAAACTATTTCTTCAGGTTTGGCATTGATCAGGTCTGCTACCTGTTGCCTTGCCCTGTTAACGGCTTCCATGTTGGTCCTGCCAATGGCATATGAACTGGAAGGATTTCCAAAAAAGGTATGAATATAAGGCAGCATTTCATTTTCAACTTCCGGGTCAATGGGAGTTGTGGCATTATAATCGAGATAAACTGGTGTTCCCATATTTTTTTATTGTTTCAATTGCTTCAAAACTTCCGCTGTAATACCCCAGGGGAAATTCGGAGCTTTACTGTCAAATTAAATTGACATTGGTTTAAACATGATGCCCTATACTACAAATCTTTTGTTAGTCAACAGAGTTTAAACCATTAAATTTTGATGCTATTATCTCCTCTCCAATAACAAAGATATTCAGGTTATTAGTAATTTTTCCTACAGCGGTAAGGGTAAATCAAATAAATGTAGTTGTCGATCATCGCAATCGTCCGATTCCAGGTTTGAGATACTGACTCCCAGTAATCTTATCCTGGTACCTTCGAGCTCAAGTGATTTTCTGATATTTGTTACCTCCTTGTGCAGAGTCTCAAAATCATGTATATAATGCTGCAGGGTCCTGCTCCTTGTTATCTGCCTGAAATCGGCGAACTTGACCTTAATAGTAACGGTTCTTCCGGTAGTCTCTGATTGACTGACCCTTTCCATCAGTTCCCGCTCCAGTTTATAAAGCTCGGCGATTATCTCAAATTGTGAGGTGAGATCCTTCTCATAAGTAATCTCAGTGCCGATAGATTTGCGTTCCGAATCAACTTCAACCGGACGCTCATCAATACCCCGGACAATATCAAAATAAAACTTGCCCGCTTTTCCAAAATTCCGGATAAGAGAGAGCATGTCTAATTGTTTAAGGTCAAAGCCATTATGAATGCCAAGCCTGTGCATCTTTTCAGCTGTCACCTTTCCTATCCCATAGAATTTTTCAACCGGAAGCTTTTCAATAAATTTTTCGGCATCATCAGGAGTTATCAGGAATATGCCATCCGGCTTTTTAATATCGGAGGCTATTTTTGCCAGGAACTTGTTAAATGAAATCCCGGCAGAAGCAGTAAGCCCGGTCCGTTTCTTTATTTCCTCCTTTATTTCCCTGGCTATTATGGTTGCAGATCCGATGTTCTTCCTGTCTGTTGTAACATCAAGAAATGCTTCATCAATCGATAATGGTTCAACCAAATCAGTATAGTCACGGAAAATCTCAAAAACCTGTCCCGACACCTCGTTGTACCTTTCAAACCTGTGGCTCACAAAAATAAGTTCAGGACAGAGTTTTTTCGCAGTGACCGAAGGCATGGCTGAATGGACGCCGAATTTTCTGGCTTCATAACTGGCTGCCGCTACCACATGTCTTTGTCCACTACCGCCTACTGCAACGGGTTTCCCTCTCAGCTCCGGATTGTCCAGCTGTTCTACTGATGCAAAAAAGGCATCCATATCAATATGGATTATTTTTCGGATACCGGACATTTTGAGTATTCCTCCGCGATCAGGAAGCAGCTGCTGAGCTTTCAGCAGCTCTTTGCTTCAGATAATTCCTTATAAAAAAACCGGAGAGAATAAGGACTTCATCATCGGTGTAGGTGTCAATATTCCCCTTAAAGCCATGGCAGCGGTACCTTATAAGGGTTTCGTTTTCATTACAGAGACTCCATTTAGTCCTTAAGAAGTTATCAAATTGCCATTTGTATTTCTTGTTCATGTAATTAATTGTCGATTTGCTTTTCCATGAATTGTAAAGTATTGTACCCATGGCGTTGATCTCGTCAAAATCCATGATACTGGTTTCGTGTTTGAAGAGCCCTTTTGTTACGAACATGATTTTCTTCACATTGAGTTCTCCAAATGTCCTTCTCGAAAATGCTTCTTTCCTGAGTTCTCCGACCCTGTTATCGTTCCTGTAAATCTCGTATTTCTTGCTGAACAGCTTTGTTTTCCATGTAAAATGTGCTTCCATAATGGTATATTTATCTTTTAATTAACCCACCACCAGGCCACCACATGTCTCCCCGACAGTCCGGCTCCTTCGCTAAATCCCGCCACTGGCGGGATTCTTAGCGCTCGGCCCCCTCCAGGGAGGGGAGCTTTATTTATTACCCTCTGACAGCCATGCTACCTTCTGCACCGATTTATGTTCCTTGCCTATAATATCCCTGTAAAGTTCCGGACGCCTTGCCATTGTGTACCTGTAACCTCCCGCCTGTGTAATCTTCTCCGGCGTCAGAGTGGCAGTAACAATTTCATGGCCAAAAGACCTGCATTCGGCAATTGTCTCTCCAAACGGATCGATGATCATTGAACAGCCGTTCTTCAGCTGATCATCGTCCATACCGATAGGATTGGAGAACACAACATAGATCCCATTGTCACAGGCCCGGGCCGGAAGCCATCTCATAAGCCACTCCCTCCCTTTCGGACCGTCAAATTCCGACCGCAGAGTAACCGGGTCATTCTCCCTGTTCTTCCAGAGTTCCGGGTCGACAAAACCCGAACCCGGCCGCGGCGACGGAGTGCACATGGTAACATGAGGCATAAAAATAATCTGAGCTCCCAGGAGTGCAGTAGCCCTGACGTTTTCAATAATGTTGTTATCATAACATATTAGGATTCCGCATTTCCATCCGTCTATGGTAAAAATTGTAAAATGGTCGCCGCGAAGAACAAGCGGATTAATAAAAGGGTGAAGTTTCCTGTGCTTTGCAACCAGTCCTTTTTCATCGACACATACATATGCTTTAAATATTTTATCATCCCTCTCTTTTTCAAAAAGACCCGCAAGCACCGCAATCTTATACCGTTTCGCAATTTCAATGAGCTTTTTTGTACTATCTCCATCCGGAATAAACTCTGCCAGATCAAGGAATTGTTCCTTTGGAAGGTTCCTGGCAAATGTATAGCCTGTTATTGAACATTCATGGAATGCAACCGCCCTGGAGCCTTCCGCTGTTGCTTTCTTTGCAAGTGATTCTATAACGGATAAGTTATACGCCTTGTCACCGCATCTGTGTTCAAATTGTGCTGTCGATATTTTTATTTCTTCCATATTCATCCAAATAAAAAGGCCGGCACTAAAATATACCGGCCTTTAAGTTAAACAATAAAATTCTAATAGCTATCCCGCATGACATAGTGTGTATGAAGGAGCTCATGAGATTTGTGGCTGTTGGGCTTGCCCAGGAATTCCTTGTAGATAGCAATTACATCGGGATTCTCATGTGATTTTCTGAGAACCATGTGTTCATCTTCGGAGTAGATTGCTTTCATCCGGTTCTTCCTTATCTCCATGCTTGTAGGGATCGGCTGGCCTCCACCGCCTATACATCCGCCAGGACATGCCATTATTTCAACAAAATGATATGGGGATTTACCCTCTCTCACCTGTTTCATGATCTTATTGGCATTAACAAGGCCGTGCGCAATTGCAATTTTAAGCTCTGCACCTTCAAGGAACTTCCAGTCATCTGTGCAACCTTCAATTTTAATCGTTGCTTCCTTTACGCCGTCCATACCTCGTACCGGCATGATGTTAAGGTTCGTAAACGGAACTTCGCGCCCGGTTACAATTTCGTAGGCTGTTCTCAACGCGGCTTCCATAACACCTCCTGTAGCGCCGAAAATAACTGCAGCTCCTGTCGATTCACCCATTATTGAATCATAGTGAGCTGGTTCCAGACTCCTGAAGTCAATTCCTGCCTGCTTGATCATTACAGCAAGTTCACGGGTTGTAAGAACGAAATCAATGTCTTTGTATCCGCTTGCCCTCATTTCCGGCCTGTCAGCTTCATATTTCTTGGCTGTACATGGCATCACTGAAACAGAAACTATCTTGGATGGATCGAGATTTCTTTTATGTGCATAGAATGTCTTTGTAAGAGCACCAAACATTTGCTGAGGTGATTTGCACGTCGAAAGGTTATGAAGGTATTCAGGGTATTTATGTTCGATGAATTTAATCCAGCCTGGTGAGCATGATGTGAACATCGGGAAGGCGACTTTCTTATCTCCATCAAAAAGTGCCCTTTTCAATCTTGTCAGAAGTTCTGTTCCTTCTTCCATGATCGTAAGGTCGGCGCTGAAATCAGTGTCAAGCACTGAATCGAAACCGAGCTGTTTCAGAGCATTCACCATTTTACCGGTAACCCTTTCACCGGGATCATATCCAAGATCCTCGCCCAGGGCTACTCTGACTGCAGGAGCTGTTTGTACAACAACATGTTTTTCAGGATCATAAATCGCATCCCAGACAAAGTCAATATATGTTTTTTCAACAAGTGCTCCGGTCGGACACCGGTTGACGCACTGTCCGCAATTGGTACATACCACATGGCTCATTGGTCTGTCGTGGAATGAAGAGATTTTCTGATGAGCTCCTTTATTTGCCACGGCAATTGCCGAGATATACTGAAGTTCGGCACAAGTCCTTACACAACGCTGGCAATGAATACATTTGCTGTCGTCCTTCGAAAATGAAGGAGAAGATCTGTCGATGGTGTACTGATGATCTTCAACCAGGTCAAGGAATATTGTATCCCCGAATGCAAATTCGTTGGCAAGTGCCTGAAGCTCGCATTTCTGGTTCTTGTAGCATTTTGTGCAGTCGGACCTGTGTTCAGTAAGGAGAAGCTCAACAATATGCTTTCTCGCATTTCTTACTTTCAGCGTGTTGGTATGAATGTCCATTCCTTCCGAAACCGGCATTGCACAGGCGGCGATAAGCGTTCTTGCACCTTTTTGTTCCACAAGGCATACCCTGCAGTTCCCTGCAACGCACAGATCGGGATGATTGCATAATGTCGGTATTTTTACATTAAGTTTTTTTGAAGCATCGAGAACAGTTGTCCCGGCCGGTACTGAAACTTTTTGATCGTTTATAGTCAGATTTATCATAACTTCCAGATTTTCATTAATTAATAAATGATCTCCTCTCTAAAATTCTCAACTATTGTCCTGAATGCATTACCTACCGACTGGCCAAGCCCACACTTGGAAGCGATCTTCATGGTATCGGCCAGTTTAATCAGTTCATTGAGATAAGTAGATTTTGCTTCCCCTTTTTTCACTTTTTCAACTCCTTTGAGAAGCTGCTGGCAGCCTACGCGACATGGCGTACACTGTCCGCATGACTCCTCAGCAAAGAAATCGAGGTAGTTATGGAGAACATTATACATTGATCTTGAACTATTGAAAAGCTTCATTGAACCACCTGTCGGGACGCCTTCAAAACCGATTATCGTATCGTTGAATTTCTTACGAGGAACACAGAAACCTGAAGCGCCTCCAACCTGTACAGCTTTTGTGTCGCCATCGCCGAACTCATTCACAAATTCCTGGACAGTCATACCCAGTTCCAGTTCAAAGATGCCGGGCATCGGAGTATCTCCCGAAATTGAGAACACCTTTGAACCTCTGGAATCTTTAGTCCCGAGCTGATTGTACGACTGGGGGCCATGCATGATAATCATCATGACGGTAACCAGTGTTTCGACGTTATTTATTGCAGTTGGTTTATAAAAAACACCCGATGTGGTAGGATATGGAGGCTTATTGCGAGGCTCGCCACGGTCTCCCTGCACTGATTCGAAAAGGGCGCTTTCCTCACCGCAAATATATGCTCCGCTTCCAAGGCAATACCTTATCCTGAAATCATAGCCGATCTCGTCAATCATTTTATGAAAAGCATCAAGCTCCATCATCAGTTTCGGAAGCAGGAACTTGTATTCCCCTCTCAAGTAAACGATTCCCTGCTTAGCACCTATAGTTTTGCCGGCAATTGCCATTCCGCCATAAACTTTATAGGCAGCCCTGTCGAGGATCTCACGGTCCTTGAATGTTCCCGGTTCTCCTTCATCAGCATTGCAGACTACATATTTTTCAGGGCTCTTTTCAGCAGCCGTATATTTCCATTTTAGCCCGGTAGGGAATCCGGCGCCTCCGCGTCCCTTGAGGCCCGATTCGAGAAGCTGTTGTATGACTTCATCATTCGTCATTTTAAAAGCCCTGGTAAGAACCTCCTTTGGATCGATTTTTTCAAAGATGAGACCAACTTTATTTAATCCTTTCTTTTCCATATCAAAACGGATATTTTATTTATGCATATAACCTTTAATAATTTCAACCACCTTCTCCGTTGTTAGCTCGGTATAGGGGATTTCATTGATCAGAATGGCGGGAGCTTTATGGCACCAGCCGATACAGTTGGTTTCAACAAGGCTGAACATTTTGTCCGAAGTGGTTTCTCCAACCCTTATCTTAAGCATGTCTTCGAGAACCTGGATTATTTCTCCCTTCCCTTTCATTGAGCATGTAATGGTCTTACAGACTCGTATTACATATTTCCCCCTCACTTTGGTGTCGAGAAATGTATAGAAGGAGGCTGTGCCATAAACTTCGGCTGCCGAAATATCCAGCTCCTTCGCTATTTCAACCATTGCCTCATCAGTCAGGTAGTTATGTCTTTCAACTATACCCTGGAGAATCGGTATCAGGCTCTGCCTCGCTTTCCCATATTTTTCGGATAATTCCTTGACCAGATTTTCTGAGTGATACATTTTATTGATATTTAATTACTTATAAACTAATTTTATTTTAAAACCTTCACTAAAAAAAGTGCTGTTAAAATAATAACAATACTTTTTAAAAAAAATTTACATAAATAAAAGTAATCAGGTTATTTAATAACACACACTTAAAATATGTAAGTATTGCGTGGCCGAAATTAATAATATTTCAAACTTCTGCAACTAACTTCTGTCATATCGGAGTATTTTTCAGGGATACGGGGGGAGCAGAAAGCAGAATTTCCATCAGAGATAGCTTTATTTAGCTTCTGTCCAGAAATCAGGGGGAGTGTTTTTGCCTCTGACCGTGCAATCAGCACAACCATGGATAAATGTAAGTACTTTGTAAGGTGGAGGAGGCACACCGTGAACTATTACTACCCAATATGTAAATTCCGGATATGGAATAGGTTCATCATTAAATATAGTATCAGCGTTACAATTGGTATAAAGGTCGATAAAACCTGCAAAACTGGCTTTTATAAATATCCTTTTAGATGAAACAGCTGAGACACTGAAATAACCAAGGACAGTTTCATCCGGATTTTCAATGCAATGCATATTGCTTGGGATTGATGCAGGCGTTATATCATATAGCGTTCCAACCTTTTGGGTGACACTTTGAAGTTTTTCCCAGTAAAAATATTCATCTTCATTGAGTGAATACTGATTTACCAGAATACTGTATTTTTCATTCAACCTGTCGGTTTCATTGGAAATAAAGTTTAAAGAAAAACGGTCAATCCTGTCTTCGGCAAGATCGATGGTACTTTTGACCATAATGGTATTGGAATTATTTGATATCCAGCATACTTTATGCCACGAAATACGGAAGACTGAATTCCCAGGTCTCGGAAAAATCCCACTTGTAGAACTTATTTTGGTTTGCCGGATCGTGAGTACTTAAATAAATCTGGCATCCCTCTGCCGACGGAGTACCATCAGGATTTTCCTTAATGGTCTCCTTTTCATAAAAAAGGCTGTCTATGGGGGGAACCGGCTTCATTTCTACAGGATAAGATTCGTAATTAAGACTGTTATAAGCACCGTTTGTGTTGATATGCAATGTATATAGCCGGCCTGCCACTCCACGAAATATTGAAGGATCCGTAACATATGTGCCGTCAACAGTTTCCTTCAGATTGAACGTATTGCCCAGATCGTCTGAAATTGTTACGAGGCATCCCTTTACAGGCCTTGCCACAGCCCGTGCTCCAAGAGGACGGGATCTGGAAAGCTTTATGGTATTTGTATCCGGCCTGTCAGTTATCAAACCCTCAACAACAAGTAATTCTTTATCCTCATTGACCTGAGGAATAAACTGCGTTATACAATTACTCAGCAGAAATGCAAATGAAATGATTACAACTCTTTGTACTGACTTAAGCAACCTCTGATAATTTTCGTATCAACATCAAAAGACTCTCATAATTAAACAAATGAAACACTTTTTATCCTTTGGCAGCTGTCTCTTCCTTTTTATTTCTTTTCGGTGTAATATTACTAATCATTATTTTATTCAGGATAAAGGATGGAAAATATTCATTATTGGTGGGTGCAAAGGTATAAAGGCACAAAGGCTCAAGGGCACAAAGGCTCAAAGAAACAAGAATTTTTGCATAACAGGAAAAGGCGAATTTAAAAAACCGCGGGGCGTGGAGTTTGGTGCTCCTGCAAAACTTCTTTACCTGCTATTTCTTAACCTCTATCTTACTAAGTAATGTAATATTCTGAATATTTGAATAGCTGTACTGGTAAAGCCCGTTGTCGCCGATCATTACAAGAATGTCCCCGATCGGGATAACGTCATAGGCATTGATACTGGGATAGGAATAAAGCAACTTATTCCCCAGCGTCATTGGATCAGATGCATCAAATATCTTTAATCCGGCGTTGCCGTCACAAATGAAAAGAAGATCACCGTCCTTGCCAAGACCGTGAGGATTGGTCATTGCGAAAGTATAAAGAAGCGAGGGATGCGTAATGTCCGTTATATCAACTATATCAAGACAATTTGTGCTTCCAGCGCAGGTTGTGCCTGTCCGGAGAGTAATATAAGCAAGGTTATTATCAACTATGACAGGATCGCAGCTTCTTGCATGTGTGAAAAAGGACTTTGAAGTGGGCGCCAGAGGATTTGAAATATCGTAGACCACCATACCTGTTGTTGTTCCGAGGAACATGTTGTTACCTGTCAGAAACATCGTTTCTATATTCCAGCCCGGATAAAAATCACCGGCTTTTACAGGGCTTATCTTATTTGTAATATCGAATATCTTAAGGTTGTTCTGGTTAACGACATAAAGCACATTGTTCTTTATTCCAAACCTTGCCATTGAACCTCCGAAGCCAACACCGCTTCCGCTAACTCCCGATGAGGCGCCCGATGCATTAGCATCAGCCAGAAACTGTATACCACCCTTGTACCAGAATATAGGCCAGGGATTAGGATTGTTATAGACTTTTTCCCTGATCGTTTTTACTTTCCATTCTATAACAACTCCTTTCTTGCTGTCAACATAGGCAGTTGGCAGTTTATTACCTGTAGCCGGAACTGTGTATGGAAGAGCGTCATTTACCCTGCCGGTTTCCCGGATATTGTTAATATCCTGGACATCAAGTATAACCAGATCGACAAAGCTGTCAGCATATAAAACATTACCCGAAACTGAAATGTCGACAACTCCCGGGACGTTTACAAATGTCTTCTTTACAGGGGATGCGGGATTAGTGTTATCATAAACATGAATCCCCTTTAATTCTTCAACAATAAATATATAATTGTCTTTATAATAGATCTTCCCCGGATTCTTCAGGTCAACATTCTGCTCATTTTTCACAGCCGCCCTCAGGTCAGGATATGACATATAAACAGGGGCATTACCTTCGTATTCCCTGAAGGTTTCATCTTCACAGGAAAAAAAGAAAATTGTTGCAACCGGCAATATTGCAAGAAATGGAATGATTTTTGCTTTCATAAGTGTTAGGTTTAGTATTATTGCTTAAACAAAAATCATGCTAAACTAGTAACCCAAAACCTGAAAACATATGAAAAAACATTTATTCCTGTTCATTCTGTTGACTTTTTTTGCATTTCAACTGTCAGCACAGAGGACAAAAGATGCACTTTACCTTAAAAACGGAAGCATTATCTACGGAAAGCTGCTGGAGATATCAGACAATAATTATAAGATCCAGACTGCCGACGGAAGCCTTTTCAATTTTAAATCGGATGAGGTCGATAAATTTCTCAAGGAAAATCCGAAGTTTGAAGGAAGAAAGACAGCCGGGGCCGGTTTTGTGTTAGAAGCAGGCGTTCTGCTCGGAGCGCAGAATAATGACCTGAATGCACCATTCAGCTTCAACCTGGTTGCTAACTACACCTATAGTAAAATGAATATCATTGGCATAGGGTCCGGAGTTGAGTTCCTTGGATCAACATTTTCACCGGTATTTTTTGAATATAAACGGCTCATTAATGAAAAGAGGGTCACTCCTTTTGTTTTTTTCAGAGGAGGTGCTCTGGTTCATATTGGCGGCAATGAAGAAAGTGATCCCTATGATCAATACTATTATCCAAAGAATTACAAAGGCGGGGCTTCGATTACATTTGGAACAGGTATCTCATGGGCAAAGGAGGAAATTGAAACTTACCTGTCATTTGCTTACAGGTATGCCCAGACGAGCTACAGACAGGGAAATTATAATGATGTGATTTATACTTATAAGAATAACTTTAACCGTCTTGAAATGAAATTCGGTTTCAAATTCTGATAAGAAGTCTTAATCGCGCAACCTTTCTTATGCCCACCCCCTTCCACGTGAAGGGGGTTTATCCACTGCCCTGAAATAAATAAGTCGCCTTTATGGGCAAATCTTTTTTGTAATCCACTGGAACCAGTTCTCAAGCCCGTCACCCATCGTACATGAAATTTCAAAAAGCGGGAGCTGTCCGTTAATATTTCTTAAATCGTTTTTAAAATTATCAATGTTGAAATTGGTATACGGGATCAGGTCGATCTTATTGAGAAGCGCTGCTGCAGCCTCCCTGAACAGCATAGGGTATTTGGCTGGTTTGTCATCTCCTTCAGTGGTGCTTACAATGGCCAGTTTGAACGTCTCCCCAAGGTCAAACTGTGACGGACAGATAAGATTTCCGACATTCTCAACAAAAAGGATATCAAGGTTATCAAGGTCAAAATAACCGAGGACTTTTGAAATGCTGTGAGAATCAAGATGGCATCCTCCCTCAGTATTAATAACTACTATCGGAATTTCGTATTTCTTTAACCGTTGCGCATCGCGGTCAGTTGTTACATCACCTTCAATTACTCCTATCCTGTGACTTTTTGCAAGCTTTTCACAGGTCCTCTCAAGAAGGGTGGTTTTTCCCGCACCAGGAGAACTTATCATGTTGACCATTTTCACGTTCTTTGACTTCAGCAGGCTCCTTACCTCATCAGCTTTGTTCTGATTGCGGTCGAGGATGTTTTTCATTATCCTTATTTCCATATTATTCTCCTTCTATGCTTTTAATGAATATCTCTTTCCCGTTAACTATTTCAAGGTCCGTCGATCCGCAATACCGGCACGCAAAGATGTTTCCGCTGATCCTGAATTCTTTGTCGCAATTCTTACACTTCATTTTAACCTTCACTATTTCGATGTCCAGTTTACTTCCTTCAGCCAGCGTGCCTCTTACAGATTCCGTGAAAGCGGTCTCAAATATATCAGGAACGATCTGTACAAGCTCCCCAAAGGTGATATTTACTTTTGTCACTTTCCTGAGCTTCTCATTCGTTGCTGCTTCGAGCACAATTTCTGAAAGATCTTCAGCTATCCTTAATTCATGCATTGTTAAATAATTAACAGATCCTCGGAAGCATTGTTCCTGACGGCATTTCAAGTATCCGTCTGCCTCCGCTGGTTGTGTTCAGAACCACTTTTACTTTATCCTCTTCAACTATTTCACCGATCACTGCCGAGCCTTTCCCCAGTGGATGCAAACGAAGTATCTTAAGAGCTTTCTCATAATTCTCCTTTCCCACCACGATAAGAACCTTACCTTCGTTTGCAAGGGAAAAGGGATCAAAGCCCATAATTTCGCACAAGCCCTTTACAGGTTCATCAACAGGGACTAATCCTTCATCTACTGAAATTCCCTTCCCGGAAATCTGTGCAAGCTCATTAAGCACTGCAGCCAGCCCTCCCCTTGTAAGATCTCTCATAAAGTGTATTTCAGAGCATTCTCTGAGAAGATCTTGTATCATATGATTCAACGACGAGCAGTCCGAAATCACAGACGAGCTGAAATTCAGGTTATTGCGGGCTCCCAGTACCGCAACCGCGTGATTCCCTACAGGTCCGTTTATTAAAAGCCTGTCTCCTGATTTAACTTTCCTGCCTTTTGCAATATGTTCTGAACCCGGCATGATAATTCCGGTGCCTGCAGTGGTAATAAAAAGCCGGTCACATTTGCCTTTTTCAACTACTTTTGTATCTCCTGTCACAATCTTAACTCCGGCATTTTTAGCTTCGACTGCCATTGAATCCGCAATCATCTCAAGTTCATTGAGCGGGAATCCGTCTTCTATAATAAATGAGGCTGAAAGATACATTGGTATTGCTCCCGAAACGGCAAGATCATTCACTGTACCGCATACTGCGAGCTTACCTATATTCCCTCCTGGGAAAAACAGAGGATCGATCACATATGAATCGGTTGTAAATGCCAGCGTTATTCCGGATTCATTGAGAACAGCCGAGTCAGTCAGAGGTTCAGGCATCCCGAATTTCTTTGCAAAGATCCCGCTCACAAGTTCGCGGGTCTGTTTGCCTCCACTGCCATGGTTCAGTGTTATGAACTCATTCATGTTCAGAGTATTTGTAATATGAATTGCATGCTCCCTCGGCTGAGACCATGCATGCACCTACCGGATTTTCAGGAAAACATACCACACCAAAGAGCGAACATTCATGTGGATTTTTCACGCCTCTCAGAATATCCCCGCAGAGACAGGCCGGATTATCTTTTTGCGTGTCAACAGTAACCGGGATCATATTTTCTGCATCAAAATCCTCAAATTCATTTCTAAGCTTCAGGCCGCTTCCGGGGATCATTCCAAGTCCTCTCCAGGTTGTATCGCAGCTTTCAAATACCTCCGACAAGGTTCTCTGGGCAGTTACATTGCCTTTCGTGGTTACGGCCCTGCTGTACTGGATTTCAGTAACCGGCAGCATGTTGTTCACCTGATGTACCAGCATCAGCAGAGACTGGAGTATATCAGCTGGTTCAAAACCGGAGATGACGCAAGCAAGGCTATGAGTTTCAGAGATGAACTTAAAGTACTCCGACCCTGTTATTGTTGCCACATGACCCGGACATATAAAGCCATCAAGATGAACCCCGTCCTTTATTATTGCCTCCATTGCAGGCGGCATTACTTTGTGTGCACTTAGCAGCTGAAAATTTTGAGTACCCGATCCTTTTGCCTGCTTTACCGTTATGGCAGTTCCCGGTGCCGTTGTTTCAAAGCCAATCCCGAGGAAAATGACCTTCTTGCCCTGATTTGACACAGCAATATTCAAAGCTTCCAGTCCCGAGAATACCACCCGGATATCAGCTCCTTCCGATTTTCTCTTTTCAAGTGATGAGGATGATCCCGGAACCCTTATCAGATCACCAAATGTGGCAATGACCACATCATTCATTTTTGAATAAGCGATTGCTTTGTCAATAAAACCGGTTCCTGTAACGCAAACCGGACATCCCGGTCCAGAAATTAACCTTATGTTCGGAGGGAGAAGTGAAGGTATGCCGAAACGATGAATTGCAGAGGTATGGCCTCCGCACACTTCCATAAAAGTATAGCGGCCGGTTGCAGAATTCCTTATATGATCTGCCAGCTTCCGTATCAGGTTTGTGTCACGGTATTCATCAATATATTTCATTCCCTGGCCGTTTATCCTTTACATCATCAAGCTCCTCCAGAAGTTTAATTGTTTCGAGCGCATCCTCCTCGCTTATTTTCTGAATTGCAAATCCGGCATGAAGAAGAATATAGTCCCCTACCCTGGCGTGTTCAATCATCTGCAGGCCGGCTTTAAATGTCGCACCTCCGATTGAAACATCAGCCATCAATCCGTCAATTCTAACTATCTGTGCAGGAACACTCAGACACATTTTCCCAACGTTTTTGAAGCAATAACAAGCTGACCAAGAGAGATTCCCCCGTCATTTGAGGGAACATGGTGATTAGTATAAACCTTAAACCTGTGCTGCAATAATTTATGAACCGATTTTTCGAGCAGGTACTTATTCTGAAATACGCCCCCCGAAAGTACAACTTTATTGATTGAAAATTCCTTTCTTATTTTTTCCGACACTTCAAGTATGACCTGCGATATAGAATTATGAAATTTAGCGGCAATTAATGACATATTTGAACGCGAAAGGTCGGAAAGGATTGCCTGTAAAGTTTCTTTAAATACAATCGTTCTTTCTAAAGAGAATGGATAATATGCATCTGTATTGCAGTCAATTGCTGATTCAAGGCGCATCGGAGCTTCCGCCTCAAATGTACTCCTGGAACACAATCCTAAAAGTGCTGAAACAGCATCAAATAGACGACCGGCGCCTGATGTCAATGGACAATTTATGTCCTTTAATAACATCTGTTTAACAAGCATCAGATCCCCATGACCTACTGATCTGAAAAGTGGTATTGAGTCGTAGTCAAGAGTATCGCCAAAATACCTGAACAAATACGAAAAAGCCATCCTCCATGGTTCCTCTGCTACTTTATCGCCACCGGGCATCGGCACATAATCAAAATGCGTAAATCGCTCAAAACTCCCTGCATCGGTGATAAGAAACTCACCGCCCCAGGTGTTGCCATCAGTGCCAAATCCTGTTCCATCCATGCTTATCCCGATAACTTTTTCTGTCAGCCCGTATTCCGCCATACACGAAACAATGTGGGCATGGTGGTGCTGGGCTTTAATGACAGGAATGCCAAGTTCTTTGCCAAGGGCTGCTGCATACTGAGTTGAGTAGTAATCAGGATGCATATCGCAAACTGCATAATCAGGTTTGAATTTGAACAAAACGGAAAAGCGGTCAATTGATTCTTTATAAAAATCGTAAGTCGGAATATTTTTCAGATCGCCGATATACTGGCTCATGACAGCCTGAAAGTTCTTGCCAATGCAAAAACTACCCTTTTGTTCTGCGCCAAGAGCCAGAATTCCATCCACGCAAAAGTTAAGGTCCACAGGCCTTGGAACAAAGCCTCTTGACCGGCGGATGAGGCTTGGTTTTCCGTTAATAATCCTGATTACAGAATCATCTGCGCGGTTGTGAATTTTCCTGTTGTAACTCACCAGTGAATCAGCAACCGTCATTAATTTCTCTGTGGCTGAAGTATCATCAATAATCGTGGGTTCATCCGACAGGTTGCCGCTGGTAAGTACTATTGAAGGAGTTGAGAGGCGTCTGAACAATAAATAATGGACAGGCATATATGGCAGCATTGCCCCTATGGTATTAAGCCCGTTGGATACCGATTCGGAAAGCAATTTCTTTTGCTTTAGAATAAGTATCGGTCTTCGCCACGATTTTAATTCCCTTTGCTCGATTTCATCAACCAGGCAGTATTTCTTCATCTCATTTATGTCTCTGAACATTACCGCAAGCGGTTTGGCCTCCCGTTGCTTCTTCATCCTCAACCTTTTTACAGCATCATTATTCAGAGCATCACACATCAGATGATAGCCACCCAGACCTTTTATTGCAACGATCTGGCCGGATTGCAATGCTGATACGACTTCCTGTAGAATTTTGTCCGTTCCGGTAACTGTTTTTTCGCGGTCCATGTAACAATACTCGGGACCGCATTCATTGCAGGCAAGAGGCTGTGCATGAAAACGCCGGTTGAGTATGTCGTGATATTCAGTCAGGCACCGACTGCACATTTTAAAATCCCTCATAGTGGTGGCGGGGCGATCGTACGGCAAACCTTTCATAATGGTAAAACGCGGGCCGCAGTTAGTACAATTTATAAATGGGTAATCAATTCTGCCCGGATCATTCGCCATATCGGAAAGACAGTCGTCGCATAGGGCAATATCCGGACTTACTTCCGTGATCTGATTATCAATTACCTTACTGCTGGCAATGCTGAAATCGTCATACCTGTCAACCTGTTTGGGGATAAGCTCTATGGATTTGATCTGGGATGCAGGGGGTGCATTTTCCAGTATTTCATTGCTGAATCTTTCGACCGTCTTAAGGTCACCTTGTAATATCACGGATACGCCGTTCGATCTGTTGTCAACTTCACCATAAAGACCATGTTTTACAGCGAGCCTGCAGATAAAAGGACGGAATCCAACTCCCTGGACGAGTCCTCTGATCAGTATTTCATATCCTTGAATAATAATTCTATGTTTTTAAGACCATCAACTTTCAGCATTTTGTGCACATAGTAAATCACGCTTTCGAGTTCATCGCTCAGATTAACATTATTTATCACAACGTCCGGAGGAACTTTGAGAAGAATCGGTGCAAAATTTACGATTCCCTTTATACCCACCCTGACAAGGTCATCACTTACTTCCTGTGCTGAAATCTCAGGAACTGCAAGAATTGCCACTTTTACCCTGAAACGGTCAATGATCTCTTTCAGCCTGCTCATCGAATACACAGGTATATCTGACCTGATCTTCTGTTTGAACGGGTCGATATCAAAGGTTGCAACAATATTCATGTCACGCTGGACAAATCTGCTGTATTTTGAAAGTGCCAGTCCGAGATTCCCCATTCCGATCAGCACAATATTATGATCCTTGTTTCGGTGGAATATGTTTTCCATCTTTCCGAGAAGCTCGTTAACTTCATAGCCTCCCCTTTTATTGCCTTTTATACCGTATTCAGAAAAGTCCTTTCGAACCTGGTCAGATGTCACTCCGGTTTCGTTTGCAAGGGTGTACGAAAAAACTTTTTCGACCCCCATTCTTTTCAATCTTACAAGACAGGCACGGTAAAGAAAAATCCGTTTTAAGCTGTTCTTGATAACGTATTTTGTGATTTGTTTCACATCATTTGTTTTAAAATTATTCTTAATTGCTGTCTGATTTGATCACTAAGTGTAAAAAACAATTTTGTATATAATTGATATATTGGAATTTAGTAAATAAACCTCATTTTGTCATACAAAATTATGATTTTTTTTATTGTGTTTTATTTCCAATGAATATATTTTTATATGTGAATCTTCTCACATAAATGCGATACCTGACAATCAAAAAGGAAGAATGGGATAAAACAATTGAACAATTGTTGTCATCCTATGCCATCTTTGCAATGGTAGAAGATGAATTTGGGCTGGACTATGAAATGGTAAGTCCGGCCAATATCGCCGGTATTTCCTATAACAAAGCCAAGCCTGCCACTCCACTCAAGACCTTTTTCCTACCTGTGAAGGAAAATGTAACATCTAGCCGTTTGCTCGAAAAGTTCAGGATCATTCTTGGCGTACCCAACTGCGACATACAGGGATTAAAGCTTCTGGATGAGATTTACCTGGATAAGGATTTCAATGATATTTACTACAGGGAACGGCGCGAAAAAACTATACTGATATCAACTGACTGTTTTGAGAAGCAGGAATATTGCCACTGCACTTCGTATGGTTTTAAACCATATGCAACGAATGATGCAGATATGTCTGCTATTCAGAAAGATGATCTGATAATTTTACGGGTTATAACACAGAAAGGTGAAGATTTTATACATCAGATTACCAGGTTACAGGATGTAAAGGATCAATCTCTAATTTCCGGAATTGAAAAGGCTCGCGACTCAGCTGAGGCACTGCTCAATGAAACAAACAAGGGCCTGCCAGATTATGAAAACACAGGAAAACTGGTTAAGGGAGCCGGGAATGAAATATGGGAAAAATATTCAACGACCTGTGTTTCCTGCGGTGCCTGTGCAACAATCTGCCCCACCTGTTCATGCTTTCTTTTGATCGATAAACCCGAATTCGAAAAAGTAAAGCAGCTGGATGCATGCCAGTATCCAGGGTTTGAACGGGTTGCTGGTGGAGAAGATTCACTTTTTGAATTGCCTAAAAGGTTTAGGAACAGGTATATGTGTAAATATGTATGGAAGCCTGAAAAATTTAAATCAAAAGCCTGTACCGGCTGCGGAAGATGCATAGAGGCATGTATCGGGAAAATAAATAAGAACGAAATGTTTCTTGAATTGGCAAAGTGATGTGCTATGCTGAATACAAAGAACATATATAAACCATTAAAGGCAAAGCTGACAGAGGTTATCGTAGAATCACCCCTGATAAAAACATTTGTCCTGATTCCTGAAGAAGAGTTTTCGTTTGGCACGGGTCAGTTTATAGAATTGTCAGTCGACGGTGTAGGGGAAGCTCCGTTCACTCCTTCCTCTTCACCCCTTGTTAAGGATAAGCTCGAAGTCACTGTGATGAAGACCGGATATGTTACTGAGTATATGCATGCATTAAAACCTGGTGGTTTTATGGGTATCAGGGGACCTTATGGAAGAGGTTATCCTGTTGAAAGATTTTACAGCAAGGAGGTGCTTATACTCGGCGGTGGTTGCGGACTTGCCCCTATCAGGTCGTTGCTTTATGCACTCGAAGATATTAAGGATAAACTTGAAAAAGTTGTTCTTTGCTATGGTTCCAAAACTGCATCGGACTGCATCTATAAGCCTCTCTTCAACAGGCTGAACAACACAGAAAAATTTGAAGCTTACCGCACTGTCGATAAAGCAGAAGAGGGATGGGACGGCTCTGTAGGTGTTGTAACAACCCTGCTGAATAGAATAAAGGTCAACCTTAAAAATTCTGTCGCTATTGTATGCGGACCACCCATTATGATGAAATTCGGTACAATCAGACTCCTTGAAATGGGGTATAAGGAAGATCAGATATATCTCTCAATGGAAAAGAACATGTCGTGCGGGCTTGGCAAATGCGGGCACTGCATGATGGGTGAATTTTTTGTCTGTAAAGACGGACCGGTATTCACCTATGGAGAATTGAAAAATACTCCGGATATATGGAAATAGGCAAATCCGGAGTAGTGCAGAGAAAAATTTTTAATTCTTTATGTTAAACTTAAAATAATGAAGCTCACCATAAACGATCTTAAGAAGGTCAGGTTTTTTGATGACTATACTGACAACCAGCTGAAAATGATTGCATCGATGAGTTCGATCAGGGAGTTCAAGGTAAAGGATATTATTTTTGAACAATATGATGAACTTTCAGAGGTGTATGTTTTGCTTGAAGGATCATTGTCGCTCGGAATAAGCCTGGCAAAAGAGAAAAGGATCCATCTTGGCACAATTGAAGAGGGGCAGCTTTTTTCGTGGTCAGCTGTATTTTCTCCTTTTATTTCAACCGCCTGGGTTATGACAATTACTCCTGCCAAAATCATAGCAATTGATGCAAAAAAGCTTAATAAAGAAATTGAAGCAGATTGCGATTTCGGGTTCAGGACAATGTCAAAAATTGCACAGACCATCTCACACCGGCTCAGTGATACAAGGTTTCAGCTTATGAACCAGATGATGTTATAAAAAGAAACTAAATGGCTCAACGGATTCTGCTGGATATGATAAAACTTCGCAAAGCAATGGCTGAGAACCCTGCCACAGCTCTTCCTGAAGGCTATTTTTCAAATTCGCCCGATGCCGTCGGCCTTAAAACCATCAGGGAACTGGCCATATTCAGGTTTACCTGTAGAAGATGTGAGGAGGCACCTTGTATTAATGTATGCCCGGCTGATGCTCTTGAAAAGGATGACGAGGGTATTGTTACCCGGCACACCAATCTCTGTATTTCTTGCAAATCATGTGTAACAATTTGCCCTTTCGGCACAATGATGACTGACTTCTTCATACACCACAGGAACAAGGACCTTTTCCATGACCTAAACGACAAAGAGGAACTCGAATTCTTTACTAAGGCTTGTCCTGAGGGAGTAGTTTCTGTGGTCGAATCTGACGAATCTCCATCAGAAAATATTTACAGGCTTAATGACAAAGTCCTTATAAGAGAATATTTATATACAACTGAAAAACAATAATAAAGGGCAACAATGGCAGTAAATCTGTTTTATTTCCTTGTCTTTCCCGGCCTGCTTTTCGTGGCAGTTACAGGGGCTCTCCTATCCTGGTTTGACAGGAAAATCTCTGCCAGGGTCCAATTCAGGAAAGGCCCCCCGATACTGCAGCCATTTTATGATTTCTTCAAATTATTGCTGGTCAAGGAAACGATCCTGCCGAAGCGGGGGTCTCCAATACTATTCCTTCTTGCACCTGTTTTTTCTGTCTTCGGTGCAGTAATGGCAGGTGTTTTTATTTTCCTTCCACTATTCAATATTAATTCCGGGTTCAGGGGAGATCTCCTTGTTATATTTTATCTTCTGACAATACCTTCATTTTCATATATAATCGGTTCTCTGGCCTCGGGTAATCCACTCGCTGCCGTTGGCGGCTCAAGGGAAATGAAACTCATCCTAAGCTATGAACTCACCTTCCTTCTTTTCATAGCAGGTATCATTATGAAATGTGGCCAGCAGTTTGACCTTAACAGCATCATTCAGACCCAACAGGCCGGATCTCCTTTTATCGCAAGTGTTTCGGGCGTAATTCTTTTCATTGTAGGCATTTTTTGTGTCCAGGCAAAACTAGCACTGGTTCCTTTTGATATTCCTGAAGCTGAGGCGGAGATCACGGAAGGCATTTTTATCGAATATTCGGGGGCATCATATGCCCTGATAAAACTTACAAAATATATAATGCTTTTCGTCCTGCCGTCCCTGCTCGTTGCTTTGCTGCTGGGTGGCTTCAGACTGGACGGAATTAATATTTTATGGAGCATCTTGAAAGTGGTTGGAATTGTACTTCTGCTGACTTTGATAAGAAACACAAATCCGAGGATCAGGATCAGGCAGGCAGTTAATTTTTTCATGATCTGGATGAATCTGCTTGCAATTATCGCCCTTGTTTTGATTGTATTTGGTTACTAAACTGAAATATCGTGGGATTTAAAAGTTATTGCTTCAAGAAGTCGCTCTGGGTCTTTCACTTTGGGGGAGCCTCATGCAATAATTGTGATATAGAGATTCTTGACTGTCTTACACCAAGACATGATCTGGAACGATTCGGAATACTGCTGGTAGGCAGTGTAAGGCATGCCGATGTACTGCTTGTTAACGGGATAATTAACATACACGATAAGGAGCGGTTGCTGGAGGTCTATCACCAGGCTCCCAAGCCGATCCTTGTGGTTGCAATAGGAGCCTGCGGATGCACAGGCGGTTTATTTACTGAAAGCATAACTTTTGCCGGACCGGTGGATAAGGTTATTCCGGTGGATGCTTATATTCCGGGTTGTCCTCCAAAGCCCGAAGCCATCATTGCAGGGATTGTAAAGCTGGTGCAAAAAGCATAGGTGTGAGGTGTGAGGTACGGGGTGCGTGGAAACCCAAGGAATTCCCCCTTTGAAGGGGGTGAGGGGATGTAAGAAGGCGACAGGCAGCAGGAGAAAAAAAGGATCAGAAAATTATGGGAACGGAATTCAATATAGAGGAACTAAGAAAAGATTTCGATTCTGATATTCTTGAAGTAACAGAAAAGAATCCTAGGCGCATTATTATTACGATAAAGCCGGAGGCTATTCTGAAGATTGCCGGATTTTTATACAGCGATGCCGGATTCAGGTTCATTATAGCATCAGCAATTCATACGAAAAGAGGATTTGAGATACACTACCATTTCAGCAAAGATGAATCAGGATTGATTCTTAACCTGCACGTTATACTGGACAGGGAGAATCCTCAGGTCGAATCACTTTCAAATATGTTCAACGCCTCAAACTGGATAGAAAGGGAGATGCATGAGCTTTTCGGCATCAATTTTCTGAATCATCCAAACCAGGAAAAGCTTATTTCAGAAGGGAACTGGGCAGAAGGAGTGTATCCATACCGTAAGGATTTTAAATCAAATACAAAGGAGAAAGAATGAGCAGAAAGACTCTTATACCTATTGGCCCATATCATCCGCTTCAGGAAGAGCCTGAACTGTTCAAGCTGTATTGTGACGGGGAAATTGTAAAGGATATTCAATGGGTGACCGGATACAATCATCGTAGCATAGAAAAACTCAGTGAGTCAAAAACCTATGAGCAGGTGTTTTTTCTGGTTGAGCGTATTTGCGGCATCTGCTCCACATCTCATCCTTTTGCATTTGCAAATGCAGTTGAAGAAATAGTTGGGCTGGAACTGACCAACAGGACAAAATATATCAGATCGATTATCGGGGAGTTGGAAAGAATACACAGTCACCTCCTTTGGGTTGGTCTGGCAGGACATTTCCTGGGGTACAATACAGTTTTTATGTGGGCATGGAAGTACCGCGAACCGGTTCTCGATCTGTTTGAAATGATCACCGGCAACAGGAACAGTTATGCGATGTTCAAAGTGGGCGGAGTGCGACGGGATATTGAAAACAGCAAAATCGCTGCGATACGCAAGATATTGAGTGACGTTAAGAAAAAAGCAGATCTGCTTACGGGTGCCGTCATGGATGATCCTGTGATACATGCAAGGACAAAAGGTGTAGGGATTCTTACAAAGCAGGATGTAATTGACTATGGGGCAGTAGGGCCTACCGCCCGTGCTTCAGGTGTGGCCATCGATGTAAGGAAGGATGATCCTTACGCCGCTTACCCGCTTGTGAACTGGAAAGTGATCACGGCCGAAACCGGTGATGTCTTTGCGAAGGCACAGGTAAGGCTGCTTGAGATGTATGAATCTATATCAATAATAGAACAGTGCCTCAAAGGCCTTGAAAAGGAAAAAGAGGGTGATATGAACATTAAGGTCAATGAGATTCCGGAAGGAATAGGGCATGGCCGCGCTGAAGCCCCGAGAGGGGAGGTATTTCATTTTGTCGTCTCAGATGGTTCAAATTCCCCGGCAAGGCATAAGATCAGGGCCCCCAGCTATGTTAATATTGCCACTTTCAAAAAATCATGCATTGGTCAGACAATCGCCGATGCCACCATTACACTTGCAGGGGTTGATCCCTGCTATTGCTGCACCGAACGTATGGCAGTCGCTTACGATTTTTCCACTGGGGAAAAGATCATGAATGCAAAAGAGATGATAGATCGTTCAGCGAGCCAGACAGCCGGATTAAAGAAGAAACTTTTACGATAAGCTATGGATGAGCCTTTTACGATAGTAACTCAACCCTCTTTAAACACGACCCTGCAGATCCTGATCCTATTGCCTTTGCTTGCCGGGTTACTCCTTTTTCTGGTACCCGAAAAGCTCCGGACCGCGAAAGGGGTAGTTGCTCTTCTGGCAACTGCAGTTACAGGATACCTGACAATTAGATTTTTCAGCGCTGACTATAACCTTGATACAATAGGAAATCTCACGAAAGGATCGAGTTTCGCAATCTTTGGAATTGATCTGTTTAAAGACATTTCAAGATACAATGTATTTAATTTTGATAGTCTCAGCAGGCTTATAATATTGTTCATCAGTATATTTGCCCTTCTGATTCTTCTTTATTCATTAGCCTATATAAAAAAAGGGAGGGCCAGGAATTATTATCCTTACTTTCTGATAACAATCGGGTGTTCATATGGTGCTGTTTTAGCTGACAATCTGCTGCTTTTCATTTTTTTCTGGGGAATACTTGGAATAACACTATATAAACTTATCCCCGGGAACAATGAGGAAAGCTCTGCCACAGCAAAGAAAACACTGATCCTTATAGGGGCTTCAGATTCGATAATGTTAATAGGGATCGCTATAATCTGGCGATTAACAGGATCGTTAAATATAAGTAATGCATCATTATCTACGGACAGTGCTCTGACAGTGACAGCTTTTTTAGCATTAATGATCGGTAGTTTTACTAAAGCAGGCGCTTTCCCATTTCATTCGTGGGTTCCTGATTATGCAAAAGATGCTCCTGCCACTTCATCAGCCTTACTCCCTGCTTCCCTTGATAAATTGCTCGGTATATACTTCCTTGCACGGCTAACTACTGTTATTTTCATACTTAACGATGGAATGAGATTACTCCTGCTCACCATAGGAGTAATCACAATTATCAGTGCGGTTATGATGGCTCTTGTGCAGCATAATTATAAACGACTGCTTGGCTTTCATGCGGTTTCCCAGGTAGGTTATATGATACTTGGATTTGGCCTGGGGTCGCTGATAGGGATAGCTGCGGGTCTTTTCCACATGATTAATCATGCACTTTACAAGAGTGGTTTGTTGCTTTCAGCCGGTTGTGTTGAATACCGGACTGGCAAGGAAAATATTGATGATCTTGGTGGCCTCTCAAAAGCCATGCCCATAACCTTTTTTGCTTCACTAATTTTTGCAATGTCCATTTCGGGAGTACCTCCTTTAAACGGTTTTGCTTCAAAATGGATGATTTATCAGGGTATTATAGATTTTGGGATTGGAACAGGGCTGGCAAATAAACTCTGGGTATTATGGCTTGGATTGGCGGTCTTTGGATCAGCTCTGACTTTAGCCAGCTTTATAAAGTATATAGGAGGAGTTTTTCTTAGTCGGCGTAAGGTCGAATTTGAAAACATCAGGGAGGTTCCTGCACTTATGTGGATACCGCTTGTGATCCTTGCGCTGTTTTGTATTGTCTTTGGGATTCTGGCAACAAACATTGTAGTACCAAAAATCTTCATGCCGGTAACAGGTGAATTCCAGTTTACGGGATTCTGGAACTCCACGCTGGTGTCGCTTCTGGTACTAGTTTCAATTATCCTTGGGATAATAATCTACCTCGCTACGGGACTGAAAAAATTCAGAACAGAAGACAATTTCATCGGAGGAGAAAAAACACAGGATGAATTCAGCTATCCGACTCCCGAATTTTATAAAACAATCTCTGAAATCGGATTCTTCTCATGGATGTACAAAAAGGCAGAAAAAAAGTGGTTCGATATTTATGACCTGTCAAAGCAATTTGTACTGTGGCTGAGTCACCAGCTGAGTGAAGCCCATACTGGTGTCTTACCCAATTATGTGATCTGGGTATTTGCAGGCTTGATTATTATGCTTCTCATTATGATATAATTAACAAAAATTGAAATGGATCTAACCATATCAATTGTAACAGGTTTCATGGTTTTGGGTGCAATTTATGCGATCCATGCCAGGGATCTGCTTTCGTCAGTCATAGCCTGTGCCATTGTTGGATACAGTTTAGTGATATGTTTTCTGCTATTAAAAGCTCCCGACCTGGCAATAGTTCAGATCGTTGTTGATACAGTCACTCTGATAATCATGGTTGCAGTTGTAATTAACAGTTCCCGGGAAGAACCATATACAAAATTTGATACTCAGGGATATATTACCGCAATAACCGGTATTCTGGTAATAGTTATACTTCTCTATTTCTTTGCAGTCTCAAGTCAGACTCTTGATGTTCTTGGTAAGAGCTCGTTACGAATGGCAAAATATTATATTGAAGGTGCCGCTCAAAAAACAGGTAGTGCAAACCTTGTTACCGGTGTAGTTTTTGACTTCAGAGGTTATGATACTATGGGCGAAGCAGTTGTACTTGTTACTGCAGTACTTGGGGTCCTGACAATATTAAGATTAAAAGGCAAGAAATGAAAGGAATGACCATCATAGTGAAGAAAACCACTCAGCTAATAGCGGGGATGGTTTTTATGTATGGGATCTACGTTATTGTACATGGACATCTTACGCCCGGGGGAGGATTTGCGGGAGGGGTAGTTATTGCCGGGTCACTGATACTGGTAACGCTCGCTTATGGAGGTGATTTTCTGAAGCTTGTAAAAGAAGAAACAAGAACTACAATTGTTGAAAGTTTCGCCACCATACTGGTAATAATGATTGCTGTTTCAGGTTTTTTATTTGGGATGAAAATCTTCTTCAATAATTTTCTGCCAAAAGGTATTGTCGGCCATCTTGTAAGTGCAGGTGTTTTACCTCTTTACAATATTTTTGTCGGAATTGAGGTCGCCGCATCAATATTTATAATATTTCTTTCATTAATGATCTTTAAGGAGGAGTCGCCGAAATGATTGCATACATAATGTGTTTTGTATTATTTATGGTTGGATTATATGGGGTGATTACCCGAAGGAACCTGATTAAAATAGCCGTTTCGATGTCGATAATGGAGATAAGCACTTTTCTCTTCTTTGCTCTTGTCGGGTATATTGACGGAGGGGTTGCACCAATAGTGGATCCTGCTGATCCTGTAAAAGTATATGTCGATCCTTTACCTCAGGCTTTAGTTCTCACTGCAATTGTAATCGGTCTGGCAACGACAGCAATGCTTATGGCAATCATTATAAGACTTTACCATAAATATGGAACCTTCGACATCAGAGAGATTAAAAAACTAAGAGGATAAAATATGAATCCGCTGATCCCATTTTTTGTAGTTACACCTTTAGCCGGGGCTTTCGTGATAATGATAACCGGAAGGTTCCTTAAGGGATTTGACAAATACCTTACTTCACTTATTCTTCTGTTCCTTGCTATTATCAGCTTTTATTCACTTTCCACAACAGGTGAAAACCTGTCTGTGTATAAAGTAGGAGGCTGGCAACCCATTGACAAAGTGCCTATCGGTATCTATATGGTCATGGATGGATTCAACGCAATAATTGTTTGTATCATAAACTTCATCGGACTGTTATCAGCCTTATATTCAATTTCTTATATAAAAAGATATACTGCAGGGAACTATTTTTATGCATTGTTCTGTCTTATGATTGGCGGAATGAATGGAGTTGTGCTCAGCGGCGACCTGTTCAATATATTTGTGTTCCTCGAGATTTCTGTTATATCATCATATGCTCTGGTAGCATTCGGGGTTGAAAAGAATGAACTGGAAGCATCATTTAAGTACCAGGTTTTGGGTGGATTGGCTTCATTTTTAATCCTGTTCGGAATCGGATTTATTTACTGGAAAACCAAAACACTGAATATAGCTGATATTAAAGAAGCCTTCAGCAATGGTTATGACAAGACATATTATCTGTTTGTCCAGGTGCTTATTCTAAGCGGATTTGGTCTAAAAGCAGCTATTATTCCGTTCCATGCATGGCTGCCTGATGCACATTCATCGGCACCATCCCCAATTTCTGCCATGCTTTCAGGTGTGTTTATAAAGGCTGTTGGCATCTATGTAATTCTCAGGCTGTTCTTTAACATGTTTGTTGTGAATGAAGGAATGGCAATCCTGATAACCTCACTGGGAACCTTATCGATGGTAATCGGAGTCTTCCTTGCAATAGGGCAATGGGATATTAAAAGGCTCCTGGCCTATCACAGCATAAGCCAGATGGGGTATGTTGTTCTTTCTGTTGGCATGGGCATGATTCTGATTTCAAGAGGATCCAAACCGGAAGTTGCTGCCCTGGCCATTGCAGGTGGAATTTTCCACCTTATTAATCATGCAGCCTTTAAAGGTCTTTTATTCCTTAATGCAGGAGCAATTGAATATACAACCGGTACCCGCAATCTTAAGGAAATGGGTGGATTAGCCAGATCTATGCCGGTGACATCTGCAACCTCATTTATTGCATCTATGTCTATTTCAGGTGTACCTCCCTTTAACGGATTCTTCAGTAAACTGATTATCATAATTGCTGCCATCATGGCCAGGTTTTATCTTCTGGCTGCCCTTGCTGTAGTTGTCAGTATTATTACTCTGGCTTCATTCCTGAAATTCCAGCGATATGCCTTCTATGATAAACCTGAAGGAGAGACTAACCGGCAAATTAAAGAAGTTCCATTTTCAATGGCGTTCAGCATGGTTGTCCTGAGCATTATTTGTGTGCTTCTCAGCCTGCTTGCAATTCCGGATGTCAGGCACGCAATACTGACCCCCGCTGTCAATATTCTTACGGACCATCTAAAATACACTTCAATAATAATCGGGCAATGAAATGAAATACGTCACTATATTTATATTATCGCTGATTTTCTGGCTGCTCCTTACCTTTGAATTCACAGTTCCAAATATTATTGTAGGTGCGGTATCTTCAATAATCTGCGCTTTGTTCTTTGGCAGGATTTTTATAACAAATACTTATAAACTTCTTCAGCCAAAGCGGTATTTCTGGTTTATAATTTATCTGTTCGTTTTCATCTGGGAATGTATAAAAGCCAATTTTGATGTTGCATACCGCGTTCTTCACCCTGCAATGCCGATCAGGCCCGGAATAGTGAAAGTAAGGACTACATTACAGTCAGATATGGCAAAAATGCTTCTTGCAAATTCAATTACAATGACACCGGGAACGATCTCTGTCGATATTATTGATGACTGTCTTTATATTCATTGGATTTATATCAGATCCGAAGATCCTGAAGTGTACACCCCGATCATAACAGGAGCTTTCGAAAAGTACATTAAAAGAATAATAGAATGAGCAATTACCTGAATATATTGCTGTATGCCCAGATAGGATTAAGTGTAGTCTGTATGTACAGGATAATAAGGGGTCCGACAATTCCTGACCGGATGGTCGGAGCTGATATTTTCGGAATACTTGTTGTTGGAATCTGTGCAATAATTTCAATTCAGACTGAAAAGTCATTTATTCTTGATATTGGTATTGCCTGGATTATCCTGAGTTTTATCGGCACTTTAACCCTTGCGAAATACCTGACAGGGAAAAAATTAAATGAATAATATGTTAAGCTTGATATTCATAACAATAGGTGTGCTTTTTAATCTTTTAGGTTGCATTGGGATTATCAGGCTTCCTGATACTTATAACAGGCTTCAGGCAGCCACAAAATGTGTAACTCTGGGTTGTTGCAGCATCCTTCTTGGTGTTGTGTTCCATTTTGGAGTCAGTGATGCCAGTACCAAAGCGCTGGTTGCGATCCCCATACTCTTCTTTGCATCAACTGTAGGAGCACATGCACTCATAAGAGGAACCTACCATTTTGGCATAAAGCTTGGTAAGAAAAGTGTGAAAGATGATTATAAGGAGACCATAAAATGAAGTACCCAAAGCTAAGAGAACTTAAGGAAGCGGTGATTTCACTTGTCACCCCGGCATATACTTCAAAATTTCCTTATAAGCCGCACGTACCTTTTGAAAACTTCCGGGGCAAGCCTGTCGTTGATAATGACAATTGTGTGGGTTGCGAAACCTGCGCCAATGTCTGTCCGCCTCGTGCAATTACCTTCACCGATGATAAGGGAAAAGGTATTCGAACAATTAAAAGGGACTATGGCTTATGCATTTTCTGCGGGCAGTGCGAGGAACATTGCATTACAAAGAAAGGAGTAAAACTGTCCGACAAGATCTTCGATCTGGCCGTTTTTGACAGGAGCAACAATATAGAATACCAGGAAAAAGAGCTTCTTATCTGTGAAAGCTGCGGTGCAGTAATTACAACCACGGAACACCTCCATTTCATGCACAGGAAACTGGGTCCCAAGGCGTTCTCCTCCATACTTAATCTGAACCTTCTGAATCAGAAGCTCCGGTTAGCCGAAGGTCAGGATGTAAGCATTGAAATAAAGGACGGGCTGAAAAGGAAAGATATGTTCAACATTATTTGTCCAAATTGTCTGAGGCAAATTCTCGTGAAATATTTATTAAAGGGTGCTTGAAAGTCTTGATAAACTTCTTTCACAAAAAGACAGGAAAATACTTTTTGTCGGAATCGGTAATCTCCTGAAGTCGGATGATGGTGTTGGTGTTTATATCAGTTCAAATCTGAAAAGTTCTTCTTCGGTTTCAGTACTTACTGTAGAAGTCAGCCTCGAAAACTATATTGGTAAAATAAATTCACTTAATCCGGATATACTTGTACTGATTGACTGTGTTGAAATGAATTCAACTCCGGGAACGCATAAACTAATGTCAATAAACAAGATACAGGACTTAACCTTTAATACCCACAATATTTCCCTTAAAAGGTTTCAGGATTTTTTCAAAATGCCTGTTTTTTTGCTGGGCATACAGCCAGAAAAAATTAAATTTGGAGAAAATATCTCGTATCTTGTAAAGGAAGAAGCCGACAAAATTATCAACATAATTAATTCTTACTAAACCAACAGGAGGTACTTTATGGCAACTCAATACTTATGTAAGGCCTGCAGAGGAGTTCTGAATGTAAAAACTTCCATAATCCTTGCTGCCTTAAAAAACAACAGTTCTAAAAAAGGACTCTTTTTGCTAAATCCCGAGCTTGGGAACTATACAGTTACGACACATTCTACTTTCAAAATGGAAGAAGGAGAAGAGTATTTAATTAAATGTCCTATCTGCCATGCTCATCTGAACAGTCTCAAGTACGATCACCTCGTCAGGATAATCATGGTTGATGAAAAAGGCAAAGAGTACGATATTTATTTTTCGGATATTGTAGGGGAAAAATGTACTTACAAGATTAGTGCAACAGGTGTTGAAAAAATTGGACCTGATTCTGTCAAATACGACAAGTACTTTGACGTTCCGGAGGAAGACAGGAAGTATTTGTAATAGCCTTCCGGATTATTCCGATTCTGTCCCGGTTTTGTCCTGTCGCCAATAAATTCTAACTTTGTTTCCGTTGAAAATATACGGATAGTTTTTATTTTTCTTTTTATGAAAAGTGATATCGATAAAAGAGCAGCAGATAATATCAGGATCCTTTCAATGTCGATGGTTGAAAAAGCCAAATCAGGGCATCCTGGCGGGGCAATGGGGGGAGCCGATTTTATCCATATACTCTTTTCCGAATTCCTGAACTTCGACCCTTACGAACCAGCCTGGATCAATCGCGACAGGTTTTTCCTCGATCCAGGACACATGTCCCCGATGCTTTATTCTATACTTACCCTGACCGGACGTTTCAGCATCGATGAACTGAAAAACTTCAGGCAATGGGCAAGCCCAACCCCCGGTCATCCTGAACTGGATCTCGCAAAAGCTATAGAAAATACTTCGGGACCGCTTGGCCAGGGACATACCATGGCTGTTGGTGCCGCTATCGCTGAGAGATTTCTCGCTGCAAGGTTCGGGGAGCTTTTCTCGCATAAAATATTTACCTATATCTCGGATGGCGGAATACAGGAAGAGATATCGCAGGGAGCTGGTCGCCTTGCCGGCTTCCTCGGACTCAGTAACCTTATAATGTTTTACGATTCAAACAATATTCAGCTTTCAACTGAGACCAAAGCTGTGACAGCCGAGGATACATCAATGAAATACAGGGCCTGGGGATGGAATGTTCTGAATATCAACGGAAACGATCAGGATCAGATCAGGAAGGCGTTGAATGGAGCTCTGACCGAGAAGGAGAGGCCGACAATTATCGTTGGAAAGACAACGATGGGCAAAGGTCTCCTTGATAACGAAGGCAACAGCTTTGAAAGGAAAACGTCGACTCATGGCATGTCGGTAAGTGAAGCTGGCGGATCGTTCGAAAAATCACTTCTAAACCTTGGAGGAAATACTTCCGATCCGTTTGCCATCTTTGAGGATGTAAAACAGCATTACGAAAAGATACTTGCCGGAAAGCGCAAAGTTGCTTCCGACTGGAAAAAGAAGAAAAATGACTGGGCATCGAATAATAAAGAGCTAGATAGCAAACTCCAATTTTTTTACTCTGGCAAGATTCCGGAAATCGACTTCAAATCAATTGTACAGAAGGAAGGTTCAGCGACCAGAGCTGCATCATCTGCTGTACTTGCCGTGCTTGCCAGAAAAGTTGAGAACATGGTGGTTGCCTCAGCCGACCTTTCCAATTCCGACAAAACAGATGGTTTTTTAAAAAACTCCAAAGCTTTCGTAAAAGGTGATTTTACCGGAGCATTCCTTCAGGCAGGTGTTTCGGAACTTACAATGGCTGCAGTAATGAGCGGGATGGCTCTTCACGGGGGCATAATTCCGGCCTGCGGGACATTCTTTGTCTTTTCCGATTTTATGAAACCTGCTGTAAGACTTGCCTGCATCATGGGATTACCTGTTAAATATATCTGGACGCACGATGCTTTCCGTGTTGGAGAAGATGGTCCAACTCATCAGCCTGTTGAACAGGAAGCGCAGATCAGGCTTATGGAACAACTGAAGAATCATCATAGTGAAAACAGCATGCTTGTTCTCCGGCCTGCAGATTCCAATGAGACTTCAGTAGCCTGGAAACTGGCGCTTGAAAACTCCAAAACACCTACAGCCCTCATTCTTTCAAGGCAGAATATAAAGGATCTTCCCTCAGAAACAAATGACAGGTATACTGACTCGCTTAAGGCTGCAAAAGGAGCATATGTAGTTCAGGATTGTTCCGGTACAGCTGACATTATACTTATTGCAAGCGGTTCAGAGGTTGCAACGCTTGTCGAGGGAGCAGAACTGCTGAAAAAAGATGGCCTTAAAATCAGGATTGTGTCCGCTCCATCGGAAGGTCTGTTCAGGAACCAGATGGAAGAGTACCAGAAATCAGTAATTCCTGATAACGTACCTGTTTTTGGACTAACTGCCGGACTGCCTGTTACACTGAGGGGTCTTGCCGGTCCAAAGGGCAGAATATGGGGTGTGACCACATTTGGCTTCTCAGCGCCATACAAGGTGCTTGATGAGAAATTGGGTTTCACAGAAGAGAATGTTTATCGCCAGGTGAAGGATTTCCTGGCTCAATATAAAAGGTAAACATTATGATCATTCGTTAAGGCCGCCCCATCAGCGGCCTTTTTTTTTATTTTTTTTTAATTCAGTTTTTTATTAAATTAGATTGAAAAAATTCCTTTTACGTTCTTTATCCATTCTGCTTATATGAAAAAAATAATCCTTTTTCTGGTTTTCCTGTCAGGAATAATGATTCAGCCATTAATTGGCCAGGTTGATTCCGCTTATACACACTATGCTGTAAGAGATACACAGAATTTAAATATCAAACTTTTCGAAAAGGATGATCCTTTTGAAATTACTCTCAGGTTCGATATCACTACTTACAAAAGAAAAAGATCGGATACCGCTTATCTGGATGCCGTGCTGACTTACTTCACGGGGGAAAAGGATTCGGTAAATAAAAACATTAAGGTGAAAGCAAGAGGGGAAATACGCCGCACCATTTGTGACTTTCCTCCTATAAGCCTGAATTTCAAACTTAAGGATACTGTGGGCGGAGAATTTATAGGCATCAATAAGCTTAAACTCGTCCCCTATTGTAAAATTGGTTACGAAGATTATGTTTTAAGAGAATATCTTATTTACAAGTTATTTAATGTTCTTACCGATAACAGCTTAAGGGTGCGGCTTATGAGGATTACTTTTATAAACACTGCCAAAGAACGGAAGCCACTCATTCAGTACGGATTCGCAATTGAACCAATAAAGCTGCTTGAGAAAAGGACGCATTCAAGGGAAATTGCGACCAAGGTGACTCAGAAGAATATCAAACCGGAAATGATGGACAGGTTCGCCATTTTCAATTATATGATTGGAAATACCGACTGGTCGGTTCCTGCGAATCATAATGCGCTTATTCTTTCACAGCCCGGTTCCTCTGATCCCGATCTTGGGCTTATTGTGCCCTTTGATTTTGATTATGCCGGTCTTGTAAATGCAGAATATGCCGTTCCTTTTGAAACACTGCCGATAAAAACGGTAAGGGACAGACTCTATCTGGGAATTTGCAGGAGTGAAGAGACGTTCACAAATGCTCTTAAAGAGTTCTCGGATAAGAAAGAAGCATTCATCAAAGTAATAAATGATTTCCCTTACCTCAATTCAAGATCAAAAAAAGACATAATAAATTACCTGGTAGGGTTTTACAGCGATTTCGATAAGCGTAATTCAATAGTTTATAAATTGCGCTCCGAATGTTTGAAATTCTAAGGTTTTAAATATTTTCAATACCTTTGCCCCTTCATTTTAAACTTATGGAGCACGATATCAGGCCCGGGGTAAAAGGATTGATCTTTGATCTGGATGGCACGCTTGCGGATACAATGCCTTATCATTTTCAGGGATGGCAAAAAGCCTGTGTTAAATTTGGCGCTCATATCGATACCAGCTTCCTGCGTAAACATACAGGCAGCCCGGGCTGGATTATTGCTGAAGAAATCATTAAAAATTGCGGCCTGGATGGCAGTGTGACTGTCGATCAGATCATGAAGGAAAAGATAGATGAATTCTTTAAGCTTCAGCATCTTCTGAAACCAATTGAACCCGTTACTGATATTGTAAAGAGATATTATGGCATCCTCCCGATGGCCGTTGGCACAGGCGGACACCGGGAAGCCGTCGAACGCACTCTCGAGATTACCGGTTTAATGAAGTATTTTGATATAATCGTGACAGCCAATGATGTCAACTCTTTCAAGCCTCACCCTGAAACCTTCCTGAGATGCGCGGAACTTATGAATATCGAGCCCCCATTCATTGAAGTTTTTGAAGATGCAGACCTTGGAATAGAAGCCGCAAAACAGGCGGGAATGCAGGCAACGGATGTCAGGTCGTGGTATAATTCAAACTGGTAAGTAAGAATGGTATGGAGTTCGAGGTGTGAGGTGCGAGGCATAAGTGCAGGAATGAGCTTGCGTTTTAATTTTTTATTACATTTGCGGAATACACCTGGTTGTTGAGAAGATTCCTTAAAATAAAAGCATATTCAATACTGATCGCATGGCTGACGATCTTTGTGCACAATGCCATTCCACATAATCATATTTATGAAAACCTGACATGCTGTAAAGAGCTGATCCATAATTCATTTCATGGAAATTATAATCCAGTCCGGTCATCTGATGCCATAACCCAGTCTCCAGATGCGAAAATATGCCATGTTTCCACCTTTCTCTTCAGTAATTTCAACCATGATAATCTTATAGTCCATTTTACCCAGGATTTTATCTTTAACTCAGATCCGCTGATTGATAAAGTAATAAGTGTAACAGAACAATCGTATATCTCCGATCATTTTCATGGAACAACCTCCTTCAGAGCGCCTCCCGTTGCGTAATACTTCTTCACAGATTTCCTGCTGAAGCATTTTTCTTTTTTGGATAATCACCTTATTATCATTTATTTATTATTAAGTTAATGATTGAGCGCATAATACATTTTTCTATTAAGAATAAGTTTATTGTTGGATTATTCGTACTTGCCCTGACCGGATGGGGAATCTACTCCCTTACTCAGTTACCAATTGATGCGATCCCTGACATTACAAACAACCAGGTGCAGGTGATTTCCCTCGCCCCTTCACTTGCAGTTCAGGAGGTTGAGAGCATAATAACTGCACCAATTGAGATTGAAGTGGCAAATATTCCAGATATCATCGAGCTAAGATCCATTTCAAGGTTGGGTCTATCGGTTGTAACGGTAGTTTTTAAAGATGGAGTAGATATTTATTGGGCCCGTCAGCAGCTGACAGAGAGGATGAAAGAGGCAGAGGAAGCTATTCCTGAAGGACTTGCAAAAATTGAACTTGCACCTGTTTCCACCGGCCTTGGAGAAATATTTCAGTACCGCCTGGCAGTAAAAAAAGGTTATGAAGGAAAATACAATCCAATGGAACTCAGAACTTTGCAGGATTGGATTGTGAGGCGTGAAATGCTCGGGACTCCGGGTGTTGCAGATATAAACAGTTACGGCGGTTATGTTAAACAGTACGAAGTAGCTGTCAATCCTGACAGGTTAAGAGGAATGGACCTTACGCTGAGCTGATATATTTGATGCCCTCCAAAGAAACAATGAGAACACCGGGAGTGCCTACATTGATAAAAATCCCAATGCATATTTTATCCGGGGTATCGGTCTGGTCAGAACGCTTGAGGATATTGAAAAGATTGTAGTTAAAACTAATGAATCTGGAATTCCGGTTCTGATAAAGGATATTGCTGCTGTGCAATTTGGCAATGCGATCCGTTACGGGGCTTTTGTCGTTGATACTTCAGAAGCAGTCGGCGGGGTTGTTATGATGCTCAAGGGTGCGAATGCCCATAAAGTTATTGATAATGTCCAGCTTCGTATTGCTTCTGTTCAGAAGTCGTTGCCTGAAGGGGTAACAATAGAACCATACCTTAACCGCTCCGACCTGGTAGGAAGGGCAATTGGCACGGTTTCAAGAAACCTGATTGAAGGTGCTCTTATCGTTATTTTAATTCTTGTCCTGCTTCTTGGAAATATCAGGGCCGGACTAATTGTGGCCTCTGTAATACCGCTCTCAATGCTGTTCGCCATTTCGGTGATGAATATTTTCGGCGTATCGGGAAACCTTATGAGCCTTGGGGCGATTGACTTCGGACTTATCGTGGACGGGGCAGTAATTATTGTTGAGAGTGTTGTGCACCGTATTTTTCATGAGTAAGCATCATGATACAGGCCTTACCCGTCTCACACAGCAGCAGATTGATGAAAATGTCTTTGAATCTGCCAGGCGGGTGATGAGTTCTGCCACTTTCGGTCAAATAATTATTCTGATAGTTTATGTTCCAATACTGGTCCTTGTCGGTATTGAAGGAAAAATGTTCAGACCTATGGCCCAGGTTGTAACATTTGCTCTCGCAGGAGCTGCAATCCTGTCACTTACATGGGTACCAATGGCTTCAGCTTTGTTCCTCAGCAAAAAGACTGTACACAAGCGTAATTTCTCAGATAAAATGATGGATAAAATACACAAAGGATTTAATCCTGTCATTACTTATTCACTAAATCATAAGCTTTTAGTCTCGATATCAGCCGTAGGTCTTTTTATTTTCAGCATGTTCGTATTCACACGTTTGGGTGGGGAG
>CAVSYN010000032.1:0-38330 GCA_963732115.1 uncultured Bacteroidales bacterium
CAAAGCCCTTCCCGGTTTACCGTGAGGGGCTTTTAGTTTTAAAATCACTATATTTGATGAACTACTTTCCACGCAATGAAACTTCTTTCAGATAAAGAACTGGAGAATACCACAAAACTCCATATACCCGAGGGAACAGTCATTGCTGAAACATTACTGCATATTATAAGGTACAGGAGACTGAACAAGGTCTACTCTGAACTTCACGATAAAGATCCCATACTTCTTATAAACTCACTTCTGGACGAACTGGAATTGAAATACGAAATTCCGGAGGAAGATCTTAAAAATATCCCGTCCAACGGACCATTCATTACCGTTTCAAACCACCCTTACCGGGGAATCGACTCCATGCTGCTCTTCAAGATTATTTACGGGATAAGAGGGGATTTCAGGATAATGGCCAGCCACCTCCTCCAGGAGATTGAGGCACTGCATAATATAATAATACCTGTAAATACCTTTGAGACAGATAAGAACATAAAATCATCATTCGGCGGGATCAAGGAAGGAATTAACCACCTTAAAAACAATTGCTGCCTGGGAATATTTCCGACAGGTGAAGGATCATCGCAATTTGAAGTTTCCAACACCATTCTTGATAATGAGTGGCAGGTCCCGGCAATAAAGTTCATTAAAAATGCACGAGTACCTGTGGTCCCGGTCTATTTTCACGGTACAAATTCACGCCTTTTGCATATTGTACGGAAAATCAATCCGCTTCTGAAAGCTGCAGCACTTCCTTCCGAGATCAGAAATAAGAAAAACAGGACTGTAAGGATCAGGATAGGTTCACCCATATCTGTAAGGGAACAATCGGACTTCAAGGATATAGCCCAATACGGACGATACCTTAGGGCCAGGACCTATTGCCTGGGCTCAGCACTTGAACCAACGAACTTTTTCAATTTACGCTCAATTAGGATCAAACCGGTTTCTGAACCGGTAATCGATTCGGTACCCAAAAAACTGCTTATTGAAGAGTTCAATAAAATCAGATATGATTATGAATTGTTCACAATAAAGAACTATTCAGTTGTTTGCGTTCCCACCTGGATCATACCTGAAATCATAAAAGAAATAGGAAGGCTCAGGGAAATGACATTCAGGGAGGTAGGGGAAGGCACCAATAAAAGTTCCGATATTGATGAATACGATCTTTACTATAATCATCTGTTTATATGGGACACTGATGCAAACAGGATAGTGGGCTCTTACCGGATCGGTAAAGGGAAGGAAATTGCAGGTATTTACGGATTGAAAGGATTTTACATTACCTCTCTCTTCAGGATTAAGAAGGGTTTTTTGCCGGTAATGAGAGAATCTCTTGAACTTGGGAGGTCATTTATAGTAAAAGATTATCAGAAAAAAGCAATTCCCTTATTCCTCCTGTGGAAAGGAATTATGCTCTTTCTGCTCCGGAATCAGGATTACAGGTATCTGATCGGACCGGTAAGCATAAGCAATGAGTTCTCAAGATTTTCAAAGAGCCTTATAGTCGAATTTATTAAGGCCTATTTTTTTGATAAAGATAAGGCCAGGTATATTGTTCCAAGGAAAGAATTCGTAGTGAAAAATGATAATGTGATCGACAGGAAGGTCTTTATTGATGTCGCTGAACGCGATATAAACAAGATTGAAAGGATCATAATGGATATCGAACCAGGCTACAGGCTGCCAGTGCTTCTGAGAAAGTATCTGGAAATCAATGGAAAGATCATTGGGTTTAATGTCGATCCCAAATTCAACGACTGCCTCGACGGCTTGCTGATCCTCGATCTATACGACGCACCTCCCGATTACTATAAGAACTTGTCAAAGGAATTCAGTGACGATTCAATAATAGCTGAAAGATTCAGGTTTTAAACAGAAGCAGATCTGTAATTTACAGTTTACCCGATCAATTAATAGAACTTGTATCTTTTGTCAACAATGTTGGCTTCCTTCCGAAGGGCTTCGAATGCTTCATAGCTGCCACGCATCTGGAATGTGGCCAGAAGCCTGTCCTTCAGTAGTTTAAGATCTTCATCCGCGTTTACTTTTGAATTGTTTACTTCAAGCACAAAAACTCCGTTATCGCCTTTTACCGGACCGGAAATGGCTCCCTGCTTCGAGGATGAAGCTGCAGAGATAAGTGCAGGTTCAATGCCGGCACCAGGAACAGTATATGACCTGAAATTGATCTGAGTAGCTTCCTGGACTGAAAGTCCCATTGCTCTGGCAATATCATCAAGGCTTTTCCCGGCCTGCATATTCTTGACAAAATCAGCTGAAAGAATTTCTGCTTTCTTTTCTTTTGCAAGAATAAACCTTATGTCATTTTCTACATTCTTCACAGGTGCTACTCCTTCCTCCTGGGCTTTTGTACAGAAAGCAACAACATATTTATCTCCAACTTCAAAAACTGCCTGCTGATTGTTATCCAGAATAATATTATCGGGTTTAGCCTGGAACAATGAGATTATCAAACTCCTTGGATTATCGAGACCCGGTAATGTTTTTTGCTGCGGGGTCACATCGGTCGCTACACGTTTTGTAAGTCCTTTTTCAGTAATTCCCTGGTTAAACTTTTCATAGGTCGCGTAAGTACCTGCAAACTGGCTTGCTTCACTGTAAACTCTCTGGTTGGTGCCTGATCCGGGAATGATTTTCCTGTCAATAATCCCGATATTGTATTTGCGGGTATTTTTCGACTGGGCAAGCAACTCTATAATATGTATGCCGAAATTCGACTCAGCGGTGACAATATCACCTTTCTTGGCTGAGAAACATGCATTGTTGAAAGGGACTACCATTCTTCCTTCAGGAAACCATCCGAGGTCACCACCCAGCTGTGCTGAACCCTGATCATCAGAATTGGTCATTGCTAGGGCTTCAAATGAAGTACCTGACTTGATCAGTTTGATAAGGCTGTCAGCCTGGGCTTTGGCTTTTTCAAGCGTCCTTGTCTGCCCAACGGATAACAAAATATGCCGTGCATGAACCGAATCAGGCCTGTCAGCCACTGCCAGCAGTTTTGCAAGCTTCAGAGTACCGTCTTCATTATAAGGGCCATATATGGTTTTCAGGTCTTCCTTTTTTACAAAATTGACAATTGAGTCGGGAACTTCATTAATCGGCACAAAAAAGCCAACATAACGTGTATCGGCGGTAAGGTTTATAAACTGAACGGGATCGGTTGTCTCGCTGAATTCAGTCTTTGTCTTACCAATCCATTCTTCAGCCTGCTTAATATCTTCTTCTGATGGTTTAACTTCAAAAGTGACATATTCAACATCCCTTAATGCATTTCTCCTGAAGCTTTCCTTATGTTTTTCATAGTAAGCATCAATTTCACCTGAATTAACCTTAACCAGCGAATCATTTACAGATGAGTAATTTTTCACGATATAGCTGAAATCAACCGTGAAGGCGGACAAATTCTTTTCAAATTCTGCCTGTTTGGAAGTGACAAATAAGCCTTTGGAAACAAGTGAGTTGTACTTCGAGCTCATCCTGTCAACAACTATTTCATTTTCAAAGAATAACCAGTACTTTTTTGCTGTTTCGTCGACCTCAGTCTGTTTAAGGAAATTAACAAGGAATGATTTATTAAATGTTTTTGTTTTTTGATCAGTAAATAATTGTAATACTATCTGGTGAGGGTTGTTTCCAAGGACAAGCTCATCAACTTCGTCATTGCTTACACCAATACCAAGCTTTTTGTATTGCCTGTCGAGTATCTTTTCCCTGATCATCTGCTGCCAGGTCTGTTCCCTGATCGATTCGGCCGTGGATTCATCAACAGCAGAGTTACCTGATAATTTGTAGATCTCAAGCAGGTTCTGAACTTTCTGTTCAAAATCCTGGTACGAGACAGTCTCTTCACCAATCTTTCCGATCTCATAGTATTTCCTGGCCTGTTGCCTTTGACCTCTGCCGCGTCCAAAGAAGTCACTTACAACAAATATAAAAAGTGAAAAACCGATAAGTGCTGCAACAAAAATTCCTGCTTTTTCCCTTAAAAATTGAATTGCTGACATGTAATACCTGGTTAAATAAATATAAAAATGTAACCTTTTTAAATTCAGGCGACAAATATAACAAAATTCCTGTAAAATAAATCAGAGGGAAACCCTATGAATATTATTAAAGGTAAAAACCCTGAACCGTAACAGTTCATTTTTCAGGAAGAAGGGGGGTATTGTCTGAAAAAACCATAAAAACCCTTGTCCTTTCATAAAAAACAGGGGTTGTATCAAAAAAACAAACCCTATTATCAAAAAATATTTGCAAAAAAGGGGTTGATATAATAAAAAATATATTTTTGCAAAGAATCATTGTAAAATTTATTGAATATGGCAGAATTAAGGTTTAGTGCATTGAGGGAGGTTTTCAACAGGGAACCTGTTCATACTACCCCACCTTCAGGGAATATTTCTCAATATTTCAGATCGAATGTCTTTGACCTTCATAAAATGGAGCATTATCTTTCAAAGGAGGCATTCGGGGTTGTCAAGAAAGCTATTGAAGATGGCAAATCCCTAACAAGAGCTGAAGCCAATCAGGTGGCAATTGGATTGAAAGCCTGGGCACTTGAAAAAGGCGCCACACATTTTACCCACTGGTTTCATCCGCTGACCGACGGAACTGCCGAGAAGCATGACGGTTTCATT
The DNA here is from genome assembly GCA_963732115.1 of uncultured Bacteroidales bacterium. GTDB lineage: Bacteria > Bacteroidota > Bacteroidia > Bacteroidales > VadinHA17 > LD21. The sequence goes on from CAVSYN010000032.1 coordinate 4,656, forward strand.
GAAATTGGCGACAATGGGCACCTGGTTGAAAATTTTTCCGGCGAGGTTCTGGTTCAGTCTGAACCAGATGCATCAAGTTTCCCAAGCGGCGGAATCCGAAATACTTTTGAAGCGAGAGGTTATACTGCATGGGATGTGTCGTCACCAGTGTTCATCGTTGGTTCAACCCTTTGTATTCCAACCATTTTCGTGTCCTGGACCGGTGAAGCCCTTGACTATAAAGCTCCTCTGCTTAAAGCACTTTCGGCGCTTGACGAAGCCGCAGTTAATGTCTGCCAGTATTTTGATAAGGACGTGAAAAAGGTTTATGCCACACTTAGGATGTGAACAGGAGTATTTTCTTATTGACGAGGCATTATATTATGCTCGTCCCGATATTGTTCTTGCGGAAAGAACGCTAATGGGACATCAGTCTGCAAAAGACCAGCAGCTGTCGGATCATTACTTTGGATCAATTCCCGAAAGAGTGATGTGCTTTATTGAAGATTTTGAATGTGAAGCCTATAAGCTGGGAATTCCGGTTAAAACGCGCCATAATGAGGTAGCCCCGAACCAGTTTGAATGTGCTCCTATTCACGAAGAAGTCAACCTGGCAGTTGATCATAACCAGCTTCTTATGGATGTTATGAAGCGTATCGCCAAAAGACATAAATTCAGGGTGCTGTTTCATGAGAAACCCTTTGCAGGCATAAACGGCTCAGGGAAGCACAATAACTGGTCGATGGCCACGAACACAGGTGTCAATCTGCTTTCCCCGGGTAAAAACCCAAGAACAAATATGCAGTTTCTCACATTCCTGGTCAATGTCATCAGGGCTGTTAACGACAGCAATGAGCTCATCAGGGCTTCAGTTATGAACGAATCAAATTCATTATCGTCTTGGCGGCCATGAGGCTCCTCCTGCAATTATTTCGGTATTTCTGGGAACATACCTGAGCAATATGCTTGACGAAATTGCACGGAAAGTGACTGAGAAAAAAATGACTCCGGCGGAGAAGACGGAACTCAAACTCGGGATTGGCAAAATTCCCGAAATTCTTCTTGACAATACCGACAGGAACAGGACTTCGCCTTTTGCCTTTACAGGTAACAGATTCGAATTCAGGGCAGTAGGTTCTTCGGCAAACTGCAGTGGAGCAATGATCACTCTCAACGCAGCGGTTGCATACCAGCTTGCTGAATTCAAGAAAGAGGTAGATCAGATCATTAAAAAAGGCCGGAATAAGGATGAAGCTATTTTCCAGGTGCTTAAAAAATACATCCTTGAATCGGAAAGTGTTCGCTTTGAAGGTGATAATTACAGCAAGGAATGGCATAAGGAAGCTGACAGGAGAAAACTCTGCAACATTGCAAGCGTTCCTGAATCATTGAAATCCTATCTTACCAGCGATTCAAGAAAAGTGCTGATAGACTCCGGCATTTTTACTGAAAAAGAACTTGAAAGCCGGGTGGAAGTTGAATACGAAAAATTCACAAAGAAAGTTCAGATAGAATCGAGAGTCCTTGGTGATCTTGCTATTAACCATATAGTACCTACAGGTATAACTTATATGTCGTCACTGCTTGAGAACGTTAGAAACCTTAAAGATGTTTTCAACCCTGAGGAATTCGAAAGATTGGCAGGGCCAAGGAAAGAAGTAATTGTCACTATATCCGATCACGTCACAATGATCAAAAAGCTTGTAAGTGATATGATAGAGGAGAGAAGAAAGGCCAATGTGATTGAGGATTCCTTCAAAAAAGCTCTGACTTATGAAAAGAAGGTAAAGCCTTATCTCGATGAGATCAGGACTCATATTGACAAGCTGGAACTTATTGTTGACAACGAAATATGGCCATTACCTAAGTACAGGGAACTGCTTTTCACCAGGTAACCTGATTTGGAGGATTTTATTGCTTTTATTATAATAAAGGGGCATCATTTTTGAGGCCCCTTTGTTATTATAATATATAATACAGGTACATCGTTTGTTATTATTACATTTTGCTTAATTTAATTAATTTTAGGGTCAAATTGAAGGCGGTACTATGAAACGACTTATATTTCTCGTTATTATTTTGATTATTGCAGGGTTACAGGATTTACCAGCTCAGAAGCGCAAAGCCGAAAGAGCCTACGCCTCATACAATGCGGGTGAATATTTCGATGCAATCGACCTGTTTAAGGATTCTTATTCAAAATCAAAAAAAGCAGATAAGTCGACCAGAACAGAGCTCGGTTTTATGGTAGCAGAATGCTATCGTCTGACGAATGATCCCAAAAATGCTGAGACATGGTACAGACTCGCGGTAAAGTCATCTTTTTCAAAGCCTGAAGCCCAGTACTGGCTTGCAGAATCCCTCAAGAAAAACGGCAAATACCAGCAGGCAATTGACGAGTTTAAGAAGTTCAAACAGATTGCTACCGCCGATTCCAGGGCGGACCAGGAGATACGTGCATGTGAGCTTGCCCTGGACTGGCAGAGAAACCCCGAAGCATACAAGGTTGAAGAACTTAAGGATCTGAATTCGAAAGAATCTGATTTCAGTCCTGCTTACGGAAGGGATGATTTCGGTGTCATTTATTTTACTTCATCACGTGAAGATGCTGCTGGAAGCAAGACACACGGCGCCACCGGACAAAGTTTCACGGATATTTTTGAGAGCCGCCTCGATAAGAAGGGAAAATGGAGTACTCCAGTTCCTGTGGAGAATCTGAACAGTGATTCCGAAGATGGAACACCTTGTTTTACATCTGATTATAAAGAGATCTATTTTACAAGGTGCGAAGCAGGGAAACGTGAGAAGAAAGGATGCGTGATCATGACTTCCACCAGGACCGGGGATAAATGGAGCAACCCGAAAGATACCGGTATCCTCCCTGATTCACTGGTTGCTGCTCATCCTGCCCTGTCAGCAGATGGCCTTACACTGTATTTTGTTTCAGATATGCCCGGAGGGTATGGTTCAAAGGATATTTATGTCGCCACACGGTCAGGCGAGGGGGATTCATGGTCAAAACCACGCAATCTCGGGCCGGATATTAATACAAGCGGCGAAGAACTATTTCCATATGTGAGGTCAGATGGTACACTTTACTTTGCCTCCGACGGCCATATCGGCATGGGTGGGCTTGATATTTTCAAAGCAACAGCTCAGGCTGATGGTTCCTGGACTGTCACTAATATGAAATACCCTGTTAACAGCTTTGCTGATGATTTCGGGATCACTTTTGAAGACGGAAACGAACGGGGGATATTCAGCTCAACACGAAAAGGGAAAGGAAATGATGAGCTTTATACATTTGAGCTTCCTCCAATGAGATTTAATGTTACAGGACTTGTAAAGGATGAAAAGACAGGCGCACCGATTACAGGATCGGTGGTACAACTGATCGCCAGCGACGGATCGAACCTTCAGGCAGAAACCGGAGCAAGCGGTGATTTCAAATTTGCCCTGAAACAGGATGTTGACTATATCTTCCTTGCTTCAAAGAGAGGTTACCTTAATGGCAAGGAAAGAGAAACCACAAAGGGACAGGAAAAGAGCCGTGATTATATGGTCACGATACTTCTTACTGCATTTGACAAACCAATTGAACTCCCGAATATTTTCTATGATTTTGGAAAATGGGACCTCAGGCCGGAATCGATGGTTTCTCTCGACAAGCTTGTTGAAACCCTGACAGATAATCCGAATGTGACAATTGAACTTATGTCACATACCGATTCACGTGATACTGAAGAATATAACCTGGATCTCTCGCAGAAAAGAGCCCAGTCAGTCGTTCAGTACCTTATTGAAAAAGGAATTGATCCGGCAAGGCTTTCACCCAAAGGCTACGGGGAATCGAGCCCCAAAGTAGTCGATACAGCCATTAACTCACAGAACCCGTTCCTGAAAACCGGGACAGCACTTTCTGAACAGTATATTAATTCTCTGGCGACCGAGGAACAGAAAGAGATAGCGCATCAGATAAACAGAAGAACAGAATTCAGGGTGCTGAGAACGGATTATGAAGCTCCGAAAAAATAATCAAGTACTCACCCCTTTCTTTTCCCCCTCTTTACGTTAGTAGAGAGGGGGAATTGTTTAATATACAACGTATTATACCCCATCTTTAAGAATTAGAGAGGGGTAAGGGGGTGAGTACATTTGAAATAAAGAAATGAATAATTCTTTTTAAATTAGCATGACATAAAATTGCTTTTCATAAAATGAAAAATATCATTTTCTCCTTTTGTATATTTCTTTCAGCAACCTTGATTCTTTCTGGTTCTGAGCCTTCTAAATCAATCCGTGTTCTTGTCATCACAGGCGGCCATGATTATAAAGCTGAACAATTTAATCAAATGCTTGAAAGCCTGGCACCGAAAATCACTTACCAGATCGCTGAACTTCCTTCAGCTTTCGATATGTTTAAACCTGAAAACCGTGATAAATATGATGTTCTCGTATTTTATCACATGTGGCAGACAATCACTGATGAGCAGGCAAAGAATCTTGCAGATTGCATCAGGCAGGGAAAACCTTTAGTTGCTCTTCACCACAGCATATGCGCTTTTGATGACTGGCCTGAGTACTGGAACATCATAGGCGGGAAATATTTTCACAAACCGACAACATTTAAGGGAAAAGAATATGCTGCCTGTTCGTATATTCATGACATTAATTTCAATGTAAAGATCTCCGATACGCATCATCCGGTAACAAAGGGAATAAAGGACTTCCCGCTTTTTGACGAGACCTACAAAGGTTATTATGTTGAAGAAGGTGTTACACCGCTTCTTACGACTGATGAACCCTCAAGCACTCCTTTGATAGGTTGGGCGAAGGAATATGGAAAGTCCCGTATTGTAGTTTTGCAGAGCGGACATGATGTTCCGACATTCGAAAATCCAAACTATAGAAAGGTGCTAAAACAGGCAATAGAATGGGTTTTTAATAAGTTAGGCTGAGGTTTAACTTTTATATATTTGTGTCAAGTTCTGACCTTAAATGACCACCGAATCGAAATACAGCAAAAGAGGCGTCTCCTCATCGAAAGAAGACGTTCACGAGGCAATAAAAAACATCGATAAAGGGCTTTATTCCAAAGCATTCTGCAAGATCGTCCCCGATCTTCTGGGAGGAGATGAAGAATTCTGCAATATCATGCATGCTGATGGCGCCGGTACAAAGTCGTCGCTTGCTTACATTTACTGGAAGGAAACGGGCGACATGTCAGTCTGGAAAGGCATTGCGCAGGACGCGATCATAATGAACACGGATGATCTCCTTTGTGCAGGTGCCTGTAATAATATGCTTCTCTCATCGACAATTGGAAGAAATAAGAATCTGATCCCCGGTGAGGTGATTTCAGCAATTATAAATGGTACTGAAGAGGTGCTCGAAGAACTTCGCGATCTTGGGATCGGAATATGGTCTGCCGGAGGTGAAACCGCCGATCTGGGCGATCTTGTCAGAACGATAGTTGTGGATTCAACTGTTATTGCCCGTATGAAACGGTCAGAAGTAATTTCCAACAATAATATTAAGCCAGGGGACATTATTATCGGGCTGGCATCTTACGGACAGGTTACCTACGAGAAGGAATATAACGGCGGAATGGGCAGCAATGGCCTTACATCAGCACGCCACGATGTTTTCGGGCCATACCTTGCTGTCAAGTACCCTGAGAGCTTTGACTCATCAATGCCTTATGACCTCTTTTATACGGGAAAGCTTAAGCTCACCGACCCTGTGGTAATAGATGGTTTTACGACCAATGCCGGTAGGCTTGTTCTGTCACCTACACGTACGTATGCTCCTGTAGTGAAAAAGATCCTCGAAACCTTACGCCCCACGATCCACGGCATGATACATTGTTCGGGTGGCGGACAAACAAAAATATTACACTTCGCAGACAATCTGCATATTATAAAAGACAACCTTTTCCCTCTTCCACCCCTGTTCCGGATCATTCATGAACAGTCCGGCACTGAATGGAAAGAGATGTACCAGGTTTTCAATATGGGCCACAGGTTTGAGATCTATACTGAGGATAAATATGCAGATGAGATTATAAGTATTGCTGCCGGATTCAATCTGGAGGCCAGGGTTATCGGACATTGTGAACCTTCTGATAAGAAGAAGCTTACAATAGTTTCTGAGAATGGACGATTTGAATACTAAGCCTTTTTTACTACTTTTGCAGCCGGAAATTTTCAGTATATGGCAAATAACATGATACTTGAGAAGCTAGAGGGTGTAAAAACCAGATTTATTGAGGTTGGTGAACTTCTCACTCATCAGGATATCCTGTCGGATATGGACAGGTATATTAAGCTTAATAAGGAATATAAGGATCTTCAGCCTATAATTGAGGCATACGAAAAATATAAGCTTACTCTGTCGAATATAACAAGCACCAAGGAACTGCTGTCTACCGAGAAGGATGAGGAGATGAGGGAGATGGCAAAGGCAGAGCTTGAACAGCTTAATTCGAAAGTTCCGGAAATGGAGGAGGAGATCAAGCTGCTTCTTATTCCTACCGATCCTGAAGATGATAAGAATGCTGTTATGGAGATCAGGGCCGGAACAGGTGGTGATGAGGCGAGTATCTTTGCAGGCGATCTTTTCAGGATGTACACCAAGTTCTTTGAACAGAAAGGATGGAAAGCTGAAGTCAACAGTTACTCTCAGGGTACAGCCGGAGGGTATAAGGAGATAGTCCTGAGTGTTTCGGGCGAGGGAGTATACGGGATTCTGAAATATGAATCAGGCGTTCATCGTGTCCAGAGAGTCCCCCAAACCGAAACACAGGGAAGGATCCATACCTCCGCCGCTTCGGTCGTTGTTCTGCCTGAGGCTGATGAATTCGATGTTGAGATAAAAAACGAAGATATCCGGAAAGATACATATTGTTCTTCCGGTCCGGGGGGCCAGTCGGTCAATACAACCTATTCAGCTATCCGCCTTACGCATATACCGACAGGAATTGTGGTAACGTGCCAGGACGAAAAATCACAGCTTAAAAACTACGACAAGGCACTGGTTGAATTAAGGACCAGGCTTTATAATCTTGAGTACCAGAAGTACCTCGATGAGGTATCTCATAAAAGGAAGACAATGGTCTCCACAGGGGACAGGTCGGCAAAGATCCGTACATATAATTATCCGCAGGGAAGAATGACCGATCACAGGATCAACTTCACGCTCTATAACCTTCCTTCGGTACTTGATGGTAATATTCAGGAGATCATTGATAAGCTTCAGATGGCTGAAAATGCGGAACGACTTAAAGGAAAGTACTGTTTAATAATTATATAAATGAATCAGAAACAGTTATTCAGGAACATCGTGGCAAAGCGGTCTTTCCTTTGCGTCGGCCTCGATACTGAAATTGAAAAAATCCCTGCTTTTCTGCTTAATTCCAAAGATCCTGTTTTTGAATTCAATAAACGCATAATCAATGCAACTGCCAGGTATGCTGTAGCCTTTAAGCCTAATATAGCTTTTTACGAGTGCTCTGGACCGAAAGGCTGGATATCGCTTAAGCTGACTCTCGACTATATAAGGGAAAACCATCCGGATGTGCTGGTAATTGCAGATGCAAAAAGAGGGGACATCGGAAACACCTCAAAGATGTATGCGAAGGCCTTCTTTGAAAACATGTCATTCGATGCAGTAACGGTTGCGCCGTATATGGGTGAAGATTCAGTAACGCCGTTCCTGTCATATAAGGGAAAGTGGGTGATCCTTCTTGCCCTGACATCCAATACGGGTGCCAATGACTTCCAGTATCACAACCAGGATGGAATCAGCCTTTTTGAAAAGGTGTTAACAGTATCGCAGAAATGGGGTACACCCGATAACCTGATGTATGTTGTTGGTGCAACCCGGGCCGAAATGCTGAAGGAAATCAGGCAGATCGTTCCCGGACATTTCCTCCTGGTTCCCGGTGTGGGAGCGCAGGGTGGAAGTCTGAAGGAAGTTGCCGAATACGGACTAACAAATAAATGCGGACTGCTGGTCAACTCATCCCGGGGTATCATTTTTGCTGACAATTCTGAAAACTTCGACAAAGTGGCAGGCGAAAAGGCCAGGGAAATACAATCTGAGATGGAGGTCTGTCTCTCTCAACATAAGCTGATCTGATATAGGTTTTCAGGGATTTGATTGGAATTGCTTCCGCGTCCCGCTTAGGCATGCCTCTTCGTAATGACCATACCCCCATTTGACATTTCGTCCTTCATAATATCTGTAATCTGCCTGTTGGTACGGTCAGTGCGGGGAGCGAAGTGGCGAAGCAATCTTTTTCACCAGGATTTACATTTTATTTAAGTACAATTCGTAACTTTATGTTCTCGCTGATGCTTTCAAACTCGTGCTGGAATGAAAGAGGAATTTCTACATTACCTTTGGAAATACAGCCATTATGATGCTGATAGTCTGTTCGATAATGATGGGGAAAAAATAACTGTTATCCATCCTGGTGAATATAACTCCGATTCGGGTCCTGATTTTTTCAATGCAAGGATCATTATAGCAGGAACGGAATGGGCTGGTAATGTTGAAATCCATTGCAAGGCCTCACATTTTAATAATCATGGACACGACAGGGATCATGCCTTTGACAATGTCATTTTGCATGTTGTGGCAGAAAATGATAAAAAGGTTTTCAATTCAAAAGGGGAAGAGCTTCTGACAGTTGAAATCAAGTATGACCACGGCATATTATGAAAAGTACACCGACCCTGGTAAACAATCCATTTATGATTGCCTGTCAGAATGAGATCAGTGAAATAGATAGTTTCTACATTACGGCACTGGTTTCATTCCCTGTCTGATTGAAAGGTTGCAGGTAAAGGCGGATACAATACTTAGAATATATTCTGAAACAGGCAACGACTGGGATGAGACATTTTACAGGATACTTGCCAGGTACTTCGGCTTCAGGATAAATACTGAACCATTTGAAAGGCTTGCTGCTGCCCTGCCTTTCAGAATAATCCGGAAGCATGCCGACAACAGGTTTCAGATCGAAGCACTGCTTTTCGGAACTGCAGGCATGCTTGAAGAAGGGTTATTCAAGGAGGCTGTTTCCGACGGGTATTACAAGGATCTGATAAAGGAGTACAGGATCCTTTCAGCAAAGTACTCCCTTCAACCGATTCACGGATGGATATGGAAGTTCTCCCGTCTCAGGCCAGTAAACTTTCCTACAATAAGGATCTCCCAATTGTCGGACATGCTTTCGACGGCGGGAGGATTGTTCTCAACAACTCTTGATTGTGTTGATATTAAACAGCTTAAAAAGGTGTTTGAAGTCACAGCTTCCTCTTACTGGGATGATCACTACATCTTTGGAAAGAAAAGCAAACGAATTGCAAAAAGAACCGGACTTCAGGCAACAGACATCTTTCTTGTAAATGCGGTCATCCCTGTTATTTTTGTTTATGGGCAGTTCAGGGACAATAATGATTTGTGTGAGAAGGCACTGACATTTCTCGAAGAGATCCACCCGGAGTCAAATTCAGTGGTTGATGACTGGAAATTGGCTGGTATAGAAGCCGATACGGCTTTTCAGACACAGGCCTTACTCCAGCTTACAGACGCTTATTGCAGGAAAAGGCGGTGCCTGGAATGCAGGATAGGATGTAAAATTATAAGTGTTGGGAAAACACTTATAAATGGGAACGAACTTATGCTCGAACCATGGAAAATTCAGGAATGGGGAGCGGTTCAGTGTTCCTGATAACTCTGTTAATTTGTTGATAACTTGTCGTATTATGAGAAATTTAGACGCAACGTTTTAGGATAACTTTGCGTCTATATCATAGATACGGCAATAAAATTCTTTTGTTCTCGTTAAAAAATATGCTGAGAGCATGAGATTGATCTTTCAGGCGCTGAGCAATCAGGTTTCAATCAATAAGAAAATGTTTGATTGAGTCAGGTAAATAAAAATATTTGTTGAACCTTATAAAAAAATAGTCAATTGTTTGATAATTTACATAAAAAAGCCTTATTTTTGCGTTCCAAAATTGGTGACTCAATTTATTTATGGATTAACAACATATTAATTAAAGACATGTATTTGACCACGGAGAAGAAACAAGAGCTTTTCAAATCGTTTGGAACATCGGAAATTGATACTGGAACAGCAGAAGGGCAGATAGCATTATTTTCATACAGGATATCTCATCTTACTGAACATCTCAAAAAGAACAAAAAAGACTTCAGTACCCAGAGAGCTCTGATCAAGCTTGTAGGAAGAAGGAGAAGACTTCTGGACTATCTGAAAATAAAAGATATCGAACGATATCGCGAGATTGTCAAAGCATTGAAATTACGTAAATAAGAAAAAAGGCAATTCAGAATTGCCTTTTTTCTTATTAATCTTATGTAATTTCGCCAATCTAAAAATAATCATAGAATGTTTAATATTAAAGAGAAGAATATTGATCTCGGAGACGGGAGAATAATTACGCTTGAAACAGGCAGGTTAGCAAGGCAGGCCGATGGCGCTGTCCTGCTGAAAATGGGGAAGACAATGCTGCTTGCAACGGTAGTGTCAGCACAAGAAGCAAAAGAGGATACGGACTATATGCCTCTTTCTGTTGAATACAAGGAAAAATACGCATCATCGGGCCGCATTCCGGGTGGCTTTCTGAAAAGAGAATCACGTCCTTCAGATTACGAGATCCTGATTTCAAGGCTGGTCGACAGGGCACTCAGGCCATTGTTCCCGGATGATTTTCACGCAGAAACTTTCGTTACAATAAGTCTTATATCAGCTGATATTGACATAATTCCTGACGCTCTTGCAGGTCTTGCCGCTTCAGCGGCTCTTGCAATTTCGGATGTTCCCTTTAATGGACCGATGTCGGAAGTAAGGGTTGCAAGGATCAACAGCAACTTTATCGTCAATCCTACTGCAACACAGCTCAAGGATGCCGATATTGACCTTATTGTTGGCGCTACTTACGAGAATATCCTCATGGTTGAGGGTGAAATGAAGGAGGTTTCAGAATCTGAAATGATCGAAGCCCTGAAGGTGGCACATGAAGCAATCAGGATTCAGTGCAAAGCCCAATCGGAATTTGCTAGTCGAGGTCGGTAAGACAGTAAAGCGGGAATACAGTCATGAAGTGAATGACGAAGATCTGAAGAAAGAAAGTATGGGACGAAACCTATCAGAAATGCTATCAGGTTGCAAAAAGCCTGATATCTGATAAGCACAAAAGAGAAGAGGCTTTCGAAGCAGTTGTCACGGAGTTCCTTTCACAGTTTACTGAGGAAAATGCCGTTGACGAAACGCTTGTGAAAAGATATTACCATGAAGTTAATAAGGAGGCAGCCCGCCGACTGGTTCTTGATGAGAATATCCGCCTTGACGGAAGGAAGCCTGATCAGATCAGACAAATTACCTGTGAAATCGATCCTCTGCCTGCAACACATGGATCAGCACTCTTCACAAGAGGTGAAACACAGTCGCTTACAACAGTTACTCTGGGTACCAAGCTTGATGAGAAAATTATAGATGATGTTTTGAACCAGGGATCTGAAAAATTTACACTCCACTATAATTTCCCGCCCTTCTCGACGGGAGAAGCAAAAGCGGCCAGAGGCATAAGCCGCAGGGAGATCGGGCATGGTAACCTGGCACACAGAGCCCTGAAAAATATGATGCCGCCTGACGAGGAGAATCCTTACGCCATAAGAGTGGTTTCGGATATCCTCGAATCGAATGGTTCGTCATCAATGGCAACAGTATGTGCCGGTACACTGGCACTTATGGATGCAGGGATCAGGATCCGCAAAGCCGGTTTCAGGTATTGCAATGGGACTTATAACCGATAAAGAATCGGGTAAATATGCAGTCCTGTCCGATATACTTGGCGATGAGGACCATCTTGGAGATATGGATTTCAAGGTCACCGGCACACGCGACGGTATTACTGCAACCCAGATGGATATTAAGGTCGAAGGATTATCATTTGAAATTCTTACCAAAGCACTTGACCAGGCCAGGGTCGGCAGACTTCATATTCTTGATATTCTGCAGGAAACTATTGCAGAACCTCGTCCTGAGCTCAAACCGCATGCTCCAAGGATTGAAATGCTTACAATTCCCAAGGAATATGATCGGTGCATTGATCGGTCCGGGTGGAAAGGTCATCCAGGAGATACAACGCGAAACCGGAACCACAATTATAGTGGAGGAAGTTGACGGACACGGTGATGTAAATATTTTCGGAGAGAATAAAGAAGCTATTACTGCTGCTCTGGACTGGGTAAGGAAAATTGTTGCTGTTCCTGAAGTTGGCCAGGTATATAAGGGAAAAGTAAAAACGATCGTTCAGTTTGGAGCTTTTGTTGAAATTTTGCCAAACAAGGATGGTTTGCTTCATATCTCTGAGATCGACTGGAAGAAAATCAGGACAGTTGATGAGGTGTTAAAGGAAGGCGATGAGGTTGAGGTCAAACTAATTGATATTGATCCGAAAACGGGTAAACTTAAACTTTCGAGGAAAGTGCTGCTTCCGAGGCCGCCAAAGCCTGAGGGAGAACAAGGCAGGCAGGAAGAACACAAAAATAATTAATACAGGGGCGTTGCATGCAACGCCCTTTCTGTTTTATTATATTGTACTTTCCAATCCAATTTCTAAATTTGATATAATATCACGCCTGATGGATTTAAAGTACAATTACCTGGTAATTGAAGGAAATATCGGTGCCGGAAAGACCACACTTGCAACCCGAATCGCCGAGCAGTTCAATGCAAAGCTGATCCTTGAGCAATTCGCCGATAATCCTTTCCTTCCAAAGTTCTACAAAGACCCCGAAAAATATTCATTTCCCCTTGAGCTTTCTTTCCTGGCCAGCCGTTACAAGCAGCTTAATGAAGAACTTAAATATCAGGACCTTTTCAAGACATTCACGGTTGCCGATTACTATTTTATGAAATCGCTTGTATTTGCCTTCTCAACCCTTAAGGGAGATGAGTATAACCTTTACAGGCAGATCTTTTATATTATTTACAGCTCATTGCCCAAACCTGATATTTATGTTTACCTGCATATAAAAACCGGACGTCTTATTGGAAAACATAAAGAAGCGGGGACGTGAGTATGAACTGACAATAACAGAAGAATATCTTCAAAATATACAGGACAGTTATTTTACCTTCTTTAAACAGAATCCCGATAACAAATATCTTATCATTGATATAAATAACTTAGACTTCGTCAGAAATGATGAACATTATGACAAAATTATCAACACAGTTTTTAACTCCGACTATGCTAACGGCCTGAATATGGTGATTTTATGAAGATTTTAATTTTTTTTAAGATATTGTTACTATTTTTTATAATTTTGCAAATAATTCAGAAGGTCAAATATCGTTTATCAGTTGAACTATAAACCAAGATCACAAACGCAAATAAAAATTAAACTATGAAAAAAATCAGAAGCTTTTTTATCCTTATCCTTGCAGCTTTTTTTCTGGCAAGCTGCAGCGGTCTTAATAAGATGAAAAAAGAAGCCGGCGATATCAAGTATGAAGTTACCCCGAAAGTACTTGAAGCACACGGCGGCATGGTAAATATTACCATCAAAGGCACATTCCCGGAAAAGTATTTCAACAAAAAAGCTACTCTCGAGGTAACTCCGGTTCTGACATATACAGGAGGAGAGACAGCATTTGATAAAGTACAGGTTCTTCAGGGCGAAAAAGTGTCGGCGAATAACAAAGTGATAACTTACACCGGTGGTGATTTCACTTATACCAGTACAATCCCTTATAAGGATGCTATGAAAATGTCTGAACTTGTTCTGAGAACAAAAGCCAGCATTAAAACTAAAAGTCTTGATTTTGATCCCATAAAACTTGCCGATGGCGTTATTGCAACATCAACACTGGTTGAAAAACACGCTATGCCAATTTATATGAAGGATAATTATGTCAGGATTATCCCGGAAACAAAGATGGCCGATATCAATTACGTTATTAACCAGGCAAACATCCGTCCCACTGAGCTGAAGGCAGAGGATGTTAAAATGCTTAAGGATTATATTGCAAAGGTAACCACCGATCCTAACCGTCAGCTTAAAGGCGCTGTTGTCAGCTCATATGCTTCACCAGACGGAACTATGAAGATTAATACAAAACTTTCCGAGAATAGAGGCACATCTGCAGATAAATTCATCAAGAATGAATTCAAGAAAGTCGAAGCATCCAAAGCCGACGGATTCTTTAATGAAATGACAACCCCCGAAGACTGGGACGGATTTAAAACTGAAGTTGAGAATTCAAATATCCAGGATAAAGATCTGATCCTGCGTGTTCTTTCAATGTATTCCGATCCTGAAGTTCGTGAGAAAGAAATTAAGAACATGTCATCAGCATTTGAAGCTCTTAAAACGGACATTCTTCCGAAACTGAGAAGGTCAAAGATGGTGGTCAATGTTGACAGCGTAGGACGTACTGATGAGCAGATACTTGCTCAGATGAAATCCGACCCGAAAGTTCTTGGTATAGAGGAGATGCTCCACGCAGGCTCACTTACCACTGACGCCAATGAGAAGCTTGCATTCTATCAGGCTGCAGCAGTTGCTTTCCCGAAATGCATCCGTGCTCACAATAATGTCGGATGCGCTTTTCTTGCATTAGACAAACCTGATGAAGCTCTTGCTGCTCTTGATAAAGCCAAAGCAATTGAGAATAACGATGTTGTAAAAAACAATACAGGTTTTGCATACCTCATCAAAGGCGACCTTGCCAAGGCAGAAGAACTGTTCAACTCAATGACAGCTGCAACAACAGAATCAAAATGGGGCCTTGGTGTAATCGCTATAACAAAAGGCGAATATGACAAAGCAGTTAATTATTTTGGTACTGAACCATGCTTTAACCTTGCTCTTGCCCAGGTTCTTAAGGGTGACGTTAACAAAGCCAAGGCTACCCTCGACAGCATGAAGGAAATGTGCAAATGTGGCAAGCCTTCATATCTGAAAGCAATTGTAGGTGCACGCCTTGACGACAAAACATATATGCTTAACGGTCTCAAAGAAGCCATCGGCTTCAAAGCTGACTGGAAAGCTTATGCAAAAACCGATCTCGAATTTGCAAAATTCTTTGCTGATGACGCTTTCAAAGCTTTGGTGCAGTAATTGAATAAATACTTAACTTAAAAAGGCTATCCGCATGGATGGCCTTTTTTATTCATCTCCCACAACACGATCCCTGCGCTTATTGCTATGTTGAATGAATGTTTGGTACCGAACTGGGGGATCTCAACGCACATGTCGCACAGATCAATCACTTCCTGCCCGACTCCATTGACTTCATGTCCGAATACAAGGGCATATTTTTCACCTTTTTTTATTACTGCATTCTGCAATTCAACCGACCCCTCAGTCTGCTCAATGCCAACAATTTTATACCCTTCTGCCTTAAGCTCCCTGACCGCATCTACTGTGGATGCATAGTAACTCCACTCAACTGATTCAGTTGCACCAAGAGCAGTCTTTTGAATTTCCCTGTGGGGAGGCCTGGCAGTTATGCCACACAAAAATATCTTCTGCGTGAGGAAAGCATCTGCAGTCCGGAAAACGGATCCGACATTGTAATGACTTCTTACATTGTCGAGCACAATAACAAACGGCGATTTTGCCGAGTTTCTGAATTGTTCGATACTCTTCCTCCCAAGTTCCTCGTTAAGAAGCTTTCGCATCCTTTTTTATACGAAAATAGCCAAAATATCCTTTTAATTTTCTAAATTTCCATCAATGATAACCATGACTGCGAGAAGATAGATTTTTTAAAAATCACAGAATGAATATTCACGAATTCCAGGGGAAATCTCTCCTGAGAGCCTACGGTGTCGACATCCAGGAAGGATTTGTCGCAGAGACAGCCGATCAGGCAAAAATGATAGCTAAACAGCTGCAGGAAAAATTTGGCACCGGGTATTTCGTTGTAAAGGCTCAGATCCATGCCGGTGGAAGGGGAAAAGGAGGTGGTGTGAAACTGGCCAGGACGGTTGAGGAGGCAGGGATGATTGCCGGTAACATGCTTGGGATGAACCTTGTAACTCCCCAGACCGGACCGGCAGGAAGAAGGGTGAACAGGGTCCTGATTGCCGAGGATGTTTATTACAAAGGGCAAGCTGAGCCTGAAGAGTATTATATAAGTATACTCCTGAACAGGAAGACCGGAAGATATGTAATAATGTACTCTCCGGAAGGCGGTATGGATATTGAACAGGTGGCCGAAAAAACGCCAGAAAAGATATTCACCGAGGAGATTTCACCTGTCACCGGCCTGTGTTCTTTCCAGACAAGGATCATTGCCTTTAACCTTGGAATTGATGGAAATGCGCTAAAGCCGATGCAGAAATTCCTGAAAGGGTTATATGAAACCTTCACCAGCTGCGATGCCCAGCTTCTTGAAATCAACCCTGTGCTGAAAACAAGTGATGAAAGGGTCCTGGCAGTCGATTGTAAGATTGTCCTGGATGACAATGCTCTATTCCGTCATCCCGATCTCGCTGAAATGAGAGATATTAATGAGGAGGATCCTGTTGAGGTTGAAGCTGGCAAATATAATCTCAATTATGTAAAGCTCGACGGTAATGTTGGCTGTATGGTAAATGGCGCCGGTCTTGCAATGGCTACTATGGATATCATCAAGCTTTCAGGAGGATCGCCGGCAAATTTCCTCGATGTAGGAGGGGGAGCAAATATTAAGACAGTTGAAGCGGGCTTCAGGATCATACTTAAGGATCCTTCGGTAAAAGCTATACTTATCAATATTTTCGGAGGTATTGTCAGATGCGACAGGGTAGCCAGCGGAATAGTGGAAGCCTATAAATCGATCGGGGAAATCAATGTCCCGTTCATTGTCAGATTGCAGGGAACAAATGCCCGGGAAGCAAGGGAAATCATCGATAACTCAGGCATTTCTGTTATCTCCGCAAGCTCCCTTGGAGAAGCAGCAGAAAAGGTCAGACAGGTCCTGAAAGCCTGAGCAGGACCCATAAGAAATTGCTGTATCAGAAAAGCTATTTCCTGTGTGAGGTGTCGCAGTAAGGCTTTTTACAGGAATTCCCGCATATGCAGAGGAATACCTCCCTGCGGTTTTCATAAATATCTTTCTTTAGATCTTTTAAAATCATCGGCCCCTCGATTTTAAGGGGACCTCCATCAATGATCTCAACAATTGCAGTTACCTCATTACCGTTTTCTCTTTCCATTTTATTTGTCTTCAAATCCTATTTTCCGGTGGGATCCGTCGCAGAAGGGCATATGCGTGCTTGCGCCGCAACGGCATAAGGAAATAATTCCATCCTTTATTTCTTTCTTGTTCCCGCTGTAAAGGAAAGTAAAATTCCCTTTAAGTACGATAGGGCCATCGACCATTATCTTCACGGAAACCGGATTTTCTTTTTCATCCTTTTCACTTGATTCTAAAAGCTCAGGTCTTCTATACTTAACATGGTTCGTCTGATCTAAACCTATATTTTTATTTTTCTCGTCCTCGTTCCACTTCCAGGTAAGAGCTTCAGTCGGACACATATTAACAACCTCAATAATCCTTTCAGTTGTGGACCCATCCATATCAACCCATGGTCTCCTTCCAGGATCAAACACCTCAATTAGCTCCCTGTAGCAGTACGATGCATGTACACAGGCACTGGGTTTCCAGTAAACTGTAATATCATTGTTTCTGTACTTCCTCCCTCCCGCAAACTGATTGTTTTCTTTTTCCATCTATTCGTCAAATTTGTTCGCAATTTAGTATTTTTTGTGTAATAATTTGTGAATTTAGCGGGGACAAGTATAAGGCTAATATATATATTTGCAGGATATTCACAGATTGAAAGTTAATTCTAATCTTAAGTCAAAATAGTAGTTTCATAGCAGGGGTAAATATGGGTATTGGGACTAAAGTGATACAAAGTTTTTTTTATTTCATTTCAATTACATTTTTGTTGTTATTTCTACCTCTGAAACTAACTGCCGGGAATTTTTTTAATATTATTCAATCAGCAGCTTCTTCCGCATTTATATCAAAGTCTCTGATGAATTTTATTCTTACGTTGCTTGGGGCTTTGGTTATCATATGCATTCTGATAATCATCTTTTCTTCAAAGCTCAGGAAGGCTAACCGTGAGTTAAGAAGGAGAAACAAGAAAATTGAAGACATGAATTCTGAATTGCAGAGGACAAATAAGGACCTTGCATTTCAGAAAGATGCTATAACAAGGGAATACTCATATTCCGAAATGTTCTACAGGATGCTGGTCCAGTCGGCCGACGATGGCATCTCTTTCTACGACTGTGACTGGAAGCTGAAATATGCAAATGCGGCTTTCTACGCAATGGTAGGCCTTGACAAGGAACAGTATGAGGCACTTGATCAAACAGAGCTCATTCATCCTGAAGATCTCAATTATTTAAAGGGCAGGACTACCGCCCTTAACACAAAGGGATTTCACGAAACAGAGCTCAGGCTAAGGCACAAGGATGGCCATTATGTGAACCTGTCAACCAGGTCGGTGACTGTTAAGAATGAAAAGGGGGAACCGATCGGAGCCCTCACAATATCAAGGGATATCACAGCTCTGAAAAAAGTGCACGAAGACCTTATAAAGGCAAATATTGAAGCTGAGGCAAGCAACAGGCTCAAATCAAGTTTCCTTGCCAATATCTCCCATGAGATCAGGACTCCTCTTAACAGCGTGGTGGGCTTTGCAAATCTTCTTCTTGCAAACGATATCACTAACGATGTAAAGGAAGAATACATTGAGCATATTAATCATAACAGCGAAAAGCTGCTCCAGATAATCGGCGACATAATCGATCTGTCACGTCTCGAAAGCTCACAGATTGAAATAACCTATGAGGAAGCATCTGTGAACAGCATCGTAAATGAAGTTGTTGAAGAGGCCCGCAAAATTGTTAAGCGGAATGAAAAGTCTATTATCATCAATGTCATGAACCTGCTTGAGGATAATGGCGACCTGATATTTACGGACAGGATATGGCTGAAAAGGGTTTTAAACCACCTTATGGACAATGCCGTGAAATTTACTCTTGAAGGTTCAATAAGGCTTTCATATGCAAAAGAGAATGAAAGTCTTGTTTTCAGGGTGAAAGACACCGGGATCGGAATCAACAAGGAAAACCTGGACCATATTTTTGAGGAATTCCGTCAGGAAATAGATGGGCACCACCGTCCGTTTGAAGGGCTTGGAGTCGGGCTGACTCTTGCCAAAGAAGTAATTGAAAGGATGGGCGGCAAAATATTCGTTCAATCGGAAAAAGGAGTGGGTTCTGAATTCAGCTTTTCAATACCGTTCCGGCCTGCAGGAGGAAGTGCACGTATCCGGTCACAGATCATAAACAGTGAACATCAAAGCTCTGCTGTAAACTGGAACAACAAAAAATGCCTGCTGGTTGATGATAACAAGGATATCCTGCTTTATTTAAACAGGGTTCTCCTCGATACAGGCATCAAAATTTTGACTGCCCGTTCAGGGAAGGAGGCAATTGAAAAAGTTAAGAGCACACCCGACATCGATCTGATTCTCCTTGATATGCAAATGCCTGAAATGAATGGCATTGAAGCAACAAAGGAGATAAGGAAGATCCGCAAGGACATGCCGATCATTGCACAGACTGCCTTTATCTTTGAAGATGACAAAGACATTATTCTGGAAGCGGGTTGCGACGCCTGCCTCATAAAACCAATCAGGAAGGACCACCTCCTGACAGTCATGTCAAGCTTCCTGAAATCGAACTAATTTTCCTTCTTATACCATGTCAAGTAAGATGGCAGATAATCATTTTGCTGATATTATTCTGCCTTTTGCCATAAAAGGGGCCTTTACCTACAGGATACCTGAAGGGCTTTCGGAGAATGTAATTCCGGGCATGAGAGTTTTGGTCCAGTTCGGAAGGAGGAAGCTTTATTCAGGGATCGTATATAAAATACATAACGAGGAGCCATCCGGCGTCAGACTAAGGTCAATCATCAGTGTTCTTGACAGCAGTCAGGTAACTAATGAAATCCAGCTAAAATTCTGGTTCTGGATTTCAGAATACTATATGTGCAGCGTTGGAGAAGTTATGAAAACTGCCCTGCCGTCAGACCTTTGCCTTGAAGGAGTGACTTCAGTCGCGGTTGTTGAAAAATACAAAGCAAAAGGAGAAACTTTTATTAAGCTCGCTGAGGATTTTACTGAAAGTGAGTTAAATATTATACTTAATAAGCTGGCAAGAGCTCCCGCTCAGGAAAACGTACTTACCGGTTTTCTCAGGTTAAGCGTTTATACTGAAGGTCAACAGGCCATTCCGGTCAAAAAATCCATGCTCCTGAGGCAAACTGGATCATCCCCGGGAATTATTGATGCGCTCATTAAGAAACACATTTTTGCATCCGTGATCCATAGAAACCGGAAGGCTTACTGATTCTGTATCTTCTCCCGAACCTTTAAAAGAACTAAGCAATGCCCAGATCACGGCATTCAATGGGATTGCCAGTCTGTTCAGGGAAAAGGAAGTCGTTCTGCTTCATGGTGTAACATCGAGCGGTAAAACTGAAATCTATATTCATCTTATTGAAGAACAGCTTAAACGGCAAAGACAGGTACTTTACCTTCTGCCCGAAATAGCTGTAACAACACAGATTATCCAGCGTCTGAACAAGCATTTTGGGCAGCTTACCGGCATATATCACTCACGGTTCAGCGATGCAGAAAAAGTTGAGATCTGGAACCGCGTCTCTGAGGAAGATAATGCGAAGAGATACAGTCTGGTAATCGGAGTCAGATCAGCTGTTTTCCTTCCGTTCAGGAACCTTGGGCTTGTCATAATTGATGAAGAGCAGGATGGATCATATAAGCAACATGATCCGGCCCCAAGATATAATGCACGCGATTCTGCAATAGTTCTGGCCGGTTTGCATCAGGCAAAAACTATTCTCGGATCTGCATCCCCGTCAATTGAAAGCTATAATAATGCAGTCTCGGGTAAATACGGACTCGTTGAACTAAATGAGCGTTACGGTAATATAAAATTGCCAGAGATCATTCTGGCCAACTCCAGGGAAGCTTACAGAAAAAAACTAATGGTCTCGCATTTTACTCCACAGCTTCTTGAGGCTATGGATGAAGCTCTCGGAAAGGATGAGCAGATAATCTTATTCCAGAACCGGAGGGGTTTCTCTCCTTACATCGAATGTTCTGAGTGCGGGTGGGTACCCAAATGCATTCAGTGTGCCGTCAGCCTTACATATCACAAAGGAATAAACAGGCTTGTATGCCATTATTGCGGATATTCAACAGGGATCCCTTCTCAATGCGGCAATTGCCATTCTACAGGACTGGTTACAAGAGGTTTCGGGACTGAGAAAGTTGAGGATGAGATTAAAATTGTTTTTCCTACATGCCCGGGTAGCGCGAATGGATCAGGATACAACAAAAGGGAAGCATTCTTTTGAAAGACTGATCATGGCATTTGAAGAACGGCAGACAGATATCCTTATAGGCACTCAGATGATCTCAAAAGGCCTTGATTTTGAAAATCTTACAGTTGTCGGGGTATTGAATGCCGACAATCTGCTCAATTTCCCCGATTTCAGGGCACACGAACGAAGCTTTCAGCTGATGGAACAGGTGAGCGGAAGGGCAGGACGAAGACAAAAGCCAGGCAAGGTCATAATCCAGACTTCCGATCCCGGTAATAAGGTAATCAGGCTTGTCCTGCATCACGATTTTAAAAATATGTTCAGGTTACAGGCGGAGGAAAGAAAAGCTTTCAACTACCCTCCTTTCTGCAGGCTTATTAAAAGTAATCATCAGGCATAAGGACAAAGCCCTCCTCAATACCTATTCCAACATCCTTGGCCGTGATCTTAGAGCTGCTTTCGGCAAAAGAGTACTTGGTCCGGAATTCCCGTTGATCTCACAGATCCAGCTTTATTATATAAAAACTATTCTTATCAAGCTGGAAAGAGAAAAACCAGTTATCCCCGCCAAACATATTATCTCAGAGGCAATTGAGAAGCTTGAAAAAGAGAAGGGAGCTTCTTCGCTTAAGATTGCTGTGGATGTGGATCCGTATTAGGAATGTATTATGTATGATGTATTACAGGCGATGTCGGTAAAAAGTTCCTAATTTTGATTCACTAAATTATCATGAAATGAAGATTGAAGTATCAAATGGTGAGATAATCGACAAGCTAACCATTGTACAGATAAAGATCGAACGCATCAGAGATAAAGAAAAGCTTCAGAATCTTAAGAAAGAGTATGATATTCTGTCAAAGGCTTCATCTTCAGTTATTGACCAGGATGATCCTTTATACAAATCACTTTACCAGGTAAACAGCGAGCTGTGGGATATTGAGGACCGGATCCGTGATTTTGAAAGAAGAAAAGATTTTGGTGATGGGTTTATTGCAGTAGCACGGGAGGTTTATTTGAAGAATGACAGGAGATCCGAAATTAAAAGGGAGATAAATATTAAAACCTCATCAGGGCTCATTGAGGAAAAATCATACAAAAAATATTGAAATGCGGCTTCTGATCATACGGACCTCTGCTATGGGAGATGTTGCACTCACTGTCCCTGTTATAAGGGCAATGAAAGAGCAATTCCCTGAAGTTGAGCTTGTATTGGTCACCCGGTCTGCTTTCAAGCCATTTTTTTCATCGATTGAAGGATTAAAATTCTTTTTTCCTGATTTCTCAAGACGTCACCGGGGAATTCAGGGGCTTTTTATCCTGTTCAGGGATATAATGAAGCAGGGCAGGATAGATTATGTTATTGATTTGCATGATGTTATAAGATCAAAGATCTTAAGGTTCTTCTTCAGAATGAGTGGGATAAAAGCTGAAACCATTGATAAGGACAGACATGAAAAAAAGCTGCTCATCGAAGGTAAAAAGAAAGCTCAGCTGAAGCATTCGGTAGAAAGGTATCTGGAAGCATTTGAAAAGGCAGGATTCAGGATTAAACCATCAAAGGGACCATGGATTAATCCTCAGGCTGAGGCACAGGACAGCGCTTTAAAGGTCTCAGGGATCTCTGGTGGCATCAATATCGGTGTTGCTCCCTATGCAAAACACCCGCTGAAGATGTGGCCTGAAGAATATATGGTTGAATTGCTGAAGATGATCTCAGAGAAAGTCAGTGCAAAATTCTGGCTTTTCGGAGGTCTGGATGAATCGGAGCGACTGATCTCTTTTCAAAAAAAAGTTCAGGGATCGGTTTATCCCGGCGGAAAGCTGAACCTTGACGGGGAACTTGCCCTGATGTCAAAACTCAGCTTCATGATCTCGATGGATTCATCAAACATGCATATGGCTGCCCTTACAGGTGTGAATGTAATTTCAATCTGGGGAACCACCGATCCGCTGGCCGGATTCAGTGCCTGGATGCAGCCTCCGGAATATTCTGTCAGGATCCCTGTTGACCAGCTGACCTGCCGGCCCTGTACAGTCTTTGGTGATGGTAAATGCTGGAGAGGAGACCATGCCTGCATGATGTGGCTGACTCCGGAAATGGTGTTTAAAAGGTTGATTGGATTGGAAATATGGTAATATTAATTCCCCCTTTGAAGGGGGTCAGGGGGATGTAGGAATCATAACAAAAAGAATTCAAGACTCATTATACTTTCGATAAGAGCATATAAAAGTCAAGCCATAATAATCTGAATATTAGTATTTTAACTGATTATTAATAAAATAAGTATTTAAATGAATTTGAAGAAACATCCCCCTGACCCCCTTCAAAGGGGGAATATTGTACTCACAATTGCTTTGGTGCAATTCTTTTTGATGATATCCTGCACACAAAAAAAAGCTGAACTTGAATTTGATCCGGTCGAAATGGTCAACCCACTAATGGGTACGGACTCAGAATTCAGGCTTTCGACCGGAAACACATATCCCGCAATTGCCTTGCCATGGGGTATGAATTTCTGGACTCCCCAGACCCGGAATATGAACAACGGATGGGCTTACACATATAATGATTTCAAGATCCAGGGGATTAAGCAAACACATCAGCCAAGTCCGTGGATAAACGATTATGCGGCATTTTCACTTATGGCCATAACAGGAAAAATAAGAACAAACGGTGAGGATCGTGCTTCATGGTTCTCACATAAGGCAGAAATTGTAAAACCGTATTTATACAGTGTTTATTTTGCCGATTATGACATAACTGCAAGCATAGCTCCAACTGAAAGAGCTGCAATCTTCAGCTTCACCTTTCCTGAAAGCGACTCATCCTTTATTCTTCTGGATGCATTCGATAAGGGTTCGATGGTTAAGATAATTCCTTCCGAACGGAAGATCATGGGTTACTGCCGGAATAATCATGGAGGAGTCCCCGGGAATTTTCACAATTATTTTGTTGCCATTTTTAATAAGGATTTCACTTCATCACACACATGGAACGGTAATGACCTAAAGTTAAATGATACCGAAGAAGAGGGCGAACATGTTGGAGCAGTTATCGGGTTTAAAACCAAAAGGGGAGAAAATATTAATGTCCGCGTTTCATCTTCATTTATCAGCCAGGAGCAGGCTCTGTTAAATCTGACGGGCGAGACAGGCGGTAAAGATTTTGAGACTATTTGCGCAGAAGGGAAAGCTGCCTGGAATGCCCAGTTAAGACGGATAAAAGTTGAAGGTGGCACCTCAGATCAGATGAGGACATTCTATTCATGCCTTTACAGGACACTTTTATTTCCAAGGAAGTTTTTTGAGATCAATGGGAAGAACGAAATCATACATTACAGTCCTTACAACGGGGAGGTTCTCCCAGGATATATGTTCACCGACAATGGTTTCTGGGATACTTTCCGGTGCCTGTTCCCTTTTCTTACCCTTATGTATCCCGACCTGAACAGCCAGATCATGGAAGGACTTGCCAATACTTATAAGGAGAGCGGATGGCTGCCTGAATGGGCAAGTCCCGGACATCGTGACTGCATGATAGGATCCAATTCTGCATCGCTTATTACCGACTCATATCTTAAAGGGATAAGAGGATACGATATAGAAACTCTCTTTAAGGCAATCCTTAAGAATACAGATAGTGTAGGGCCGGTGTCATCAGTTGGCAGACTAGGTGCAGATTACTACAACAAACTCGGATACGTTCCATATAATGTCGGGATCAACGAAAATGCCGCACGTACGCTTGAGTACGCCTATGCCGATTTTTGTATCGCCCGGCTTGCACAATCACTGGGTCGTCCGCCGGAAGAGATCGACCTGTACAATAAAAGGGCGATGAATTACAAAAATGTATTTGATCCCGGACGCAAACTCATGAGGGGAAGGAACCTTGATGGTACTTTCCAGTCGCCTTTCAGTCCTTATAAATGGGGTGATGCATTCACTGAAGGAAACAGCTGGCATTACACCTGGAGCGTTTTTCAGGATGTGGAAGGCCTCGTTAATCTGATGGGTGGAAGGGATTTTTTCATTTCTAAAATTGATTCTGTGTTCGAGGTTCCGCCGGTATTCGACAATTCATATTATGGCATGGTTATCCATGAGATCCGCGAGATGCAGGTAATGAATATGGGGAACTATGCACACGGCAATCAGCCGGTCCAGCACATGATTTATCTTTACAATTATGCCGGTCAGCCCTGGAAGACCCAGATGCATGTCCGCCAGGTAATGGACAAGCTTTACAATTACTTACCTGATGGATACTGCGGTGATGAAGATAACGGGCAAACATCAGCCTGGTATGTGTTTTCTGCCCTTGGTTTTTACCCGGTTACTCCCGGCACAGATGAATATGTATTTGGTTCTCCGCTGTTCAAAAAGGCTGAGCTGAAGTTTGAGAACGGGAAGGAATTAATGATTGAAGCACCGGCTAATAATAAGGAAAATATTTATGTAAGCGAAATAAATCTGAACGGGAAACCGCTGGAAAGGAATTTCATAAGGCATTCTGAATTGCAGAAAGGAGGGAGGCTTCACTTTGAATTGCAAAATATACCTGATAAAAAAAGAGGAACTGAAGAGTCTGCTTACCCTTTCTCAATGAGCAAAAGAAAATAGATTTACACTGGTATTTAAAGGCTCGCAAATGAGAAATGGATAGACTAGGGTACCGATAATTACGCTGGTGTTACCTGGTCAGGCATACCTGACACAGACGGCCGCAGACTATTTATCGGATATTCTTTTTTCGCAAGGCGGTTTTATATCGACAGAACAAATTCAGGGATTTCTGATTTTTCTGAAGGATTTTCCGGGATCTCAACAGCACCTTATACAGCTGGGAAAAAGATGAAAATGCATTTATTTCTTGACGCATCATCGGCAGAGCTATTTGTTGATGACGGAATACTTGTTATGACGAGTCTTTACTTCCCATCAGAAAACTTTACCAGGCTCAAACTTTCGTCAAAAGGCGGGAGTACGCGGCTGGAGAATGCTGAATTTCACGAATTGGACAGAATCTGGCCTTAAGCGAGAAGCTATTTCTAACTATATCTGCTTTTATTTTGCGAAAATCAGAGTAATCTGCAGGAGATTCTTTTGTTTCCAGCTGATTGCACAGATTAACGGAGATATGCAGTAAATAATGGGTTCTATATTTTAAGTCTTATATTGACCCGGGCAAGCAGGGCAGTGAGCCCCACCATAAGAAGAGCCCAGAGTATTGATCCAACAACAACTATCACTGGTTCTGTCGATTGTTTGTAAAAGAGGACCGGTATACCCGTCATCCAGATAAGGTAATACAGGATATCCGGAGCAAGGTATGTGGTCAGGGAGTTTTCACCTGCCGGTTTTAAAAACGATGCCCAGCCTGTAAATTTCTTCACATCGAGTAACCAGTAGAATAGAATGAAGACAAGGAAGCTTATGCCGTTGCATATCATTCCCCAGCTAGGAGTGGCCTGTATCTTGGAAATTATGAACCATTTCCGCAGTATAAATCCGGATAATAGACAAAATACACCCAAACCCAAAAATATCGGAATTACCTTTTTATATTCAGTTACCGGCATTTTCTTCAGGATCAGGCCGCCAAGCAATCCTGACAGAACGATAAACGGAACATTACCTTCTATAATAACACCAAGGAATGGCTTTACCGGATTGAGATAATCGAGCATTTTCAGACCTGAGAAAATATTCATTGCCAGGAAGAAAACGGTAACAATAGCTGTTTTAAAAATGGAATCGCGGCAAAGAACATAGGTAAAGGCTGAAACAAGATAACCCCAGCCAATGAGCCCAAGGATGCCCCACCAACCTGTTATAAGAGACCCGTTGTTCTCCGGTTCACCGGATCTGAATTTAAATACCAGCAGAACAAATATTACGAGTGCAGCCAACTTAAATCCCGTTACAGTAAAAATCCTCTTTTCAGGGTCTTTGTAATCATTCCAGAAAAGAAAAACAGCGAGGTACATCAGCAGGGCCCATAAGTTTCTTCCTATGCCAGTCAGTTCCGGATTCACCCTTCCCGTATTAAGCATAAGTACTCCGATAATCAAAAGGCTTAATGACCTCGTTACGATATGACGGCTTATATCATACATTGAATCTCCTCTCGTAAATCTTTTTGAAAATGCAAAGGGAATTGCCATTCCGACAATAAACAGAAATCCGGGAAATACCCAGTCAGCCAGTCCCATACCGTCGAAATCAGCTTTCATATGCCCCAGCCATGCCGGGGCAACATCCATGTTGAGGTCATTTACGAAAAGCATCAGCAGAAGGGTAGCTCCCCTCATGATATCTATCGACAGGATTCGGTTATTGTTAGTCATAGTACAGGCTTAATTATAGTGTAAAGGTTAAAAAAATTATGTTCAGTTACCAAAAAATATACTTCAGCGATTTGAAAGTGACTAGAACGGGTGAGCAGTCAGGGCGGCGATATTTTACAGGTAAATTTACAGCTTATGATTTAAGTTTATTGCATAGTTGCACCTCAGGCAACCAATAATGTCTGGTATCCGTTCAGTTTTCTTTCACCTGAGGTCAGGAACGAACCCTGGCTTACTTCTGCGGTTGGAACTGTCAAGCGTCTTATCGATAATATTTGCAAACATCGTTCTGATTTTCCCCTTAAGTATGGACTTCTGCAGGTTCCTTAAACGTGACTGTAGTAATAGCCGACTGAGGTATACCCTCTAACTGTGCCTTTTGCGTGACAGATCTATTTATGGATCGCAGCATGATAATAGTAACTATTATCGAAACGGACACAATATATCCAATTGTGTTATAATGACTCAATTTCCCGCTGCTGGTTTGAATTACAATTAAACCTGCGATAACAGAAGCAATCCCTCCGGATATCTGCTGAACCGATGAATTAATACTCATAAAAGCCCCACGTTCACTGGGTTCGGGAATGGCAGTAATGAGCGCCGATGATGAAATAATACGCGAAAGAACCCCCAGCATGAGCACTGTGTTTAAAACAGTTACGAGCCAGAATGGAGTAGGTCCCAGGTTACAATAATACAGTATAATGACTATTGCTAATACTGATCCCAGACTGAATACTTTATATTTTCCGATTACATCGCTGAGCCTGCCCAGGAAAGGTCCGGCTACCATAGAGAAGGCTCCGGTAACGAAATAAAGTATTGGTAGTTGTGCCATGGGTATACCCAGATTATTAACACTGTAAGCGCTCCCGAAGGGCATTAACATATAGCCTCCTGTAACAAGCAAAGTACTGAAAACAAAAGCTAAAAGGTAGTTTGAATGTGAAAGAGTCTTAAGCAAATGTTGAAATGGATTAAGGTCAGAAACTAATCCCAAATGAGCATCGATTGGTTTCATGTAAGCCATAATTGCCACAAATTCCAGAATGCTTACACCTGTGATCAAGAGGAATGGAGCATGCCACCCGACTCTGTTGGCGAAATAGAGTCCCACTGGAATGCCCATTACCTGACTTGTTGCAAAAGCCATCTGCACAAAGCCCATTACACGTCCCCTCACTTTCAGCTGGAATAAATCGGAAATAATTGCATAGCTTATTGAACTTATGACCCCTCCGAAGAAACCCGTAATTATTCTTGCCGCAAGCAGAAAATAATAATTTGGGGCTATCCCGCACAGAAAAGTACCTGAAATGAAGCCAGTGTAGAAGAAAAGAAGCAATTTCTTCCGGTCAAACTTATCTGCGAATCCTGCTGCAAGCAATCCCGACAGTCCTGCACTAAAAGCATAGCCTGATACAGCCAGGCCAAATTGCGAGGTGGTAAGATGGAGTACATTCATTAATTGTGCACCAAGTGGAGACAGTACCATAAAATCGAGCACAACGGTGAACTGTAATACTGAAAGAAGAGCAATAATGAATAGTTGGTATCTGGTAAAAATTTTCTCTTTCATCAGGTGAAAACTATAATGGATAATTTGATTTTTATTCCTTAGAAACAAGCAGATCATGAATTTGTTTCCTTATGGAACGGGAAGCTTCCTGGCATCATTATCGATTACAAGCACCCAATCACCTTGGGAATCAGGAGTAAAACTGCGGGTACCTGAGGTGGGGTATATTCCGATTTCTAAAGCTTTGCCATTCGAAGGATCATACCACCAGCATTTTGCCAGTGCTCCCCGGATAGTGGTCATATTCACATTAACCGTCCTTTTTGATGGGAGATAGGTAATTATTGTATTTCCGTCACTGGTCCTGGAGCTGGCTACATGATCTTTTGTTCCAGGGGTGCCATGGACTGAGACAACTAACTTATTTTCAAAATCCGGGACAAGTGTCTGCCATGAGCGTGATCTGAATAATCTTTGAAGATAGTCCATGCTAACAGAACCTGCATTATTCAATTCTTTTTTCCAGTCTGTTTTGTGACACCATGTCTTCGCCGCACCGAAATGCCATATCGGACAGTTCCCGAAAACAAAGCCCATGGCTCCTGATAAAATTGCCCAGTAAGAATTGGAGCGAAGCTCCTGAGGAGTTGAGTTATGCTCATTCTCATAAGCCGATTCAACCTGATAATAAGGTCTGACAGGTTTAAGATCGTAGGCCTTCCTGTAGAACTTATATATTGCTGAATCATAGCTGTATACATTATTAACTGACAACCATGATTCACCGGGCCAGGGATCTGAAGCCAATGTTTCCGGCTGATTATGAGCGGAAAAAAGATGAACAGTATCGCTCTCACGGATCCCCTTCACCATCTTGAGCACTTTTTCCTTCACCGGAGAAGGATCAGTGTCGCCTCCGATCAGCCAGACAATGTTGCTGAACTTTTTGTAGCGGCTACCCACGTATTTACCCCAGCAATACAGATCCGCTGTTGAGGCAACTTTCACTTCGGCACACCATCCTTCATCCTTGCAGTCATAGCCAAGATATAACGGGGCAAGCAAAACCACGATATTGTGTCTGGAGGCTGCTTCGATTACAGAATCCGCATGGGCAAAATATTTCTCATTCGGCGTTATGAAAAGTGATCCGATGAAGGGCAGTTCGCCATAAATATTCGCAGGAGGATTGGTGCAGAATTTGTGTTCTATCAGGCTTACCATCACTACTGTAAAGCTTTTGTCTTCTCTGTTTTCAAGATAAAGATCTGCATCCCGCATTTTCAGCTGTGCAATGAGTGACCATGCAGCATCACCTGACCAGAAAAACGGGTGGTCATTCTGATCCACAAGATAACGGTTGCCGGGAGCCACCTTCAATGGAAGTGCATATGGATAGGCTCTCATCTCGCTCTGGCCCCTGCAAATACCCGTTAAAAGCTGAATCAGCAATATAAAATACAGGTGTTTCAAACTCATATCATAAAGGTAATAAAATTGTCTTGCAGGTTCCCGCTATACGGGATTTCCTCCCTGCGGTCGTAATCGTGCAGGTCACCCCACCGTTAAGGGGCCAGGGGGGCAAAACGTATCCCTTTAACTTCTTGGATTTTGTATTTATCTTTGTTAACCATAATATATAACACACTCCCATGACAGCAGCCGAAGAATTCTTCAATGGACTGATAAATGAGATTCCGGATGTTAAACCAGGAAAAATGTTTGGTGCTCTTTGCATGAAGACACCGAACGGAAAATCAGGAGCAATGCTATGGCACGACAATATAGTTGTGAAGTTGCAGGGTGACTCTTTTGAAGAAGCGATGAGATTGCAGGGATCACAAGCATTTGAGCCCATGGAAGGAAGGCCGATGAAGGAATGGGTCCAGATCCCTTTTAGTCACAAAGATAAATGGAAAAAATTTGCGTTGATTTCTTCCTCCTCTGTTACTCTTCTTAAGAAAAAATAAGTAAGACTCCATCAGCCTTACCATCAACTCCTTCAACTCCTCCAACCTTTTAAACCTCCTCTAAAGGGGTTAAAAGTTTAAAAGTTTAAGAGTTTGAGGGTTTATGCAGAAACCTTTCAACTCTTCGACCTTTAGTTGGCACCATGCCTTTAGGGGACAGGCGGGCTAAATGGTAACTACTCAGGACAATAAATTTCATTTTCCGGAAGTTTAATGAATATAAAGGAAATTTGTGGAGACAAATAAGATTCATATCGCAACTTTCAGGAAGATCTGCTCAGGGTTGTTACTGGCATTGATCCTGTTCCGGTGTGGAGGCGATCGTTCCACCCCGACAGTTGAATTCATATATCCTCTCGCAAATCCGCAGAACGGACCACCTGCAGGAAATCCGAATGGCAATTCACCGGTTCCTGTTGAAGCAGGCCCTATAGATGTTACTGATCCGGATTATGTCGTTGGCAATGGAACACCTGAGAGTTGTACTGCGGAAGCTTTCATAAAGGCGGTGGCACATGGCGGTAAAATAGTTTTTAACTGTGGCAACGAACCTTTTACAATCACGCTCGACAAACCCGCAAAGGTTTATAATGACTCTCTTCCGGATATAGTTATAGACGGCAACGGATTAGTAACGCTCAGCGGAGGCGCTAAATCACGGATCCTGTATATGAATACCTGTGACAAAAATCAGCACTGGACAACTTCCCATTGTCAGGATCAGGATCATCCCAGGCTGACAGTGCAGAATATCACCTTTGCAGACGGGAATTCGAGATCAGAAAACGAGTTCGACGGAGGAGGAGCCATATGGGTAAGAGGAGGACGGTTCAAAGCTGTTAACTGCCGGTTCTTCAATAATACATGCGACAGTCTGGGTCCTGATGTCGGTGGGGCGGCTATCCGTGTTTTCAGTCAGTATCATAATTTACCGGTATATATTGTAAACTGCACCTTTGGTGGTGCCCCCGGGTATGGGAATTTCGGAGCAAACGGAGGCGCGATAAGCAGTATCGGAGTATCGTGGACTATAATAAACAGTTTGTTTTCTTATAACCGGGCTATTGGTAATGGAGGAAATCCTTCTCAACAGGGAACACCAGGAGGAGGCAGCGGGGGTGCAATCTACAATGATGGTAACACTATGACACTGACTATTCTGGGGACACTCATCGAAAAAAACAGGGTAAATGCCTACGGGGCGGCTGTCTTTTTTGTCACTAATGACCATACCGGTGATATCCGGATCGACAACTCCGTCATCCGTAATAATGAAGGCGGTTCGTGGTATCCCGTCTATCCGGGGATCTCAATGCACAGCGATACAAAATGCGTGGTAACTAATTCAACTATTGAATAATCTGCCACCAGGGCGCCACCCCCTAATCCCGCCCCTGAGGGATTAACTCAGTGCTCTTTTCAGGTATTCGGCAGATATGATCCACTGGGTCAAATACGCTGGTAATCCGATTCTGTCGGGTGATCATTCCAGTCCGATACTGGTTTTTGACGGCAAGAAGTACAGGCTTTATACTATGCATCCGGCTGTCTGTTTATACTTTTCAAAATAAATCCATAAAGGGTTTAAGAGTTTGAACATTTCTACCCCATTAAAAGCCGGTTAATGGGTTCCTATTTACTATCATGATTAAAAAACCCATGAGTGTTTTAATCGTCAGGATAATCATTACAAAAAAATAATTATTTTTGCATGCCGATAAACAAAAGAGAATAATTCAAAGGCCAATTATGGTCTTGTATGGCGATCAATGATCCTCCTTCATTACCATCTTCGCTTTCAGTTACGGGTGGTCAAAGAAAGCTACGGAGGATGAAACGGGGTGTGGCGCAGTTGGTAGCGTACTACGTTCGGGACGTAGGGGCC
Source organism: uncultured Bacteroidales bacterium (assembly GCA_963732115.1). Classification (GTDB taxonomy): domain Bacteria; phylum Bacteroidota; class Bacteroidia; order Bacteroidales; family VadinHA17; genus LD21. The sequence continues at coordinate 37,829 of CAVSYN010000032.1, forward strand.
GGTGGTTCGAGTCTTCTCACCCCGACATAAAACAGAGTGAGAGTGTGAGCGGGAGCGAGTGCTCCCGCTCTTTTTTCACAATACTCACCCTCACACTCACATTGTTATCAGCGTCATTTTCCCAAAATGAGCTGAGCTAATACCAGACTTTTTTTCCCTCAAGTGTTAATGGATTTTGACTTTTTCATCAGCTCAGTCACAGTGTTCCACATGGAAAGCTCTTGTGTATCCCGGTTACTTATGGCTTTTAGCTCCTGTCCTTAAATGTTTAAGTTATAGCTGAACATTTTCGCTTGTAAGAATGTTCTTAAATCAGGAATTCCAAAGCGCCCGTGCCGTGTTGTTTGTATTATCTTCAAACGCCATTACTAAATAAATAAAAGCGGACTTATGAGCCGTATTAGCATTTTTTGCATTTTGTTTATAAACTTCCTTACAATAAACAGCAGTTACGGAACGTGTCCCGGCAATTATTCACTTCCCCGGTCCGAAAAATCATCAC
>CAVSYN010000033.1:0-375212 GCA_963732115.1 uncultured Bacteroidales bacterium
ATCAATCTGGCAATGCGAAACACAAAGCTCGCACCTTACCGAGGCCGATTGGTTCCCGCCGCAGAGGGTCGCGTTCTCGAAATAGGAATTGGCTCAGGCGAAAATCTGCCTCTCTACGGTGGCAGGGTTCGCGAGGTGGTCGGGCTTGATCCCTCAGCGTCGCTAATCCGGATGGCGCAAGCACGGATGAGGGAAACCAAGGTTCCAGTGAGGTTTGTCGAGGCTTCAGCCGAAATGATCCCTTTGGAAGATGCCAGTTTCGATACCGCCCTGATGACTTGGACGCTTTGCTCGATCCCGAAAGCAGCCCGCGCCATTGCTGAAATACGGCGGGTGCTGAAGCCAAACGGCACGCTTCTGTTCGTGGAACACGGCAAAGCGCCAGATCGAAACGTGGCACGCTGGCAAGACTGGATTACTCCGTTCTGGGAACCTATCGCAGGTGGATGCCACCTCAACCGCCAAATCGATGATTTGATTAGAGAAGGCGGCCTGAATATAACCAAGATGCGGGTAGGGTACATGCCAGGGCCGAAGCCTTTCACCTTCATGTATGAAGGGCGGGCGTCCAAACAGTGAACTCGAGTGCTGGACTTAAAAAGCATGAGCAAAAACTGCTGCCACGACTGTTAAGCTCCTGAACCCCATCGCGGCAACTATGCCTATCGGCGTGTGGCTGGTGTTCGCGATAAAGCAGCGATGTTCCTCATCGAGATCGGAGCCGTTGAGCGTGACCCGTATCGGGTCGGACTTCACAGTCCACAATAGGGCTGCGCCTTGTTCGGCTGGGCAGACGATCCGGCCACTGCCGCATCGCCTCTCGAAGGCGAACTCGTTTTCATTGGCGCCACCGTCCCAGAGATCGATCTCGTCGGCGTCCTCCTTGTCGAACGCTCGCTTCAGCTTGGCGGCTTGCGTGAAGTCGCCTGTCACCAGAGAAAGAGACGCAGGCTGACCAGGCCATACGAGGTCGATGACGCCAAAGAGCAGTGCGAGAGCGATGAGGATGGCCCATGCGCAAACCGCTTGTTCTATTCCGGACCTGTGATCGTCCCGATAGTCGTTGTCGTGTCCCATGAAAGCCTCCACCCTTGCTGGAGGCCCCGACAGCGGCAGGGTGGCAAATTATGCTCATGACGTCTGTGCCGAATCTCACATCTTCCGCGGTGTCTTGATGAAACCCCCGGCGCTGCTGCCTTACGGGCGACTTCCCGGCGCCGCGCGAACGGCCACCATTTCACGAATTGCGTTGCCTATTGGTGCGGTCGAGAGGACTCGAACCTCCGCGGTATTGCTCATTGGGTCCTATCTCACCCCACCCCCGGCATCGAGCGTGGGAAGTGCCGGTACCTCGACGGCCCCTGTTCCGGTCGTGCAGATGCTTGGGCAGGCTACCTGCACGCTGTGTAAGTTGGGTCCCATCCATCCCTCCCCGGGGCTTCGAGCGTGGGAAGTACCGCTACCTCGACGGCCCCTGTAGATATGGATCACGAAGACGTGGGCACATGGAGCCGCAATGGGCTCTGGCAAATTACGGTCGTCGGTTTCCCTTGATGGAAGCTGGCACGGCCTGCCAATCTTTGATGTTGATCACCGGTCCACATTCTCGAGAGGGCTGGACTTACGAGATCAAGCATGACGGCACGGCCAGCGACGCTGGGGTCGACGGTCGAACGCGAACAGGCCAAGATGCGGATGCAAGGAGCCACACATGCTCGTAAATGGCCGACGTAGTCGTATCGGTTTTACCGGTCCCTTCCTCGAACACCGTCATGGAGACCGACCTTCACCGAGCATTATCGGATGAACGCTACACAATTCACACGGATCGGATGTTTCTGGTGGAAACGACGCGAGCGGCGGAGATTACCATGATCGAGAAACACGCACCGCTTGCAGCAAAGGACCTCAGTACCATTCATCCCGATCTGCTGGTGTTTGGCTGCACGTCTGGCGGATCACTGTTCGGCCTCGACTATGACGCAAGGCTTTGTCGTGACCTGGGGGAGATCGCCGGCTGTCCAGCACTCGGGGTAATTACTGCAGTGTCGGATGCGCTCACCGCCGCCAATGGACGACAGATTGCGATCATTACCCCCTATGTCGAGGATCTCACCCGCTCGGTTGCTTGCGCTCTTGAAGGCGATGGCCGCCAGATCATCGCCGCTGACGGAATGGGCATAAGCGCCAACATCGAAATCGCCGCGGTGGAGCCAGAGCAGATTATAAGGTTTGCGACGGAAAGGCTTCGCGGCCTGACTTTTGATACACTGCTCGTGTCATGCACGAACTTCCGCGCATTGGAAGCAAAGTCCGCGCTTGAGCAAGCCATCGGGCGGAACGTCGTTACGAGTAACAGCGCTGTCATCGAGGCCATCGAAAGGCGCTTTGCGTTTGTATAGCTACGGAGCCGCCCGGCTCGCGAGCAAGATGGTGAGCTGGAGTTTGCGGGCCGGTGATCTTGAGGCCGCCATTACATGCCAGTGCCGAATGGGAAGGCAGAGAAGGAAGGGAGCGAAATGCAAAGCGAGGTTGTCGAACTCACCCGCAGGCTTCTGGCGATCAATACCATCAACCCTCCGGGCAATGAAGAAGAGGCTGCCCGACTTGTGCAGGAGGTGCTTGCGGCGGAAGAAATCGATTCCGTACTGCAGCCGATCGAGCCCGGCAGGAGCAATCTGATCGCACGGTTAAAGGGGACAGGAGGGCGCCCCGCACTTTCCATGTCGGCCCATTTCGACACCATACCCGTCGATCCAGAGCATTGGACACGCGACGCCTTCTCCGGCGAGATCGAGAACGGGCGTCTCTACGGTCGGGGTGCCACCGACATAAAGGGCGGCATTGCGGCCATGACGATGGCTTTGATCCGGCTCAAGAGAGCGGGAACGAAACTACGCGGCGATTTGGTACTAAACCTGACCGCAGCAGAAAACACCACCCTCCAGGGTGCGAAGGACATGGTCCGCGACGGCTATTTCGAAGGTGTGGGCGCGCTCTTGAATAGCGAACCCTCGTCCATGCGCCTGTTCGTCTCGGAAAAGGGCACAGTGTGGATCCGGGCCATCGCCCTAGGGCGATACCGGTCTGGCCGCTTTCCGCAATGGTGAGACGGGCGACCGTGGCAACGCCATCATCCGTCTCGCTAGGTTCCTAGACCGCATCCATGAACTGGATCTCAAGGCGCCTCAGCATCGCCACCTGAAGCCGCCGACGATCAATCCTGGCCTGATTTCGGGCGGAGCAGGCATCCCGCTCACCCCGCCGCGGGCTTATTGCGATATCGACGTGCGGCTTGTGCCAGGTCTCACGGCGGAGCACGTACAGGATGCCTTCAGGGCTGTCGCCGGGCCGCACATCACGCTTGAACTGTTGGACAGCAAGCCGCCGGGTCCAGACTCCCTCGACGACGACCCGTTCGTCCAGCTCTGCCTCGAAGTACTCAGAAAGGAACGGGCTACGCGGGCGGCCCGGAAGGCGTGCCCACGATTCCGACTGCGCCGTGATCGCGCCAGTTCTCAACCTGCCGATGGTTATCATCGGTGCCGGCGAGGTCGGCGATAGTGGGCGTCCGGACGAATACTGCGACATTGGCAAGCTTGAGCAGTCGGCCGTCGTCTATCAGCAGATCGCTGAAAGGTATCTGGCATGACGACACCCGAGGAACGGCTGAAGGAACTTGGGATCAACTTGCCCGTGATTGCAAACCCGGGGGCCAATTACATGCCGTATCGGCGTGTGGGGCAGATGTTCTACCTGTCGGGTCAGACGCCGAAGGCGAGCGACGGCTCGCCGCGCACAGTGGATCGCAGCTGGGCCAAGGCCGAGCTTCTTGCCGATCGTGAATTGCGGCATCCGGAGCCATCGCCGGCGATGCCGACGACGAGCCGAAGGATTAGAGGGAGAGTTGGTTGCGTTGGGCACAATGATTGGTCGGCCAAACCAAGCTTGCCGACCCACCCCCCCCCGTCAAAGCCGTGACTGAGACTCCGGTATCTGGGACTCCTGTACCGGTTTATGCACGCGTGGGCTACATTGATCGGGTTATGTCCCGCAGTGCTTCAGAAACGCGGCTCGGCTTCATCAAGCCGGAACTCCCGACCCTCGTCCCGGAGCCGCCGACCGGAGAGGGGTGGATTTACGAGATCAAGCATGACGGCTATCGCACGCTGGTCGTCATGGACCGCGGCCAGGTCCGCGCCTTCACCCGCAACGGCAATGACTGGACGCGCGCCTATCGCGGGTGGTCGAGGCTTGCGGCAAGCTGGCCTGCAAGGCTGCCGTGCATCGATGGCGAGATGGTCGTCCAGGACGAGCACGGCATCACTGATTTCCATGCCCTCCGATCGGCCATCTACACGGCGCCGCACCGGCTCGTGCTCTTTGCCTTCGATCTCCTGCACCTCGATGGCCAGGATCTGCGGGGGCGGCCCCTCATGGAACGGCGGGCGCTCCTCCGGAGGCTGATCACGCCGGATACGCGCTCCCCGATCCAGTTCAGCGATCATGTCGAGGGCGACGATGGCGCCCGGTTCTTTAAGGCCGCCGCCGAGCTTGGGCTCGAGGGCATTGTGTCCAAGCGGGCAGCCAGCCGCTATCGCAGCGGTCGATCGCGCTCATGGCTCAAGACCAAGAACATGATCGAGAGCGAGTTTGTCCTTCTCGGCACCGACCGAGAATTCGGACGGCGTGCCCTGGGCGCTGTTGGCATCGGATCGGGATGGCCATCTCGCGTTCGCCGGCCCGGCTATCCTGAACCCGCCGCAGGCGCTTAGAGCGGCCTGGAGGGAACGGATGGCCGAACTGGCGGTCGCCACGCCGCCGGTGCGAGGGCTGAGGCAGGGCACGGCTCAGTGGCTTCGGCCCGAGTTGCGGGTGCGGGTGAACAGCACTTGAAGGCCAAGGGCAAGTATCGGTACCCTGACAGCCCCTGTAGCCAAGTAGTTACCATGCCGGGCGCGCGGCGAAGAGCGACACTTGACGCAGGCCGCTAGTGTGCTGAAATTGACCCCATGAACAATCCGTTGATGCAGCCGGTCGGGTTCGCGCAGGCCGCTCCGGTCCCGGAGCTGATCGATCCGTTCGGCCGCCAGGTCACCTATCTCAGGATCTCGGTGACCGACCGTTGCGATTTCCGCTGCGTTTACTGCATGGCGGAAAACATGACCTTTTTGCCGAAAAAGGAGATCCTGACCCTCGAGGAGATCGACCGGGTCGCCACCGCCTTCATCCGCCGCGGGGTGAGGAAGCTCAGGCTCACCGGCGGCGAGCCGCTGGTACGGCGGAATGTCATGGGCCTGGTCGAGGCGCTGTCGCGGCATTTGGGCTCTCGCGCGCTCGAGGAGCTGACGCTCACCACCAATGGCAGCCAGCTCGCCCGCTATGCCGGGGAGCTGTTCCGGCATGGGGTCCGGCGGATCAATGTGTCGCTCGACACCATGGACCCTGAGCGGTTCCGGGCGATCACCCGCTGGGGCGATCTCGACAAGGTGCTCAGCGGGATCGCGGCGGCGCGCCAGGCCGGCCTCCAGGTCAAGATCAACATGGTGGCGCTCAAGGGGGTCAACGAGCACGAGATCGAGCCGATACTCGAATGGTGCCATGGGCTCGGCATGGACCTGACGCTGATCGAGACCATGCCGCTCGGCGACATCGATGGCGACCGCACCGATCAGTATCTGCCGCTATCGCTGGTGCGGGCGCGGCTGCAGGAGCGCTATCTTCTCGAGGAGATCGCCTATAAGACCGGCGGGCCGGCGCGCTATGTACGGGTCAAGGAAACCGGCGGGCGGCTCGGCTTCATCACGCCACTCACCCATAATTTCTGCGAGAGCTGCAACCGGGTGCGGCTGACCTGCACCGGCACGCTGTTCATGTGCCTGGGTCAGGATGATGCAGCCGATCTCAGAGCACCGCTCAGGTCATCCGACAGCGACGAGCTGCTCGATGCGGCGGTTCTCGAGGCCATTTCGCGCAAGCCGCGGGGCCATGACTTCGTCATCGACCGGCGGCGCAACAAGCCGGCGGTCAGCCGCCACATGAGCGTCACCGGCGGGTAGTTTTTCGCATCCCGGCCACCACGTCGATCTCGACCCTGGCGTCGATCGTCAGGCCCGCAACCATGGAGACGCGGGCCGGCGGATCGGCCGGAAAAATCTCACGATCACCGATGACGACATCGAGTACTCCACCACGTGAAGAACGGAAGCCGCCACGAAGGTTGACACCGCCGTGGACTGTGACGGAGGCGCCGGGGGCTATCGGGTCAACGGCAGCGGCACCGGGCCTAGCAGTGGCTGGGGCGGCGGCGCTGGCGGCGGCGCTGGCTTCGGTCAGCGGAAGCAAAGAAAAGCATGCCTTTCGGGTCCGAATCACACCCCGCCCCCGGAATTAATCGTGGGAAGGTACACGGTACCTCAACGGCTCCGTTACGACTCAAGGTGATAAGGTGGGCGGTGCCCATGGTGCCGGCCGCTGTCATTTAGGCATAATCAAGGGCTAGTCTATCCCGCCGGGCTTTTCATTTCTGGTGGAAGATTGGTGGAAGTTAAAGTTTCGGACCCGGTGATTACACCCACCAATAGAACGAACCGAAATTGCGGGTGAGAGAACGGGAGGGAGGAACAAATTGGCGTTACATTTCGATAGTTTAGAGTATCAATCCCTCATCGAAAACGTGACCAAACAATGAAACCAACAAGGGCTCGACAGCGCTTTTGATGTTCAAGCAGGAGAGCATGTACTACCTCACCGGCTACGACACGTTCGGCTTCTGCTTCTTCCAGTGCCTCTATCTCGGAGCCGATGGGCGGCTGGCGCTCCTGACCCGCTCCGCCGATCTGCGGCAGGCCCGGCACACCTCGATCATCGAGGACATCCGCATCTGGACCGACGAGGCCGGCGCCCGCCCTGCCGATCAGCTGCGCGACATGCTTCGGAATCTCGGCGCCGCCGGCAAGCGGCTCGGCATCGAGACCAATGCCTATGGCCTCACCCATTTCAACGGCAAGGCGGTGGAGCAGGCATTTGCCGGCTTCTGCGAGCTGGTCGATGCGACCGATCTGGTGAGCCTGCTCAGGGCGATGAAGTCGCCGGCCGAGCTCAACTATGTGCGCAAGGCCGGCGAGCTCGGCGATGCGGCACTGCGCGCCGGCATCGAGGCAAGACCCGGGCCGGGGCCGACGAGGGCGCCATCCTCGCCGCCCAGCAGGCCGCCATCTTCGCCGGCGGCGGCGACTATCCGGCCAATGAATTCATTATCGGCTCCGGGTCCGATGCCCTGCTCTGCCGCTACAAGTCCGGCCGGCGCAAATTGTCGGCCAGCGACCAGCTCACCTTGGAGTTTGCCGGGGTCTACCGCCATTATCATGCCGCGCTCATGCGCACGATAGTGATCGGCGCGCCGAGCCGTCGCCATGGCGAGATGCATGCCGCCGCGGTGGCGGCGCTTGGCGCCTGCGAGGCGGTGATGCGGGCGGGACACACGGCAGGGGAGGTGTTCGATGCGCATGCGCGGGTGGTCGACGAGCACGGCATGGAGGGCCACAGGCTCAATGCCTGCGGCTACTCGCTCGGCGCCAAGTTCACCCCGTCCTGGATGGATGCACCGATGTTCTACCGACGGCAACCCGTTCGAGCTTCAACCCGGAATGGTGATGTTCGCCCATATGATCCTGATGGACTCCGACAGCCAGACCGCGATGACGCTCGGACGCACCTACATCATCGGGGATGGCGCGCCACAGCCACTGTCGCAGCACCCTCTGGATCTGATCGTTCGGTGAGCATGGCGGGACCGTTGCGGGCGGCGGCCAATTTTCTGCTCCTTGGCGGGCTGGCATTCCTCGCCGGCTGCAACGGCGGTTCATCGCCCTTCGCCAAGAATTCGCTCGGCCCGCTGTCCTCCCGGATGCCGCCGCCGATCGCCGTCACCGCCATGGCGAACCTGCCGCCGCAGCAGTCGGCCCTCCTTGCAGAGGCGCTGGCCGGCACGGCGGCCCGCCGCCATTTCGCCATCGTCCAGGGCAGCTTCGCCGAGGGCTACAAGCTCGCCGGCATCTTCGGCGCCACGCCGCAGGGAACGGTGGTGAGCCTGTCCTACCGCTGGGTGCTGACCGGCAATACCGGTGGCACCCTGCATGTCATCGAGGGGGCCGAACAGGCGCCGCTGAGTGGCAACGATCCATGGGCCGGGATCGACCAGAGGATGCTGCTCAGAATTGCCGCGGTAACCGCCGAGGGGCTGTCGAGTCGCCTGGCCGAGCTTGGCTTTTCCACCCGCGCCGAAGGCATGCCGCCGCCGCTCGATACTTTTGCGGAGGCCGGTCCCGGCGCCGAGAAGGACATCGACTACGAGACCTATTACGGCTCCCTCGCTGCGGCGGCGGCTGCCGGAAAACCCGTGCCGCCGCCGGCCCCGACCCCGCCGCCCGCCCCCAGCGGTCCGCTGGCGGGCCAGGCTGCGGTCGGCCAGGCGCCGCCCGATGCCGCCGGAGCGCCGGCCGGCAACCGCTCCGAGATTCGCGCCGTCGCCGTCACCGAGGTCCGTGGCTCGCCGGGCAAAGGCAATCAGGAGTTGGTTCTGGCCATGCGCCGCACCCTTGCCGAGGCCGGCTGGCCGGTGCTCGAGGAGGCGCGGCCGGATGCTTTCACCATTGTCGGGGAGGTGGCGCTCGGGCCGGCCTCGGGTGGCGCCCAGCGCGTGCGGGTGGACTGGACCGTCAAGATGCCCGACGGCAAGGCCATCGGCACCATCAAGCAGGCCAACGACGTGCCGTCGGGTTCGCTCGACAAGGGCTGGGGCGATACTGCCTATTATGCGACACAGGCCGCCGCCGAGGGCATCTTCCAGGTCGTTAATACCATGCGGCAATAGGCAAATCCGCCAGTTGGCATTTCCGCCAACCGATTGTAATAGACCCGTCATCGTGCGAACGGCGGAGATGGCGCATGAAGATCGTCTGCGGGAATTCCAATCGACCATTGGCCGAGGCGATCGCCGCCTACCTCAAGCTGCCGCTCGCCAAATGCGTCGTGCGGCGCTTTGCCGACATGGAGGTGTTCGTCGAGATTCAGGAGAATGTCCGCGGCGAGGATGTCTTCGTCATCCAGTCCACCTCCTTTCCCGCCAACGACCACCTGATGGAGCTTCTCATCATCATCGATGCCCTGCGCCGCGCCTCGGCCCGCCGCATCACCGCCGTCATGCCCTATTTCGGCTATGCCCGGCAGGACCGGAAGCCTGGACCGCGCACCCCCATATCGGCCAAGCTCGTGGCCAACATGATCGAGCGCGCCGGGGCCGACCGGGTGCTGACGCTCGACCTCCATGCCGGCCAGATCCAGGGCTTTTTCGACATTCCGACCGATAATCTGTTCTCCGGCCCGGTCATGGTCCGCGACATCCGCGAGCGTTTCGACGGCGCCAAACTGACGGTGATCTCGCCCGATGTCGGTGGCGTGGTGCGCGCCAGGGGGCTTGCCAAGCGGATCGGCGCCCCGCTCGCCATCGTCGACAAGCGGCGCGAGCGCGCCAATGAATCCGAGGTCATGAACATCATCGGCGACGTGCGCGGCAGGAGCTGCATACTGGTCGACGACATCGTCGACAGCGGCGGCACCCTGTGCAATGCCGCCGAAGCTCTGCTGGAGGAAGGTGCGACCGATGTTTGCGCCTACATCACCCATGGCGTGCTGTCGGGCGGGGCGGTGGCGCGAATCACCGCCTCCAAGCTCAAGGAGCTGGTGATCACCGATTTCATCCAGGCTACCGAGGCGGTGCGGGTCTCGCGCAACATCCGGGTGCTGTCGATTGCGCCGCTGATCGGCGAAGCGGCGGGGCGCACCTCGCGCGAGGAATTCGGTCTCGAGCCTGTTCGATTGACCAGGGAGGCTCGTATTCAACCCGGCGCAACCCAGGGGCCTTGCATCGGGTGGTGGTGCTCTGCATAGATGCAACCCGGTGCGGCGCTTCAACGGACGTTTCCTCAATGCGCAGGATTTTTGCGCCGCTTGCGGCTTTCTCGCTAGCCTGCCTCATGGCCTCGCCGGTCCTGGCCGACCGGTCGCGCAAGGTCAAGGTCATCTACGCGCCCGGCATGGGTATCCAGGACGCTGCGCCGGCGATCGTTCCACCGCTCCGCCCCGAGCCGGTGATCGTTCGGCCGCGCCTCCTATGGAATCCCTGGGGCGGGGTCAACCGGGCCGTGTTCCACAACTCTCCCTGCTTCTGCCGGCTCTATTCCGGCCCGCGCCATCCCTTCTGAGGGCGCGTTCCGCCGGGGTTGTGTTTGCAGGCTTTCGGCGGTATAAGCGCGCCCGCTAGGCGAGCCTCGCCCTCAAGGGATGCGCTCGATCTCAAAGCGGAGCCGGTGCGGCTCCGTTTGATTTTCCATGCTGCCGAGGGAGTTTGGCGATGGCGAAGGTCATTTCATTGAAGGCATCGGCGCGCAAGGCCGGCAGCAAGGGCGCTGCCCGGGCGACCCGCCGCGACGGCCTCGTTCCGGGTGTCATCTATGGCGGCGAGAAGGAGCCGCAGCTCGTGGCGCTGCCTTACAACGAGCTCCGGAAGGCGGTCGAGTCCGGCCGGTTCCTCTCAACCCTGGTCGATGTCGAGCTCGGCAACGACAAGGTTCGCGCCATTCCCCGCGACCTCCAGTTCGACGTCGTCACCGACCGCGTCATCCATGTCGACTTCCTGCGGCTCGGCGCCGGCCAGCGCATCTCGGTGGCCGTGCCCGTCCATTTCTCCAATCACGAGGCATCGCCCGGGCTCAAGCGCGGCGGCGTTCTCAACGTCGTGCGACACGAGGTCGAGCTTTATTGCCCGGCCGACAACATCCCGGAGCAGATCGAGATCGACCTCACCGGCTGGGAGATCGGCGGCTCGATCCACATCAGCCATGTCAAGCTTCCGCCGAATGTGCGGCCGGTGATCGCCGATCGCGATTTCACCATCGCGACCGTCGCCGGCGCCGGCGGCGGTCAGGAAGAGGTCGTGGCCGAGGCGGAGGGCGTTGCGGCGGTTCCGGCCGAGGTTCCGGCCACCGCCCAGAAGGTGCCGACGCCTGCTGTCGCCGCGGCGGCGCCGGCCAAGGCCGCAGGAGAGAAGAAGAAGTAACGGGTCGCCGGGCCTGCCGGCTCCGCTTGGGAACGGTTCATGCTTCTCATTGTCGGGCTAGGCAATCCGGGCCTGAAATATGCCACCAACCGCCACAATATCGGTTTCGTGGCCATCGATGCCATCGCTCGCCGGCATGGCTTCGGGCCGTGGCGGCGCAAATTCCAAGTCCGAAGTCGCGGAAGGCATGCTGGCCGGCACCAAGGTGCTGGCGCTGAAGCCCCAGACCTATATGAACGATTCCGGGCGTGCCGTCGGCGAGGCGGCTCGGTTCTTCCAGGTTCCGCCGGGCAATATCGTCGTTCTGCATGACGAGCTGGACCTGCCGCTCGGCAAGGTCCGGGCCAAGACCGGCGGCGGCCATGCCGGGCACAATGGCCTGCGCTCGATCGCGGCGCATATCGGTTCGGATTTCCATCGGCTGCGGTTCGGCATCGGCCATCCCGGCGAGAAATCGCTGGTTCACCACTATGTCCTCGACGACTTCAGCAAGGCCGAGGTGGCATTTGCCGAGGAGCTCGTTCAGGCTGTCGCGGCCGAGGCGGACCTGATCGGGAAGGGGGATTTCACGACGCTTCAGAATTGCATTCACCTGGCGCGCAACCCGCCGGCGCCGCGGCCCGGCAAGGCAGCGAACGGGGATCCCTCGACCAGCAAGGAACCGCAGTAATGGGATTCAAATGCGGCATAGTCGGCCTGCCGAATGTCGGCAAGTCGACCCTGTTCAATGCGCTGACCCAGACGGCGGCGGCGCAGGCCGCCAACTATCCTTTCTGCACCATCGAGCCGAATGTCGGCGATGTCGGCGTGCCCGATCCGCGGCTGGCGAGCGCTGGCCAGGATCGGCGAAAGCGCCCAGATCATCCCGACCCGACTGACCTTTGTCGACATTGCCGGCCTGGTTCGCGGCGCCTCCAAGGGGGAAGGGCTCGGCAACCAGTTCCTCGCCAATATCCGCGAGGTCGACGCCGTCGCCCATGTCGTGCGCTGCTTCGAGGATGGCGAGGTCACCCATGTCGAGGGCCGGATCGACCCGCTCGCCGATATCGAGACGGTCGAGACCGAGCTGATGCTCGCCGATCTCGACAGCCTGGAGAAGCGCGTCGTGGCGCTGGAGAAGCGGGCAAAGGGCGCCGACAAGGAGGCGCGCGAGGTGCTGTCGCGTATGAACCGGGCGCTCGAGCTGCTGCGTGCCGGCAAGCCGGCCAGGCTGGTGTCCCGCGCCCCCGAGGAGGAGCGGGCCTTCCAGGCGCTCGGGCTCTTGACCTCGAAGCCGGTGCTCGATGTCTGCAATGTCGAGGAGACGGCGGCCGAGCATGGCAATGCCGGCTCCCGGCTGGTGGCGGCCCGGGCCGCAGGCGAAGGTGCGGGGGCAGTCGTCGTCTCGGCCAAGATCGAAAGCGAAATTGCCGTTCTGAGCCCGGAGGACCAGCAGGATTATCTGGCCGCGGTCGGGCTTGGCGAGCCGGGCCTGAACCGGGTCATCCGTGCCGGTTATGACCTCCTCGGCCTCATCACCTATTTCACGGTCGGGCCGAAGGAGGCCCGGGCCTGGACCGTGACCCAGGGGACCCGCGCCCCGGAAGCGGCCGGAGTTATCCACACCGATTTCGAACGTGGCTTCATTCGGGCCGAGACCATCGCTTATGATGACTATGTGAGATGGGGCGGGGAGGCCGGCGCACGCGATGCCGGCCGGCTGCGCCTGGAAGGTCGGGACTATGTCGTCGCCGATGGCGACGTCATGCATTTCAGGTTCAACCTCTGAGCGGTTCGATTGCCGCTGCACCGAAAAGGAGACGAGTTGATGACGCAGCCCCGTTCACCCTGGCGCTTCGCCTTGCTCCTTGCGGCTGCCACGGCTGTTGCCATGCCGGTGGCGAGTCTCCCCGCCAAGGCCTCGGTCTACGACGTCAACATCATCAGCGCCCTTCAGCTCACCGGGGCGCAGCGCGCCAAGGCCCAGCGCATCATCACCGAGATGCGCAGCCAGCGCAGCAAAGTGTTCCGCCGCTACGGCATCAACCCCAATGACCGGCCCAATATCGGCAAGCTGCAGCGGGCCTCGTCCGAGCTCATCGCCATCGGTGCCCGCGAGCGAGCGGCGCTGTCGCGCGTGCTCAACCCGACCCAGCTTCGCGCCTATGACGGGCTGATGTCGCAGATCCGCGCCCGGGTGATCAGGGCGGCAAGCTGACGGACAGTCATTTCTTCTGCCGCTCCGGATAGAGCTGAAGCAGGCCTTCCTCGCTGGCCGGGCAGATGCCGCGCTCGGTGATGAGCCCGGTCACCAGCCGTGCCGGCGTGACATCGAATGCCGGATTGGCCGCCGGGCTGCCCGGCGCCGACAGCTGCACCGTCACCAGGGCGCCGTCGGCGCTGCGGCCGGTGGCATGGGTCAGCTCCTGCGGCGCAGCGCTGCTCGATCGGAATCTCGGCAAGGCCGTCGCGCACGCGCCAGTCGATGGTCGAGTGGGGCAGAGCGACGTAGAACGGCACCCGGTTGTCCTTGGCGGCGAGCGCCTTGAGATAGGTGCCGATCTTGTTGGCGACATCGCCGGTCCGCGTCGTCCGGTCGGTGCCGACGATCGCCAGGTCGACCTTGCCATGCTGCATCAGATGACCGCCGGCATTGTCGGCGACGATGGTGTGCGGCACGCCATGGGCGCCGAGCTCGAAGGCGGTGAGCGCCGACCCCTGGTTGCGCGGCCGTGTCTCGTCCACCCATACATGGACGTCGAATGCCCTCGTCATGGGCCATGTAGATCGGCGCCAGCGCCGTGCCCCAGTCGACCGTGGCGAGCCAGCCGGCATTGCAATGGGTCAGGACATTGACCGGCCGCGCCGGATGCTTGACGGCGACCTCGCGGATCAGCCTGACCCATGCGCCCCGATCGCCCGACAGGTCGCGACATCGTCGTCGGCGATCGCACCGGCCCGGGCATAGGCCGCCGCCACCCGCTCGCCGCGTGGCCGGTTGCGCACCGCGGCAACGATCTCGTCCACCGCCCAGGCGAGATTGACCGCGGTCGGCCGCGTCCGCTTGAGCCGGGCCGCGGCCTTTTCCAGCGCCTCGTCGGACGCATCCTGCCGCAACGCAAGGCACAGCCCATAGGCAGCCGTGGCGCCGATCAGCGGCGCCCCGCGCGGGTCTGCATGGTCTCGATCGCCCGCGCCGCATCCTCGCAGGTCGTCAGCGTCAGGATTTCCAGGGCATGCGGCAGGCGCGTCTGATCGATGATGTGGACCGACCAGCCATCATCATCCACCCATATCGAGCGGTAATGCTTGCCGGCGATCTTCATGGTGCTCAGTCTCCCTCGAATTCAACCAGCGTACTGCACGGTCTTGACGCCCTTCCGCCGCAGCTTCGCCGCGCCGCCGAGATCGGGCAGGTCGATGACGAAGGCCGCCGCCACCACTTCGCCGCCCGATTTGCGGATCAGATCGATGGCGGCATTGGCGGTGCCGCCGGTCGCGACCAGATCGTCGATCAACAGCACCCGGTCGCTGGCGTGAATGGCGTCGGCATGGATCTCGATCCGGTCGACGCCGTATTCAAGCGCGTAATCCTGGCCGACGACGTTCGCCCGGGCAGCCTGCCCTTCTTGCGCATCGGCACGAAATCCGCGCCCGAGCACATGGGCCACCGCGCCGCCGAGGATGAAGCCGCGCGCCTCGATCCCGGCCACGAAGTCGATACTTGCCCTTGGGAACGGCCAGACGCAGCTCGTCGACCGCGCGCCGGAATGCGTGCAGATCGGCGAGCAGCGTGGTGATGTCGCGGAACTGGATCCCGGGCTTCGGATAGTCCGGGAATGGTGCGGATGTAGCGTTTGATGTCGAAGCCGTTCCTGAGATCCATGGCGCGTCGCGTTCAGCGGTCGAGCACCCGGCCCGCCACGGCATCGAGCTTGGCACAAGCTCTGGATCGCGCTTGTCCGGGGCGGTGATGATCGCATGTGTCGAGCGCCTGGTCGAGCCGACGGGCATGGTTCGTGCTCGGGCGGGAAGTCGCGCGGCAATCTCGCGGACGAGCCGCGAGGCATTGCCGGAATTGGCTCGTTCACCACCTCGAGGATCGACTGGATACGTCGACCGTGCCGTGATCCGGGATGCCAGCAATCGATAGTCGGTCACCATCGCGACCGTCGCGTAGCGGATCTCCGCCTCGCGCGCGAGCTTGGCCTCCGGCATGTTGGTCATGCCGATGACGTCGCAGCCCCAGGAACGGTAGAGCTTCGATTCGGCAAGGGTCGAGAATTGCGGGCCTTCCATGCGCAGATAGGTGCCGCCGCGCCGGCAGGGGATGCCGACTTCGCCTCGGCGGCTCGCCTCGACGCGATCGACCAGAGCCTCGGGCGAGACCGGATGGGCGAGCGACACATGAGCAACGCAGCCACGTCCCGAAGAAGCTCTTCTCGCGCGCGAAGGTGCGGTCGATGAACTGGTCGACGAGCACGAAGGTGCCCGGCGGCAGGTCCTCACGGAGACGATCCGCAGGCCGAGATCGAAATGAGGTCGGTGACCCCGGCGCGCTTCAGCGCATCGATGTTGGCGCGGTAGTCGATTGGCTCGGAGGGCGATAGCCGGTGGCCGCGCCCATGCCGCGGCAGGAACACGACCTCGATGCCGTCGATCGTGCCGATGCGCAATTCGTCCGACGGCTCGCCCCACGGCGACGCGATCGCCACCCAGTGGGAATTGTCCATCGCCATGTCATAGACGCCGGAACCGCCGATCACTCCGAGCACCGATTTGGTCATGCGGGCTCCTCTGCAGAGCGCTAGGCAAGTAGGCAAGTGGGCAATAGGCAAGTAGGCAATAGGCAAGTAGGCAGGGCAGATTTGCGTCGGCAGGAGCACCGTTCATTGCCTATTGCCTATTGCCTAGCTTTGCCACTTGCCTATTTCACTACTCATGCCGGCCCCAGATCCGGCGCTTGACGAGATAGAGCAGCACCGCGAACAGGGCGAGATAGATCATGACCAAGAAGCCGAGGTGCTTGCGCTCCTCCATTTTGGGCTCGCCGGCCCAGGCAAGGAACGCCGACACGTCGCGCGCCATCTGGTCGACTGTGGCCTTGGTGCCGTCGTCATAGGTCACGGCACCGTCCGACAGCGGCGGCGGCATGCCGATCCAATGGCCGTTCTCGAAATAGGGATTGTAGAACTTGCCCTCGGGCGCTTCGGCGGCGAGCTCCTTCGGCGGATCCTCGTAGCCGGTCAGGACCGAATAGACATATTCCGGCCCGCCCATGCCGTTGATGAGCTGGGTGGTATAGAGCGTGACAGGTGCCGGACCAGCCGGCCCGCATCTTGGTGATGAGCGACAGGTCGGGCGGCAGCGCCCCGCCATTGGCGGCGCGTGCCGCAGCGTCATTGGGAAACGGCTGGGGAAGGGATCGGAGGGCAGGGCAGGGCGTTCGAACATGTTGCCCGAGGCATCCGGCCCATCCGTGACCTTGTACTCCGCCGCCATCGCCTTGACCTGTTCCGGCGGGAATTCCGGCCCGCCCGGCTCGCCGAGATTGCGGAAGCGCAGCAGCGTCATCGAATGGCAGGTCGAGCAGACCTCCTTGTAGACCTTGTAGCCGCGCTGCAGCTGCGCCCGGTCGAAGGTGCCGAACGGCCCTTCGAAACTGAACGCCACGTCCTTGGCGGGAAGCTTCTCCTCGGCGGCAAGGGCCGGCGCCGCAATAGCGGCGAGCCCGAGCAGGACCAGGGCAGCGAGCGAGTGCCATGGCGTGCTCATGATCGACATCTCGCCCGCTCTCACTCTGCCGGCGCCGTGACTTCGGACGCGTGGCGGCAGGCACCGCCTCGGAGATCGATGCCGGCAGCGGCTTCGGGCTTCGAGGAAGACCGATCAGCGGCAGGATCACCAGGAAATGGAGGAAGTAGTAGGCGGTGGCGAATGCCGCGCCGATGGTGAGCACATGATCCCCTCCGGCGGGTTCGGACCCGACAATAGCCGAGCAGGATGCAGTCGATGACCAGGATCCAGAAGAACTGCTTGAAGACCGGCCGGTAAGTTGCCGGAGCGCACCCGCGAGGTGTCGAGCCAGGGCAGGGCGAACAGGATCAGGATCGAGCCGAACATCGCGATGACGCCGAGCAGCTTGTCGGGGATCGAGCGCAGGATCGCGTAGAACGGCAGGAAGTACCATTCCGGCACGATGTGCGCCGGCGTCACCAGCGGATTGGCCTTCGCGATAGTTGATCGGATGGCCGAGATAATTCGGGCGCGAAGAACACGAACGCCGCGAACAGCATCAGGAACACCACGATCGCGAAGGCGTCCTTCATCGTGTAGTAGGGATGGAAAGGCACCGTGTCCTGCGCCCGACCTGACATCGACGCCGGTCGGGTTGTTGTTGCCCGGCACATGCAGCGCCCAGATATGCAGGCCCACCAGGCCGGCCAGCACGAAGGGCAGCAGGTAGTGCAGCGAGAAGAAGCGGTTGAGCGTCGGATTGTCGACCGAGATAGCCGCCCCACAGCCAGGTCGCGATCGACGTCGCCGAAGAACGGAATGGCCGAGAACAGGTTGGTGATGACCTTGGCGCCCCAGAAGCTCATCTGGCCCCAGGGCAGCACGTAGCCCATGAAAGCGGTTGCCATCATCACGAGATAGGATCAGCACGCCGATCATCCACAGCACTTCGCGCGGCGCCTTGTAGGAGCCGTAATACATGCCGCGGAAGATGTGGATATAGACGGCGAGGAAGAACATCGAGGCGCCGTTCGCGTGCAGCTTCTGGATGATGTTGCCGTAATTCACGTCGCGCCTGATGTGCTCGATCGAGTCGAAGGCCATGTCGACATGCGGCGTGTAGTGCATCGCCAGCACGATGCCGGTGATGATCTGCGCCACCAGCATCACGGCGAGGATGCCGCCGAAGGTCCAGAAGTAGTTGAGGTTCTTCGGCGTCGGAAAATCGAGCGCCTGACCCTGGACGAGCTCCATGATCGGCAGGCGCTCGTGGAACCACTTCGCGAAGGCACTCTTCGGTTGATAGTCGTAACGGACCATGCTCGGCCATTGACCTGTGCCCCTGTTAGCCGATGCGGATCTTGGTGTCGGAGAGATAGGCGTATTGCGGCACGAGCAGGTTCTCCGGCGCCGGTCCCTTGCGGATGCGGCCCGCCGTGTCGTAATGCGAACCATGGCAGGGGCAGAACCAGCCGCCCGACCTTGTGATTGCCCTCGACCACCGCGTAGTCGCCCTCATTGCCGATCGGCACGCAGCCCAGATGGGTGCACACGCCCATCATGACCAGAATGCTCTCCTTGCCGCCGACCACGCGGTTCTCGTCGGTCGCCGGGTCGCATTGTCCTTGCAGGTTGGCGTTGCGCGCCATCGGATCCTTGAGATCGTCCAGCGGCACCGCCTTGGCGGCCTCGATCTCCTTGGCCGTGCGGTGCCGGATGAACACCGGATTGCCGCGCCATTTCACGGTGATCGCCTGGCCCTCGGCGATCGGCGCGAGATCGACTTCGATCGAGGCCAGCGCCATGACCGAGGCATCGGGATTCATCTGGTTGATGAACGGCCACAACGCGAAGCGGCGCCCACCACCCCCACCGCTCCGGTCGCGATATAGAGAAAATCCCGCCTCGTACCCTCGGCTGCTTCGGCTGTCGACACGGTTGACCCTCGATAGGGACGGATTCCCGTGGGGTATTTGGCATCGGGCGAAAGCCCTGTCCAGCCATCAAAAGTCGCACAACCCGGCGCGCCGAAGCGATTCCCCTCCGGCGCGCAATGCTCTAAGGAACGGGAGATGGACGCTCCCCACGATCTGACGGCCGAGAAAGCCAGGAGCCGCGCCGCCTTCGAGGGCTTGCGGGATGCGCTTCTCGGCCGTTTCGAAGCGCTCGAGGACGCGCTTGCCGAAACGCCGCTGGCCGCGCGCCCCGCCGGCCGCTTCGTGTTGACGCCGTGGCAGCGCCAGGTGGCGGGGGCGGAGCCGGGCGGCGGCGGCGTCATGGCAGTCATGGCGGGGCGGGTGTTCGAAAAGGTCGGCATCCACGTCTCGACGGTGTTCGGCACGTTCACCCCGGAATTCCGCCAGCAGATCCCCGGCACCGAGGAGAGCGGCGGCCGGTTTTTTGCCACCGGCATCTCGCTGATCGCCCATCCCTTCAACCCCAACGTTCCCGCCGCCCACATGAATTTGCGTTTCGTCGTCACCGCGCAATGGTGGTTCGGCGGCGGCGGCGATCTCACCCCCGTCCTCAGCCGGCGGCGCAGCGCCGAGGATCCCGACACGGTGGCCTTCCATGCCGCGCTTGCCGCCGCCTGCGGCCGCCACCCGGGTGCCGACTACGAGCGCTTCAGGGCATGGTGCGACAGCTATTTCTTCCTGCCCCACCGCGGGGAGAGCCGCGGCGTCGGCGGCATTTTCTTCGACTGGCACAACACCGGCGATTTCGCTGCCGATCTTGCCTTCGCCAGCGATGTCGGCGCGGCCTTCGGCGCGGTCTATGGCGCGCTCGTCGAGCGCAACATGAACTTCCCCTTCAGCGATCAGGACCGCGACGAGCAGCTGGTCCGCCGCGGCCGCTATGTCGAGTTCAATCTGCTCTATGACCGCGGCACCTTGTTCGGCCTCAAGACCGGGGGGAATGTCGAGGCGGTGCTCTCCTCGCTGCCGCCCCTGGTGAAATGGGTGTGAGCCGCGCGGCGGGCCGGGCCTCGGGGCGCGGCTCGCTCCAGAACCTCATCGCCGCCATCGCCACCATCGTCGTGGCCGACATCGGCTTCGGCCTCACCTATCCGCTGCTCAACGTCATTCTCGAGTCCCGCCACGTCGATGCGGCGGTGATCGGGCTCAACGCCGCCATGGGTCCGCTCGGCATCATCGCCGCCGGGCCGTTCATTCCCCGGCTTGCCCGCCATTGGGGCGGCCAGCGCCTGGCGCTCGCCGCCATCATTGCCATCATCGCGGTGCTGCTCAGCTTTCCGCTGCTTCCCGCGATCGAGATCTGGTTCGTGACCCGGTTCCTGTTCGGTGCCGCCGGCGGCACCCTCTACGCGCTGAGCGAGGCCTGGATCCTCGGCTTCGCCCCGGCCGAGGCGCGCGGCCGGGTGGCGGCGATCTACGGCTCCATGCTGTCGCTGGGCTTCTCCGCCGGGCCGTTCCTGATGCCCTATACCGGGGTCGAGGGCTATCTGCCCTTCGTGCTCGCCACGATCCTGGTGGGCCTGAGCGCGCTGCCGCTGTTGTTCATCGATCTCGCCGGCACGGATAGGGAGGACACCGGCGGCGGCACCACCATGCTCGGCTTTGCCCGCCGCGCTCCGCTGCTGCTGCTGGCGGTCGCCACCCTCACCATGTTCGAACTCCGTCATGCTGGCCTTCTTCCCGATCTTCGGCCTGCGCAGCGGCCTCGATCTCAAGACTGCGTCCTTTGCGCTGGCCGTGGCGATCGCCGGCAATGCCGTGCTGCAATATCCCCGTCGGCTGGCTCGCCGACCGCTGGTCGCGCCAGGGCGTGCTGTGGGTTGCCGTCATCGCGACGCCGCTGCTTGCCCTGTCGCTGCCCGTCGTCGTCCTGACGCCGCTGCTGTGGCCGGTCGCGCTGCTGCTCGGCACCTGCGCCTATGCCGTATACATCATCGCCATGACGGTGATCGGCGACCGCTTCCAGGGCCGCGACCTGGTGGCGGGCTCCGCCGCCTTTGCCGCCATGTGGGGGGTGGGCGGCATCATCGGACCGCCGCTTGCCGGCTTTGCCCTCGATCTCCTGGGTCCTTCCGGGATCGCCTACACCATGGCGACGATCTATGGCGGACTCATCGCCGGGCTGTGGCTTGCCGATGGGCAATTGGTGAGAAAGGCCTGATTTTCGCGGCCTGAAGATTGCGCCAGCATATCTGTCCTGCGACCCCGCTTATTGACGCCATATTGGTCGCCACGGCAGAAGCTCTGCGGATGGAGCGGACACTGGCGAAAAAACCCGCTGTTTCGGCGCGGGCCTGGCGCAATCTGGTTGCTGCCGTAGCGGCGATCGCGGTTTTCGGCTTCGCGCTTGGGCTAATGTTCCCATTGCTATCGCTCATTCTTGCCGAGCGCGGTTATTCCGACGACCTGATCGGGCTCAATGCCGCGATGTCGCCGATCGGCATCCTCGCCTCCTCGCTGATGATCCCGTCGCTGGTGCGCCGCTTCGGCGTCAAGCCGGTCATTCTCGGGGCCGCCTTCTCCACCGCCCTGATCGTTCTCGCCTACAAGGTCCTGTGGTCGGTCGAATGGTGGTTCGTGCTGCGCTTCCTCCAGGGCATGAGCGTCTCGACGCTTTTCGTGCTGAGCGAATCCTGGGTCGTGAAATTTGCCAGGGACGGCCAGCGCGGCAAGGTCGTCGCCATCTATGCCAGCGTGCTCTCGGCGAGCTTCGCCTGCGGCCCGCTGCTGATCAGCCTCATCGGCGTCGAGGGCTGGCGACCGTTCCTGATCGGCGCCGCCGTGCTGGTATCGGCCATGGTCCCCCTCGCTTCGGTGCGCGAGCCACGGATCGACCGGGCGGCCGACGATCACCGCGCGTCGCTGCTGAGCTTCATCCCCAAGGCGCCGGTCCTGCTCGCCGCCGTCGGCATCTTTGCAGTCTTCGATGCCGCGACCTTGAGCCTCCTGTCGGTCTATGGCGTCCGCATGGGCCTTGGCATCGAAACCGCCTCGCTCGCCCTGACGGCGCTCGTCGCCGGCAACATCCTGCTGCAATTTCCCATCGGCTGGCTGGCCGATCTCTATCCCAAGCGCCAGGTCATGGCCGGCTGCACGCTCGCCACCGTCGTCGGGCTGCTGGTGCTGCCCTTCTGCATGGGGGGTGTTCTGATGTGGCCGGTGCTGGTGGTCATCGGCTCGACCGGCTACGGTCTCTACAGCGTGGCGCTGGCCGAGCTCGGCGATCGCTTCCGGGGGGACGAGCTGGTCGCCGGCGCGGCGGCCTTCGCCTCGGTGTGGGGAGCAGGGGCGCTGGTCGGCGCTTCGGTCGGAGGCTTGGCCATGACGGTGTTCGGGCCGCATGGCCTGCCGCTGTCGCTGGCGCTCTTTCTCGGATTGTTCCTTCTCGCAATCATCATCAGGGATCATGAGAAGCGGAGACATTTGTAATGGGACCCCGCTTCGTCCCGAGCCATGGCGTCGGCGTCGCGCTGGGGATCGCGGCGGCGTCCTGCTGGAGCCTCGGCGGGGTCCTGGTGCGCCTCACCGACGGCATCGACAGCTGGCAGATCGTCCTTTACCGCTCGCTCACCGTGCTCCTGCTGATCGGGGGATGGTTGGTCCTCACCCATGGTCGGCGCACCCCGGCCGTCATGCGCCAGGCCGGGTTGGGTGCGGTCGTCGCCGGCATTGCCATCGGCCTCGCCGGGCTGTGCTTCGTCCTGTCGCTGTTCTACACCACCGTGGCCCAGTCGATCTTCATGAGCGGCATCGCGCCATTCTGCGCCGCCTTTCTCGGCTGGTGGCTGCTCGGTGAGCGGGTGAGCCGGGCGAGCTTCGCCGCCATGACCATCGCCCTTATCGGCCTTGCCATCATGGTCGCCGGCAGCTTCGGCAAGACCAGCTTCATCGGCACGCTGTTCGCGCTCTATTCCGCCTTCTGCTTCTCCTGCTACTCGGTGCTGCTGCGTTTCGGGCAGCAGAGCGACATGACGGTTGCCCTGGTCTGGAACGCGGTGTTCCTCTGCCTCGTGTCGGCGATCGCGCTGCTGACGCCGACGCCGCTGCGCGCCGGCTTCGGACCGGGCGAGTTCCTCATCGGCTGGAGCAATTTCATGTGGGTCATCTTCATGGGCGCAATCCAGTTGACCCTCGGGCTCGTTCTGTTCACCCTGGCCTCGCGCAGCGTCCCGGCGGCGCAATTGGCGCTGCTGGCGCTGGTCGAACCGGCCTTGGGGCCGGTCTGGGCGTTCCTCGCGGTCAACGAGGTGCCGCCGGTGAGCACGCTGATCGGCGGCGTGGTGGTGATGAGCGCCATCGTCATCCAGGTGCTGGCGACCTCGGGAGGACGGCTGGCGCTGCCGAAAAGGAGAGTGGCATGAGCAAGACCAATCGCGTGGTGCGGCTGAAGCAACGCCCGACCGGGGCGGTCACGGCCGGTGATTTCGCCATTCTCGAGGAGCCGCTGGCCGAGCCGAAGGACGGCGAGATCAGGGTCCGCATCGCCTATGTCTCGCTCGATCCGGCGATGCGCGGCTGGATCGCCGAGGGGCGCTCCTATGTCGAACCGGTGGCGGTCGGCGATGTCATGCGCGCCTTTGCCGCCGGCCATGTCGAGCTGTCGCGCCATCCCAAATTCGCCGTCGGCGATGCGGTGACCGGGCTGCTCGGTGTCCAGAGCCATGCCCTTTCCGACGGCCGGGGCGTCATCAAGGTCGATGAGCAGCTGGCGCCGCTGCCGCGCTGGCTCGGCGGTCTCGGCATGCCGGGGCTCACCGCCTATTTCGGCCTGAAGCAGGTCGCCGGCATCAGCCCGGGCGAGACCGTGGCGGTGTCGGCCGCCTCGGGCGCAGTCGGCCAGGTGGTCGGACAGATCGCCAGGATCGAAGGCGCCCGTGCCGTCGGCATTGCCGGCGGCCCCGAGAAATGCGCCTTCATCACCCGCGAGCTTGGCTTCGATGCGGCGGTCGACCACAAGCGGCCCGATCTTTCCCAATCGCTCGCGGCGGCCGCGCCGCAAGGCATCGATGTCGATTTCGAGAATGTCGGCGGCGCCGTGTTCGATGCCGTGCTGGCGCGGATGAACCCGTTCGGCCGGGTGGCATTGTGCGGCCTCATCTCCGCCTACAATGCCTCCGAAGCGCCGCCGGCGCCGCGCAACCTGCGCTTCGTGCTCACCATGCGGCTCAAGGTCCAGGGCTTCATCGTCTTCGACTTCGCCAAGCAGTACAAGGAGGCAACCGCCGCGCTGGTCGGCTGGTATCGCGAGGGCCGGTTGATATTGCGCGAGGACGTCCGGGAAGGTGGGCTCGACGCCTTCCCGGCCGTGCTGCAGCAGCTCTATACCGGCGGCAATTTCGGCAAGCTGGTGCTCAAGTTGTGACCGGAGTCGTCCTCGTCCGTATAGCCGAGCGCTATCCACAGATTGGCGACCCCCCATTGGCGCCGCGCGTAGGTGTCGAGCTGCCAGGAGACGCGCCGACGTATCCGGACTCATTCGGGTCGGCGAGGATGCCGTAGGTTTTTGTTTTCTGTCGAAGAGGACACCCGAGGTCTCGGTCTTGACCTTGTCTTCGATGGTCATGAGACAACGCCGCCGATATTCGTCCAGCAAATGCTTGTCCTGTGTGCTGGCCTTTCGTAGGCGCTGTCCCAGCTGCCTCCGGCGTACAGCTCCATTCGCAAGAGATCGTACGCCTTGGCCATTCTATTGGCCAATTCTAGAATTGGGTCCTTCCGTTCGTTGTAGTCGGCGATTCCAATCTTTTCCAGCATCTTCCGGGCATGAAAACGACCCTTGTGGTCAATCTGGGGTGTCCAAGCCGGCAGGGTAGGCCGGATCCCTTTCAGATAATCGCTGAGCTCCGTCCATGGGGATTTATCGGGAGAATTCCAGCTGGTTGCGCATTGATTCGAGCTGTCGGCGAGCCGCGCCGAGTTTCTCACTTGTGAATAGCAGTGAGGTTGTTACTTGCCAGAGCTTCATCGATCGCTTCGATGTCGGTCTTTAGTTGCTCCAAGTGGAGGTTCATTTCCCCTTCGACCTGATACGTGTCGAGCGCCGAACTCGGCATTGGTGACGCGGGACAGCCAATCCTCCATCTTTGCAGGCAGCTGCCAATGCTGCGCCAGCGACACGCTCGTCGCCGCGCACTTTAGGTCAAGTCTTCCAGAATTTTGCAATCCGGCGCTTCTGGAACAGCTCCGCGAAAGGCTTGTCGCCAGCGTCAATCTCGAATTCGTCCTTCTTGCCCGCGATCTTTTGATCATTGCTGATCGCTTTGAAACGACGATAGAGGTCTTTCTCGATGCGGAACGCCTGAGCTTTGGTCAGCGAACGCATGGCCTTTTCCGGCGAAGGCGCATCTTCAGAGGGACGCTGGTACTCGTGCTCCTTGCCTTTTGAGCTTTTGCTCCAGTTCTCCTCGTTCGCGTATGGGTTGGCCTGGCCTCTGCGAAAATTGGCCGGGTTCATCCCGCGTGGCTGCCGCGGCGACACATGCGGGGTTTCGATAAGCTCGGCGGTCGGGAATTCGACAGGGTCGGACGGATCCACTGGCCGCAATGCGGTGTCTGCCTCCTCCAGCTCCGTCAGGAGCTCCGGCGGCGCTTCGAGCAAAGGAGGCTTCACCCGTTGCCTTTGGAACCCTTCTAGAACCCGGAAGTCTTCAGTTATTTTTGTGTAGAAGAGGAGATTTCCCGTCGGTGCGGCGACGGCATCGACGAATTCGGCGACACTTTCCTCCACTGCAGCGAGCTGCTTGTCAAGGTCTGGTTGGTAGGGAGCATCCTTAACTTTCGCAGCCTGCATTGCGTCTACTTTGTCGAGCACCCGTTGGACATGCCATGATTTGAGAGGTTTGCCGTTTTGCTGCAAAAGCGGCTCGATTTCCTGGGCAATTTCCGGATACTCCCGCTTGAGAGCTTCGACGAACAGCCTTCTCGCAAAGTTTCCGGCTGATACGGGCCGGTGATTACTCCATTGCTTCTCATTATTGAGCTCAAAGCGCTTTTTTGCATCGTTGTAGACGACATAATCATTGGAATCGGCACTCGCCAGATTACGAAAGTGGGCTATCCGCGTCATCTCTTCCTCCCCCTAACTTCTGATCACCGCGGCGCCATTTGCGTAGTCCGCCGCCGCCTGTCCCTTGCCGTTG
Source organism: uncultured Bacteroidales bacterium (assembly GCA_963732115.1). GTDB lineage: Bacteria > Bacteroidota > Bacteroidia > Bacteroidales > VadinHA17 > LD21. The sequence goes on from CAVSYN010000033.1 coordinate 25,950, forward strand.
GTCCGCGCATGCCGCAACTCGTCGACGACCCGCTGCCAGGTCTCGATGCGCTCGACGAGGCGGCGGATCTCCTCGGTGAAATCGCCCGGCGTCAGCCCGCGCAACGGAATCGTGTGCACGAACATCACGGCCCCCGCCACGTGATCGAGGCCGATGCCGCCGCCATTGGCCAGCGATGCCGCATAGCCTGCCTGCATCAGGCGACCGAGATAATCGGGCGGCGGATGCGCCTCGACCCGGCCGATCGGCGCATAGATCAGGAAATCGCGGCGGTCATTGCGGAACTCGAGATTGAGGATGGTCTCGTCGAAGCTCAGGCAGCAATAGCCCTCGTCATCGAAGGCGAGGTCGGGAATGGCGACCGCGCGGCCGAGTTCGGCGAGAAGCATATGATGGTCGAGCACTGCCATGGCGATCCCTTGAACGGCACAGGTCATCCGAGACCGACAAGATCGGCCGTGCCGGCAATATCGCCGATGCTTAAGACGGGGGGTGTGCCGAACAGCACTATTTTTTGGGTTTTTCGCTCATGGAAATCATTTTCAGATTTCGATCATAAACCATGTCATAAAGTTGATCGCCGCCGCAGCGCACATCCTTGACTTCGAAGGCGTCGTTCACCACCCGCGCTTCCGCAAAGGTGGTGCAACCCTGCGCCGTCAGCACGTCGACGATCTTGGCGCGCTCGGCCGGGGTCACCTGTCGCACGCTCGAGGTCTGCGCCGCCGCCGGGACCGCGACCGCTGCGAGAAGGGAGAAAATCACCACCGCCAAGCGCATGCCGCGTCCTTTCGGATAAAGCCCCAACAGTGTCAACGCCCGAAGTCGCGTCAAAGTTTCGCCGCGCGCCGAAAGTTGTCGCGCCGGCTCATCGGGTCACCGCACCGGCGGCAGGACGAGCTCGCGGGCGCGGCACTGGCGTGCCTCGTTGGGGTCCGCAATCGCTGAAGGCGCCGTCGCGGTCGAAGCAGATCCTGAGCTCCTGCAGCCGGCCGCGGTCGCGCCGGTTGCCGCAACTCACCGCCACCATGGCGGGTGCGAGCCCGGGATTGGCCGCGGCAAAATCGGCGACGAGATCGCTCGGCGCGGCGCTGACCGGATCCTGCGGCGAGCGGTAGCGCGCCGGGATCCGGACCATCGAAAAGAGGCGGCGGGCCAATGCGAAATAGGCCTGTTGATCAAGCCCCGAGCAGGTGCCGTGCTTCTTCCATTCACGGATGACGAGCTGCCGCGACGGCATGATGTCGAGCATGCGCCTGACGATATCCTCGGCAAGCCAGGAGGAGCCGGTGGCGCAGAATTCCGGCCAGCCGCGCTGCCATTGCGGCCACAGGCCGTGCAGCACGAAGCCATAGCGCCGGCCGCGACCGCATTGCTGGACATCGTCCTGCCCGGAATTGGAGCCGCAATAGGTCGGCGACCAGGACAGCGCCAGCGCGTAATAGTCGAACTGGCCAGGCTGTGGTCCCCGGGCCACGGCGCCGCCGGCGGCGCCGAGGGCGCAGGCGGCAATGGCGATGGCGCCGAGCCAGCGCCAGCGCCTCAGCCGCGGGGCGAGGATGGTGGCATCCGGCATGCGGCGAGCAGGGTTTGGCGGGGCGCGCCGGGCGGCGGCGCGCGGGTCTGCGGGCAGCTGTCGGCAATGATTTTCCACGAGGTGTTGTTGAGGAACATCTCGCAGCGGGCGAGCTGGCCGCGAATGCACACCACCGCGCCCAGATCGTAGCTCTGTCCGCCACTGCGGCACTTGCATCCCGCATCGGCATTGGCGCCCATGGGCAAGCCGGCCGCCAGCATGCCGACCAGGACCGCAAGCCGCCATATGCCAGAACCTATCCCATTGTGTTGAAAGCCCGCTTGCGCCGAAAATGAATGGAAATCAGACGAGTTGCAGCTCGACCGCCTGCGGCCCGCGCCCGCGCTTGTCGGGCTGGATCTCGTAGGACAGCTTCATCCCCTCGGTAAGGTCCGGCAGTCCGGAGCGCTGCACGGCGGTTATGTGCACGAAAATGTCCTTGCCGCCGCCCTCCGGCGAAATGAATCCATAGCCCTTGGCCTGATTGAAGAACTTGACAGTACCTCTCTGGCGCATGGGAAAGTCACTCCCTCGTTCCCTTCACGTTTCGCTCCGGCCCGACGCGGGCAGCCGCCCGGAAGGGCCGGCGAAGCAAGCTCATGCGGCGGAAAGTCAAGCAATGGTGCGCCCTTATGCGCCGAAAGCAATCGTAACCGTTGGCACAAGCCTGGCCTGCGACGGCGCCGGACGGCGCTGCCGCATCAACCTTTATGATAGAGGGGGGGACGGCGGACAAGTGAAGTTTTCGTGCCGAGGATTGAAAGAATGGCCCCTCTTGGGTAATGCTAGCGGCGGGAATTCGGGAGAGAGCGCCCATGCTGAGCCGCACTGTCGTCGGCTGGTTCGTTGCCAGCACGCTGGTTACCCTTGCAACCGCAGCGGAGCCGGCCTTGTCGAAGCCAGTCGTCAGGGTCCGCTATCAGTATTTCACCGTGTCGGGGATGGACGCTTCGGCGCTTCACCAGTCGCTGGTCCAGAAGGGGCCGACGGTGAATGGCGACAAGGCCTATGCCGCGACCGAGGTGGCGGGCGGGCAGGACGGCTCGCTGGCCCCCGGGGCCTCCGGCTGCCGCATCGCCAATTATCGGATGAAGCTCGATTTCACCATGCGCCTGCCCAGGCTCAGGCCCGGCGTCACCCTGTCGCCGGGGCTGCGCAGCCGCTGGCAATCCTTCGAAGGCTTCGTCCGGCAGCATGAGGGTGTGCACCGCGAAATCTGGATCGGCTGCGCCACGAAGGTCGAGCAGGCGGTGCGCGCCATCAGCGCCAGGAGCTGCGAGGCAGCGCAGGCGATGGCCACCGGCATCCTCAATCAGATGTGGAAGGAATGCGCCAGGAAGCACGATGCCTTCGATGCGGCGCAGCGCCACCCGCTGATGCGCCAGCCCTTCATCATCGCCGCCAATACCAGGCCGCAGCCCTTGACCAATGGCGGCGCGCGAATCAGGGCGGCCAGAGCCGTCACGGCACGCAGCCGGTGATGCGCGCCACCGGGCAGGACGCGCCACCATGACGACGAGCGAACCGACGCTGCCGCTCCAGGCAGCGATCCTGCCGGTCACGCCATTTCAGCAGAACTGTGCCCTGTTGTGGTCGCCGAAGACCATGCATGGCGTCGTCGTCGACCCCGGCGGCGATGTCGACGACATCCTGCGTGCGGTGAGCGAGATGGGGGTTACGCTCGACCGCATCCTCCTGACCCATGGCCATATCGATCATGCCGGCGGGGCGGCCGAGCTCGCCGAGCGCACCGGCGTCGAGATCGTCGGGCCGCATCGCGACGATGACTGGCTCCTCGCCCGCCTGCCGGAGAGCGGGGCGCAATATGGCATTCCGGCCCGCCCGGTCGAACCGGACCGTTGGCTGGAGGAAGGCGACACCGTCGAGATCGGCGATCGCACCTTCGAGGTGCTGCATTGCCCTGGCCATACGCCCGGCCATGTCGTCTTCGTCAATCGCGCCCTCAATTTCGGGCTGTTCGGCGATGTGCTGTTCCGCGGTTCGGTCGGCCGAACCGATCTGCCCCGCGGCAGCCATGAGGACCTGATCCACTCGATCAAGAGCAGGATCCTGCCGCTCGGCGATCAGTTCACCTTCCTGTGCGGCCATGGACCGGGCAGCACCGTCGGTGAAGAGCGCCTGACCAATCCCTTTCTCGCCTGAGGGGACGAGCCTGCCGCCTGCGGCACGTTCATTCGGCTGGCATGGAAATGCAAAACCGCCACCCGGCTGGCCAGGCGGCGGCATCAAATCGGATCGGTTCGAGCTTCGATGAAGCCGTCGCGTCTCAGGCAAGCTTGATGTTGGTCGCCTGCTGACCGCGTCCGCGCCGATCATCCTCGACGTCGAAGAAGACCGTGGTCCCCTCGCGCACCTCGCGGATGCCCGACCGCTCGAGCGCCGTAATGTGGACGAAGATGTCCTTCGAACCACCTTCGGGCGTGATGAAGCCATAGCCCTTGGTGGTGTTGAAGAACTTGATGGTGCCCTTCTGCTGCGCCATGGAAGATGTCCTTTCCCGCTGGCCGCGTGTCGTGAATTTAGCCAGTCCGCAGATCCTGCACGCGCTCAGGACCTGCCGCGTCGAACGTCGGGAAAGGTACCGGGCTTCTTAAGGCCCGGGAGTTCTCAGCCGCATGTTCCGAAGCCATACCCCACCACGGGGCATGCCGGCACGTTGAGATATGCGACGGTCCGAGCCCCTTTGCAAGCGCCTCGTCATGCGGAACAGCCTTAAGTTTAGCTGGTTGCCGCTGCGATAGGAAAGTTGCAACTCCAGCGTGACGGAACTCTTTTCGCCGATTTCAATTTGACCTTAACCATCGCCTGCTTTCATGATGCGAGAAATTTCCTCAGCAACCACGAATGGTTGCCGAGATTTCGCCATGTCTGAGGTGTTCTTGGACGGGGAATAGGAGGGACGCCAATGACGACGCCGACGCGCCGCGACCTGTTGAATTGCCGCCGTCTGCTCCTGGCGGGTGCGGGGCTTCTGGCAGCGGGGGCGCTGCCGCGCGGTCTCCACGCCCAGAGTTTCGATCCGTCGGCCATCGGCCGCTGGCTCAATGGCGACCAATTTCCCGACTATCCGCCGGTTCCCGGCCACGGTACCGCGGTCGACCCGCGCTACACCGGAACGACCCGGCCATTGCCGGGTCAGCGCCACCGGTCCGCCGCCGCCCGGCATGGAGCCGGATTACCCGATTCCGCCCACCAACATGCGGATGATCCCACCGCAATATCGTCGCCAGATCGTCGAATATCGCGGCAGCGAATGGCCCGGCACGATCATCATCGATTCCGACAACCGCCATCTCTACCACGTGATCGAGCAGGGGCTGGCGGTGCGCTATGGCGTCGGCGTCGGGCGCGATGGCTTCGAATGGTCCGGCCGCGCCAAGATCGGCCGCAAGTCGCGATGGCCGTGGTGGTTTCCGCCGAAGGAGATGGTCGAGCGCGACCCCAATGCCCGGCCGTGGGCCAATGGCATGCCGGGCGGTCCCGAGAACCCGCTGGGCGCCCGCGCCCTTTATCTTTTCGACGACCACGACAAGGATACGCTGTTCCGCATCCACGGCACCAACCAGCCGATGTCGATCGGCAAGGCGATGTCGTCGGGCTGCATCCGGATGTTGAACCAGGATGTGGCGGAACTCTATCTGCGCTGCCCGATCGGCACCCGCGTCCTCGTCATGTCGCGCAAGGCGACCAACTTCCCGACCGCCGGCGTCGCCACCGACGACGGGATCAACTGACCACGAAGCCTATTTCGCCCCCTTGTTGCGGAAGGTGCGGGTTCCGGGCTTGCCGCCGGACGAGCCGGGGCGGCGGCTCGGCGCCTTCGGCTGCGGCCAGGCGGCCTCCGGCCGCTCGATGCGCGACCGGCGGCCAGCGGCCGCGCCGGCATCGCGGGCAAGCGGATCGTCCATCACCGCGAGTTCGACCGCCTTCAGGCGCTTGACCTCGTCGCGCAGGCGCGCGGCTTCCTCGAATTCGAGATTGGCGGCGGCCTCGCGCATCCGCTTCTCCATGTCGGCGAGGACCTTGCTCGAGATTGTGGCCGATGAGCGGCGCTGCCGTCCTCGGCGAGCGCCGGCATCGACCTGCACATGGTCCTGCTCATAGACCGAGTGACATGATGTCGGAGATGTGCTTCTTGATGCTTTCCGGCGTGATGCCGTTGCTCGATGTTATAGGCCATCTGCTTGTCGCGCCGCCGGTCGGTCTCGGCCATGGCGCGCTCCATCGAGCCCGGTGATCTGATCGGCATAGAGAATGACCTTGCCGTCGACATTGCGCGCGGCGCGGCCGATCGTCTGGATCAGCGAGGTCTCGGAGCGCAGGAAGCCTTCCTTGTCGGCATCGAGAATGGCGACGAGGGCGCATTCCGGAATGTCGAGGCCTTCGCGCAGCAGGTTGATGCCGACCAGCACGTCGAAGGCGCCGAGCCGCAGGTCGCGGATGATCTCGATGCGCTCCAGCGTGTCGATGTCGGAATGCATGTAGCGCACGCGGATGCCCTGCTCATGCATGTATTCGGTGAGGTCCTCGGCCATGCGCTTGGTGAGCACGGTGACCAGCGCGCGGTAGCCCTTGCTGGGCGACCTCGCGGCATTCGGCGATGAGATCGTCGACCTGGGTCTTGACCGGGCGGATCATCGACCGGCGGATCGATGAGGCCGGTCGGGCGGATCACCTGCTCGGCGAAGACGCCGCCGGTGCTGCTGCATTTCCCAGCCGCCGGGCGTCGCCGAGACGCAGACGGTCTGCGGCCGCATCGCGTCCCATTCCTCGAAGCGCAGCGGCCGGTTGTCGATCGCCGAGGGCAGGCGGAAGCCGAATTCGGCAAGCGTCGCCTTGCGGTTGAAGTCGCCGCGGAACATGCCGCCGATCTGCGGGATGGTGACGTGGCTTTCGTCGACGAAGACCAGCGCATTGTCGGGCAGATATTCGAACAAGCGTCGGCGGCGGCTCGCCGGGCTTGCGGCCGGTGAGATAGCGCGAATAGTTCTCGATGCCGGCGCAGGAGCCGGTCGCCATCATCATCTCGATGTCGAACAGGGTGCGCTGTTCGAGCCGCTGCGCTTCGAGCAGGCGGCCGGCCGCGTTGAATTCCTCGAGCCGGAGGCGCAGATCGTCCTTGATGCGCCTGACCGCCTGTTCGAGCGTCGGCTTCGGCGTCACGTAATGCGAGTTGGCATAGATCTTGACGCTGTCGAGCTCGGCCGTCTTCTGGCCGGTCAGCGGATCGAATTCGGTGATCTGCTTCGATCTCGTCGCCGAACAGCGACAGGCGCCAGGCGCGATCCTCGAAATGCGAGGGGAAGAGTTCGACCGTGTCGCCGCGCACCCGGAAGGTGCCGCGCACGAAATTCTGGTCGTTGCGCTTGTAGTGCAGCGCCACGAGATCGGCGAGCAGCTGGCGCTGCGACGATGCGCTCGCCGTTCTTCACCGCGAAGGTCATCGCCGAATAGGTCTCGACATCGCCGATGCCGTAGATGCAGGAGACCGAGGCGACGACGATCACGTCGTCGCGTTCGAGCAGCGCGCGCGTCGCCGAATGGCGCATGCGGTCGATCTGCTCGTTGATCGAGGATTCCTTCTCGATATAGGTGTCGGTGCGCGGCACATAGGCTTCCGGCTGGTAGTAATCGTAGTAGGAGACGAAATATTCGACCGCGTTGTCCGGAAAGAAGCTCGCGAACTCGCCATAGAGCTGGGCGGCGAGCGTCTTGTTGGGCGCGAGAATGAGCGCCGGGCGCTGGGTGTGCTCGATGACATGCGCCATGGTGAAGGTCTTGCCCGAGCCGGTGACGCCGAGCAGCACCTGGTCGCGCTCGACTTGCGCATGACGCCCTCGACGAGCTCGGCGATGGCCGTGCGGCTGGTCGCCCTGCGGCTCGAATCGGCGAGACGATCTCGCAGCGCGGTGCCGCCTTCCGATTTCTCCGGCCGCGGCGGCCGGTACGGCGTGAACGTCGGCAGGTTCGGCATGTCGGGCCGCAGATGCTGCAGCCCGTCGCGCGGTCCCGAGGTATCGGCCCGCGGATCCGGTCTCAGGCCACGAACCTCCCCTTCGCCCTCGGGATAGCCTTCCCGCGGCTTTGCCGGCGATTTCGCGGAAACCGCCTGATTGTCGTGAATGTCCCATCGGGCGGGAATATAGGCGCTGACCGGCGGACTGTCAGGGGGGTCGGCACAGGCTCGGGCATGACCGAATCACTTTGGTAGAGCGGGAAGGTCAATCCTGAAATTGCCATGATGTTTCAGCGGATAAGTTTGGAAAACGGCAGGAATCCAGCTCATTTTTCTGCCACATCCACATGTATTTACCGCGTAATTGAGGATATAATGCCACACAGGTGGCGTCAGGGGACGTCTCGGGGTGAAAAGCGTAACAAGGTAAGATCCTCGAGTGCTCAGGGGTGGGGTACCCACGGGCATGCCTTTTGCCAGCCATGGCAGTTGGAACAGCGGGAGTTCCAGGAGGAAACATGAATCTCATCACAGCACTTGCCATCGTGATCGGCGTCCTGGGTGGCGCCGCCACTTGGCTTTACGTCGGTCCCATGGCCGCCTTCGGCCTGCAGATCTGGGCGACCTTCATTGCCTGGGCATGCTTCTATCATGTCGGCGGGGGCGAGGCCGGCCTCAAGAACACGATCGCGGCCAATATCTGGGGTGCGATCTGCGCCACGGTGGCGCTGGTCCTGATCGCCAGGTTCGGTGGCGGCGCGGTCGGCGCCGGCATTTGGGTCGCGGTCACGGTGGCGGTCATGATCCTGGCGGCGCAGGTACCGATGCTGTCGGCAATACCGGCGGCGGTCTACGGCTATGCGGCGGTCGCGGCCTTTGGACTGCTGAAAGGCGGCGATGCCCTCGACTTCGGCCTCGGCACCGGACCGTTCACCACCGTCGTCGTGTCGATGGTGATCGGCGCGGTCCTGGGCTATGTGTCGCAGAAGATCGCCAATGCAATCACCGAAGGGGCTCGGGCGCGCGCCTGATTTCTCTAAGGTTGCTGTCGGAAGGCGAGGGGTGCCTCGCCTTCCGGTTCCAATTTTACCACCGGTTGAGCGTCTGGCGGCGGCCCCTTACAGATAAGGCATGAACTACCGCCACGCCTTCCATGCCGGAAGCCATGCCGACGTGCTGAAGCACGTCGTGCTCGCCTTCATGATCGAACAGCTCGAAGCCAAGGAGACGCCGTTCCGCGTCCTCGACACCCATGCCGGCATCGGTGTCTATGATCTGACAGGCGATGCCGCCGGCCGCACCGCCGAATGGCGCGACGGCGTCGGCCGGCTCTATGACGAAACCGGCGCGGCGGTGCCGCTGTCGATGCGCGCCGAGGCGGTGCTCGCTCCCTGGCGCAGCGCCATCGCCGCGGTCAACGGACAGGGCGGCATCCGGCATTATCCGGGCTCGCCCGAGATCGCCCGGCTTCGCCTCAGGGCGCAGGACCGCCTGGCACTCAACGAGCTCCATCCCGAGGATCATGCCCGCCTTGCCGCCAGCTATCGGCGCGATGCCCGGGTCAGGATCACGCGTCTCGATGCCGGCCTCGTGGTCAAGGCGCAGCTGCCGCCGCCGGAGCGCCGCGGCATCGTCCTGATCGATCCCGCCTATGAGACGGCCGACGATCGCGAGCGCGCGATCTCCATGCTGGGCGCGGGCCACCGCCGCTTCGCCACCGGCGTCTTCGCCCTGTGGTATCCGGTGACCGGCGATGATCTCGCCGCCCGAATCCGGGGCGCGGCCGCGGCGCTGGCCCTGCCGAAGATGCTCGATGTCCGGCTCGATGTCCGCCGGCCGGTCGAGGGCAGGGGCCTTGCCGGCTCGGGTCTCCTGCTCGTCAACCCGCCATGGCGCCTGGCGGACGGTTTGCGCGATCTCCTTCCCGAGCTTGTCGAGCGGCTGCGCCAGGGCGAAGGCGCCAGCACCGGCATCACGGATCTGAGCGGCGAGACCGCCTGAGATGGGCGCGCCGACCCTGCCGAGCGACCTCGAGAGTGCCGCGCCCTTCTGCCCGCATTACGGCACCTGCGGCAGCTGTCAGCTGCAGCACGTCACCGACGCCGCGGCGCGCCAATGGAAGACGAGCCGGCTCGCAGAGGCGCTGGCGCAGCGGGGCGTGCCGCTGCCGGGCGCGGGGATCGACTATGTCCTTGCGGAAGGGGAGGGCAGGCGCCGCCTCACCCTCCATGCCCGGCTCGACCGCGGCAGGCCGGCGATCGGCTATATGGCCGCCAGAAGCCCTGCCATCGTCCCGATCGAGACCTGCCCGGTGGCGGTGCCGGTGCTGCGCCAGGCCCCCGCCATCGTCGCGGCGCTGGCGGGGGCCGCCGGCCGCTTCCGCCAGATCGATGCCCAGCTGACGGCAAGCACGAGCGGCATCGACTGCGACCTGCGCGGCTTCGACCCCTCGCCCGAACAGCGCTCGCGCCTCGCCGCCAGTGCCGAGGCGCTCGATCTCGCACGGCTCACGCGCGGCGGCGAACCGATCGCGGTGCGGCGCCAGCCGGTGCTGCCGATGGGCCGCGCCACCATGGTGCTGCCGCCGGGGTGCTTCCTGCAGGCAACGGCGCGAGGCGAAGCGGAGCTTGCCCGGCTGGTGACCGAGGGCTGCGCCGGCGCCCGCCGGGTGGCGGACCTGTTCTGCGGCCTCGGCCCGTTTGCGCTGCGGCTCGCCGAAACCGTGCCGGTCCTCGCCTATGATTTCGATGCGGCCGCGGTCCTGTCGCTACGCCAGGCTGCCGCCCATGCTTCCGGGCTCAAGCCGGTCGCGGCGCAACCGCGCGATCTCTTCCGCCATCCGCTCAGCCGCGAGGAGCTTGGCGCCGTCGATGCGGTCGTGTTCGACCCGCCGCGCCAGGGCGCCGAAGCCCAGGCGCGCCAGCTGGCCGGCGCCCGGCTCCGCCGCATCGTCGCGGTCTCCTGCGACCCGCGGAGCTTCGCCCGCGACGCCGGCATCCTCCATGCGGCCGGCTGGACGATCGCAAGCTTGGCGATAATCGATCAGTTCCGCTGGACGACCCACCTCGAGATCGCCGCGCTGTTCCGCCGCTGACCGGCAGGAAAGCTTTGCGTGATTACCTGCGGTGGTGTCAGGGAACCGGGCGTTTGCGCGGAACACGGATGCCCAGAAGAACCGATATCGACACCATCCTCATCATCGGGGCTGGACCGATCATCATCGGCCAGGCCTGCGAATTCGACTATTCCGGCACCCAGGCCTGCAAGGCCCTCAAGGCCGAGGGCTACCGGATCATCCTGGTCAATTCCAATCCGGCCACCATCATGACCGATCCGGATCTGGCCGACGCCACCTATATCGAGCCGATCACGCCGGAAATCGTCGCCCGGATCATCGAGAAGGAGCGGCCCGACGCGCTGCTCCCCACCATGGGCGGCCAGACGGCGCTCAACACCGCGCTGACCCTCAACCGGATGGGCGTCCTCGACAAATTCGGCGTCGAGATGATCGGCGCCAAGGCCGAAGTCATCGACAAGGCCGAGGATCGCGAGCTGTTCCGCGAGGCCATGAAGAGATCGGCTCGACGCCCGTCGATGCTGGCCAATGCTCGGCCGCCAAGGAGGCGACCGCGAGCCATGCCGCCGAGTGGCCGCTGGCGGCCGACATCGAGCGTCGAGTGGGCGGCGGCGAGCCGAGCGCTCAAGTACCGCAACCGCGCTGGTCGAAGCCTTCGAGGCATGCTCGACATCGGCCTGCCCTGCATCATCCGCCCGTCCTTCACGCTCGGCGGCACCGGCGGCGGCATCGCCTATAACCGCGAGGAATTCTTCGACATCGTCGAGCGCGGCCTCGATGCCTCGCCCGACCGCCGAAGTGCTGATCGAGGAATCGGTGCTCGGCTGGAAGGAATATGAGATGGAGGTCGTCCGCGACAAGGACGACAACTGCATCATCGTCTGCTCGATCGAGAACATCGATCCGATGGGCGTGCACACCGGCGATTCGATCACCGTCGCGCCGGCGCTGACCTTGACCGACAAGGAATACCAGATCATGCGCAACGCCTCGATCGCGGTGCTGCGCGAGATCGGCGTCGAGACCGGCGGCTCGAACGTCCAGTTCGCCGTCAATCCCGCCGACGGCCGCCTCGTCGTCATCGAGATGAACCCGCGCGTCTCGCGCTCCTCCGCGCTGGCCTCCAAGGCCACCGGCTTTCCGATCGCCAAGGTCGCGGCGCAGGCTCGCCGTCGGCTACACGCTCGATGAACTCGCCAACGACATCACCGGCGGCGCCACGCCCGCCTGCCTTCGAGCCGACCATCGATTATGTCGTCACCAAGATCCCGCGCTTTGCCTTCGAGAAATTCCCCGGCGCCGATCCGACCCTCACCACCGCGATGAAATCGGTGGGCGAAGTCATGGCGATCGGCCGCACCTTCCAGGAATCGCTGCAGAAGGCGTTGCGCGGCCTCGAGACCGGCCTCACCGGTCTCGATGAGATCGCGATTCAGGGCGCCGGCGAAGGCGACGACAAGAACGCCATCCGCGCCGCGCTCGGCACGCCCACCCCCGACCGCATCCTCAAAGTCGCCCAGGCCTTCCGGCTCGGCGCCAGCGTCAAGGATATTCATGCCTCCTGCAACTACGATCCCTGGTTCCTCCGCCAGATCGAGGAGATCGTGCGAAACCGAAGAGAAGATCCGCGAGCGCGGCCTGCCCAAGATGCCGTCAATCTCCGCACGCTCAAGGCCATGGGCTTTTCCGATCGCCGCCTGGCGACACTTGCCGGCACTCACCGAGGACAAGGTCCGCACGCATCGCCACAAGCTTGGCGTGCGCCCGGTCTTCAAGCGCATCGATACCTGCGCCGCCGAATTTGCCTCGCCCACCGCCTATATGTATTCGACCTATGAGACCGGCTGCCACCGGCGACGACGGCAACGAGGCGCGGCCGTCCGACCGGCAGAAGATCATCATCCTCGGCGGCGGTCCCAACCGCATCGGCCAGGGCATCGAGTTCGACTATTGCTGCTGCCATGCCTGCTTCGCGCTGCATGATGCGGGCTATGAATCGATCATGGTCAACTGCAATCCGGAGACGGTGTCGACCGACTACGACACCTCCGACCGGCTCTATTTCGAGTCCGCTGACCGCCGAGGACGTGCTCGAGATCATCCATGCCGAGCAGCAACACGGCACGCTCAACGGCGTCATCGTCCAGTTCGGCGGCCAGACGCCGCTGAAGCTCGCCAAGGCACTCGAAGCAGGCGGCGTGCCCATTCTCGGCACCACGCCCGACGCCATCGACCTCGCCGAAGACCGCGACCGCTTCGCCAAGCTGCTGCAGAAGCTGAAACTGCGCCAGCCGGAAAACGGCATCGCCCGCTCCGCCGCCGAGGCGCGCAAGGATCGCCGCCAAGATCGGCTTTCCCGTGGTCATCCGCCCGTCCTATGTGCTGGGCGGCCGCGCCATGGAGATCGTCCGCGACGACGAGCAGCTCGAGCGCTACATCACCGAGGCGGTGGTCGTCTCGGGCACGAGCCCGGTGCTGATCGACAGCTATCTCTCCAACGCCATCGAGGTCGATGTCGATGCGATCTGCGACGGCAAGGATGTCTTCGTCGCCGGCGTCATGGAGCATATCGAGGAAGCCGGCATCCATTCCGGCGACAGCGCCTGCTCGCTCCCGCCCTATTCGCTGAAAGCGCCGATCATCGCCGAGATGGAGCGCCAGACCGCGCGAGCTGGCGCTGGCGCTGAACGTCGTCGGCCTGATGAATGTGCAATTCGCCATCAAGGATGATGTAGTCTACGTCCTCGAAGTGAATCCGCGCGCCTCGCGCACCGTGCCCTTCGTCGCCAAGGTGATCGGCATGCCCGTCGCCAAGATCGCCGCCCGCGTCATGGCCGGCGAGAAGCTCGCCGCCTTCGGCTTCAAGCACCCGGAAGCTCACGCACATCGCTGTCAAGGAAGCGGTTTTCCCCTTCAACCGCTTCCCCGGCGTCGATATTCTGCTTGGGCCCGAAATGCGCTCGACCGGCGAAGTCATGGGGCTCGACCGCGACTACGACATGGCCTTCGCCAAGAGCCAGCTCGGCGCCGGCATGCGCATGCCGGTGGCCGGCACCGTCTTCATCTCGGTCAAGGACCCCGACAAGCCGCGCATGCTCTGCCGCCATGACGCAGCTGGTCGAGCTGGGCTTCAGCATCGTCGCCACCGGCGGCACCCAGCGCTATCTCGGGGAGCAGGGCGTTGCCCGTCGACCAAGATCAACAAGGTCCTGGAAGGCCGCCCGCATGTGGTCGATGCGATCAAGAACGGCGAAATCCAGCTGGTCCTCAACACCACCGAAGGCGCCTCGTCCTCGAGTCCGATTCGAAATCGATCCGCCAGACCGCCCTGCTGCAGAAGGTGCCCTACTACACCACGCTTCCCGGCATTCTCGCCGCCACCGGCGCATCGCCGCCCAGCGGGCCGGCACCCTCGAGGTCCGGCCGCTGCAGGACTACCACGGAAAATCATGATCCTGTGCCATATGGCACAGGTGATCATCAGTGGGGGTGATAGGAGACACGACAGTTTGTGATCCTCGGGGGTGGCACAATGACTGGTCGTATCGGTGGTGGATTCAACGCGGGAATTCCGAGCAACTTTCAGGCGCCTGCTCATGCGGAAACCAGAACGGTGGGACCTGATCCCCTCGTTCATATTCCGAATGCGGAGGGGAATACGCCTTTGATCCAGGCTCTGCTGGTGCCAACGCCGAATGCCGTCGATCTAGAGACAATCAAAAGGTATTTTGATCAAGGAGCGATGGTTTCGGCGATTGTGGGATCGGGCGAATATGCGGGGTGCAACGCACTGACACTCGCCATCAAGAGACAGCTGCCCTTGGATATCGTCCTGCTTATTGTAGACAAGGCGAGGACTGAACAAATCGCGACAGCCAAAGGCGAAGTCGTGCCGTTCTTTGATCATCCGGATCAGAACGGACCGATGCCCTTCGATGAAGCAACCGCACGGGACCACAAGACTGTGGTTCAAACGCTGGTGCTCGATTGTGGCGTTCCCCTATCCGCGAAGGCGTTCGGCATCGTCCTGGACGCCCGCCATTTCGATGTGTGCGAAGCTCCTTATCAACCTCGGAACACCGATGGATGGCAGCCACGCCGAGAAGGTCATCGCAACAGGCGATGACGAGCTGCTGACCATGTGGGTCACCGCGGCCAAGGAGTCTCGCCATATTTACGCCACTTCTGGAGTTGGGTCGCCGCGACATGTGCAAGCATTTGATCAAAATCGAGCCTTGCGAAGAGGACATAGGCGCGGTGATGCGAACATATGATGAGGCGTTGTTCGGGTTGTTGTGTCGCAACCTCACAGATCCTCGCAAACGGGAAGCCGCGGTCAGATTTGCCATTCGGTGCAGAGGCACTAGCAAGATTGACAGGCTCATCGCAGCTTGCGGAACTGCGTGTCTTCAAGATGCGATGATTTCGGCTATCCACAAGTGCGACTTCATCACTGGCAGATGGCTGGTTGCGCACCGTTTGGACGATGTACAGCTGGGCAAGGTGTTGCACGGTTTCTTGAGTAGGCCCGCGCCATCTGCTCGAAGCTTGCTAGAGGCGATCGACCTGGCCATTGACCACAGCGAGCGCGAGTTGGCGCGACAGTTGCTGGATCGCTTCATTAAAAATGTGGCCAAAGAGGACATTAAAAATGTGGCCAAAGAGGACATTGTGCTAGCGCTGCACTCGGCGATCGAGCTTGAAGCTCATGAAGTCGTTAAGCGCATGGTCGAACTCGGTCTCGATCCATCTTCGTGCGGAATTCACGGACGCGATCCACTACAAGAGTCCGCGGGTGTTCAAATATCTGCTCGCTGAATTTCAAAGTCAGCTCGATCTGCAAGAAGCTGAGGAGTATGTCGTGAGGTTCGGCTCGCCTAAGATGCAGGCGCTGTTCAGCGCATTTCTCCAGCGTCCGTTGGCGGACTTTTAGCAGCACTTGCCAGCCAAGCGAATCCGATGGCCTTCCACAACCTGTGGATGAGCTGCCGCAACCTCTTGAACGCCGCTTGGTTGGGTATTACACTTCCCATCACCGGAAGCGCCTCGCCGCCGCCTTAGGGCTGCTGCGAGGCGCGCGTCCTTCGGTCGTCGGCCTGTGCCAGCGATCGGGGGACAAGGGGTCCGGCTTCCGGAAGTGTTGGAAGATATTGCCGGCGCCGCTGGTCTGCGGCGTTTGCAAGGTGAACTGTGACGATTGAAGGACCGTGATGGACAAGGTTCCGATGACCGCGGTGGGCTACGCCGCGATGATGGACGAGATCAGGCATCTGAAGACGGTGGAGCGGCCGCGCATCATCGAGCAGATCGAGGAGGCCCGCGCCCATGGCGATCTGTCCGAAAATGCCGAATACCACGCCGCCAAGGAGCGGCAAGGCTGGATCGAGGCCCGCGTGCTCGACCTCGAGGACAAGCTGTCGCGGGCCGACGTCATCGACATTACCAAGCTGTCCGGCGATTCGGTCAAGTTCGGCGCCACCGTCACGGTGGTCGACGAGGATACCGACGACGAGGCCGAATATCAGATCGTCGGCGAGTTCGAGGCCGATGTGAAGTCGGGCAAGATCTCCATCACCTCGCCCATTGCCCGCGCGCTGATCGGCAAGCACAAGGGCGACAGCGTCGAGGTCATGACGCCGGGCGGCGGCAAGAGCTACGAGATCATCCGCGTCCGCAACGGGGCCCAGTCGGGCGCCGGCGCGGCTGCTTCGGCGCATCCTCGCCATAGGGCCTGAGCACCATCAGCGGCGGGATTTCGAAGATCCCGCCTCAATGCTCGCCGAGCGGTACGCGCGGTTCGGACTTCACCGTCTTCAAGGTCAGCATCGTCCTGACGCTCTGCACATTGGGCGCTGCCGTGAGCTCGGCAATGACGAATTGCTGGGCGGTCTCGAGGTCGGGCGCAACGCAGGTGAGAAGGTAATCGGCATCGCCGGACAGCGCGTGGCACTCGCGAACCAGAGGCCAGCGCCGGACCAGCTGCTCGAACGCCCTGAGCTCGCTCTCGGCCTGGCTCGCCAGCCCGACCAGGGCGAACAGCACGATGCCGTAGCCGAGGCGGGTGGCGTCGAAGGGTTGCCCGGTAGCCCTGGATCAGGCCGGCCTCCTCCAGCGCCCGCACCCGCCTGAGGCAGGGCGCCGGCGACAATCCGGCCCGCCGGGCCAGCTCGACATTGGTGATTTGCCCGTCCGCCTGCAGCTGCCGAAGAATTTTGAGGTCGGTCCGGTCGAGCTTGAAAGGTGCCTTCAAGCCGCGCTCGTTCTTGTCGTTCATCGGGGCGGCGCCATGCGACCAGTCGTGTTATCCACCGCCGGCATGCTTACCCTTGCCAGCGGCGGCTTGCAAGCTATGCTCCAAGCACATACCTAAGCTGTCTGCACCCCTTGTGAAACCGGAGGCCGGCATGATTTCCCGCCACGGCCGCGTCCTGATCCTCGGTTCGGGCCCGGCGGGTTATACCGCTGCAATCTATGCCGCCCGCGCCATGCTGAAGCCGGTGCTGATTCAGGGCATCCAGCCGGGCGGCCAGCTCACCATCACCACCGATGTTGAGAACTACCCGGGCTTTGCCAACGTCATCCAGGGCCCCTGGCTGATGGAGGAGATGAAGGCCCAGGCCGAGCATGTCGGCACCGAGTGATCGTCCGACACCATCACCGAAGTCCGATCTGAAGGACAAGCCCATCTGGCTGAAGGGCGACTAGCGGCCAGGTCTACACCTGCGATGCGCTGATCATCTGCACCGGCGCCCAGGCCAAGTGGCTGGACCTGCCCTCGGAGCACCAGTTCAAGGGCTTCGGCGTCTCGGCCTGCGCCACCTGCGATGGCTTCTTCTATCGCGACAAGAAGGTGCTGGTCATCGGCGGCGGCAACACCGCGGTCGAAGAAGCGCTGTTCCTCACCAATTTCGCCAGCGAAGTCACGTGGTTCACCGCCGCAATGAGTTCAAGGCCGAGCGCATCTTGCAGAACCGCCTATTCGCCCATCCAAAGATCAAGGTCATCTGGGATACCGTGCTCGATGATGTTATTGGCACAGCGATCCCAAAGGGCGTAACCGGCGCCCGCCTGCAGAAATGTCAAGACCGGAGCGACGCAGGACTTCTGTTGCCGACGATGGCGTCTTCATCGCCATCGGCCACAAGCCCGCAACCGAATTGTTCGAGGGCCAATTGCCCTTCAAGCAGGGCGGCTACCTGATCATCGGCGACAACTCGATGGCAACCGCCATTCCTGGCGTCTATGCGGCCGGCGATGTCACCGACGATATCTATCGCCAGGCCGTCACCGCCGCCGGCATGGGCTGCATGGCGGCCCTCGAAGCGGAAAAATATCTGCCATGGCAGCTGAGCGAAGTCCGCAAGGCTGCCGAGTAGCACGGCCATGGATTGGGACAAGCTCAGGATCTTTCACGCGGTGGCGGATGCCGGAAGCTTCACCCATGCGGGCCATGAGCTCGCCCTGTCGCAGTCGGCCGTCAGCCGCCAGATCAGCGCGCTCGAGACAGGATCTCAACGTGCCGCTGTTCCATCGCCATGCCCGCGGCCTCATCCTCACCGAGCAGGGCGAGGTGCTCTACCGCACCGCCCATGATGTGTTCACCAAGCTGGCCGCCGCACAGACCCGCCTGATGGATTCGAAGGAAAAGCCGTCGGGCGAATTGCGCATCACCACCACGGTTGGCCTCGGCTCGGTCTGGCTCACGCCGCGCATCACGGAATTCACCGAGCTCTATCCCGCAAATCAGCGTCACGCTGCTGCTCGACGACCGCGAACTCGATCTCTCCATGCGCGAGGCCGATGTCGCCATCCGCCTGCGCCGGCCGACCCAGCCCGATCTCATCCAGCGCAAGCTCTTCACCGTGCATCACCACGTCTATGCCTCGCCGGAATATCTGCGCAGTCACGGCATCCCGAAGTCGCTCGAGGATCTCGACAAGCACAAGATCCTGACCTTCGGCGAGGCGCCGCCTATCTGACGACGTCAATCTGGCTCGAGACCGCCGGCCGCCGCGAAGGCACGCCGCGGCGCTCGGTGCCAGGGTCAACAATGCCTATGGGCTCTCGCGCGGTGCAGGCCGGCATGTCGGCATCGCCTCGCTGGCCGATTACATGGTCGCGCGCGAAATCGGGCCTGGTGCAGATCGACCTGCCGATCGAGACGCCGGCAGTTCGACACCTACTTCGTCTATCCCGAGGAGCTGAAGGAAACCAAGCGCGTCACCGTCTTCCGCGACTTCATCGTCTCCAAGGCCAAGGAGTGGAAGTATTAGGCTTCACATCCACAGCTTCTCGGCGGCAAGCCCGCCATAGAGGCTTGCGACCTCGGCGCCATAGCCATTGTAGAGCTGGGTGGCGACGCGCTCGTCGGTTCCGAGCACCCGCTCGGTGGCCTGGCTCCAGCGCGGATGCGGCACGTCCGGGTTCACATTCGCCCAGAAGCCATATTCGCTGCTCTGCAGCTGCTCCCAGAAGCCGACCGGGCGTTCCTTGACGAAGGATAGCTTGACGATCGACTTGATCGACTTGAAACCGTATTTCCACGGCAGATGCAGCCGGATCGGCGCGCCCATCGATTTCGCCACCGGCTTGCCATAGGCGCCGGTGACCATGAAGGCGAGATCGTTTGCCGCCTCGTCGATGGTGAGGCCTTCGACATAGGGCCAGGGCATGCTGCCGGCGAGAAATGACGGCTGCTGGCCCGGCGCCATTTCGGGATTGACGAAGGTTTCCAGCCGGACGTATTTCGCCGCCGACAGCGGCTTCGACAGCGCCACCAGATCCTTGAGCGGAAAGCCGGTCCACGGCACCACCATCGACCACGCCTCGACGCAGCGATGGCGATAGATGCGCTCCTCGAGCCGCATCTTCCCGAGGAGATCGTCGAAGCCGATGGTGAACGGCTTCTCGACCTCGCCGTCGATGGCGATGTCCCAGGGCCGGAGCTTCAGCTGCTCGGCCAGCTCGAAGATCCGCTTGTTGGTCGAGAACTCGTAGAAATTGTTGTAGGTGGTGTTGAGCGCTTCCGGCGTCACCGGTCGTCCGGCATCGGCAAAGGCGGGATTGCGCCTGGCGGGGTAGGGCGACGGCTGCTCCGCGCCGGCCGCGCGGGACGGAGACGGCAGGGACGGCAAGCCCGCGCCGCTGCGCCAAGACCGAGGAGGCCGGCGCCGGCGACGAATTGGCGGCGGCTGAGAAAGACCGACTGGGGGGTGACCAGACGTTGCGGCAGTTCCCAGCCCTTTTTACGGATGATTTGCATGGACGTTCTATGGCGCTCCCGTCAAAGGAGGGCCATACACGTCATCGAACGACCGGTTCAAAATTGTGCGAGCCGCCATCAGGCCCCGGAGTACGACAAATCGGCAACTATATTTCAATAGTTTCCCACAATCGGGGTGCAGAAAGGTGCATTTCGCCTTGCGACGCAAAACTGAAGCCGCTTAACATGCCGCCCGGGATGGCGGCAGAAAAGACGAGACCAGGCGCGGGCTTGGCGGGGACATGCAACTCGTTCTGATTCGGCGCAGTGCCATTGTGGCAGTGCTCTGCATTCTGGCGGTTGGTTGTCAGGATGCCGGGCTGCTCAATCGGCTTGAAGGCGAGGTTCCGGCAGGGTCGGCAGCGACCGGGCTCGGAGCGGTGAATGTTGCCGATGAGCCAAGCGAACCCGGCAAATCCTTCGATTATTCGCTGGACAACCAGATCAAGGTCGGCACCGAGCTCGCCCAGCAGGCGCTGGCCCGCTCGAAGCGCAGCCGCAACCGCGCGATGGAAACCTATCTCACGCGCATGGTCCGCCGCCTGGCGGCCGCCGATCCGCGCGCGCCGCGCTTCATCTATCGCGTCTATCTGATCGAGATCCCAACCCCAATGCCTTCACGTCGGGCGGCGGCCATATCTTCGTGACGACCGGCCTGGTGGCCCGGCTGCGCACCGAGGCGCAGATGGCCATGGTGCTGTCCCACGAGCTGGCGCACAACATCCAGGCGCATGTCGTCAAGGGCCGCAGCGGGCGTGACATCAGCCGGCGGGTGGTGGCCTTCGGCAAGCGCGTCTTCGAGCAGGATATGGGCGTGCCGTGGCTGAGCCATGGGCTGACCTCGCTGGCGCGCACCGGATTCAACTCCTATACGCGGGCCCAGGAGGAAGAGGCTGACCGGATGGGGCTCGAGACCATGATCATGACCGGCTACGATCCGCGCGAGGCGCCACGGAGCTTCTCGGCGCTTCTCGACACCAATGCCCAGAAGCGGTCGATCTTCGCCATCTTCGATGGTTATCCGGCCGGCCTCAAGCGCGCCGAGAACATCAATGCCGCGGTCTATGCCCGCTTCCGCAATGTCGATCTGAGCGCCGCAATCCGCAGCACCCCGGCCTATGACAAGCAGGCGGCACCGTTCTGGGCCGCGGTGCCGGTGCCGAACTGACCGAAAGCGTCATCCAGTCGAAGAGATGCTGCCCACCGGCGCCAGAATTTCCGCCGTCGTCACGATCGCGACGCCGCTGCGGCGCAGCTCGTCGAGCGCCGCACGCACCCCCTCCACGCTGATGCCGCGGCTTGCAGTCCTCGATCACGCGCACCGTCACGCCAGGCAGCATGGCGAGCGCATCGAGGGCGCTGAACTTGACGCAGTAGTCGGTGGCGAGCCCGCAAATATCCAGCTCCGCGATGCCGTGCCGCCGCAGTTCCGCATCGAGACCGGTGGCGCGCTCGGCGTGATTGTCGCGGAATACCGAATAGCTGTCGGTCTCCCGGTCCTCGCCCTTGCGCTGTACGAAATGGATGCGGCTGCGGTCGAGCGCGGGATGAAACTCGGCGTCGCGCGAGCCCTGCATGCAGTGATCGGGCCACATGACCTGCGGCTTGCCGCGCAGGGCGCCCATCTCGAAGGGCTTCTTGCCCGGGTGCTGCGAGGCGAAGCTGCGGTGATCCGGCGGGTGCCAGTCCTGGGAAGCGACGACCAGGTCATAGCCGCCCTCGGCGATCAGCCGGTTGATCACCGGCACCACCTCGTCGCCGCCGGGTACCGGCAGGTTGCCGCCGGCGCAGAAGCCGTTCTGAACGTCGACGACGAGCAGGGCGCGTTTTTTCGCCGACGCCACGTCAGGCGGTGCGCTGGCGGGAGAGCAGCCAGCCGGCGCCGCTGATGGCAAGCGCCGCACAGGCGCAGAGCACGGCCAACCCGGCGAGACCGCCCCAACCGCCATGGACCGGCAGCCGCAAGCTCGCCGCCGACAATTCCACCGCCCCCATGCTGCCGGCGCCGAGAACGCCGAGCACGGCGCCGAGCGCCACGGCCAGTGCCAGGGCGAACACGACGAGGGTGCGGCGCGCATCCGCTTCCCGCGCCAGGAGCTCGTCCGAGACCCGCTGCGTCTCGGCGCCAAGCGCCGTCATCGGAACGGTGTTCACGCCCTTTGTCAGCCGCACCATGCTTGTTCTCCCCGCGCTCGCCTCAACTTTTTGGGGGGACATCGTGACCCCCACGCAACCGCTTTGTGCATCACAACGGAATTTCTTGTGGCGAAAATAGGGCAAGGCCGGGTTGTGTCGCATCGGTCACGCCGGCTCGATCTGGAGGGACAATGCTTCACGCTACGTTAACATCAGCCGGCGGATGCCAGGAATACAGCCATTCGAGCCGGCCCATCAGCCAGGATTGGGGTGCATGCTTCAACACCAGATCGCGCATCATTCCAAGCCCGCCGGACTGGTGGTAGACCGCGCCCTGGCGGCGGGCGGCAAGGGTGAGTCGGGCGGTTCGCGCCTGGCGTTGCTGCTCATAGCGGCGGAAGGCATCGGCGCCAACGCAGCCGTCGCCGGCGAGGCGCCCGAGCACCGCGGCATCCTCAAGGGCCATCGCCGCGCCCTGGGCCAAAAACGGCAGGGCCGGGTGAGCGGCGTCGCCGACCAGGGTGGCGGCGCCCTCTCCCAGCGCGCCGCGGGAGGGCGGTCGGCGCCCATCCAGCGGGTCCAGCCAGGCGCGGCGGCGATGAGCGCATCAAGCATGGGCGCCCGACGCTCGTGGCCGCACAGCACCTCGGCGCGCTCGACCGGCACGCTCCACTCCGCGCCATCGCCGTTGCCGGCCATCACCACGACCACATTGACGATCCGGCCGCCGGCCAGCGGGTAGGTGACGACATGGGCATCCTCGAGGAGATAAAGCGCGACCGCGTTCTCGGCGATCGCCGGCGGCAGCGAGGCCGCGTCGAGCAGCGCCCGATAGAGCCGATGGCCAGAAGCGACCGGCGGGCCGTCGCGCAGGAGATGCGCCCGCACCGTCGAGCGGATACCGTCGGCGCCGATCAGGGCGGGAAAGCGGTGCTCCGACCCATCGGCCAGCTGCAAGCGGTGGCGGCCGCCGTCGTCCGCCGCCACGGCCGTGACCCGGCTGCCATAATGAAGGGTGATCCCGGCGAGGCGATTCGCCGTCGCCAGCAGGGCGGCGAGCAGATCGGCCCGGTGCGCCACCCGGTAGGGCATTCCGAAACGGTCCTCGAAACTGCGACCGAACGCCATGGCGGCGAGCGTCGCGCCGGTCGCGCCATTGCGGATCACGAGGCCGCCCGGGATGGTGCTGCGGGCCACCACCGCCTCATAGGCACCGATCGCCTGGAGCGCGCGGGCGGCATTGGGGCCGATCTGGATGCCGGCGCCCACCGCCTCGTCCGCGCCCGCCTGCTCGAAGACCTCGACGGCAATCCCCTGGCGCGCCAGCGCGATCGCGGTGGCGATTCCGGCAACGCCGCCGCCCACCACGGCGATGCTCACCGGCCAGCGCCCGCAAACGGCCGTGCTTGCGCTTTTTTCTTGCCACGGTGAGACCCCCGCACTATCGAGGCGTGCCCGTTCTTGCGGCACGCAATCGTCTCTGGGAACCACCACATGGGTTTTTTTGCCAGTTCGCTCAACCGCATCCAACCCGGCCACCATTGCCATCTCCAACAAGGCCATGGCGCTGAAAGCCGAAGGCCGCGACGTGATCGGCCTGGCGGCCGGCGAGCCCGATTTCGATACGCCGGACAACATCAAGGAAGCGGCGATTGCCGCAATCCGGCGCGGCGAGACCAAATACACCGCCGTCGACGGCATCCCCGAGCTGAAGAAGGCGATCTGTCGCCAAGTTCAAGCGCGAGAACGGGCTCGACTACAAGCCGTCGCAGATTTCGGTCGGAACGGGCGGCAAGCAGGTGCTGTTCAATGCGCTGATGGCGACGGTCAATCCGGGCGACGAGGTGGTCATTCCGGCGCCCTATTGGGTGAGCTATCCCGATATCGTGATGCTGGCCGGCGGCAAGCCGGTCTTCGTGCGACCGACGCCCGAGCACGGTTTCAAGCTTCAGGCCGAGCGCTCGAAAAGGCGATTACGCCGAAGACCAAATGGTTGATCCTCAATTCGCCGTCCAACCCCAGCGGCGCCGCCTATACGCGCGGCCGAACTGAAGAAGCTGACCGACGTGCTGATGCGACCATCCGCATGTCTGGGTGCTGCACCGACGACATGTATGAGCATCTCGTCTATGACGACTTCAAGTTTTCACCGCCGGCCGAGGTCGAGCCGAGGCTCTACGAGCGCACGCTGACCATGAACGGCGTCTCCAAGGCCTATTGCATGACGGGCTGGCGCATCGGCTATGGCGGCGGGCCCGAGCCGCTGATCAAGGCCATGTCGAAGCTGCAGTCGCAGTCGACCTCCAATCCGTCATCGATCGCGCAATGGGCGGCGGTCGAGGCGCTGAACGGGCCGCAGGATTTCATCGCCGCCAACAACAGCGTCTTCAAGGAGCGGCGCGACCTCGTCGTCTCGATGCTCAACCAGGCCGGGCCTTTCCTGCCCGACGCCGCGAAGGCGCCTTCTATGTGTATCCCTCCTGTGCCGGGCACGATCGGCCGGACCGCGCCGATCGGGCAAGGTGATCAAGAAGGACGAGGATTTCGTGACCGAGCTGCTGGCGGCGGAAGGGGTTGCCGCGGTCCATGGCGCGGCCTTCGGCATGTCGCCCTTCTTCCGCATCTCCTATGCGACCGCGACGGCGGCGCTCGAGGACGCCTGCCAGCGGGTGCAGCGGTTCTGTGCAGGTTTGCGTTGACCAAAAGAGGGACTGGGAGGGACGTCATGCGTGATGGTGCTCGACTGACGAAGCGATGGGTCCTTGCTGCCGCAGCGGCGGTACTCGCTGCGCTGCCCGCAGCGGCGCAGTCGGGGGTCAATATCGGCACCTTGACCTGCAATGTTTCGGGCGGCGTCGGCTATATCATCACGTCGGCAAAGTCGATGGCCTGCACCTTCTCGTCTCCGAGCTTTCCGCCGCAGCATTATTCCGGCGTCATTCGCAAATTCGGAATCGATATCGGCGTCTACCGGCGAGGCGGTGATGACCTGGGTGGTGTTCGCCCCGGGCAGCATCTCGCCCGGCGCCCTGCAGGGCAGCTATGGCGGTGCCTCCGCCGAGGTGTCGGCGGGCCTCGGGCTCGGCGCCAATGCGCTGATCGGCGGCTTCAACGGCTCGATCGCGCTCCAGCCGCTGTCGATCCAGGGTCAGACCGGGCTCAATATCGCGGCCGGCGTCGCCTCGCTCGAGCTCAGGGCCGAGCGCTGAGGCGAGCAATCTCTTGCCAAGGCTGGCGATTGGAGCGAGCATGGAGGGCGTGAGGGGAACCGCCCTGTCGGTTTCCAGACAAGAACGGGCGGTCCTCGCGCGGCAACGTCGCGACAGAGGAGGAACCGGCGATGGGAGAGACAAACGGCAGAGCAGCCAAGGGCCCGCGATGCATAGCGTTCGTGGGCCCGTATCTTAGCGGCAAGACCACACTGCTCGAGGCCATTCTTTATCGGTCCGGCACCATTCAGCGCCAGGGCAAGGTCGGCGACCGGAGCACCGTCGGCGATTCCGCCCCGGAGGCACGCGCCCATGGCATGAGCGTCGAGCTCAATGTCGCCACGGTCGAGTTCCTCGGCGAGACGTATCACCTTCGTCGATTGCCCCGGCTCCATCGAATTCGCCGCAGGAAGCGCGCGCCGCGCTCACCGGCTGCGATGCCGCGGTGGTGGTCTGCGAGCCCGACGACAAGAAGGTGCCGGCCCTGCAGCTCATCCTCAAGCAGCTCGACGAGCTCGACGATCCCGCGCTTCATCTTCGTCAACAAGATCGACCGACCGAGCAGCGGCTGCGCGACGTGCTCGCCTATCTGCAGCCGGCCAGCTCGCAAGCCGCTGGTCCTGCGCCAGGTGCCGATCTGGAAGGACGGCATCGCCAAGGGCTTCGTCGATCTGGCGCTGGAGCGCGCCTATGTCTACCGCGAGCACGCGCCGAGCGAAGATCATCGAGATGCCGGCCGACATGATGGCGCGCGAGAAGGAAGCACGCTTCGCCATGCTCGAGCGCCTCGCCGATTATGACGACGAGCTGCTGGAGCAGCTGCTCACCGACATGGAGCCGCCGCGCGATCGGGTGTTTGCCGATCTGTCGCGCGAGCTCGCCGAGGGCCTGATCACGCCGGTGCTGTTCGGCTCGGCGAGAACGGCAACGGCATTTTGCGGCTGCTGAAGGCGCTGCGCCACGAGGCGCCGGGCGTCGAGGCGACCTGCCGAGCGCCTCGGTCTCGAGGCCAGCACGGGAAGCATCGCGCAGGTGCTGAAGACCTTCCACACCGCCGCATGGCGGCAAGCTGTCGCTGGTCAGGCGTGCTTGCCGGCGAGCTGTCGGACGGCGCGATCCTGCATGGCGCCCGCGGCCAGGATGCCCGGGTCGCCGGGGTGTTCCACTTTGATGGGTCAGGACACCGCGCAAGGTCGCGATCGCCCGTGCCGGCGATACGGTGGCGCTGGGCCGGCTCGAGGATATTCCGACCGGCGAGACGGTGTCGACGGCGAAGGGCGAGCACCCGCCAGCTCGTCCGCTCGGTGCTCGCCGGCCGGTCTATGGCTTTGCCATCTCGGTTGCCGACCGCAAGGACGAGGTGAAGCTCACCGGCGCCATCGCCAAGCTGGTGGAGGAGGATCCATCGCTGCGGCTCGATCACAATCAGGAAACCCACGAGATGGTACTGTGGGGCCAGGGCGAGATGCATCTGCAGGGTGGCGCTCGAGCGCCTCGCCGGGAAGTTCGGGGTGAATGCCCGCTCGAAGCCGCGCCATGTCGCCTATAAGGAAACGATCCGCCGGAGCGTGCAGGTGCGCGGCCGGCACAAGAAGCAGTCGGGCGGTCACGGCCAGTTCGGCGATGTGGTGGTGGAGATCTCGCCGCGTGCCAGGGGCGAGGGCTTCGTGTTCACCGACAGCATCACCGGCGGCGTGGTGCCGAAGCAGTATATCCCGGCGGTCGAGGCCGGCGTTTCCGAATATATGCACCACGGCCCGCTCGGCTTCCCGGTGATCGACATCCAGGTCAATTTGTCGGACGGCAGCTACCACAGCGTCGATTCCTCGGAAATGGCCTTCAAGACGGCGGCGCGCGTCGCCATGACCGAGGGCATGCCGCAATGCCAGCCGGTGCTGCTCGAGCCGATCGTGCATGTCGACCTGCATGTGCCGTCCGAGGCGACGCCGCGGGTCAACCAGATCGTCTCCGGCCGCCGCGGCCAGCTGCTGGGCTTCGATGCCCGCGACGGCTGGCCGGGCTGGGACACCGTCGAAGCCAACATGCCCGAGGCGGAGATCGGCAATCTGATCGTCGAGCTGCGTTCGGCAACCGCCGGGGTCGGCACCTTCAGCTACCACCACGACCACCTGGCGGAGCTGACCGGCCGCCTGGCGGAGCAGGTCATGGCGGCGCGCAAGGCCGAAGCCGCCTGAACGGGGCTGTGCTCTTGCTGCCACGGGGCTGGCAAATTTGCCATTGTCGGTCACCGCGGCGGCTTGACTGCCATGCCAAACCATGGCGCCCTTGACGCCCAAGCGGAGGGTGACCGCCGCCAATGGGGGAATTTCGGAGGCTTATCATGGTTGGGAGAGTGATTCTGGCCGTCATTGCCGGAGTTGCGATGCTTGCGCCGTGCCAGGAATTGAAGGCCGAGACGGCCCATGGTGCGGTGATCAATGGGGCCAAGTACAATTTCGGCGCCGAGCCGTGGTCGATCGAGGGCAAGTTCCATAAGCAGGAGGTCTCGCTGGCCAGCCCCGAGAAGCCCGGCACCATCATCATTTCGACGAGCAAGCGCTTTCTTTATCTCGTGCTGGGCAAGGGCAAGGCGCTGCGCTACGGCATCGGCGTCGGCCGCATGGGCTTCAAATGGTCGGGCGTCCAGCAGGTGTCGCGCAAGGCCGAATGGCCCGATTGGCATCCGCCCAAGGAAATGCGCCGCCGCGACCCCACCGTGCCGGAATTCATGAAAGGCGGGCCGGACAATCCGCTCGGCGCCCGCGCCATGTATCTCGGGAACACCGAGTACCGCATCCATGGCACCGCCCAGCCCTGGACCATCGGCACCAGCGTGTCCTCGGGCTGCATCCGGCTGACCAATGACGACGTCACCGATCTCTACCAGCGGGTGAAGATCGGCACCAAGGTGATCGTCGAGTAGCCACTCGCGCTCCAGAAAAAAAGGGCTCTCCGGAGAGAGCCCTTGAAGTTGCGGCTTCCATCGTTTGGCAGGGGAATGGAGGGGCCGTGGGAGGAAAATCGGTTCAGCAATTCGTCGTCAGGGTCAGGTCCTTAGGGATTCCGGGGTGCACTCACCTGCATGGCGAGAGGGGGCGGATGGTTCATGCCGGTGCCGCGCACCCCGGTCCCATTTCTCCGGACCGTTGGGCCGGAGAAGTTCAAAACTCATGCCTCTGCACAACGAACGATGCCGCAGGGTGCGAGCCTGATCGGCCAAGCTTGGTTCTTCTCCAGAATTGTGACGTTTCGGCTTTCGGAAGCGGTCAGGGTAAGCTTGCTCTCCGCCACCCGCGCCACCGGGGCGAGGGCGCCAGCAGCGAGAAAGGCCGTGGTGAGCACCAATGTTGCGAGCGGGCGGGACATGTTCGAAGCCTCCGGGGTAGTCTTCGTGACCGCTTCAGCGATCGTTGAAATGGAAGTTAACGGAGGCGGGCGTAACTGAAGCTGAACGGCGTGTTCATCCGCCATTCATCTCGCGGGAACGGTTTTCACCCTTTTTGGCGGGCGATCAGGCCGAGCATGTTGCAAAGGATCCGCGCCGCCGTCTGAGCGCCGAGGCCGGCAATATCCCGTTCCGGCATGAACTCGACGAGAGAGAAGGCGGCGATCGGGGCGCGGGCGGCGACGCCGTGCAGGATGCGGATGGCCTGCCAATAGGAAAGGCCGCCCGGGGTCGGCGCAATGACCGCCGGCATGATCGCCGGGTCGAGGGCGTCGCAATCGAAATTGACGATCACCGGCCGGCCCTTGGGCACGAGCTCGATCACCGGGCCGATTCCCGAGGCATCCAGGGCGCTGGCCGGCACGAACCGCACCCCGTAACGGCGCGCGTCCTCGAAATCGCCGACCCGGGCCGAACCGATGCCGCGCTGGCCGACCTGGATGATGCGGTCGATCTGCGCCATCTCGGAGGCCCGCCGCATCGTCGAGGAGAGCCCGAGCTGTTCGCCCGCCACCTCGTCGCGCCAGTCGATATGGGCATCGATCTGCAGCAGCGACAGCGGCCCATGCCCGGCGAAAGCCTGAAACAGCGGGATCGGCACCGAGTCGTCGCCGCCGATCACCACCGGCACCGCGCCGCGCTCGAGGACGGCGCGCACCGTGTCGCGAATGAGGTCGCGGTTCTTCGCCGGCTCCGCCTCGTCATAAGCGAGGTCGCCGAGATCGGCGGCCGCGATGGTGCCGGACGGGAAGATCGGACCGCCGAGGTCGAAATCGATATGCGCCACATTGGCGGCATAGGCGGCGCTGGCCGCCCGGATCGCTTGTGGCGCCGCGGCGCAATAGGCGCCGACCGAAGGGTAGGGCGTTGCCGCCGGCGCCCCGAAGATGGCGATCGCCCGGTCGAGCCCGGCGGGCGTTGCCGCCGGCAGCCCGAGGAAAGTATCGGTGGTCCTGGCGCCGAACATTGTGGCGACATCGCGTTGCATGAATGCGTTATATGCTATGAGTGACCAGCATTGGGTCGAAATTGCACCATGGTCGGTATGCGTTGGGTGACGGCAGCGATGGCGAAAGAACTGGCTTGGTTGTCGGCGACGAAGCTGCTCAAAGGCTACAAGAAGCGACGCTTCTCGCCGGTGGAGGTGACGGAGGCCATTCTCGAGCGCATCGGATCGCTCAATCACGAGCTTAACGCCTACTGCCATGTCGATGCCGAGGGGGCGCTCGCTGCCGCCCGCGCCTCCGAGCGCCGGTGGTCGAAGGGTGCGCCGCAGGGTCGGCTCGACGGCGTTCCGGTCAGCATCAAGGATCTCATCCTGACCGCCGGCATGCCGACGCTGCGGGGCTCGCGGACGGTCGACCCGCAACAGGCCTTCGACGTCGATGCGCCGGTGACGGCCCGGCTCAAGGAGAATGGTGCGATCATTCTCGGCAAGACCACGACGCCGGAATTCGGCTGGAAGGGCGTGACCAATTCGCCGCTGACCGGCATCACCCGCAATCCCTGGGACAAGACCCGGACGCCCGGCGGCTCGTCGGGCGGTGGCGCCGCCGCGGTCGCGTCCGGCATGGGCGTGCTTGCCATCGGCACCGATGGCGGCGGCTCGATCCGCATCCCGGCGGGCTTCACCGGCATCTTCGGGCTGAAGCCGTCCTTCGGCCGCGTCCCGGCCTGGCCCTCGAGCCCGTTCGGCACCGTCGCCCATGTCGGGCCGATGACCCGCACCGTCGAGGATGCCGCCATCCTGCTCAATGTCATGGCCGAGCCCGATGCGCGGGACTGGCACGCGCTGCCCTATGACGGGCGCGATTTCGCTGCCGGCCTCTACAAGGGCATCGAGGGTTTCCGCATCGCCTACAGCCCGCGGCTGGGCTATGTCGATGTCGATCCCGATATCGCCAAGCCGGTGCGCCACGCGGTCCGCATCCTGCGCGACCTCGGAGCCAAGGTCGAGGAGGTCGATCCCGGCTTTGCCGATCCGAGGCCGGACTTCCGGATATTATGGTGGAGCGGGGCGCGGGCGCTGGCCGCAACCGTTCCCGAGGCGCGGCGGCACCTGTTCGATCACGATTTCGCCGAGGTGGTGGCGAGCGCCGCCGCGATCAGCCTCGACGATTATCTCGCAGCGGTGGCCCATCGCGGCCAGCTGGGCGCTGCCATGCGCCAGTTCATGACCGGTTTCGATCTCCTGGTGACGCCGACCCTGCCGATCCCCGCCTTCGCCGCCGGCAAGCTCGCTCCCAAGCGCGACGAGGATGGCAAATGGGTCAACTGGACGCCGTTCACCTATCCATTCAACATGTCCCAGCAACCGGCTGCCAGCATTTGCTGCGGCTTCACCCGCCAGGGCCTGCCGGTCGGCCTCCAGCTGGTCGGGCGCATGTTCGACGACCACACCGTGCTGCGCGCTGCATTCGCCTATGAGCAGGCGACCAACTGGCGGCGCCATCGCCCGCCGCTCGCCTGAGCGGTCAGGACCGGCATGGGGCCGGGCGGTCGGCGGGGCCCGGCGTTGGCCGAGCCCCTCCGGTCAGCTGGTGCGGATGCCGCGTGGCTTGCGCCGATGCGCCAGCCGCTCGATCTCGTAGATCGGGTCGACCGACAGGGGCAGACGCATCGCCGCCATGACGTCGGTGCGCGACAGACCGATATCGGCCAGCACATGGTCCTCGAGCAAGGCGAGGCGGCGCAGGGTCCGGCGGCGCCAGACATTGCGAAGCAGCCGGCCGAAGCTCCCGAAGGGCCACTGGGCATCCCGATGTTCAGATTCGTGCAGAGCGTATTCACGCATGGAGGGGATCCTTTCTGTCAGATTCCCGGCGCCGCTCTGCGGGCCGGTCATGTGGGGAATTGTCGCTGTACCATAATGTCCTTTTACCCTGCGCCACCGTTGTATTGGTTGCGTGCAATGTGTATAGTTGCGCAGCATTGTCTCGGTCAACAGAAACATTGTCACCATGACAAATTGGACACCAAACCTCGATCCACAGCTCCCGCGCTACCTCGCAATCGCGCAGGCCATTGCCGCAGATCTGGAATCCGGCCGCCTCTCGCCCGGCGACAGGCTGCCGACTCATCGCGAGCTTGCATGGCAGCTTGGCGTCACGGTCGGGACCGTGACCCGGGCCTATCAGGAGGCGGAACGGCGCGGGCTCCTGTCGGGCGAGGTCGGCCGCGGCAGCTTCCTGCGCGATCCGCTGGGTGGCCGCGGTCGGACGGTGACGGCGGGCGAGCGCGGTCCGCTCGATCTGCAGATGGCGGTGCCGCCGCGGGTCTGCAGTCCGGCGGAGTTCGATCAGGCGCTGATGCGGCTGATGGCCGACCCGTCGCGTCTCGACCACCTCGATTATCCGCCGGTCGCCGGCTTGCCGGAGCATCGCGAGATGGCACGCTCGTGGCTCCGCCGCGCCGGCGTCGATGTTCCGGCCAACCAGATTGCGCTGACCTCCGGCGCCCAGCACGGACTGCTGGCCATCCTGGCGACCATTGCGCGGGGCGGCGACAGCTTGCTGGTGGAGCCGCTGACCTATCCGACCGTGCAGCCCATCGCCCGCCAGCTTGGCCTCAGGCTCGAGCCGCTGGTGGCCGACAGCGAGGGCATCCTGCCCGAATCGATCGCGCGCGCCGTCGCCAGCGGTCCGGGCCGGATCGTCTATCTCGTTCCGACCCTGCACAATCCGACCACCATCGTCTTGAGCGAGGAGCGCCGGCAGGCGATCGCGGCCATCGCTCGGGCGCACAACCTCACCATCATCGAGGATGATATTTTCCGCCTGCTCCTGCCGGAGGCGCCGCCCAGCCTGCAATCGCTGGCGCCGGAGCGAAGCTGGTACATCAGCAGCCTGTCGAAGACGGTGGCGCCGGGCCTCAGGATCGGATTTGTCGCCGCCCCGCCGCGCCAGGTCGAGAACCTGCTGCGCACCATGTTCGCCACCGGCGGCCGGGCCGTCGGCATCGTCGCCCATATCGCGCAAGGCTGGGTCGAGACCGGCGTCGCCCAGCGCATCCTCGGCGGCATAAGGGCCGAGCTTGGGGCGCGGCGTGCCGCGGCGCTCGGCGCCCTCGACGGGCTTGACGTGCAATGTACCGAGGGTTCGCCCTTTGCCTGGGTCACGCTGCCCGATTTCTGGCGGCCGATCGAATTCGCCTCGGCAGCCCTTGGCGTCGGCATCAAGCTCACGCCCGGCGATGCCTTTGCCATCGACCGCACCGTCCCGGGCAATGGCGTGCGGCTGTGCTTCGGCGGCGCGCCGTCCCTGCCGCTGCTGGTCCAGGCCTGCGAGCAGCTGGCCCGCCTTGCCGCCGAGGAGCCGGTGGCGCATTACCAGGCGATGGCCTGAACCGCACGGCTCGGCCGGGGAGGGGCCGGACCCCATGAAGCGATGGGTGCGTCTTGCCGGGGCGCTGATCATCTGCGGCCTGGGCGGCTTTGCCTTCACCCTCATCAAGGCGCCGGCGCCGTGGCTCGCCGGCTCGATGCTGGCAACCCTGCCGCTGCTCGCCGCCGGCGCCCGTTTCGACATTCCCTGGCTGCTGCGCGACGCCGTCTTCCTGCTGCTCGGCACCCAGATCGGGGCGGCGGTCAACTGGCAGACCGTCGACAGCATGGGCCGGTGGCCGCTGAGCCTGGTGTTCCTGGCGCTGACCGTGACGGCCATCGTCGTCAGCGGCATGGCGTTCTTCCGCCGGGCCCGGGGATGGGACGACGCCACCGCCTTCTATGCCGCGGTGCCGGGCGCGCTGTCGCTGGTGCTGGTGGTGGCGAGCCAGTCGGGCGCGGCCATGCCGCGCGTCGTCGTCGTCCAGTCGTTCCGCCTCGTCTTCCTGGTGGCCGCCCTGCCATTGCTGATCACCGGCCTTGGACCGGTGGGCGGCACCGACGCATCCGGCCCTGGTCGCGGTGAGCAGCGGTCTCGATACGCTGCTCGCCATCGCGGCCGGCGCCGCGCTCGGGTCGCTGTTCGCCTGGCTCAACGTCCCCGCCGGCCTGATGCTCGGCGCCGCCTTCGCCAATGGCGCGCTGCATCTTCTCGGCATCGTCGCCGGGGCATTGCCGCCGAGCCTGCTCACCCCCGCCTATGTCGTCCTCGGCGCCGCCATCGGCGATCGCTTTGCCGGCGTCCGCGGGGCCGACATCATGGCCGTCCTGTGGGTCGGCTTCAGCGGCTTCCTGCTGTCGCTCGGGATTGCGCTCGATCGGCGCGGTGGCGGCGAGCAAGATCGCCGGCGTGCCGCTGGCCGATGCCCTGGTCGCCTTCGCGCCCGGCGGCCTCGAGGCGATGTCGGCGCTCGGCATCGCGCTCGGCCTCGACCCGGCTTATGTCGGCGCCCATCAGATCGCCCGCTATCTTGGCCTCAGCATCGCCCTGCCGCTGGTCACCGGACTGTTTGCCCGGCGCTGGGTCAGAGGGCGAAGCCAAGATTGAGCCCGGCGAACGGGCTGAGCGCCCGGCTGTGGCGGCCGCCGGCGAGGCCGAGCTCGCCGCCGAGGAACAGCTCCCGGATGGCCGGCAGGACGATGCGGTAGCCGCTGCCGAACAGCCCGAGGCGGAAGGTCGCCTCGTGCTGCAGGGGCGCTGCCGCCGCGACGGCGCCGAGCCGCCGGCAATTGCCGAGATCGAGCCATGGCCGCACCTCCAGCCAGGCCTCGCCGAAGGCCGGCCGCAGCAGGGCGCTCGCCGCCAGGCCGCCGCGGCCGCCCGCCGCCTCGAGCTCCGTCGCGATCACCGGGGTGAGCCGCGTCCGCCCATCCTTCCAGCCATCCTGCCGGCGCGCCTCGAGGCCGCCCAGGACGGCGCCGCTGAACCAAGGCGCCGCAACCGACCAGCCGG
Source organism: uncultured Bacteroidales bacterium (assembly GCA_963732115.1). GTDB lineage: Bacteria > Bacteroidota > Bacteroidia > Bacteroidales > VadinHA17 > LD21. The sequence continues at coordinate 60,465 of CAVSYN010000033.1, forward strand.
CTTCGAACCTTGCCGAGCCGTCGTGCCCGCCCTCGGCCAGGAAGAGGCGCAAGCGCGGTCCCGCCGCGTCGAGGCTGGCGAGCGGCGCGCTGGTCGCCGCCTGCCAGGCGTCGAGCCCGGCCGGATCGAAGCCGGCGCCGGTGGCGAGCCACAGCTCGCCCGCCGCGGCGGCACCGACCATGCCCCCGGGAGCGACGGCCGCAAGGAGGAAGCTGGCGTAAGAGAAGGTTACGCAGGGACATGCTGCGACTGCACCCGAATAAGCAACTATAGATTGTATAATGCACGGGTTTCGCGTTTCGCGCAAACGGGATTGCAGGCGACGCCCGATCGATGAAAAGGGTGCACAAAAGCGGGATCTTTCGCGTTTCTGCTCACCCCGGCCAATTTTTCTTGCACAGTTCGAGCGGCATGAAGCACGGCATCGACGCTACCTTCGAGGACAGGCTGCGCCACGCCCGGCTGGCGCAGGCGGCGCATCTCGACGCCCTCACCGGCGTCAGGGACGCCGAGCTGCTGCGGCTGCGTGCGCTGCGCGATGATCTCGCGGCGGTGGTCAACCGCGACGGCCGCCTCGAAGGGCTTGCCGATCTGGCATTGATCCCGGACGACCCACCGAGATTGTGGGTCGACCTCGTGACGCATGTGGTGATGGCGCCCGATCCGCGCTGCTACTGCCTTGTCGAGGACTGCGCCACTGGCCGTGAGTCGGTGTTTTCCTCGCGCGATCGGTCAGAAATGGTCAAGTCGATCGCCGATCGCCTCGCCCATCGCCTGGTGGAACGAGAAAGGATGTGGCAACCGAGCAACAATCGTCGATCAATCGTTGGACATTCATCGGCCTCTTTGCTGCTCGCCTGGCTGTCTGGACTGTGCTTAGGGGCCGTTCTATTGCTTATTTTACTGCAGTTGCTGGCCAAGCCTGCCTGATGTGGTTTTCCAGCGTTATATTTTGAAACACCAATTGATTTTGCCCCTCCAAATGCGACTGTTAGCAATTAATTCACGCTGATTTAGGGTCCAAACCGAGTCGGCGTTTTGGGGAGACCACGCTGGTCCAGAACAGCGCGGTCGCAGCGGGTCGCGGAGGGGTCGTCGTGCGGGTCGAAACGACGTCGGGGATCATTATACGTGCGGATCGGGCAGCCGTTCTCGGCGCCCACGCCGCGAACCAATATCGGTCTTCAGCAGCAAAACGGCCCGTTCGGGACATTGTGGCAGGCCCTGGACTATGCGGCCCGCGGCAGGACCGGGCATGAACTTCTACAACAGCCGCGGCCTGCTGGAACACGCCATGCCTTATGGCGAGCTCCGCGAGCGCGCGCTGCGCACCGCCCATCAGCTGATCGCGGCCGGCTTCCGGCGCGGCGATCGGGTGGCGGTCGTCGCCGAGACCGGCCCGTATTTCATGGAAGTCTTCTTCGGCTGCCAGTATGCCGGCCTCGTTCCGTGCCCGATGCCCTACAGCATGTATATCGGCGGCAAGGACGCCTATGTCGAGCGGATTGCCGGCATGCTGCGCAGCGCCAAGGCGCGGCAGCGATCACCACGCCGGACCTTGTCGGCATCTGGCGGAAGCGGCGGGTCCGTGCGGCAGCGTCCGGTGCTGACCCATGGCGAGCTGAACGAGCTGCCCGTGCCGGGCAGCCGCTCGAGCCCTTCCGGGCGGACGAGGCGGCCTATATCCAATATTCCTCGGGTTCGACCTCCGCGCCCAAGGGCGTGCTGATTTCGCAGCGGGCGATCTGCGCCAATACCCGCGGCATTCTGCGCGCACGGCCTGCAGGTCGCGCCAGGATGACCGGGCCTTCTCCTGGCTGCCGCTCTATCACGACATGGGCCTCGTCGGCTTCTGCCTCGCGCCGATGATGGGCGCAGGTGCACCGTCGACTATCTCGCCACCACGGCCTTCGCCCGCCGGCCCGGCGCTGTGGCTCAAGCTGATGTCGGACAATCGCTGCGACCATCGCCTATTCGCCGACCTTCGGCTACGATCTCGCGGCGCGCCGCGATCAATGGCGATGCGCCGACGCTCGATCTGTCCAGCTGGCGCGTCGCCGGCATCGGCGGCGACATGGTGCGGCCGACATGCTCGAGCTCTTCGCCGAGACGCTGGCGCCGGCGGGCTTCGACCGCCAGCGCCTTCCTGCCGAGCTACGGCATGGCCGAGATCGACGCTGGCCATCACCTTCGCCGATGCTCGACACGCCGCGTCGCGCATCGATGTCGTCGACCGCGTCCACTACAAGCTGACGCCGCGCGCCGTGCCGGCCAGCGGCATCGCGCGCGATGCGCGGCGGACGCGCGCGCTTCGTCGTCTGCGGCAAGCCGCTGCCCGGCCATGACGTCGGTCATCCGCGACGACGACGGCCAGGCTGCTGGCCGACCGCGAGATCGGTCGCATCTTCGTCAAGGGCCCGAGCGTCATGGCCGGCTATTTCGACAATGACGAGGCGACCGCGCGCGGTGATGTGCAGCGACGGCTTCCTGCGATACCGGCGACATGGGCTACTGGCTCGATGGCGAGATCGTCATCACCGGCCGCGCCAAGGACCTGATCCTCGCTCAATGGCCGCAATATCTGGCCGCAGGACATCGAATGGGCGGTCGAGCAGATCGAGCGCGTGCGCAGCGGCGATGTCGCGGCCTTCGCCGTCGAGACCGAGGATGGCGAGGACGAGGTGGTGGTGCTGGTGCAGTGCCGCGCCAGCGACGCCGCGGAGCTCGAGCAGCTGCGCGGCAGGTCGCCGCCGCCGTGCAGCGAGGTCGCCGGCGTCGATTGCGAGGTGGTGCTGGTGCCGCCGCGCAGCCTGCCGTTCACCTCGTCGGGCAAGCTGTCGCGCGCTGCGCGCCAAGCGCTATCTTCCGGGGACTCGCCGAGATTGCCGCGTCGCGTCGGCCGGCTTGCCCGGGACCCGAATGCCGTCGCGTCGTGACAGCCGACGGCGCCGAAGCGACTGACCGCCGCCATGGCCCGGATGGCCGCGACGATCGCTGCCAAGCGCTGAGCGAGCAGACTTTGCCTCGAATCGGAGCCGATGACCACAGTCGCGATCACCGGCGCCACAGGCTTTGTCGGCCGCCATCTCGTTGCGGCGCTGGCGCGCCGCGGGGCAAGCTGCGCCTGCTGGTCCGCAACCGGTCGCAGCGTCGTGGCCGGCGATCGACAACGGTCGTGCCGGGCAGCCTCGCCGATCGAGAGGCGCTGGCGCGGCTCGTCGACCGGCGCCGACACGGTCATCCATCGCGCCGGCGCGATCACGGCGCCGCGGCCGTGCCGGCTTCTTCGCGATCAATGACGAGGGCACCCGCGCCTTGCCGCTGCGGCCGCGCGCCGCCGGCGTTCGCGCGCTTCGTCCATCTGTCGTCGCTCGCCGCGCGCGAGCCCGGCACTCTCCGACTACGCCGCGAGCAAGCGCGCAGGCGAGGAGGCGCTGGCCGCCGCGCTGCCAGGCTCCTGCCATGTCGTCCTGCGGCCGCCGGCGGTCTATGGTCCGGGCGACCGCGCGACCCTGCCGCTGCTGCCGCGCAGCTGACGCAGCCGCTGGCCGTCATTCCCGTCGCCGCCGACCAGCGCGTTTCGCTGATCCACGTGGCGGACCTCGCCGCCGCCATTGCCGCGCTCGCTGCCGATCGCCGCCTGTCCGGCGGGTCCGTTCGAGCTCGATGACGGCACGCGACGGCGGCTATGGCTGGCCGGATCTCGCGGCGGCCGCCGCGCAGCCGCTCGGGCCGCCGAGGCCAACGTCCTGTTCCTGCCGCCGGCGGTGGCGCTGATGGCGGCCATTGCCGGCTGATGCTTGCGGCGCGCTCAGCGGGCGCTCCGCCAATCCTGACGCCCGGACAAGGTGCGCGAGCTTTACCACCGCGACTGGGTGACGCCGTGACGCGGCTTGCTGGCGGCATCGACTGGCGGCCGCGGATCGACCTTCGCGCGAAGGGCTTGGCCACGACGCTTGGCCTGGTACCGCCGCGAAGGATGGTTGCCATCGCAGGCAATCGCGGCGACTAGAAACCGCGGCTCGGTCGAGAGAGCTTAACACCGCGAGTGACCGGCAATGAGCGTCAGCGATCACTGTGCATTGTTCGCCAAGATCTGCGAGTTGCTGCAGCCGTTCAACACGACAGGGCGTGCCGCTCGCAGCCCGATCACCGAGATCATGACCGCCGGATCTCAATATCGATTCGGTTGCGGTGATGGATTTCGTCATGGAAGTCGAGGATCATTTCGACATCGAAATTCCGCTCAACGTCCTCTCGGAAACCCGCACGATCGAGCGATCTCGCCGCGGTCGTCGAGGAGCGCCCGTAAAGGAGGCCTGAGCATGATCGATCTTCTCGACAAGCATCGCCGATTGCCGAAGCGCCATGCCCGCATGCTCGGACGATCGGGCGCCAATCCGTGGGCCTCACCAACGACCAGATGCTGTCGCCGACCGCGGGCCATCATCAATGGCCGCGAGACCATCCTGGCCGGCACCAACAACTACATGGGCATGACCTTCGATCCGGACTGCATCGAGGCCGGCCAGAAGGCGATGGCCGAGTTCGGCACCGGCACCACCGGCTCGCGCATCGCCAATGGCAGCTATGCCATGCACGCGGAGCTTGAGACGGAGCTCGCCAAGTTTCTCGGCCGCAAGCACTGCATCGTCTTCACGACCGGCTACCAGGCCAATCTCGGCATGATGTCGGGCCTGGCCGGGCCGAAGGACACGATCTATCTCGACGCCGATTCGCATTCCTCGATCTATGACGGCTGCACGCTGTCGCGGCGCCAAGCTCGTGCGCTTCCGCCACAATGATGCGACCGACCTCGACAAGCGGCTCGCGCCGCTCGGACGACGAAGAGGGCGGCCGGCTCGTGGTGCTCGAGGGCATCTATTCGATGCTCGGCGATCGCGCGCCGCTGGCCGATTTCGTCGAGGTGAAGCAAGAAGCATGGCTTCCAGCTTCTCGTCGACGAGGCCCATTCCTTCGGCGTGCTCGGGCCCAATGGCCGCGGCCTCTGCCGAGGAGGCGGGCCTCGAGGACGAATGTCGATTTCGTCGTCGGCACCTTCTCCAAGAGCGTCGGCGCCATCGGCGGCTTCGGCGCCGGCAACCATCCGCTGTTCGAGACGCTGCGCTATGCCATGCGGCCCTACATGTTCACGGCCTCGTCGTCGCCGGCCTCCATTGCCACATCGCTGCAGGCCTTGCGCGTCCTGAGGGGGCGGCCGGCCCTTAAGTTATAAAACAGTATCGGCAAACAAGGAGACTGTAAACAAGGAGTGGGTAATTATTGATGCTGAAGGCGCACCGCTTGGACGCCTGGCTTCACTGATAGCCTTCACGCTGAGAGGCAAGCATAAGACAAATTTCACACCGCATGTTGACTGCGGGGACAATATTGTTGTAATAAATGCTGAAAAGGTTACTTTATCAGGGAAAAAAATGATGGATAAGGATTATGTAAGGTATACTGGTTTTCCCGGCGGCCAACGTTTCACAAAAGCAAATGAGATGCTTAAAAAGAATCCGATTAGCCTGGTTGAAGAAGCCGTTAAAGGGATGCTGCCAAAAACCAGGCTCGGGAAAGCTATTTTCAAGAATATGCATGTTTATGCCGGTGCTTCCCATCCTCATGAAGCTCAGAAACCAAAGAAAATTGAACTTTAAAACACTAAGCAATATATATGGAGCCAATTAATGCGCTTGGAAGAAGAAAAGCAGCTGTTGCCAGAGTTTATTTAAGTGATGGCAAAGGGAAAATAACCGTGAACGACAGGGATTATAAAGAGTATTTTGGTGCTGAAACATTGCAGTACGTTATAACACAGCCGCTCGTTGCACTTAACGTAACTGACAAATTTGATATAAAAGTCAATCTTGTCGGCGGTGGTGTAAAAGGTCAGGCAGAAGCTCTTCGTCTTGGGATCACAAGAGCCCTTATACAGCTTGATGCAGAAAATAAAACGGTGCTCAAAGCGAATGGGTTTGTCACACGCGATCCACGCGAGGTTGAAAGGAAAAAACCGGGACAACCAAAAGCCCGTAAGAGATTCCAGTTCAGCAAACGTTAAGGAATAACGGAACAGTCAGAATAGATGCAAGTTTAGTATCTAAATTGCAGAGACTTCCGCAGATCGGGACTACTCTGTGATTGATTGAACAGAATGTAAACTTAAAATTTTTAAAAATGCCAAGAACAAATTTCCAGGAATTACTAGATGCAGGTGTCCATTTCGGACATCTAAAAAGAAAGTGGAATCCCGCAATGGCTCCCTATATTTTTATGGAGCGTAACGGCATTCATATCATTGATCTTGAAAAGACTATTGTTAAGCTTGATGAAGCTGCTTCAGCAGTAAAGCAAATTGCAAGATCAGGAAAGAAGATCCTGTTCGTCGCAACGAAGAAACAGGCTAAAGAGATTGTAGCTGAGAAGGTTAAACAGGTTAATATGCCTTATGTCACTGAACGGTGGCCGGGCGGTATGCTCACAAATTTCCCGACTATCCGGAAAGCTGTAAAGAAGATGGGGTCCATCGATAAAATGGCAACGGATGGTACATTTGCAAACCTTTCAAAACGTGAAAAACTCCAGGTAACAAGGCAGAGAGCCAAGCTTGAAAAAAACCTCGGGAGCATTATTGACCTTACACGCCTGCCTTCGGCCTTGTTTGTAGTTGATGTATGCAAGGAACACATTGCTGTAAGGGAAGCAAAAAGGCTCGGTATTCCGGTCTTTGCAATGGTGGATACAAATTCCGATCCTTCCGATATTGAATTCCCGATCCCCGCCAATGACGACGCATCAAAATCAATATCGCTGATTATTAACATTTTATGCCAGGCTATCGAGGAAGGTCTTAATGAAAGAAAGCTTGAAAAAGATAAAGAACCTATGCACAAAAGGATAAGAAATTCATCAGAAAAGAACTCGAAACCAAGCGATCTTCCCGATTCAGTTATTGAAGCAATAGTTGAAGAAGAAGAGGAAGTTGAAGCTGATGATGAGAATGTTTCAGAAGAATCCGAAGAGGAAGATGAAATCCCTGCCGAGATTGATGAAGCTGATGAAGAATAACATATTTATTGATTTAAAAACAGAAAGTATTTAATATGTCTACAATAAGTTCCGCAGATGTCGCCAAGCTCAGGAGAGTCACACTGGCCGGTATGATGGATTGCAAAAAAGCCCTTGAGGAATCGAACGGTGATTTTGAAAAAGCAATCGAGATCATACGTAAAAAAGGTCAGGCTGTTGCGAACAAGAGAGCTGACAGGGATGCTACCGAAGGCGTAGTACTTGCAAAAGTCACTCCATGACGGGAAGATGGGTGCACTGATCGTGCTTAACAGTGAAACTGATTTTGTTGCAAAGAATGCTGAATTCATGGGTTTGGCAAACAGGATACTCAATACAGCTAGTTGAAAAGAATCCGTCTAGATCTTGAAGAGCTGAAATCACTTAAACTCGACAATACGAAAATCGGCGACAAGATTATTGAATACGTAGGGATTATCGGAGAAAAGCTCGATCTTGCTTACTATGAAAAGGTTGAAGCTGCTCATGTTCAGGCTTATATTCATCCGGGGAACAGGCTCGCAACTCTCGTCGGTTTTTCAAAAGCCGGACTTGATATGCAGGTATACAAAGATGTGGCAATGCAGGTAGCTGCCATGAATCCGGTGTCGGTCGACAAGACTGATGTTCCTGAAAAAGTTATTGTACAGGAACTTGAGATCGGAAGAGAACAGGCCAGGCGCGACGGCAAACCTGAAGAGATGCTTGATAAGATCGCTCAGGGCAAACTTGCCAAATTCTACAAGGAAAGCACACTGCTGAACCAGGAGTTTGTAAAAGATAACAAGATAACCATCAAACAATACCTCGAGGCAGCTGATAAAGGACTGACAGTAACTCTTTCAAGCGGTATACACTGAATCTGTAACCGTAAGTTCATATTTCAATATTGATCTGGCGCCTTGATGGCGCCATTTTTTTTCTCTCCTGCTATTATTTTCTCCCTTCAACATGAATTCTAATACTATTTCTTATTTTCGTTGATCGAATTACTGAAACTGATCAGGATATACGAAAGAAAGGTTCAACAAAATAATATTGGGTAAATAATCCGTTATGAAGTATTCCAGGATTTTACTGAAATTAAGCGGCGAGTCGCTGTCAGGCGACGGGAACAATGGAATAAGCAACCAGGTAGTGGAAGAATATGCAAAACAGGTCGTCGAAATAGTGACAAAAGGCTGTGAAGCTGCTATTGTAATAGGAGGCGGGAATATTTTCCGGGGCCTCAGCGGATCAGAATCAGGGTTCGACCGGGTAAAAGGAGACCAGATGGGAATGCTGGCAACTGTAATAAACAGCCTTGCCTTCGAGGGTGCCATCGTGAAACTTGGGGGAAAAGCCAGGGTATTCACTGCTGTAAGGATGGAACCTGTCGGGGAACTGTACAGCAGGGACAAGGTTACCGAAGCAATGAAAAATGGTGTAATATGCATTCTTTCAGGCGGCACAGGGAATCCCTTCTTTACGACCGACACAGCCGCCGCTCTCAGAGCGGTTGAAATAAAGGTAGATGTTCTTTTAAAAGGTACTCGGGTTGACGGGGTTTACACAGCCGATCCAGAAAAAGATTCTGATGCACGGAAGTTTGATAATATTTCCTTTGAGGAAGTGATCGACAGGAGGCTTAAAGTTATGGATTCAACTGCATTCACAATGTGCAGGGAAAACAATATGCCGATCCTCGTTTTCGATATGAATAAGCAGGGGAACCTCATGAAAGTTGTAAAAGGAGTTGAAATAGGTACGTTGATATGTAACTGAAAGAATGAGTTATTTAAGTCTTTTTCATAAATTTGTTTTAATGTAATTGCATAACCCAATCCCTTTCATATGAACGAAGAAGTTGAACTGATAATTGAAGAGGCCAAGGACAGGATGCAGAAAGCCCTGGAACATCTTGAGCATGAGCTTGCCCGGCTGCGCGCAGGAAGAGCTACTCCGGCCCTTCTTGATGGCATCACTGTTGATTACTACGGCGTCAACTCACCGCTGGCACAGGTTTCAAATATCAATACTCCCGATCCAAAGACAATAATCATTCAACCCTGGGAGCGGACGATGCTTGGAACCATCGAAAAAGCAATAATGGCTGCCAATATCGGCATGACTCCGATAAACACTGGGGAGGTTATCAGGATCAACATCCCACCTCTGACTGAAGAGCGAAGGCATCAGCTTGTAAAGCAGGTGAGGAACGAAGGAGAAACAGCCAAGATCAGCCTCAGGAATGCACGCAAATGGGCAAATGATGAGCTTAAAAGAATGCTGAAAGAAGGGCTTCCCGAGGATATTGAAAAGGATGCCACTGAGAACATCCAGAACATGACGCACGACTATGCTGCAAAGGTCGACAAGGTAATGGCGACCAAGGAAAAGGATGTTATGACTGTTTAAGCTAAATTGCTATTACATTTATTCAGTCAATACCTTACACCTCTCAGTCCCGAGGTGCAGTTCCTGCAGATTTCAATACTTTCCCTTCCGGTTAATACCTGTTGCCTGAAATCCTTATAGTGTTTTCCATTCCATATTGACCTGAATGATTCGGTTTTGAGGTCACCCATAACAAATTGGGCATCCTTGTCAAAACAGCAAGGCAAAACTTTACCATCCCATGTAATAACAGGATTAAACCACAGCCTCATGCACCTGTTTGGAAGTGGGCTCTTTATTCTGAACTCCCCGTTATTCTTTACATAGCGGCTGAATCGTCCGGCTGAAGGAAGCCATTTTTCAATATCCCTTTTATTCATCACCTGCATAGACTTAAATTTCAACCCGGCGCCAACCTCCCTGGCAAAGCGTTCAGCATCTGCCATCTGATGTTCATTCTTCCTGTAAACAAGGAACTGTATGTCCAGTTTCACATTTGACCGGAAGTTTTCCCTTGCTCTTGCAAAGTTTCTTATTCCTGAAATTACTTTGTTGAAATCACCTCCAATTCTGTATTCAGAATAGGTTTCCTGATCCATCCCGTCAAGTGAGACGATAAGCTTTTTCAGCCCGGACGAAACCAGTTTTTCGGAGTTTGCAGCATTCAGGTAGTGCCCATTTGTGGAAATGACGCTGTACGCAGTTCCGGTCATACCCGGAAACAGGAAAAACTGAGGATGCATCAGAGGTTCTCCCTGAAAATAGAAATTCACAAAATAGAGGTATGGCCGGATCTCTTCAGCCACCTTACTGAACAGCCCAACATCCATAAATCCCCGCTCTCTCTTCATTTTCTCTGATCCCGATGCACATTCAGGGCAATGGAGGTTGCAATGGTTTGTAAGCTCCGCTGAAACTGAGACCGGCATTCCGGCAATCACAGGCTTATCTGTTGCGGAACTTGCAAGGAATGAATACGCCAGCCGGAGGAAATTTAACTGCTTTGCTAAATAGATTACCATGTTTCAGCCAGAAATAGTGAAGTAAGATAGAAAAATAATTTGCAGTTGGGATAGGGTAAAAGGGATCTTCTATGGTCTTATGGCTGAAAAGAAAACAATACCGTATTGGACAAGGAATGAAATAAATGTTAACTTAATGAATTAATGCCATGAAAACTTTCAGAAATTTATCGCTCATTGCCCTGCTTATATTGTCAGCTTTTACGGCTGAAACATTATATGCAGGTGTTGCTCCCGACAAGAGGAAGAATGATCAACAGTCGTTGCTTACTTTCAGAGGCAAGGTTGTTGATGCCGAGACCGGAACACCTCTTGTATTTGCCACAGTTGCTGTAAAAGAAACAAATGTCGCAACTGTTACCAATATTGATGGTGAATTTGTCATCAAGATTGGTGATATGCAGGCATCCAGAAACCTGGAGGTAACTTACCTTGGGTTTAAAAATAAGGTAGTACCGCTGACTGATCTAAGACAGGAGGGTTACAAGAATGTCATTTCAATGATACCCGCTCCTATACCAATCAAGGAGATAATTGTAAAACCCCTCGATCCTGAAGCCATTGTCAGAAATGCCATCAGCAAGGTTAATAAAAACTATGTTAATGAACCAAACCTGATGACCGCATTTTACAGGGAGACAATCAGGAAAAACAGGACTTATGTTTCGATTGGCGAAGCTGTTGTTGAGATCTTCAAAGCGCCCTATGCCAACGACATTCGTTTTGACGGAGCCAGGATATATAAAGGCAGGAAGGGATCGGATGTTGAAAAAATGGATACAGTTCTTTTTAAACTGCAGGGCGGCCCGGTAAGTGTTTTGCAGCTTGATATTGTCAAGAACACCGAATCAATTCTTACGATTGATGCCATGAAGTACTATGATTATTCGCTGGCAACTGTTGTTGAGATTGACAACAAGCCCCATTATGTAATTTCTTTCAAGCAGAAACCATCGGTCGATATGCCATTGTTCATGGGGAATCTCTACATAGAATCCGACAGCTATGCACTTACAGAAGCCGAGTTTGGATTCAACCTTGAAGACAAGGCCGCTGCTTCTTCCATCTTTATCAAGAAAAAACCGCTTGGGATGGAAGTAACACCCGAAATTGCCACCTACAGGGTAAAATATCGTCAGCAGGAAGGAAAGTGGTATTTCGCTTACTCAAGAGCTGAAGTTAAGTTCAAGGTTAACTGGAAGAAGAAACTATTCAATACTTACTATACAACTATGTCGGAAATAGCTGTTACCGACCGTACAAACCAGGAAGTTATTAAATTTGCAGGAAAAGAGAAACTCAGATACAGTGATGTATTTTCGGAACAGGTTGGAGCTTTCAAGGATCCCGAATTCTGGGGAGAGTATAATGTGATTGAACCAGATCAGAGTATCGAAGCTGCGATCCGCCGTCTGAGCAGGAAGCTTAAATTCAGCGACAGAAAAGAAGAATAGATTCAATTAATCTATGGTCAGGGATACCGAAATAATAAGGAGGATCGGACAAGGTGATGTAGGACAGTTTGAGTCACTTTTCAGATCCTCCTATGTTTCCCTGGTCCGATACGCAAACACACTGATAAGAGATCACGATAGCGCTGAAGAGATTGTTCAGGATCTGTTTTTCGTAATCTGGAGGGATAAAGAAAAACTGCATATCGAAAGTTCTTTGAACGGGTACCTTTACAGGGCAGTGCACAACAGGTGCCTTCATTATATCGATCACAACAGGATTGTCGAGAAATATGCAAAAGAGATGGCCTTTGCCGAACAGGAAAATAATGAAAGCCCGACAGATATACTTCACTACAAAGAGCTGCAGGCTAAAATAGCGGGCATTCTGGAAAGACTCCCTGAGAAGTGCGGAAGGATCTTCTGCATGAGCAGGTTTGAAGGACTGAAATATTCAGAGATAGCTGAAAAGCTTTCAGTCTCCGTTAAAACAGTCGAAGCGAATATGGGAAGAGCACTTAAAGAATTCAGAAAAACACTGGCAGAACAATGAAAGATATGAACAACATAGATAAATACACAGATAAGGAATGGGAAGAACTTTCTTCAATCCTTTCAGATGAACAGAACGGGAACAAAGATCTGCTCAGCCGGTTTATGGCTGATGACAGCCATAATACAATAAAAACCTGGAAAGAGTTAAAAGAGATGAATAACGAAAAGGAAATAAATGTTGATAAGGCCTGGGATAAATTGTTTTCCAGGATAAAAGAAAATGGGCTGGTTGAAAAAGCACCGGTTATCGGGAGAACTTTAACCAGAAGCTACCTGGGTCAGAATAGCCGCCACCCTGCTTATTCTGCTGGGGATAGGTACTGTTCTGATATACCTGAATAATAACGAAGTGCTTTCGCAGGAATATCGTTGTGGCGACGTCTGACAACCAGAAGAATCTTCAGGTGACCCTTCCTGACGGAAGCAATATTTTCCTGAACCGTAATACAAGGTTAAGCTATAAAGCCAATTTCGGTAAGCATGGGAGAAACGTAATTCTTACCGGAGAAGCTTTTTTCGATATTACTCACGATGATAAACAATCCTTTTATAATTGACGCAGGAAAAGCCAGGATAAAAGTCCTGGGAACTTCATTCAATGTCATTACTAATAATTCTGAATCCGCCGTTGAGGTGTTTGTTAAAACGGGGAAAGTAATGGTTACCGACAATGAAGGAACAAAGAACCTCATACTTGATCCGGGCTTTATAGGAACGATGAATTCAGAAATGTCTGAAAAATCGGTCAATAATGATCAAAACTACATGTCATGGAACACCGGCTTGCTTTTATATGACGGACAGACACTTGATGTGGTCTTCAGGGATCTCAGGAGAGTCTACAACATGGATATTATAGCCGATGATCCGGGTATCCTCGAAAACAAATGGACTACCGATCCGATTGATAACCTGACCGAGGAAACAATTATTCGCTTAATTTGTGGTAGCTTTAACCTTAGTTATACAAAAGACGGTAATGTTTACCATCTTGTAAAGAAATAACTAAAGCTTACAAAAGTTGGCTTACAATGGCGCAATATTTAAATATATATCAGCCATTGCATTGTTGATATTTCTGATCCCTTCGCGGGAAACTAAATGCCAGGAGAGCATCCTCGATTCTGCATTTACATTCAGGGCAGGAACAATAAAGACAGGCAATGCCCTCAATCTTATTACCAGGCAGACAGGTTTCCATTTTACATATGACAGCCGCCTTGTCGATGCTGAACGAAAGACTGAGATGAACTTCCGGAATGTTAGGCTCGGGGTCATTCTCGACAGCATCCTCAAGGGCGATTCATTGGTATATTCAGTTATTGATGAGTTCATAATCATTTCAAGGGAAATACCCCCCGCACCAGTTCCTGCCGCTGATTCATCAGGAATCAAAAATCTAAGTAATATTTCAGGCATTATCATTGATGGTGAAACATTCGAACCGCTGCCCTATGCAACTATCGCACTTAAGCATGAAGGCAGGGGAACAGTCTCAAACGGGAATGGGGAATTCGCAATAAAGATCTCACCCGGCGATTACAGCGACACGATACAGGTATCTTACCTGGGATACTACAGCAGGGAAATACCTATCCGGCAATCACTCGGAAACAGCTTCAAGATAGCAATGAGAAGGGAGTTCATTTCAATTCCCGAGATCATCATCAGGAACCAGATCCCGCAGGAAATTGTTTATAAAACCCTTACTGCCATAGGACACAATTATGGAAATACACCTGCCGGGATGAAAGCCTTTTACCGCGAAGGAGTTGTCAGAAGAAATGCGCTTCAGACATATTCCGAAGCTATACTCGATATTTATAAAAGCTCCTATCTAAGCACATTTGTTAACGATCAGATCAAGGTATTCAAGAGCAGAAAAATTGAAAATACCAACGTAAGCGATTCAATAACCGTACGGCTTAAAGCAGGGCTCAGCACATGCCTTCAGCTCGACGGGATCAAGACTGGTTTTGATTTTCTTTCAAGAGAAGGCATCGGCGAATACAGTTACAGGCTTACCGACATTGTTTCATTTGATGAAGAATCGGCTTTTGAGATTGAATTCGGACAGAAAGAAGGGGTTGAAATGCCGATGTTCAAAGGCTCGGTTTTTATTAACACAACCGACTATGCTTTATTAAATGCCGATTTTGAAATAAATTCCGAATATCTTCATAAGATGAAAGAGACATTTATTTCAAACCCTTCAAGGGGTTTTACAACCTGGCCTGTTTCTGTGAAATATTCTGTCAGTTACCGGAAAATGGATAACAGGTATTTCCTGAACCATGTCAGGGGGGACCTAGTATTTTCGTCAAGGCAGAAGAAAAGGCTGTTCAACACGCAGTTCAGTGTATTTTTCGAAATGGCTGTGACCAGCATCACGCTTAAGGATGTGACCAGGTTTGAGAAGGAAGAACTTGCTCCGATTCATTCCATTTTTTCAAGAACAATTACCAATTATGACCCTGTCTTCTGGGAAAACCAGGATTTCCTAAAACCGGAGGACAATCTTCTTCAGGAGCTCAAAAACATGAAAGTGAGGCTTCAGGAATTTTCAGAGTAGATACGACTGCCCCCTGCCCCCTGAAGGGGGTTCAAAAAAGTTCCCTTCAGGAGATATTGGGGCGAAATCCTTAGTACTTATCTATCAGCTTATACAGCTCAGTAAGGTCTGGTGTAAGTATAATCTCTGTCCTCCTGTTTTTCTGTCTTGCTTCCGGCGTATTGGCTTCATCCACAGGAAGGAATTCGCTCCGGCCGGCAGCGGTAAGGCGCTCTGGCTTTATCCTTGAACCTTCAAGAAGAACTCTTACAACAGTCGTAGCTCTCTTTACGCTCAGGTCCCAGTTATCTTTAAGCTGGCTGGTACCGGGATTGTACGGAACATTATCAGTGTGTCCTTCTATTGTAACCTGTATGCCAGGATTCTTCTCAAGGACACCAGCCAGTTTTTTTAACGCGTTCTTTCCGTTTGCATCAATGTCCCAGCTGGCAGTTTTGAATAACAGCTTCTCATCGAGCGAGACATAAACCTTTCCGTTTTTATTTGTAACTGTGAGTCCATTGTTTTCGAATCCAAGCAAGGCATCCGAAACTTTATTCTTAAGATCCTGGACAGTCTTTTTCTGTGCGTCAAGTATTCTCTCAAGTTCAGCCAAACGGACATTTTTCTTTTCAAGCTCATTTGTCAGTTCGTCCAGTGAGATCTTTTTAAGGTCCATTGATTGCTCGAGCTGTCTCATTATATCTTCTTTCTGCTTCAGATTAACCTCAGCGGCCTGAAGGTCGCCAAGGAGCTTTTTCGTTTCGCTAAGGTTCCCGCGGATAAGATCTTCATGAGCATCCTGAAGACTATTATATCTCTCCGAAATGACATTCAGCTCATCTTTAGCTTTGTTCCGTTCGATCTCAGCAATGGCAAGATCCTGTCTGGCTTTTCCCATTTCTTTTTCAAGGGCTGCTATTTTTGCCTCGATTTCCCGGTTTTCCATTGAAAGATTCAAATTTTCGGCTTTGAAATCGTCCCGGTCAATCATATTCTGCCTGCTAGTATTCTGAAGCTCCCTGAATTTTTTCCCCGGGACACACGACATCAGGGAGGCAAAAAACAGAATAGCAATAAGAGTAACAGCGAAATGGTTTATTCATGATCAGAAAAAGGTTAGTGAAGTTTGTTTCCCGACAAAAATAAGAAAATCCCGCATAAGCATCTTCAAACATCAGGGAATAATAATTGCTATATTTGCATAGTCAGTTTTTTACCAGTTTTATAATGAACGAGGAGGAGAATCTTCTCTTTAAAATATCATCTCCTGAGGATCTCAGGAAGCTTAAGCCTACAGACCTGGTTAAAGTTTGTGCAGAGCTCCGCCAGTTTATTATTGATATAGTTAGTAAGAATCCCGGCCACCTTGGAGCCAGCCTCGGAGTAGTCGAACTCACCGTTGCACTTCATTATGTCTTCAACACCCCGTATGATAAAATTGTCTGGGATGTCGGTCACCAGGCATACGGTCACAAGATTCTGACAGGAAGGCGTGAAAAGTTCTCTACTAACAGGAAGTATAAGGGGATCAGCGGATTTCCTAAAATGGCAGAAAGCGAATATGATGCTTTCGGGACGGGTCATTCATCAACATCCATTTCGGCAGCCCTGGGTATAGCGATTGCTTCAAAGCAGAAAGGAGAAAAAAGGCATGTTGTTGCTGTTATAGGCGACGGAGCCATGACGGCAGGTCAGGCCTTTGAAGGGCTAAATAACGCAGGTATTGCAAAATCGGATATCCTCGTAATCCTTAACGATAACAATATTGCCATTGATCCTAATGTTGGAGCCCTGAAGGAATACCTCCTTGATATTTCTACAAGCAGGACCTATAACCGGTTCAGAAACAAAGTCTGGAATGTTCTTGGCAGGTTCGGCAGGATAGGTCCAAATGCAAGGATTCTTGCAAGCCAGGTAGAGGCAGGTTTTAAAAGTACCCTTCTTGGCAAGAGCAACCTTTTTGAAGGTATGAATTTCAGGTATTTCGGTCCAATCGACGGGCATGATATCATGCACCTCACGGGCATTCTGGAAGACCTTAAAAGAATTCCCGGACCAAAACTGCTTCATTGCCTGACCACAAAAGGCAAAGGCTTCAAACAGGCTGAGCAGAATCAGACTATTTTTCACTCTCCGGGAAAATTCGACAAGAATACCGGTGCGATTCTGAAATCTTCCGAATCGGTCTCCCCCGCCACCTACCAGGAAGTATTTGGCTATACAATGCTCGAACTTGCACGCTCCAATGAAAAGATCGCCGGCATTACGCCGGCTATGACAACCGGCTGTTCACTTTGCATCATGATGAAAGAGTTCCCCGACAGGGTTTTCGATGTCGGTATCGCCGAACAGCATGCCGTCACCTTCTCTGCAGGACTTGCGACTCAGGGGATGATCCCCTACTGCAATATATATTCTTCATTTATTCAAAGAGCTTACGATCAGGTAATTCACGATGTTGCCCTTCAGAACATTCATGTTGTATTTTGTCTGGACCGAGGAGGTCTCGTAGGTTCCGACGGAGCCACTCATCATGGCTTTTTCGACCTGGCATTTATGAGGAGCATACCCAATATGATAGTCTCAGCCCCGATGAACAGCCTTGAACTAAGGAACCTTTTATACACAGCACAGCTTGATAAAATAAAAAATCCTTTTTCAATAAGGTATCCCAAGGGTGCAGGGATGGTAAATGACTGGAAACAGCCTTTTACTGAGATCAGGGTTGGCAAAGCAAGGCTTATAAGTGAGGGGGAGGATCTTGCCGTTCTTAGCATCGGACATCCGGGGAATTTTGTTGCAGAGGCTGCTGTAAAACTTGCAGGAGAAGGTATCACTTTTACTCACTACGATATGAGATTCCTGGCGCCGCTGGATACTGAAGTACTTTGTGAAGTTTTCAGGAGATACAAAAAGATCATAACCATAGAAGATGGGATCCTGAAGGGAGGTTTAGGAACCGCAGTAATTGAGCTGATGTGCGATCTTGGCTATTCTGCCGAGATCAGGCGTCTGGGAATTCCCGACTATTTTGTCGAGCAGGGTACACAGGAAGAACTGATAAAGGAGTGCGGTTTTGATGCTGACAGCATTGCAAGAGCAATCAGGGAGATGGTGTGGAAAGGCGCGAAGGCTCAGCGGGTGAAAGGGGTGAAGGCTTGAAGGCCGGTAGGAAGTCAGACCAAAAAAGACAAAAGACAAAAGTTAAAAGACAAAAGCCTGATAAACGCGTAAATTTACTATTTTCGAAATTCGCCCGGATGGCAGGGCCGAACGTGAAGAAATTCGCCCGGATGGCGGAATTGGTAGACGCGCTGGTCTCAAACACCAGTGGTAGCAATACTGTGCCGGTTCGATCCCGGCTCCGGGTACGAAAACAGAGCGAGAGTGCTCGATCTCACACTCACTCCATCTTATAAAAAGACATTTTAAAAATTTGGATAAATATCAATTTACCTCAGAGTTAATTAACCAACCAGGAGAACCTGAATCATGGAAAAACGAAATGAACGAATGCTAAGCAGAAGAAAATTTGTAGGTACAGCTGTTGCAGCTGCAGCTTTCAGTATTGTCCCCAGGAATGTTTTAGGGAAGCAATTTGGCGCTGTCGCTCCGAGTGATAAAATCAGAATGGCGCATATCGGATGTGGATTACAGGGATTCGCAGAACTTGGTCCACTTATGAATTCACCCGATCTGCAATTTGTGGCAGTCTGTGATCCGGAAACAGACGGAAGAAATTATTTGAACTTTGGAAACGGAGCTAACGGAGTACCGACCGGGACATTGAATACTATCAGGAATTATCTGAGTAATCCCAAATGGAGGGAAGGTATTAAATATATTCCAGGCGGCCGTCTGGTGATGAAAGAGGTTATTGAAACCTTCTATGCGAATCAGAGGGCAGCTGACAAGTTCAAGGCAGTTACTGCTTACAATGACTTCAGGGAATTGCTCGAAAAAGAAGATATTGATGCCGTAAAGATCATGACACCCGATCACCTGCATGCGACAATTGCAATAGAAGCCATGAAAAAAGGTAAACATGTTATTACTCATAAACCTTTGGCAAACAGGTTGTATGAGTCGGACGTGGTTATCAAAACTGCTAAAGAGACGGGAGTGGCAACCTACTTCATGCCCTATAACAGTTACCGGTCGAGTGAGGAAATTAAAAAAATGGTATCAGATGGTGCTATAGGTACTTTAAAAGAAGTTCACGAATGGTCAGCAAGGCCGATGTGGACACAAAATACTGAAATGCCGACAAATTTACCACCTATTCCTGCCGGGTTTGACTGGCAAATGTGGCTGGGGCCTGTTCCGGACCGTCCATATAGTCCCGATTATACCCACACACTGTTCAGAGGATGGTATGATTTTGGTGGTGGATCATTTGCCGATATGGGTCATTACACCATGTGGACAGTCTGCGATGCCTGGGACCTTGATGTTCCTGCGTGGGCAGAAGGATTTGGCAGCAAAGCATGCAGAACATTAAATTTCGCAACAGGTGCTATTGCAAATGACTTTTCATTTCCTTTTGCAGAGACGATACGAGTGCATTATAATGCAAAAGGAGCAAGAGGACCGATTGATGTATACTGGTATGATGGTGGAATGAGACCCCCTGCAATTCCGGAGTTGGAGGAAGATAAAAAACTGATGGGCAATTCAGGAATTTTGTATATCGGTGACAAAGGTAAGATACTCGACGGAAGATTATTACCGGAAAGCAAAATGAAAACCTATATGGGGGAAAAATATACTCCGACTGTTGAACGTCAAAGAGGAGCGCCCCAGGGGCGACCAGCTGGCGGTCAGACGGCCCCTTCAGTTCCCAGGATTGGACCACTACCTCCAAAATTTGAGGAATGGATTGCAGCATGCAGGGGCGGATCGAAAAATACACCGGCCAACTTTATATCAGCAGAAGCCCTTTCCACCATGATAAATCTGGGTATAGTAGCTGTTCGCGCCGGGACGAGAATAGAATTTGACCCGATTACCAGAAAGATAACCAATAATGAAGCGGCAAACAAACTCCTTACACGAGAATACAGAAAAGGATGGGAGCTTTAATTTTAACAGGTTTTCAGAAATCAATAATCCTTTTATATCTGATTACTATTTTGCAAGTCCGCCAGTTTCTTTTTCCCGTAGGCAAACCTTGTTATCACCACAAACAATACAGGGACTACAAAGATCCCGACAAAGGTTGCTGCGAGCATTCCGCCAAAAACGGTGATACCCTATTGTTTGTCTTGCAACTGCACCAGCCCCCTTTGCAAAGATCAATGGGGATATTCCGAAAATAAATGCAAGAGAGGTCATAAGTATCGGGCGCAATCTCAACCGTATGGCTTCCAGAGTAGCCTTTTTAAGTTCGATGCCGCTGTCAACCCTCCGTTTGGCAAATTCAACTATAAGTATGGAATTCTTGGCTGCCAGACCTATCAGGGTAACCAGACCAATCTGGGCATAAACGTTATCACTTAATTTGGTAACAAATGTAAGCGTAAGTATTGCGCCGAAGGCTCCCAGCGGAACCGCAAGCAGGACTGAAAAAGGCACCGACCAGCTCTCATAGAGGGCTGTGAGAAAAAGGAATACAAATAAGTATGGAAATAGAGAAGATTAATATTGATTTTGATCCGGCTTCGATTTCTTCATGGCTTAAACCTGTAAATTCGTAACCGTATCCTGCAGGCAGAACTGATGCAGCTGTTTCTCTGAGTGCATCAATCGCCTGTCCGCTGCTGTATCCTTTTGCAGCTTCGCCGTCAAATTCTGTGGAACGGTAAAGGTTAAAATGTGATATGAGAGGGGCACTTTCTATAATCTTGTAACTGACAAAAGTACTCATTGGTAACATTTCTCCCTTGATATTGCGGACATAATACTTGTCAATTGCAGTTATTTTATCCCTGAAGATAGTATCAGCCTGAGCCATAACCCTGAAATTTCGTCCATACAAGTGTAAAATCATTTATATAGATGCTTCCCATGAATGTCTGAAGTGTATTAAATACATCCGATACTCTCACTCCGAGTTTTTTGCATTTTTCCCTGTCGACTGAAATTTGATAACCCGGAGTATTCGCTGTGAAAAAAGTAAATGCATTTGAAATCTCAGGACGTTGATTTGCTGCGATCATAAAGTTCCTTACAACATTCTGAAATCCTTTAATATCGTCATTGCTTTCGCGTTGCTGCAGAATAAAACTGAAACCTCCGGTACTGCCAAGACCTGGTATGGCCGGAGGGGCAATTACAATTATACGGGCTTCGTTTATTGCTGAAAATCTTCTGTTCAGGTCAGCAATAATTCCTGTAAGGTGTTCGGCTTTCTTCCTGCGTTCACTCCAGGGTTTCAACTGAGTAAAAACGGTGCCGCTGTTTGATTTGGTGGAAAATGTAACAACATTCAAGCCTGCAATTGCAGCATAGTGACCTACTCCCGGTGTATTATCCAGGATTTCCATTACCTTGTGCAGAACAACTACGGTACGGGCTGTTGATGCAGCTTCAGGCAGTTCGAATGTAATATAGAGACGGCCGTCATCTTCAGTAGGAATAAAACTGGTTGGTTTATTTTTAAAAAGCACAATTGTGCCGACTACAACCAGAACAAGCAGAATTATAACATACCGCGAATAATTAATAACAGTTCTGACACTTCCGGAATAAGTATTTAATCCTTTCTCAAAAAGTCCTGTTAAAAAGTGCAAAAAAACTGTTTAGTCCGCGTTGTCTGGTTTCTTTTCTCGGAACTAGAAGCAGTGAGCTTAAAGCCGGTGTAAGCGTCAAGGCAACAAAGGCAGAAAGCAGTACAGATATTGCAATGGTTATTGCAAACTGCTGATAAAGTTTTCCTACTATTCCCGGAATAAATCCTACCGGTACAAATACTGCTGCAAGTATCAGGGCAATGGCCACTACCGGTCCTGAAATGTCCTGCATTGCCTTAAAAGCCGCCTCTTTGGCTGTAAGATGTTTATCATCAATATAATGCTGTATTGCTTCAACGACAATAATTGCATCATCCACGACAATTCCTATAGCCATCACGAGGCCAAACAGTGTCAATGTGTTGATTGTAAATCCCAGGGGTCCAAAAAAGGCGAATGTTCCGATTATTGAAACAGGGATAGCTAATATCGGAATAAGTGTAGCTCTCCAGCTTTGAAGAAATATAAAGACAACCAGAACTACAAGCATTAATGCCACCAATAAAGTCTTTACAACTTCCTCAATGGAAACCTTTACTACTGAAACTGCTTCGAACGGGATATTATAACTCAAATCAGGAGGGAATGATTTGCTCAGTGTTTCCATTTCAGCAAAGATCCCTTTCGCCGTTTCCATCGAATTGCTTCCCGGAAGCTGGAATACCAGTAGAAATGAAGATTGTTTGCCATCAACAAATGAGTTACCCGAATAATTGAATTTACCCAGTTCAACTCTGGCAACATCCTTCAGATAGACAAGAGATCCGTCAGAGGGATTTGTTTTAATAATGATATTGCCAAACTCCTTCTCGGAAACGAGCCTGCCTTCAACAAAAGCAGTATATTCAAATGGCTGATTCTTTGCCTGGGGTGTGGAGCCTACTATTCCTGCAGCTACCTGTACGTTTTGTTCCTGTACAGCCTGAATAACATCTGCAGGTGTAAGATTGGGCTGGGCCAGTTTTTCAGGATTAAGCCATATCCGCATACCAAAATCATCAGCCCGGGTAAAAACATCTCCAACACCTTTTACTCTAAGAAGAGCATCCCTTATAAAAATATTGGTGTAGTTATCAACAAATTTAATATCATGTGTGCCTTCAGGGGAAAAGATGCCAACCACCATCAGAATGCTCGGTGTTCGTTTACGCACTGTAATTCCTAGATTCTTAACTTCATTAGGCAGTTTTGGCAAGGCTGTATTTACCCTGTTTTCAACATCAAGGGCAGCAATATTTATATTTGTCCCGATATCGAAAGTAATGTTCATGCTCATACTCCCGTTACTGGTGCTGTTCGATTGTATATAGGCCATTCCCGGAACGCCGTTTACCTGTGATTCAACGGGGTTGTTACAGTTTCTTCCACAGTCTGTGCATCGGCACCTATATAATTTGCAGCGACAGAGACTACCGGAGGTGTAATGTCAGGATACTGGCTTACAGGCAGGCTCACAATGGATACAATTCCAAGAATAATAATTATCAGAGAAATTACTATGGCAGTATTAGGCCTCTTTATAAATGTATTGGCAATCATAACTAATAGCTTTCCTTAATTATTCCCTGGCAATAGGTTTCCTGCACCGACGGACTTGCCTGAAATGCACCACTGCTGATCCGTTATGTATCTTTTGAATTCCTTCAAGTACAATTTCATCACCGGGCTTAACACCCTCCTTACTGCAATATATTCACCAAGATTCAGGTCAGGAACAACTTTAACCTGCCTGGCTGTATCATTCTTTATGGAATAAACAAAATATTCCCCCATCTGCTCTATGACTGCTTTAAATGGTATAACTACCTGGCTGCCGGAGTTCCCGTTCAGCACTTTTACCTTGCAGTTCATTCCCGGTCTCAGGTTTCCTTCATGGTTGGAGAACTCCAGCCTTACTTTAATTGTTCCGGTTTGACGGTCCACAGCTCTGTCGATGACACTTAATCTTCCATTGTATTGATATTCAGAATTATCAGGAAGAAGTATTCTGAAAGTGGAATCAGTTTTGCAGACCTCTCCTCTTTTTATATCAAGGAATCCCGGCAGTGATTTTTCATTAATAAAAAAATCAACTCCAACCGGATCGTCGGAAGAAATAGTATTCAGCAGTGTCTGACCAGGGACTACGTATGTACCCGGCTTGACCATGTGAAAAACCAATAGTTCCCGAAAAAGGAGCCGTGATCAGTGAATAGTTATAATCAGTTTCTGCATTTACAAGAGCTGATTCAGCTGACTTCAATTGCATTTTGGTATTCTGCAGATTGGTCTGGGCATCGTCATAAATCTGCCTTGCAATTGCATTCTGTTCGATCAGGCTTGAATATCTGTCGACATCGCGTTGTGCTTTTTCAAGATTTGCTTCAGCGATACTTAACATTGGCTTTTGCCTGTTCAAGAGCTGCCTGATATTTCCTTCGGTCGATTTCATAAAGCTTCTGACCTTTTACAACCTGTGAACCTTCCTTAAAGAAAATTCCTGTAATATACCCGCTGACCTGACTGTGAAGTTCAACCTCATTCAAAGCCGCCACGTTCCCGGGTATGAATCGTAATAAGCTACATTTTTTTGCTCTACAGTATACGGTACTACCTGGAACTGCGTCCGCCAGACTGATTTGTATTTGCACTTTTCTGCATGAGAGCTGATAACAGTAAAAGACTGGCATGCAATTACCTGAATTATTATTTTACTGTTTTTCATCATGTTAAATTCTTAATTTTAATAGTCAATTGATATTTTGCCCAATGCACGCTCAACATCAAGCTTACTGAACATCAGCATGAACAGGGCATTAAGATTATTGATACGGGCTGACATTAAATCAGTCTCTGAAACGATCACTTCGAGATATGTCTTAATTCCCTGATTATATTGTAGTTTCACAGTATTGTAAACCTCCTGGGCAATATCAATATTTTCCTGCGTTATCCGGTAGGCAGTAAGGTTGCTTTTATAGTCCGCCATTGCCTGGTCATACTGAGTATTGATTTCATCCCTTAACCTTAGAGTGTCGAGCGATAACCTGTTATATTGAAGTTTTGATCTTCTTTATTTCCTGTATCCTTCTGGTCCCCTGAAAAATCGGAAAAGTTAAAGAAAGCCCGGCTATGGAGTTTGGATAAGATTTTTTGTACAACTCGCTGAAATCATCGTTCTGATAGTTGATATTATAATTGGCATATGCAGAAAGTGATGGAAGAAAGCTGAGCCTGTTAAATTCAATATTGGATTTTTGCAGATGAAGATTTGTCTGAAGCAATTGATATTCAATGCGATTATTATAGTTTACAGTCTGAAGCGTATCCATCAGGATATCTTCTTTCAAGAGAAAGACTGTTGAATTTAAGGTCAGAGGCTTATCATCCGGGTATCCCATCAGCTGTTTAAGGAAGCTGATCTTACCGTCTAATTGATTCTTCGCATTCTTTTTCCTGGCATAGTGCATTATTCAGAGAAATAGTTGCTCTTTTATAATCGATGATATCATTAACCCCATTCTGATAACGTGCATACGCGTCATTGAGACTTTCAGACAATCTGTCTATATCCTCAGTAATGATATGAAGCTGTCCGATTGAAAGCAGAACATCATAATATGCCTTGTTTATTCCCACAACCAGGTCGATCATCGCATTTCTTGTGGTCTGGACGGCCTGGGTCCGGATAATATTTCATGGTTTTCCCGGCGATATAGACTTCATTATTAAAGATCGTCTGGTTTGCTGAAAACAGTAAGTCCGGAATTGTTTAATACCCCGGTGGTTATCAGTCTTTTAGGACCTGTAGGATTTGTTATATCAGGGAAATACAGGACAGGTTGCTTTAGGTAATGCTGCAAATTTGCTGTCGAGGTGATCTGTGGGAACCAGTCAGAAAGAGCAATCCGGACATTCTGCCTTGAGATATCTTCATCAAGCTTCAGCTGCCTGACAAGCGGCTGATTCTTAAACGCATACCGGATGCAATCTTCAACGGTGGCGCTATCGCTGAAAAAGCTTCTTGTATCCTGGGCATAAAGAACGAAAAAAGAACTTCGTATGAATAAACACAGTGCAAAACCGGCGGTTTTATATTTAGTCAAGCCTCTTTTCATGTCACTTTGATCATTTTTAAATTTCCCAGGCTGACATCCAAACTGCCGGGAATATTTCTTTACTGCAAATGACAATAACAGAAGAATAGGCTGATTTGTTTAGCCCCGCTTGGCACTATCCGATAAATATACTGTAGATCTGATATTTAAAGTACTTTGGAAAGTATACTTGTTATTTCACATAACCGTTGTTCCCTTGAATACCCTGGAATTACCGACTGTTTCAAGGTGTCCCTGGTATATAAGCCTGCCTGGCAACAATCCGGTAATTGTTGCAACAGCATGGTTATCGGAAGTAACAAACATTGAGACATCATAAAATCCTAATGTGGTGCTGATACTGAACCGGAGATTGTAGCTTAGTTTCTTAAAGTCCCTGTAAACTTTCCAGGATTGAATTTTACCTTCAGTGGTTACTCCCCCCACTCCATTCAATCCCATACTGTAATAAGAGCCTGTTTGCAGTATTCCATCGGTGGAATTCACCTTTATAAAATTAACATTGGGAGAAACAGGTATCAGATTGCCGTACTGGTTCCCCAGGTAATCTGCTTCAAGAACAAAGTTCTTTTCATTAAGCAGACTGTCAAGTATATTGAAGTTGGCTGCCAGTGATTCTTTCCTGGCTTCCATTTTTTCCTGTCTGGTTGGCTTTGCCTCCTGAGCATTGATAAAAAGAGACATGCTGAAAAATCCTATTGTCAGGATCACCATTCCGATATTATTGTTTAACCTTTTCATGATCTTAAATTTTTCGTCTCCTGATATAGTACAAATTATATGCCACAATGAGATATTAAGATCGTTATTTCTTATTATTAATTCATTTGTGTCCACTTAAGTATAATTTTGGAAGTTGCCTATTATGTCTCGTATCTTAAAATTAGTATTATAAGACCTTTTTATTTGCTTTAAAACAAAGAAAGTGATCAAAGAAATCCCGATAAAAATCGGGACAAGGCTGCAGATAAAAGATGAAGATTATAATGGCAAGCCTAAGTTCCCAGATCAGGAAATCACCCTATTTTTTATATCTTAGTAAATATATTGTTAATTGTTTAACACTCAAATCAGAACATTTCCTTATTACAGGTTTATACCATAAAGATCACGCGCTTACCCAATCCTTAAATCAATTTTAATGAGAAAAAAATACATTTTCCCGATCCTAATTTTTTTTGGAATATTTATCGTTCAGAATGCTTTTTCTCAAAAACAGGATGTTATAATTCCAACTATTCCCGGTGCTTTTGAGAAATACAACAGGTCAGTCCTTGGAGAAAACGTCTTTGTTTTTGAACCCGGAATGGACATGAAGGAGATCCAGGCACTTCTGGACACAATTTTCCTCCGGCAATCAGGGCGAAGAAGCGAATTCAGCAAAAACCGCTATGCCCTGCTTTTCAAACCGGGGAGATATGACCTGGATGTTAAGGTCGATTATTACATGCAGGTACTTGGTCTCGGGCAGTCACCTGAGGATGTCATAATCAATGGTGCGGTCCGGTCAAACACAACCCATGGCAACAGTGTCCTGACAAATTTCTGGCGTGCAGTTGAGAATTTAACGGTTATCCCCACAGGCAATTCTACAATGGTCTGGGGCGTATCCCAGGCAGCTCCTCTGCGAAGGGTAAATATTAAAGGTAATCTGCAGTTATTCGATAAGGGATATGCCAGCGGCGGTTTTCTTGCTGATTCTAAGGTTGACGGTAAAATCATTTCAGGCCCACAGCAACAGTGGTTTACCAGAAACACTCTGTTTGGTTCGTGGGATGGCGGGGTCTGGAATATGATGTTTGTCGGGGTTCAGGATCCGCCAGTTGGAAGCTGGCCGGAAAAACCTTATACTGTGATTAAGGAAACACCTATCATCCGTGAAAAACCATGGCTTTCTTATGATGGAAAAGCATTTGTTGTTAATATCCCTGCCATGAGGCAAAACTGCATCGGACCCGACTGGATAAATAACGTTAAGCCCGAGAAACAACTCTCGCAGAACAGGTTTTATATTGTAAAGCCCGGAATTGATGACTCCCGAACCATAAACGCTGCATTGAAAAAGGGAAAGAACCTGCTGATCACTCCGGGAAGATATCCTCTTAAAGAAAGTCTAAAGGTCACCCGGCCGGGAACTGTGATTATGGGAATAGGACTTCCAACCCTTATCCCTGAAAATGGCAATGCTGCAATAGATATTTCTGACATTGATGGAGTAATTGTATGCGGACTGACAATCGACGCCGGGAAAGTCCTTTCCGAGTCACTTTTCAGGGTTGGGGAGCCGGGTTCCAAAAAGTCACACACATCGATTCCATCGTTCCTGTATGATATATTTTTCAGAGTGGGGGGACCGGCTGAAGGAACCGCCTCAGGCTGCATGACAGTAAACAGCAAAAGTGTCTGTATAGATCATATCTGGCTCTGGAGGGCTGATCATGGGAACGGAGTTGGATGGGACAGGAACCGGTGTGCAAACGGTCTTATAGTAAATGGGGATGACGTTACAATTTACGGGTTATTCAATGAGCATTTCCAGGAGTACCAGACTTTATGGAACGGGAATAACGGGAGGGTTTATTTCTACCAGAGCGAAATGCCTTATGATCCTCCAACAGTTGATGCCTGGAAGCATGACGTGGTAAACGGTTACGCCTCATATAAAGTAACTGACCATGTCAAAACCCATGAAGCATGGGGAATAGGTATCTATAATGTGTTTTATAATGCACCGGTAATTGTCGACAATGCCATTGAAACACCAGCGGCCCTCGAGAACAAAATTCACCACGTGATCATTTACTGGCTGAACGGGAATAAGGAGAGTGTCGTTAAGAGTATAATAAACGGTAAAGGCGGAAGTATAAATTTCTCGAACCGGAAAGCTACCATGTAGAAGGAATAAGATTTTTACGCTGTGCTGTCTTGAAGTATTGGGTCTCAGACTATAACCCCTTTTTTATGGTAAACCAGAAAGTTGCTCCTTTACCTGGTTTCGACTCAACCCATATCTTCCCTCCATGCCTTTCAACGATCCTTTTGCATATTGACAATCCAATTCCGGTTCCTTCGTATTCCTCCCTTGGAAGCAGCCGCTGAAATATCTGAAAGATCCTTTCGAAATACTGCGGATCAATGCCTATTCCATTATCCTTTACGGAAAACAGAAAGTTTTCGCTCTGCTCCACTGAAGAAACCTTGATTTTCGGAATTCCGACACTGAATTTTATGCTGTTTGAAATAAGATTCTGAAAGAGCTGTCCCAGCTGACTTCTGTCAGCATAAACAAAGGGCATGTTTCCCACTGTTATAATGGCATTTTTTTTCTTTGCCAGGATGCTCAGGTTACGGAGTACTTCTTCAAGGACATTTTTAACATCCACTTCCGTGAATTCTTTCCCTTTCGAGTGTATTCTCGAATATGCGAGCAGCCCGTTAATAAGATTGTACATCCGTTTTGATCCATCAACTGCAAATTTTATATATTCCCTGGCATTCTGATCAAGGTTATCACCATAACGGTCCGACAACAACTGGGTGAAGCTTGATACCATCCGCAATGGCTCCTGCAGGTCATGTGATGCCACATAGGCAAACTGTTCAAGTTCCTTATTCGACCGTGCCAGTTCCTCGTTAAGTTCAAATAGGGTGCGTTCTGACCCTTTTTTCATCTCGGTAATATCAAAGCCCACGCCGATAATCCTCGAGGGGTTGTCGTCATTACTGTAAAGCATTCCCTTTGCAATCAGATATTTAGTTCCTCCATCTTTATCATTTGACCCGGAAGATACTTTCAAAAGGCTTTTTACCTTCCAGTGTTCTTTGGAATGCTTTTTTGACATTCTGAACATCCTCATCATGGATATGCTTTTCAAATGATCTGAATGACCCGTCAAAAGGCTGACCGTCAACACCTGTCATCTCCATCATCCTGTCATCAAACATAAATCTGCCGGTCCTGACATCATATTCCCAGATGCCTATTTTACCATTTTCAAGTGCAAGGTTCAGCTTCCTTTGAGATTCTTCAAGTTCATTTTCAGCCTTTTTCCTGGAAGTAATATCATTCCCCTGTGCAATAGTTGAAATATGATTTTTCTGATCGTTGTCAAATATATTGGCCGAGTTCCAGAGGACAATCTTTGTTTCGCCGTTTTTGCATAATATCGGGATTTCAATGCTTTCCCAGAAATCACCATACAAAGTCTGCCTGATCTTTGCTTTCGACTTTGTCGATGAAGGATCAGGGAACAAAAAATCGAGTTTGTTACCCAGAACTTCTTCAGCATTATATCCTGTAAGACGTTCAAAGGCTTTGTTGAAAAGAATTATTTCGGATGACGGGTTCCAGACTATAATGGGTGCATTTGCATAATTTATGAGTTGTTCAAGGTAGTTTTTAGTACGGGAAAGCTCATTGTCAACCTTAAGCCGGTCAGTAATATTCCTGAAATAGCCGATCAATCCGGTTATTCCGTTTTGACTATCGAACAATGGGATGTAAGAGCCTTCAAAATAGTTGATTATCCCGTTAGGATCTGTTACAGGAATATTTATTTGTTCCGGTTTACCTGTTTGAAGAACCCTTTTTTTAATGCTTGTCAGCCTGGCAGCTTCTTCGGCCGGAAGAATATCAAAATCGTTTTTCCCAGCATTTCCTTTTCCGGAAGTCCAAGCTGGGGATTCAGTACCCATGTATACCGCAGATCCCGGTCCAGCATGTGAATATGATCCTGGAGTATTTGAGCAGATGACCCTTAACTTTTCCTTATTTGCCCGTTGTTCTTCTTCCCTGATTTTAGTTGTCATTTCGAGTTGGTTCTAAATGCCGAATTGCTCCTGATTGCGAAGTTCCGGCTCACTCCTTTGAGTTTAACACGCACCTTGCCACCGCCGTCAAGTTCATTTCCGGCAGTATTCATCTTTTGTTTATTGGCTATTCTTCGCCCTTACATAGTTTAAGCTTACTTTTATGTGACACTTATTTAAACCATTTTGTTCTCAAAGTTTCGTAAATTAGTATGCAATTGCTATTCCTCAATGCTTAAATTATCAATAAAGCGTCAACAAGAAAACCTAACATTTACCAAATATGAAGAACACCTGTAAGGATCAATCCGATAGCGGGACCCGGACCAACAAGTCCGGGAGGTTTATCCCGTCGGAATTTCATTTCGTCATGCGGTTGTTGCGCCGCCTGTGCAGCTCTGGCACCTTTGTCCTTTGTAAGTTCTCCTGTACAGACCGGTATAAAGAAGGGGAAATTGAAGATAAAAGTCATTTATTCCCTCCACAGTACGGTTCAGAATCAGCCTGACTGGCCAAATACAGGTTTTGATTTTGCACCACCGATGGACAAATTCAACACCGTTTTTCAAAAGAACTTTAACGATATTCAATTCATCCCTGTGACTGCTACCGGACCCGAAGATGCCGAAAAAATTGTAAAACAGGATAAGACTGATCCTGTCGACGGTTATATCGTGTTTCAGATGAACTGCTGGAACAGGGTTGTTCAGACAATCGCGGAAACAGGGCAACCTGTACTTTATGCAGACTTCCAGTTTGGCGGCAGCGGCGGGTTTCTTGTTTACACTGCAGCTTTTCTGAGAGGAAATTACCCGAATGTGGGATTTGTTGCATCCTCGAAGATTGATGACCTGCTGGCCGCGGTGAAGTGTTTCAGGAAAGCTAATGAGTCAGGACATGGTACAGGTTTTGCGAAAGCTATTGCCGAAAACCGGATTATTCACACCCCGGCTGCCGGCAGATTCAAAGTCCTGAAGGATGATTTAAAACCACTTTCCGCCGAAGAATGTATCTACCGGCTTAAAAAAAGCAGGATACTTGCCGTAAGGGACCAAAAGGCCCTTGTCGCTGAACCCATACTGGGAATACCACTTGAATACATACCATTTACGGAAGTCAATGATGCCTGGAGCACAGCTGACAGAGACGAATCGAGAAGCGTTGCAGAAAAATGGCAGAGGAATGCTGAAAACGTAATTGATGTTCCCTTCAGTACTCTGGAAACATCTGCTGCAATGTATCTGGGGATGAGGAAGGTGCTCGAAAGTCACGGGGCCAGCGCTATAACTCTTAATTGCCTGGGAGGATTTTATGGAGGACATATTCATGCATATCCATGTCTGGGTTTTCACGAACTCAATAATGAGGGACTGGTAGGAGGATGTGAATGCGATGTGAACTCTGCAGCAACAATGCTGGCATTCTCAACCCTGACAAACGGTAGACCCGGTTATATATCCGATCCTGTTATTGACACATCCAAACGTCAGATAATTTATGCTCATTGTGTTGCTTCGAACAAGGTTTTTGGACCGAATGGCCAAACCAATCCGTTCATCATAATGACACATTCTGAAGACCGTCAGGGCGCATCAGTGCGTTCAATATTACCAGTAAATTACCTGACCACAACTCTCGAGATCAGTCCGGAAAGGAAAGAGATACTTTTTCACCAGGCAGTTGCAGTTGCCAATGATCCTGATGACAGGGCATGCAGGACAAAGCTATGTGCTGAACCAATTGGAGACATTGAAAAATTATTCACGATGTGGGATAAGTGGGGCTGGCACCGGGTAACCTTCTACGGGAACCTAAGGGAACCTGTTAATGCCTTTGCCTCCGCCTCAGGCTGGAAGGTTGTTGAAGAAGCTTAGAGTGGTTCAGTTGTTCGGGTATCTGTAAACACCGGTGCTGATGTTTGGGAAAGCTATTGTCTTGAAATTGTTTTCGACAGCCAGCTTCAGTGAGTTCTTGTAGCATTCGGCAATTTCGATCAGATTACATAGATTTACATACGTATGAATCTGCGTTGATCAGCGAAATCCGCCGGAAATAAAACTTCAGATTATGAAATACATTAAAATCTATTGCTTCATTGTTTTTTCAGGTTTTATAATCCTGATGAACCTTTCCTGTGCACACAAAGTCAGCAGTTTTAAATATTCCTCAAGATATTACAGGATCCAGATTGCCGATACTTTCCCTTTCGTGAAATATTTCTCTGTGGATGCAATTGGTAATTCAAAGCTGGGGCATAACACTATTCAATGGAAACCATACGTGGATACAGGTCAATATAAATTAAACCAAAGATCTGATAATCAGGTTGATATTTGCGAAAAAGGTAGTTCTCACAGAGCAATCTGGAAGTTTGATTTTAATGAGAAGGAGTTTACAATTACATCAAACTACCAGGAAGGGAACAAAACAAAAAGCCTTGATTTCAGATTTGGAAAGAAGCTAAACCACACTACCCTGCTCGGAATTATGGCAGGAAAGAACCAAACCAGGCTGCCTGCACTGCTTCACTTTCCGGATATGGGAACGCTAAGGCTCGACGCAGGGAGTCGGGATGTTGCTGTTGGCTATGATGCAAGCCGGAAGGAGGGAGCTAACTATATCTCAGTGGGATTACCGGGAGCTACCTCCGCGCGGACACCTGTAAGGTATACCTTTACTGCTGTCTCGGTTTATCCTTCCTTTGAAGGTGTTGAGAAGGAAAAATTCACAGGGTTCAGGCGCAATTATCTTAACCTCTATCAGATAAATCCCAGACTGCAGGTCCTCGCCAATAATTCCTGCAGCGATCCATGTGCTTTTACGCTTTTCATGTCATCTATGCTAGCCCTTAAAACTCCACCTCTTGCCGATTCTCTTACTGCCCTCGACCTTCTCAGAATGTCGGTTGAACGATACCTTAACGGGATGAAGGCCTACGGGATGTTTGGTTACAATGGTACCTGGGAAGATGAGAATGCCAGTGTGGATAACAGCAAAGCACAGCCCTATGACTACCTTGATACATATCCTTCGCTTGTCATTTCTGCTTGCAATTATATTAAGGGTTCACAAGATCTGAAGTGGGCTGAGAAGTATTATCCGCGGATAAAGGAATGGATGGATACGCAGATGAAAAGGGATAATAACGGGAATGGACTGGTTGAGTATGAACTCAGCGGCAATTCAGGCTCATGGAACGGTGTTTTAAGACCGGCAAACTGGTGGGACACTATTGGCTTCGGATTTGAGGATGCTTTCAGCAATGCACTGACTTACGATGCGCTGAACTTAATGGCGATGGCAGCTGAAATGGTAGGCAAAACAGATGACGCTGAGTTATACCGGCAGCTGTCGGAAAAGATGAAAGGAGTATACTTTAAAAATTTTTATAACCCTGCTACAGGGATCATTGCAGGCTGGAAAAGCAAAGACGGCAAATTGCACGACTACTACTTTCTGATGGTAAACAGCATGGCTGTTTATTATGATCTTGTACCTGAAGAAAAGGTCAAAGATATTATGATGATACTCTGGAAAAAGATGCAGGAGGTGGGTTATAACGACTTCACCCTTGGTCTGCCGGGCAATTTAATTTCCGTAAGGAAGGAGGACTATACGCATCCTGATCCACGGTGGGGCGGCGGCAGAAAAGAAGACGGAAGCGACGCATTTCAGCGGTATGAAAATGGAGGAGCATCACTCAACTGGTCGTACTATACCCTGAAAGCCTTTAAAAAGGCAGGTCTTAACGAGCAGCTTGATAAGATGACTGATGGCCTCCTTAAGGCTATTGATGCCGGTGAGTTCCAGGGTTCCTGCTCAGAAGGAGGAATGACTAAAGACTGGAAAACATGGAACGGTGATTGCTGGGGATATGAGGGGTTTCTCTGCGATGGATATCTGGTGTTGCTGGCTCTTGATCCTGAAGATAAGTAAATTAGTCTCTAAAGTCCGTATAGTCAATAAAGTCTTAAAGCCTCATTCAAACAGGAATGTTCCAAAACTATTGTACTCATGAAAGCTCCTGCCGGTCTTCTGCCAGGCAAAGGGCACAGTACCGTTATCATAATCTATTCTGTACATATTTGCCCTCCACCTGGTTCCTGATACAGGAGGAACATTGGGCAGGGGAGTAAGCAATTTATAGGGAATGAAGATCTCAGCTATCCATGCTGAAACTACTGCACCGCTTTTCTTTTCGCCTCCAACTACACTTGTAGCATGCTTGACTCTCTTATCACCATCGTAATTCCAGGGCAGCCAACCCAGGAACTTCCCCTTGTAATTGGGAACAATAATCGGCAATTCATAATTCATTGGAGAAACCTCATATTCAAAATATACCGGGAAGTCCTCGGAAGTCCATAAAAAAACCTCAACAACATCTTCTTCCCAAAGATTAAGGTTATCAGCCCGCATTGTTGTTGTAAGCTTTTTATCCTCACAGTTGAAAAGGAAATAGATCCCTGTTGAGGAATAAAGTACTTTGACTTTAGTGCCGTAAGGGGATTTGTCAGAATCTTGCTGAACCAGGTTTATCCATTCGGCTTTATTCCACATATCTGAACTTCCCTTACCGGTTATCTCAAAATCCTGACACTTCATGACAGTGGCTGATCCGGGAACTGATCCGGATTGCTGCACTTTATTGGTTGCTTCAGGTAAGTTGCTTTTTTGGGCGGCTAATAATGCCGGGATCAGAATTGGTAATAAAAGAATAATCAGTCTTTTCATAATCTGGTGGTGTATTTTATTAATGCAATTTCTTTGTCAATATACTTAAAAGGTACTGTCCTATGGCCGGTACTATAGAAGTGATAGAAAGTTAAACCAAAAAACTTAAAATAACTGGTAATGAAACAAAGAAAATCAGGACCCGGTCAAATGAAATAATTTACCTCAATAAGAAATTTCAATAAGTTGAGGTTTTATTATAATTTTATTTCGCAACATTTTACCATGGACAAAATACTAGGATTATTGTCACCTGTTCTGATCGCCGCACTGGTATTTCTTTTAAATGCTTTATTGCCGGGCAGATGGGTGACCGGGTATATAAACAAACCAGGCTCCAAAGAAAAAATGAGATATCATCTGAATGGTATGTTTGTGTTCTTTGTCGTCGTTCTGGTTTGGTTCCTTTCAGGATATTTTAAAATTATCCCTTTTGATTGGCTCTATACCTGCAGATGGTACGGACTGGCAGGCGCATGTATAATCGGAGTTATAATTACCCTGGTTGTCGTGTTGCCTTATCCTCCGGTAAGAAAGTCATTTCTTGCGGATCTTTTTTTCGGCAGGATAGAAAATCTGCAGATGTGGAACGGTCGAGTGGATATGAAAATGTGGCTTTACCTGACAGGAGCAACAATGCTGGAGCTGAACGTTCTGGGTTTTACAGCTCACCACCTGATCCTTTACGGGGAGATGGCATCGGCAGGTTTTTTATTATCAGCGATACTGATCACATATTTTATTGTTGATTATCTAATTTACGAGGAGGTGCATCTTTATACCTATGATCTGTTTGCAGAGAGAATCGGCTTCAAGCTTGGCTGGGGATGCCTTGTCTTTTATCCATATTTTTATTCCATACCGTTATGGGCTACGGCAGATTTATACTATTCCCGAACGCCCATCTGGCTGTTTATCATATATGTTCTTGTATTCTTTTCCGGCTGGATACTGTCGCGCGGTGCAAATCTTCAGAAGTATTACTTTAAAAAGTATCCCGGGAAAAAATTCTTTTGGATAAAGCCTGAAATAATTACTGATGGCAGCAGATCCCTCCTGATAAATGGATTCTGGGGCTTCAGCAGGCATATAAATTACCTTGGTGAAATCCTGATGGCAACCGGAATCGTTCTTTGTACAGGTTATCCTATGTTAATCTGGCCATGGTTATATCCCTTATATTATGTATTTCTGCTATTCTCGCGTCAGTATGCTGATGACAGGCGATGCGCCTTAAAATATGGGGATCTCTGGAAAGACTATGTAAAAAGAGTACCTTACCGGATTATTCCATTTATCTATTAGAAACCAAACCAGCCGGAACACCGGGGGATTCATAACCTGTACATTTTACGTGTGGTATCTCCCATTATGTTGATTGCCATTTTACGGGGCAGGATCCTTTGCATGATGAATGATGCTATCCGGTTTCCCCTGCCAATAATGAATGACGGACGCTTTCCTAAATTCCTGAAACATTCATCCGGTACCTCGACAGGATCGAGCACCCCTGGTGTAAAAAAACCTGTTTTTTCAGGAAATGTATTATTATAACCGGGCGTTGCCGTAGCGCCCGCACAACAGGCGATTATATCTACACCACTGTTTTTCCATTCAAACCATAGACTCTCCGCCAGTACCCTGTTAAAAGCTTTTGATCGCTGCATAAACTGTTAAGAATCCGCTTCCCTGGAGCCCGGCAAGTGAAGTCATCAAAACAATTGCCCCGCGTTTTATGTGCCAGCATTCTTTCTCCAAATACATGAATCATACTCAGGGGTGTTAACATATTTACCCTTGCCATCCTCGAGTGATTTTCAGGTGAATTCTTTATGAACGGACCAATATATGACATTGCAGCATTGTACACCAGCAGGTTGATCTCCTTCCCATCAATTGCCTCCTCCATTTGCTGCATTGTATTAATGTCTGACAGGTCGCAGGGAATGCAAATCACGCTTACTTTATATTTTTCCTCGAGCCGGTCCCCTAACTCCTTCAGAGGTTGAGGACGCCTGGCAATGAGAACAAGATCCATTCCCTCAGCTGCCAGGTATGTAGCAAATGCAGCTCCGATCCCTTCGGAAGCACCTGCTACCAGTGCTGTTCTTCCGTATTTTTGTTTCAGGTTCATTACGACAAGGATATAACTTAATTGACTGGAGGGACTTTCCTCAATACAGTTTCATTTATAATGTTCATCTTTTGGTTTTAGTGTGAGGAATCCATCAGGCATCGGAGAAGCGATGGTTATGATTTTGCCGGTACACGGATGAGGAAATGACAGTGAATAAGCATGCAATCTTACACGGCGCTTAAACTGATCTGAAGCTCCATATTTCCTGTCACCTACAATCGGACAACCGATATCTGAAAGATGCACCCTTATCTGGTTTTTCCGGCCAGTGTCGGTTTTTACATCAAGCAGAGCATGGTCTTTTAAGATCTTTAGTATCCTGTAATTTGTTACAGAGAATTTTGCAGCTGCTGTTTCGCGCGTGGAATGAACTACCTGTGATTTATCCTCAATAAGCCAGCTTTTTATAGTATCCTCTTCCTTCTCAGGGATCCCTTCAACAAGAGCATAATAATGTTTTATCGTCTCTTTCCAATTTCCCTTAATTGCGTCCATAATTTCACGCGTTTTTGCAAACAGAAGTATTCCCGACACCTCTTTATCGAGGCGGTGCACAACAAACGCCCTGAATTTTCCCTTGCTTTGTTTTTTAAGAAATTCAGAAAGAAGATCCTGGATACTGAGACTGCCATCGGTGCTTGACGTAGGCATACCTGCAGGCTTATCGATAACAACTATGTCATTGTCTTCATACAAAACAGCAAAAGGCAAACCTGCTTTTGCCGCATTTATAACCTCCCGGTTGATCTCAACAATATCACCTGGCTTAAGCTTGTATGAATGCAGCGTTACCGGCTTATCATTAATCCTGATAGTGCCGCTCTTCAGAAGTTTTTTGATCCTTGTTCGCGGGGAATCGGGATATTCCCGGGTAAGGAATTCCAATAGTGTAAATGATTTGCCAACAGTTATTTTCAATGTCCTATATTTTGATTTGCAGTTCCGGCGACATTTTAAAATCTTTTGGAAATTTAACGATTTTTTTCAACCGGGATATCAGGCATTGAGCATAAGACGGCTTTAAGACAACAGTAAATAAAATCGGTATTTATATATGTAGCAGTCATGAACAATTTTACAGTGTATCTGTACCTTTGTTAATATTCAAAATTCTGAAACTTCAGGCAAATGACAAGTTTTGATCTTACAACTGAACAACGGGCAGAGCTTTTCGAAATGCTTCTCCCTGATCTTGAAGACTATTATCGCAGTACGGCAGAATTAAGGGTTACAGCCCCGCTCGATCCGGAAGAGATACAAAATGTTGTGAGGAAAGCTGATTTTAATCACCCGGTCGAAATTAAGGAAGCTGTAAATATGATTACCGGTGCCTTGCGAAAGTACCACGTTCATACTCCCCATCCCCGTTACTATGGATTATTTAATCCAAGGCCTAATTTCCCTTCAATAATTGCTGACCTGATCACAGCGACCTTTAATCCGCAGCTTGCAGCATGGAGCCATTCACCCTGGGCATCGGAAGTTGAAAATTATCTTATTTCAGAATTCGGACAAAAGATAGGATTCAATGCCGGGGAAACAGATGGCGTCTTTGCTACCGGTGGTGCTGAAGCCAATATCACAGCTGTACTCTGTGCTCTGAATAATGCTTTCCCTGAATACTTAAACGAAGGGCTCTTTATCCTCAAAGGTCGCCCGGCAATATACTGTTCATCCGAAGCTCACCATTCGGTTGTGAGAGCCGCAAGGATCTCAGGACTTGGCAGGAATTCGGTCAGGATAATAGCCGCAGATGAAAAGGGTGCAATCCGTTCCGACGAACTTGAAAAAACAATTCTTTCCGACAATTCGGAAGGATATATCCCTTTTATGATCATCGGCACTGCAGGCACAACGGGTGCCGGATCAATAGATGATTTTCATTCTCTTGCTCAGGTTGCTAAGCGTTACTCATTATATTTTCATATAGATGCTGCCTGGGGTGGTGCTGCTGTATTGAATCAGGAAACACGGCCATGGGTAAGCGGTATTGAGAAGGCCGATTCGGTTACTTTCGATGTGCATAAATGGTTATCAGTGCCTATGAGTGCAAGCATGTTCATTACAAGGCACCGGGAGATCCTTGGGAAAGACCTTCAGGATCACTGCCGATTATATGCCGAGAGATGCTGAAAGTCTTGAGATAACAGATCCTTTTTCACATTCAATACAATGGTCGAGAAGGTTTATAGGTCTGAAACTGTACCTTTCAATGCTGGTCTTCGGCTGGAAGGGCTATTCTGAAGTTATCGGCCACCAGGTAGAGATGGGCAACCTTCTGCGTTCTGTTCTTAAAGAGAATGGCTGGACAGTAATGAACCAGACTCCGCTGCCTCTGGTTTGCTTTACTGACGAGGCTAATAAAGCTGATCCTTCGTATACAAAGAGAATATGTGATAAAGTATTAAAGTCGGGGGAAGCCTGGGTTTCACTCTATAATGTAAACGGGACCAGCACTATCAGGGCTTGCATTACCAATTACAGCACTTCGCCTGATGATGTCCGTGCACTGGTAAATTCGATGAACAAGGCAAGATCAGGGCTATAATTATTTTCAAAGCTATTTCGAAGAGAATACCAGATGGTTTATCCGGGAAAATCACTTAACTTGCTTTAACTTTTTGATTATTAAACCGGTTAATGCCAGAATCATGAAAAATCTGTACAATTTCAGAGGGAGAAGCAAACATCTCCCGGGCTATTTTATTGCCCCGTTTTATGCAGTTCTTCTCATGCTGCTCGTCTCCTGTGCAACCAGCCCTGAACCATATTCAGTACTTGAATTTACGGGGGCTGACAATGTGGGCAATTATTCCAAATCGTTCCTTCTGATGTTAAACAAGGCCGACAGTATAAATCCCACGGCGATATTAGGAAGCAATGGTGATCTTTTCTCGTGCAACGAAAAGATCTTTGTTTATAACAACACTTTCTCTCAAAACAGATTTCTTATAAAAGACAATGACAGTGTACTATATATCAATGGTGAGTTTAAATTCCATCGATATACCGAATAGTGATAAAATGATCCCCTGGATTATGAATCTGAAAGAAAGGGATCTTCCTGCTTTTCAGTTCATCAGTTTTAATTCAAAGATACCTGAGAGTTATCTTCCTTCTCTGACCAAACTGGCTAGAAATAAAGCCTGATGCAGGACTCTACTACACTGGAGACTTTAGCAGATATGGCAGAACTTTTCAGGATCTTTAATCCGCGTTATGTTGCCTCTCCAACTCTTGTCCGGAGCGACTTTGACATGCTGTCGAAGCTTACGAATCTTGAAATCCTGATTGTATCGCTTGATGATTCCAGTTATAAATGACCCATTACCAGCTCTTCCCTCATTGAAGCAGCTCTTCCTGTCAAACATGGATCAGGACGTTATGATTGACAAATGATTTTCTTGTAAACAACAGGCAGATTGAAAGAGTGATTATCTCAGAAACCGGGAACTGTTGATTTTGCACTACTGAATCCGCTTGAGAACCTGAAAGAGCTGGTTGTCGGCGGAGTCAAAACAATTGTGAATCTCTGACCTGATAAACAATCATAAAAAGCTTGAGGTATTGTCTGTCACCGGCGACGAACTGGTTTACGATCCAGGTCTGATCAGACTGCCTGGTCTCCGTTGGATATCATTTCCTCCAAATGTGTCCCAGGCGGAATTCAGCTCGTTTATTAATGGCTCATCCAGGTCTTGAAGTAATTGAAATAATTGAAAATAATAAAATCAACGACCTTCAGCCCTTGTCAAAACTGAAGTTGCTTTGCGGTCTTACGATAACCGATACTGTAACAGATATTACATCTGTTAAAACTCTCACTAAATTGAAGTATCTCTCCCTGCCCGACAAATTCCTGAGTGATACATTTATGAAAGCAGACCTGCTGAAATCTTTGCCCAATACCCGAATCTCTGCCAATGAAGGTTTTTGTCTTGGATCCGGCTGGCTTCTGCTTCTGATTCCCCTGGTACTGATTATCAGGTCTTTGGAAGGAATCATAAACCAGGAATTCAGAAGTACGGCTAAATCATAAAACTCTGTAATGGCCGTGAGGAAAAAGGCTTTCACCTTTATCCGGAGCAATTATTTGCAGTCTCGGATTGATGGTCTTTTCATTTTTTATACATTATAAATTTCCGGCCAGGCTGATCTCTGTTGCAGGGCTTTTAATGTCAGCTTTTATTATTGCCAGGGATCTTCGGTCGCTGACAGATCTGAAAAAAATATTGGGGAAATATATCTCCTTTAAAAGATCACTTCTTTATTCTTCTTTGCGGAATTGCAGCAGGTATTGTTACTTTCAATCCTTTACCGCTGGCACCTTAGTACAAGCTAATTCCCACATCAATACATTCTTTTGTAATTGTTGCAGCACTTATCGGGGGTACGGAAGAACTTGTCTTCAGGGGATACCTTCAGGAATTCTGTAAGAAACATAAATGGACCCTTTTCCGTTCTGTTCAGCACCTTAGCTCACACTGGCTATAAATGTTGTTTGTTCCTCTCTCCTGCTATCGCAGCGGATATTAATGTCGGCTTTTTAGCCCTATGGACCTTCGGTGCAGGATTATTATTCGGAACAGTCAGGCATCTTTCAAAGAGCCTTCTGCCATCCCTGACAGCCCATGCTTTGTTCGATATACTCGTTTATGCTGAATTTACACAGCGCCCCTGGTGGGTCTGGTAAATCCGATCATTTCTCTTCCTGTCAGACTTTATCCGGAATATTAAACGGTTTTCTTCCTCCTCCAGGACGTGACAGGTAGTTGTTTGCTTCATTGTCATTTACAAACTTTTCCGATCTTCCCGTCAAAAATCAGCTTCCGTCCCGTTCTGTATGCTATATTCCCCAGATGCATCTGTGCAGTCGATATGTGGCCTTCATTTATATCGGCGATCAGGTCTTTATAGTTGCGGCTTCTGATACTATCAAGAAAATTCACATAATGCATATTCACACCAAGCTTTCCAAATTCTGCCTGTCTTTCATCAACCGGTAAATCCTGTTCAGTGAAGGTCATTGCTGGCTCCTTGGATGCACCCTGTGTGACCGATGGCTGAGCGCTGCTGTCGTGAGAATACCTGGAAAGTCTCTCCCAAGCACTGCATATCCTTTTGTACCAAGCCAGAGCAAATTATCATCACCCGGTGTATACAGACTCCTTACCTCCAGTTCCATAACTGCCCCTTTGTCATACTCGAAAGCAGCTACCTGCAGGTTAGGTACTTCCTGGTCTGAATCGTAAGCATAAAAACCGCCGCAGCAGGCATATTTTAACCGGGTGTTCATTTATATTCATTCCCAGTCCTGATCCTGTCCATCGCATGGATGCCATTATTACCGAATTCGCCCGTGCTTGTATCCCAGTACCAGTGCCAGTTATAAAGAAAATGATTCTCGTTGAAAGGTATCATCGGAGCCGGTCCGCGGAATAGATCCCAGTCAACACCTTTCGGGATTTCAGATATCAGGTTTCCTTCCTATCGTCTGGCGATGGCGGTAAACTGTGCCGCGTCCCATGTAAACATCACCGATCACACCCTCCCTGAGCAGGCGAATAGCCTTCCTGGCTTATCCTGCTGCTGCGATACTGTAACCCAACCTGAACAATCCGGTTATACTTTCCTTGCTGCCTGCACCATTTTTTTCCCTTCGTCTATGTTCCACGATGCCGGCTTTTCGCAATATACATCCTTACCTGCCTGACAGGCGTTGATAGTCATAAGTGCATGCCAGTATCCGGGGGCGGCTATCGACACAGCATCTATATCCTTATCTTCAAGAAGCTTACGATAATCAGTATATGTCTTTGGCTTCGGCAGCACCGAGTTTTTCCACCTGCTCAACTGCACCCGGAAGCAAGATAATCAACACAATCACATAATGCTGCAACCCTGCAATTCGGTATTTTGGCAAAGTTCCTGTAATGAGTTCCGCCCTGACTGTTTATTCCTATTACAGCCACATTGATAATATCATTTGGCTTGTTCTGCACAAAATCTTTGATATATGCAGGCGCTCCGAACGTCGATACCTGCAGATGCCATCATAGAATTCTTAATGAATGTACGGCGTTTTACTGATCCCATTTTTTCCTCCTATTTGATTGATTTAACAGCAACTTCTTTGAAGTATACTGTCGATAATTCATCATGATTCTGAAGTCCGATATAACCTGATTCAGGCCTTGGTCCCCTTTCAGGTTCAAAATCTCTTGTTTTTTCCGGTACCGGATCACCTTCGGTAAAGTCTGTTACCATTTCGCCATTCACATTAACGATGGTCCTTTGACCGTCAAGTGTTATTTCCATTGTATTCCATTCTCCGGGAGCCTTCTGCGGATGGGCCTTTGCTTTCGTCAGCGAGTACAATACTCCGGTGCAATGATAATCACCGCCTACATGCCTGGTGCCATTGTCTATCTGAACTTCATAACCCTTGTTTACAGCAGCCCATTCATCGGATGGTTTTTCGGGCAACCTTATAAATACTCCGGAATTACAGTCATTATCCTTCACCTTGTAGACAACACGGATAATAACATTGCTGAATTTTTCAGCCGGATACAGGATCATACCCATCCCGCTTACGGTCTTCAGAAGGCCGTCCTCAACCACAAAATTGCCGGGACCCACCTGTTCCCAGCCTGTCAGATCCTTGCCATTGAAAAGCTGCCGCCATTTCTTATCCTGACTTGAACATGAGATCAGAATAATAACCATTAATAAAAACAGGAGATTTTTTTTCATTTTTTGTGATTTTAGAAGCTTAATTTATGAAATTCTACGATATCAGGGTTATACAATTCAAATAACCCGTTCAAGATATTTTACGGATTTATTTGTCTTCAGCGCATATTCAATTTCACTTCGGGTTGAATTCCCGATATATCCGCCAGGATTTATAACCAGAATTTCATCTGCCAGATCAATTTTGCGTTTGTGCATGTCGTCCAGCATCTCTTTTGTGCTTTCTGACCAGACCTCCTCATCACCTGAA
The DNA here is from genome assembly GCA_963732115.1 of uncultured Bacteroidales bacterium. Classification (GTDB taxonomy): domain Bacteria; phylum Bacteroidota; class Bacteroidia; order Bacteroidales; family VadinHA17; genus LD21. The sequence continues at coordinate 105,008 of CAVSYN010000033.1, forward strand.
TGACCGAAAAGACCTACACTGATTACTATATTGCCTTCAAGTGTAAGCCGTTTTTGTTCAGCAATAAATTCATCCCTGAATTTCGTGCTTCCGCAAAGAGTGATAATCTTATATTTTCCGATCATTCTTCTGAATAATTAATCTTGAAAATCTATTTCAGTCCCGAAGTCCTCGTTAGGTTTTTGGAAAAATCCGACTTAAATTTAATTCGAAATTCCTCCAGATAAAAGCATTTTCGAAGGTTCTTCAAAAATTAACCGAAATGAAAAATCCAAATCCTGCAATCAAAAAAGTATTTTTCAGTATTGTAGCTGTTTCATTTTTTCAGACTATGTATTTACAGGTACTCAATGCCCAAAATCCCGGGATTAACGAATCGATCGCGAAGTACCGCAAAGGAGAAATCGTTGTAAAAGCCAGACGGGGTGATCAGATAAATGTCGAACAATTGAGTCATGAATTCTGGTTTGGATGCGCAATAAGCAACAGCCTTGCCGGTGGCTCATGGTCAGAAAATGATCTCAGCCAGTATAAGGAGAAATTCCTTCAAAACTTTAATTCGGCTGTAACGGAGAATGCCGTGAAGTGGGGTAATATGGAACCCAGGAAAGGCCAGGTGAATTATTCTGTAATAGATGCTATTTTAACATGGACAGAAGAGAACCATATTCCTCTGAGGGGACACAACCTGTTCTGGGGCATTCCTCAATTTGTCCAGCCATGGGTGAAGGAGCTGGATGATAATGAACTCAGGCAGACTCTGCAGAACAGGGCAGAGACTGTTACCAGCCGTTACAAAGGACGCTTCGCCGAATACGACCTCAACAATGAGATGATCCACGGTAATTACTATGAGGACAGGCTTGGTCCGGAAATAACAAAACTGATGGCTCAATGGGCGCATAACGGAGATCCTGACGCGAAGCTTTTCCTGAATGACTACGATATCCTGACTGGCAACAGGCTGGCTGATTATATGGCACAGATCCGTAAATTGCTTAAACAGGGAGTTCCTGTTGCAGGGATTGGCGTTCAGGGCCACCTTCATGCCGAAACATTCGATCGCACCCAGCTTAAGAATGCATTGGATTCACTGGCCATTTTTAAACTGCCCATCCGGATCACTGAGTTCAATATGCCGGGTCAGCGTTCGAAGTATTACAGAGACAAAATTACGACAATGACTCCCCGGGAAGAGGAATCAAAAGCCAAGGAAATTGTCGACTATTACAGGATCTGCTTTTCCCACCCGGCTGTTGAAGGCATCCTGATGTGGGGATTCTGGGAAGGAGCCAACTGGATCCCTGTTTCATCGCTTTATAAACGCGACTGGACGCCAACTCCGGCAGCAGAAGCTTATCATAACCTGATCTTTAAGGAGTGGTGGACCAAGGTATCAGGCACTTACCGGAAAGGATGGAATCTATTCAACTCCGGCCTTCTTCGGAAAATACAGAATAACCGTCAATGGATGTCTCAAAGGAGATTGACCTTACCAAAAAAGCCGGGAAAGTGGTTGTGGATTTCAAATAAACGGTATTTCCCTGATACTTCTGACAGGCTTTTCGTTTTTGCGCTCAAGCGATGCCATAACAGTAAAAACTCCCTTCTTCGAAGGTGATTTCAGATTGACTGTAACTGACAGCCTGACCAAATGAAGGAATAACAATATCTGTCGATTGTTCGGAAATAATCATCTCATTATCGATTATACGCAGGTGTATTTTGCCTTTCCATTCCTGGTTCAAGGTCGTTTATTGCAATTATCTTATAATCATGCGAGGTACCTGTTTTGATTTCATTTCCCCATTCATCAAGCATCAGACCGACAGGCGAAAAGGCATCAGGCATATATTTCAGAAATTCGGAATCATAAACCAGGTTTTCCACATCAGTGAAGTGATCGCTTGTCTGGCCATCAGATCTTGAATATGCCAGGGCAGTGAAATGAAGTACGGCAGCACATCGCCTGTGACACCGCCAGAACTCAGTTTCGGCTGCCATGTACATTGCATATAAATGTCTGCGCTGTGCTTCAGTTGAATTTTCACCCAGAAGATTATTATAAAGATCTTTTGTCAGGGTTGTCGGACTGCCATCCCTGTTGAGCCACAGCCAGCCATATTCATTTACGATCTTCATGAATTTTGTCTCATCCGGACTGCCTCCCGGATTGATGTTCTGCCCCGGCAATATTCTTCAATTTGAAATTCGGATCATAAAAATGATAAGGATGCAATTCCATCACATCTCCGGGTGAACGGATATCTGAGTAGCTGTTATCCCAGGGACGACCCGAAATATCCAGAGGTCTCACCTTGCTTATCGCTCTTGCAATTTCCTCGGTTTTCCCATCATTACTTACAGTCTCATTGCTGGCATCCCAGATAACAATGCTGGGATGATTCCATTGTTCCTGGATCCATTCGGCATACTCCTTGGCCAAGTTCTTCAGCTTTTCAGCTCTTCCGGCCAAACGCACCACCCCTTCCCGCCATACCATATCGGGAATTCATTCTGAATAAGTATCCCCTCTTCATCAGCAATCCTGTACCATTCATCCGGGGCAAGTCCAATGCAATATCTTAATCCGTTCCAATGGAACTGTTTAAAGCTCCTGTGAAGTTTCCGGACCCAATCGGGATTCCATGGCAGATCCTTACATGCCCCATCCTCAAAAAAACGGTAAAGGGTTATGTTACTGCCTCTCATGAAATAAGGCTTTCCGTTGAGCAGGGTCATTTTGGAGAGTGTATCATACCTGAATTCACGCATTCCGAATCTTGTCTGGTACTCATCTCCCTCAGTTGTTATAGTAAGATTATAAAGGAAAGGATCTTCAGGTGACCAGAACCTGCAATTACTGACAGGAATATCTGCATCAACAAGGATCTCTTCAGTATTTTCCCCTGAGAATTTAACCTCTTTAATGATCTTCCCGGCGATCTGTATCGGATTTAGCCTCTCTGACCATAAAAGTGACTTTTGAACTCCTTGTTTTACCCCAATTGTCAAGCTTTGCCTGAACCTGAACTTGCTTATTGCTTATGTCGGGAGCTGCCTGGGCACTAATAATGTTTGGAACCCCGGAAAGTATAAGTTCAACATTGTCAAATATCCCTGGAATATACCTGTCCTTCTCAAAATCAAATCCGTCAGGGATAGAAAAGGGCACGGAATTCCTGCAGGATCCAACCCTGATAATCAGTTTGTTTTCTCCTCTGATCAGGGCATCACCCACTTTGAAGTAACCAGGGGTGAAACATGGAAGGTGTTCTCCAAGATCCTTTCCATTCAGGAATACCTTTGTTCCAAACATTGCCTTTGAGACTTTAAGTATAGCAATTGCGGGAATTGGTGTGTTTATTGCAAATGTCCTGTAATACCAGAATGCTTCCCGCAATGTATCTTTCTGAATAAGGCTTCTCCTGTCCTTTACCTTCGGACCCGGATCCCTGAATGACGGTGTTGCCAGTGAAACCAGACCCGGTACCTGAACTGAATGATCAAACCGCTCGGGAATTTTATCCATTGTTCCTTCTGCAATCTGCCATATACCATTCAGGGAAATAGTATCCCTTCTTTGCGGGTTCTGACACGCATTAAGTGCGATCAGGATTAAAATGATTCCAAAAAGATTTCTTTTCATTTTGTCATTATCAGATTAGTACAAAAACAAGGATGCATTAAGAGGCCCTCAGGAGGCCGGCTTTTTCCACAGTTTTTCGATCTGCTCAAGTGTTTTGCCTTTTGTTTCAGGTACCAATTTCCAGACAAAAAATACAGCCAACAGGCAAATTATTGCATATATCCAGTAGGCGAAGCCATGATGGAACTTTTCGATCAGCCGGATATTATCATCAAGTACAGGGAATGACCATGAGATTATCAGGTCGGTTATCCAGACAGTTGCTGTGGCAATTGACATTGCTCCCCTGATTGAATTCGGGAATATCTCTGATAGGACCACCCACATTACCGGCCCCCAGCTCATGGCAAATCCTGCTATGTAGATCAGAATAAAGATTAATGCCATGATACCCATGTTTTCAGTGTAGAAAGTTAAATCCAATAGCAGCCATTGAAAGGCCCATGATCGATCCACCTATTATCAGCAGAGGCTTTCTTCCCAGCTTGTCGACAGTCAAAATGGCGATAATCGTGAAGATAAGATTTACAGCTCCTACAAGAACTGTCTGTAAAAGTGAAACATCCAGTCTGGTGCCCATATTCTGAAAAATTTTCGGGGCATAATAGAGCACCACGTTAATACCTGTCAGTTGCTGGAATGCCGCCAGAAGAATGCCTATTATTATGACAAGACCTCCAAATGATAGCCAGGGAGCAGATTTAGCCGTTAGTGTTTCAGTTATTTCCTTCATGCTTGTTTCAGCTTCCTTTTCGCCTACAGTTCTCCTGAGCACATCCAGTGCTTTATTGTGTTTATTTTTTAAGACCAGGTAACGTGGTGTCTCAGGAATAAACAACAGAAGAATGATGAAAACCACTGAAGGGATGATTGAAGACAGAAACATCCATCTCCAGCCTGTCGTAATGTTCCATTGTTCATCTCCCTGTCTTGCGATGAACCAGTTCACAAAATAGACAACAAGGATCCCCAGAACAATTGCAAACTGGTTCCATGAAACCAGCCTGCCGCGGATCCTTGCCGGGGCAATTTCGGCAATATACATTGGTGAAAGCATTGATGCGAGCCCGATACCAATTCCGCCTATGATCCTGTAACAAATAAATGATAGCAGCGGTTGTATTCCGAATATGCTCATTTTTTCTGGGAATGCGGCGCCAAAGCCTGAAAAGAGGAATAACAAGGCAGCCAGTATAAGGCCTTTCTTCCTGCCGACCGACATGCTGAGAACGCCGGCAATTGAGCCTCCGATGATGCATCCGATTAAAGCGCTGGAAACAGCAAATCCGGTTATTGCTTCTTTAGAAAGATGATAATTGAGATTCAATGGAACCACAAAGAACTCATGTATAGCTTTCACTGCACCTGATACTACCGCTGTATCGTAACCAAAAAGAAGACCCCCAAGCGTGGCAACCAGCGTCAACCTGAATACATATGGCAGGGTATTGTTTTTCTCTTTCATTCAAATAGTTTTCAGTTCATCGGTTCTTTGTCTTTGAGAGTGCATGGATCACCACACTTTCAGTTTAAGCTCTTTCCCAATTGCAGGATTTTCAAACGGTCCCGCAGATGGATTCTTCTCATTCCGTTTATTTCCAAAGAAGTCACTATCTATCTTTAATGGTGATCCGTCAGGATTCTCGTAAGCCTGATCCGGGATCATTGCTTTGCCCAGGTTCTGAGTGGATATGAGATTGCATTTCAGGGTTTTAAGTGATTTTCCGAAGGTAACATAAAGGAAAACATTTTCTCCCTCCTCTATTATTCTCATCTTAGGATCATATTCAGGTTCATAAATTGAATTTGTTTCCTTACCAAATGGTTTTGATCCTTTGTAATATATATTCCCGTCGACATGCATTGGAAGCTCAGCATTGCTGTAAATGTCAAGTCCGAATCCGGTTCTTCTCTGAACATTATTATTAGCAGTCTCAGCTAACGGGGCATAGCCGGCTATAAAAACATTATTATAGAACCTGTTGTCGCCTCCACGGAGGTTTTTCAGAGCAACAACTTCTGTCGAATGCGGTTTATGATAGGGGGTAGTACGGTCGTCGGGACTTCTGACAATCTTTCCGTTAAAGAGATTATGTACAAAAGCTCCTCCTTCAGACCAGTCACGCAAGCCGATCTCCGACATGAATATGTTATTATCAACAAGGTATGGGCCATGATCAACCTCGCAATAAAGATCCTCAAGTGTATTATTGTAACATAAATTACCGGTGATGTGAGTCCCCTGGGCCATCCAGTCCATCCACAGTCCCCTGCCTGTATTTGCCAGCCGGTTATTTTTGATAAGCAAATCGATGGAAGCATGAATCTTTATTCCAGCTATTTCTGCCCCTGTAAATAGCCTTTTTGTCCAGATATTGAAAATATTATTGTTTGTGATCTGGCTGAATGCTGCTCCGAGGCTTCCACACATGCCTGTTTGCTCACAATTGTAGATAGTATTATTTCTGACAATGTGAGAACCGATATTTTCTTTTGACCAGCCTTCATTCAATGCCCTGACAATAACCTCATTATAATGAACATCACCACCTTTGCCCGGATCAGCCAGCCAGACATTCTGGCCTGTTTTCCTGTCTTTCCCAAGTGTAATTCCTGAACATTTTGAATCGTGAATAACGTTATTTTCAATGATCCAACCCTTGCTCCAGTTTGTTCCGATAAGCCCGATCTGTTCAGCTGTTGGAGCTGCCCATTGGGTTGCCGCCTGACTCATTTCGAACCCACTGACAGTAATAAAATTCCGCCCTGTTGTGTCGGGATAGAAGCAGGTTTCACGTACATTGATCTCTACGAGCTCCTTATTCGGATCATGGCCATGGAAGTTGGCATAGATATAGGTATTGTTTTCATCACTTTCACAGTACCAGGTATAAGTCGATCCCTCCTTATCCTGAGAAACACTGACTGGTTTAGGATTTAGGACATCCTCAATCAGGTTGGTTTCGTACAATGATTTACCGTTAAGGTAAACTTCACCGGTATGTGGTCTTCTGTACAGATAATCGCTGAACCAGTCACCATAAATCAGGTCTTTGTAAGGATTATATTTTCCGAAAAATGAGTTTGGGATTGTTACTTTCCATGTATTTCCTATAAATTTTGTCCATCCGGTGATCACATCCGAACCTTTTATTTCGACCTTGCCATCTCCTGCTGAACGGTAAACAATACGCTTTGAATCCGATTCTCCTCCCCTTGGCGGATTTACTCGTTCCCTGTATATCCCTGCATGAACTATTATCTCATCACCTGGTTGGGCAAGCCGGGCTGCAAATGAGATTGTTTTGAAAGGACCTGTGGCAGTGCCGTCGTTTTTGTCATTGCCGGTTACAGAAACGTGGTACTCCTTTGCACCGGCTGTTAAAGTAGCCCATAATGCAATTGACAGAAGTTTTAGTTCCAGATTATTCATCTTATTCTTTGTTTAAGGGTTGAGAAGGTTGAAAGGATTTACAAATTTTTAGGTTTACTTAGAATTATATATAGTCGATATATCATTGATAATGAAACTTATTCCTGCTGATTTCCGCGAGGAACCGACTCGGGTACGACAGGAACGCGTTGTAGTTTGTGACATAGGAGGGCATTGTTATCAGCAGATCCTGTTTTGCCCTGCTGCAGGCAACATAAAATAGCCTGCGTTCTTCCTCAAGTTCTTCAATGTTGTTAAGTGAACGCACTGAAGGGATCAGACCATCGAGAGCATGCGGGATGATAACTCCATACCATTCCAGTCCTTTTGCCGAGTGAATGGTAGAGATCGTCAGAGGCTTATCCTCTGTTTCATCTATTAAAGGAACAGTTTTGGTCCCAAAATTTCTGGAAGGCGGATCAAGGGCAAAATCCGTCAGAAATTTTTCGACTGAATCATATTTTGATGAAAGATCGACCAGAACATTTATATCCAGCAGCCTTACCTGATAATCGTACTCCATCGTTTGCAGTAATGGTGCATAATAATTCTTTATTATTTCGATTTTTTGAGGGATAGAGATTTTGCTGTCCCTTGCCTTGTCAAGCATTACGAACAGCCGTTTCAATTCTTCGGCAAACCTTGTTTTCCCGAAGGTGTCTTTATCCATTCCTCTTTCGGAAATGATTGTTTCAATTATTTTGCTTGCCGTCACGAAACCAACTCCCGGTATATATTTAAGGACCCTGTGCCAGGCTACTGCATCATACGGATTCAGGACCAGCCTGAGATAGGAGATTACATCCTTTACGTGTTTCCGTTCGTTGAAACGCAGACCGCCAACAGCTACATAAGGTATACTTCTTTTATTCAGCTCGGCTTCAATATATCTGGCATGCCAGAATGCCCTGACAAGTATTGCAATCTGGTTCAAAGCAATCCCTTTCTCTCTGTATTCAAGGATCCGGTCAGCAACGAATTCTGCTTCCGCTTCCTGGTCATAAAACTTCCTGACCTCAGGAAGCGTATCATTGATTATTCTCGAATAGAGCCTCTTTTTGTAACCGATCTTTGCATTCAGGATTATATCGTTCGTAAAATCAAGTATCTTTTGATTGCTCCGGTAATTCTCCTCTATCTTTATAATCCTGCACTCGGGATATTTTTGCGGAAACCTCAGGATGTTTTCATAATTTGCTCCCCTGAATGAATAAATGCTCTGGGAATCATCGCCTACAACAAGAACATTTCTCCAGTCTCCGGCCAGGTATTCGACGATCTCCTTCTGGATTACATTGGTGTCCTGGTACTCGTCCACCATTATATACCTGTATTCGCTCTGGAGTCTTTTTCTGAAAGTTAAGTTATCCCGCAACGAATCCCTGAGAACGTCCATCAGATCATCGTAATCGAATATTCTGCTTAGCTTCTTATACTTCTGGTAACCCTGGTTAATCAGCTCAATGTGGCCGATAAACTCCTTCAGACCCGAAAACTCACTTTCAATAACATTCCTGATTGTGAGGTTCCTGTTCCTGGCAGATGATATAATTTCCTGTATCCTGTTTTTCCTGGGAAAAGCCTTCTCCCTCTTTTCAATTTTAAGTCCCGACCTTATCAGGTCAATTGTGTCTGCTGAATCTTCTTCATCAATAATTGTAAAATTGTTAGGAATGTCAAGAACGTTTGAATATTTTCTGAGAATATAGTTTGAAAAAGCATGAAATGTCCCTCCGAAGACTTTCCGGGCTGCATTGTCCTCGAGCAGCTGCTGCACCCTTCCCAGCATTTCATTAGCAGCTTTCCTGGTAAAAGTAAGCAACAATATGTCGCCGGGATTGATCCCGTTTTCAATCATAAAGGCAACCCTGTGAACAATCACCCTGGTTTTACCGCTTCCGGCTCCGGCAATAACCAGCACGGGGCCGTTTATTGCAGCGACAGCTTCAAGCTGGGCTTTATTAAGCTCTTTTGCGTAATCGATTTTATATGGCTTTTCAATTCTTATTTCAGCCTGATTTGCAGGTTTATCCTCAATTGACCGAATAATTGACTTCAATTCATCAAGCTTCCTGACAGTGGTTTCGGTAGTCTCTGCCTCAGTGTAGTCGCTGATCGAAATATTTGTCAAATCGGTTCCATGCCTGCCATAGACCTCCGGTGAATCGTTCTTATTCCTTAAGGCAAGACCCTCAATAAAACTGAGAAATGAGTCATTGGAGATATTGTCGCCTGATGACCCGGAATCTGATGATTCGTGTTTTTCACTATCAGGAGCAGAGTTTTTTTTCTGCTTTTCGGAGGATTCTTCAGAAAGATTATCCTTATCTGTCATGCGTCTGTACTGATGGTTTCACGTTAAATATCCTTATCCAGGACCAGAACCGGTTCTTTTCCGTCGAGGTCCTTCTTTGCAAACCGGACAACTACAGTTTTTTCCTCGCCGGGCATAAGCGTAATAAAATTGTCGCTCCAGAAAGAGGGCCAGACCTCATCTCCTCCTTCACCTTTTGTAACCATGAGCCTGTTGAAGAAAGAAAGCTTATCCGTCGGGATTTCTTATTGTCACTTTTATTACTCCTTCATCACCTTCCCAGGTGGTTTCTTTTGAAATATTAAGGTCAACTTTCTTCAATCTGGTAATATCGGTAAGGTCACTCTTATCCCTGGCCGAGGAGAACCAGTAGAAATTATCAGATACAATTTTATCGTCGGTATTTTTCAGAACAAGCTTTACAAAGTAGACAGGTGTTAATCCATCCAGGACGGGCAGCTGGAACAATTCCCTGTAACAGTCTTCTCCTATTGTGAATTTCTCTTCCTTTTCCCATTTCACTTTAAGATCGAAATTCAGCAATTTAACAGTTGCTGTCAGATTCTTATGTTCTTTATGGTTTGTATTGATTACCGAAACCATGAAATTGTGCTCGTTCAGTTGAATATGAAGAGGTTCCAGCGCTTTCTTTGTGATAGTAATATGCCGCATTGGGATTCAGGAACCAGTCGTAAATCTGCCATAAGACCTGTGGCCATGTGGCATTGAGTTTCCAGATCATGACACCTGAGGTGATATCCCACATGCGGTGGTTATAGGCTTCGAACATGGCCCGGTAGCTTCCGGCATTGACATACTGGGCATTCCTTATGTATTCTTCAGCTGTTGAAGGCTGTCCGTATTGTTGCCTGATTGCATTATCATAAGCCCTGAAGGCATAGCCGTCTCCGTCCCATGCATCGTGATAAGCCCATTTTTTGTCCAGCGGATAAATGGCGTTTTTCTCCCCTTCTCCGAGGTCGAAAATATACTTTTTCATGCTGTTCAGGGTGGAGACTGCCGGAACACCCATCTCATTGCGGAACATCTGTTTTTTTACTTCCAAAACCTTGTTGTAATAATAAGTGTGCGGATACCAGGTATAATCGGGAGGACCGTCGTCGGTCATGCCGGTGGGCAAATCCGGTTTTATGTAAGGAGTAAGCGAATCGATGTCCCAGGCAGTACTTGAGGTTGCAATAAATGGCCGGGTAGTATCCAGTTCGCGCACGTACCTTCGTAACGGGACGTACAGTTCCTCGCGGACCATTGATTCGCAGGCGCCTGCCCATAAGATCAATGAGGGATGGTTACGGTACCTTTTAATAATGTCGTATGAGTTCTTAAGCGACAGTTCCGCATCGAGCGGATTGGCCATGGTAGGTGTTCCCGGGTAACTTGTATAGCACTGATAAAAAGTTTCCCACATAAGCAATCCGTACTTATCATAAACACTCATGACCTCATCGGGTGGTGCCGGCATATCTTCACAGGCAATCATGTTAACATTGGCTTCAGCCAGCAGTCGCCCTTCGGCATAAATTCGTTCCGGGCTCATGTCAAGCATCATATCAGGCTGTATCCAGCCGCCACGGCAAAAGATCTTTTGCCCGTTTATCATGAAAATCCTGCCAAACTCACCATCAAGTTCTTTCAGTGAGCTTGAAATTTCCCTTATTCCGAATGTTGTATTACGGATATCGGATATTCTTCTGTCAGCCTCAAAAGTTAGCCTGAGATTGTGCAGGTATTGCTTTCCATAGCCATTGGGCCACCACAGATAAGGATGTTTTATGCCTAATTGCTGAAACTCATTTGGTGTCAATGAAACTGTAACAGTTTCACCGGCAGGTATCTCTACTTTTTTTTCAAAGGTGACTGTATTAAAATCACCAGGCATTTCCTTTTTATATGTATAAAAGTCGACCACTTTGATCAGGTCAATGCTCCCTTTTAAGATACCTTTTACGACAGTTTTTCCCGTATTCTTAAGTTCAGCCGAAATAGTTATATCAGCTCTTGTAGTGTCGGGAAGCGGCAGGTCTGTTACGATATATGGATTCAGGATGCTCACATCTCCAGTGTATGTGAGATACACGTCCTGATATATGCCCATATTCCTGTCCCTCACAACCGGTGCACAATCCCATCCGGCCGATAATTTCAGAGTTACGTCCTTAAAAATATCCTCTCCCTGGCCTCGTCCCGGTCCAAACACATCAAACTGATATCCCGGGTTTGGCGTACCCACATGGTCGACCTGGTGGATTTTAACAGCAAGGACATTTTCCCCTTCAATGTTGGCATGATCCGTAATATCGTACCTGAACCGCAGGAACATGCCTGCCATTTCACGCGCATCTGCAATCTGCTTTCCATTCAGCCAGACATCAGCCCTGTAGTTAATGCCATCGAGATTCAACCATATTCTTTTGCCAATATTCTCCTGAGGAATCCGGAAGGTAGTCCTGAACCAATATGGATCCTTAAACGGATTTGGAACATTTTTCAGATGGCTGTATTTATTAAGATCCAAACGTTTGCTCAGTTCATCAGAAGCATCGGGTATCCGGAGGTCGTTCAGATCGAAATGAGGGTCAGGATAAATGCCTGCCTTTACAAGTGCACGCAGGACAGTTGCAGGTACTTCAGCTTTAGTCCATAAAGAATCGCTGTAGCCCGCTGTTGATACCACATTCTCCTTTTCAGCTATTTGAGTGGTTGATTCTATTTTCCAGTTTTTAAGCAACTGTTTTTGGTCTGATGAAATTACAGTCACGGTTTTGTTATCTGCACAGGTAGCAAGAAGGAGGGAAAGAACCATGATAAAGGCCAATATCAACTGTTTCATTTCTATTGTTTTAACTGTTTTTAATTACAAGGCAGGCTGCCCCAATGAATCCGGCATTGTCCCCTAATTGTCCCGGGATTACTTTCGTCTTTTCAGCAGGGACAGGACAGATCCATTTTCGCAAATGCTCTTCCATTGAAGCTGTAAAGAAGGGAAATGCTTCTGCTATGGATCCCCCCAGAATTACAACTTCAGGATCAATTAAATTAATTGCCCAGGCTATCGGAACTGCCAGGTGTGTGCCAAATTCACTCCATGCATTCAGAGCCTGGCTGTTACCTTCAAGTGCCAGATTATATACTTCAAAAGAGGTTTTGTCCTTTCCTGAAATTGCTTTATAAATCCCTGAAACACCACTTCCGGAAACAAAATCCTCAATTATTCCTGAACCGTATGGCGAAGGCCATATTTCTGCAGCAGTTCCAGTAGAGCCATTGAAAATTTTTTTATCGAGAATAACTGCACATCCGATACCCGTGCCGAGGGTAAAGCCAACAATATTTCTTTTATCAGCAGCAGCCCCGAAAATAGTTTCAGCAAATATCAGGCAATTGGCATCGTTGTTTACAAAAACAGGGATGCCAAAATAGTCCTGAATTGTTTTGCGCAAAGGGAAAAAATTCATGTTTGGCAACTGTGGGCATTCAAGAATGATTCCTTCCCCGATGTCTAATGGTCCGGTTGAGCCTATTCCGATACCTGCCACATCATCCGGTTGCGAGTTTAAGTCTGCTCAGGGTTTCTTCAACAGAGCCTGTGATCCGCTTCACAATCGCAACTGCAGAGTCATTTCCTATTGTTTGTACTCTGATCGGAGAACCAAGCGCCCTTCCCTGGTAATCTATAGCACCGGTCATTATCTTGGTTCCACCGAGATCAATTCCGATTGCAATTTTATTATCCAATGATCTCCTTGTTTTAGATTATTCTGTTGTTGTGACCTTTGCCCCGCGGGCAAAACTTCCAGCCTCGAAGCCTCTTGATTTTGCGTAGGAATCAATGTAAAGCTGGACCGGGAGGATTCCCAGAATCGAAAACAGAAACTCATCCTGTTCATCAATCAAAACAGGCATGATATTATCGACATGTACCTTTGGTTTTTCTCCCGTTATTAGCAGTACTTTCCCACCGAATCCGGCTATATCTTCTGCCATTTTTATGCTTTGATCAAAAGTTTCCCCCCGGGGTGCAAATAATAGGGATTTAAATCCCTCCGATACCATTTCCATAGGGCCGTGCCTGAATTCCCCGCCCAGCATTCCTGTTGCCGGAATATGTAAAGCTTCCCTGAACATCAGTGCACTCTGACTGGCCGATGCAAACGACGGCCCCCTGGCAATGATCTGCAGGTTTTGCAAATCACCAAGAAATGAAAGAATTTCTTCGATACGGGGATTATAGTTGTCCAGGAGAACCTTAAAGTTCACTTCAAGGTTTTCGATCATCCTGACTTTTTCCCCATTCCAGTTTCCGGATAAATACCACCCCAGAATAAATGAAACAAGTGAGGAAGCCACAAAAGTTTTGGTCGAAGTCATTTCTTCCCTGCCTGCCTTGCATGGTAATGCAACCTCAGCCTTTTTTGCAAGCGTACTATTTTCTTCGTTTGCAATGCCTATACAATGAACTTTTAAGGTAAGCTTTGTCAGTATCTCTTTTATTTCGAAACTCTCACCCGATTGAGATATGCATATTAATAATGTCCCCTGTTTAAAAAGCTGGAGGTTATAGTGCAGCAGCTCACTTGTATTGACGACAAAGGAGTGTAATTTATTTCTGTTGAACAATTCAGAGGCAGCATGTGATATGAAATAAGAGCTCCCCATGCCTGTGAAGATAATCTGCCCGATCTTGTTGCATGTAATTAATTCCTTTGCCCGGTAAAGCAGATTTACACCTGTGCGACCCGAATAAAAACTTAGCAGGTTTCGAATAGCTGCCGGCTGCTCAAAGATTTCCTGAAGAAATTTGTTCATAGAAATATAACTGAATTTATATTCCGGAATATAGCTTATTATTGTTATTTCCAGAACTCTTTAAATGATCAAAATTCAGCAGTGTTTAAAAATAATCGTTGCATGTCAAGGAGATGGAGAGAAAAAAAAATCCCTCCGTCAGATAACGAAGGGAATATTTCCTGGCCAGGTTCCCTGGCATATTGTTCTTTTATTTCAGTCCGGCAACAAGATTTTTACCGACCACCTTGAATTTCCAGGGCTCTTGAGGAGCAATAAGGTAAACAGATGTACCAGGTTCAAGACCTTGTTTAACGATAATGTTTTTCTCATTCATCTCTCCAAGCACAACTATTTGCTTTGTTTTATTCTTCTTATATACAAACGGGATGCTGTCCGTTCCAGTCTCGACACATTCGGTCGGGATATAGATGACATCATCATATGAGTTTATGACAATTTTATTATAGGTTGTCATATCCGGTCGCAGTTCAGGACTGACCTCATCCAACCTGATCAGTACCTCAAACATTTTTGCATCGGAGTTGCCAAGTTGTTCTCCGATATTTGCCACGCTGTAAACAGTGCCCATCAACGATTTTCCTGGTAATGCATCAATAGTCAGATTAACCTTTTGCCCGGTTTTGACTCTGTTCACTTCGATCTCGCTTACATAAGTTCTGGAGATCATCGAGTTGAGATCGGGAAGGGTAGCTACAACACGGTCAAAAGGATTGACTGTCGATCCTGTCTTCCTCTTGGACCCATTGAATTCCTCCTTATAAATAACCATGCCTGGAGAAGGTGCGGTAATTGTAAACTTGGCCAGAAAATCCTGCAGACTTTTTACCAGTTCTGTACCATCGTTAAGGAGTCTTTTCTTTTCTCTTATGTTAGTCAGTGCCTGGGCTCTCTTGAGGGAATAATTCTTTTTGTACTGTTCAAGCGCCCTTTGCTGCTTATTCAGGTTTATCTCAGCCTGACGAATTGTTGCAGGCGGCTCATATTTCGATTGCGCAAGTGTTATTTCAGCCTCTTCAACAGTAATGAACTGATTTCTGATCGAATTCCTCAGATTCGTAAGTGAAACCGCGGTATCAAGAATAGCCATTTCCAGGTTTGATTGCAATGTTGTAAGATTTTCAAGAGCAGTTTTTAAGGTGTTATCATAATCTGTCCTGTCAAGCTGTGCAATATAGTCACCTTCCTTTACCATAGTACCTTCCGCAACAATGTCCTGAATCTTAAAAGGCGAAGCGTGAAAGTCACGACCTCCTCCAGTACCCCGGTTGCCGCCTTGTCCCCCCTGACTGGAACTCTGAATCTCCGGCCCTTTTATTTCAACTGACTTTTCAGCTTCAAGGTCACCTGAGTTTGTAACGGTTATCTCAAACGGACCTCTTTTAACCTCTGTATAGACGCTTACGGTGTCTTTCTTTGAGACCAGCCTGTTGAAGAGAATCATTGCAATTACAATAACTCCAGCAACAATACCGGTAATAATCAGTGTTCTTTTCATTTTTAAATTACTGAATTGTACTCATTTAATGCGGCTTCACACATAAAGCACCTCATTGTTTATGCTCAACATCTTTTCCGTGTTACAGCCGTCTTCTTTCGTTTGAAATACTAAAGATTTCTTTGTATTAGACAAACGATATACCAGTTTTATTTCTTCAATGCAAAGATTATTAAAATATTCAGATAAAGTTTACACCCTCTGAGTCGAAAAACATCAGGTATTCCATTATCCTCCGATGAAAGTTACTTCTTATTCTGTTTTCTGATAATTGAATGATTTATCGGGATAACGCGGAACAGGCGGAGTAATCACTGGTTTCTCTTTGATAAGTTTCAGGAGATGAGTTACACCAGCCTCGAGCTGTGAATCCTTTCCATTGAAACTTTCATGAGGCAGATTGTCGACTTTAATATCAGGTTCCACACCCCAGCCCTCTATCAGCCATTCACCCTCAGGAGAATAGACTCCGGTTTCGGCAGCTGTCGCAATCCCGTTATCCACGAGACGGTTGCCTGACGAAAGCCAGATTTCACCGCCCCAGGTCCTTGTTCCGATAAGTTTGCCCAGGCCAAGCCGCCTGAAGCCTTCGGAGAATGCCTCCCCATCGGAAGCCGTGTTCTCATCCATCAATACCACCAGGTGGCCGGTAAAAGCATACTGCATATTAGGAGTGGATTTGCCTACCCTGGGGGCCCAGTAAAACCAGGCTTTCCTCATCAGTTTTTCAAGTATCCAGCTGTCGATATTGCCCCCGCGGTTATGCCGCACATCTATGATAAGGCCTTCCTTGCCAATAGCAGGATAGAAGTTCTTTACAAACTCGTCAAAGTCGCCCCCTCCCATTGCCCTGAGATGAAGATACCCGATCTTGTTGTCCGAAATTTTCTGCACTTCAAGCCTTCTGGTGTATTCCCACTCACTGTAACGAAGTCCGGAATAGGCATTTGCGTTCATCGGTTTTACTACCTCATCATATGATTCACCTTTGGAATTCTTTAATTTCAGCCTTACCTGTACATCGGCTTTGTTCACAAGGAGCTCATTCAGGTGGGGCATACTGAGGGTATTGATCCCGTTAATTGCTGTTATGACATCTCCCTCATTTATCTTCAGATCGGGCCTTGCAAGAGGAGAAAGATCGGAAGGAAAATCGGGGTCAGAACGGAAGATATGATCGATCACATATCCCCCCCGGCCTTCGGAACGCGTAAGCGTTGCACCGAGATAGCCATTTGATATATTATCGCTCGAGGTCCGTTTGTCACCGCCATACACGAACATATGTAGAGCCGAAAGTTCCGAGATCATTTGTGCAAGAAGGTCGTCGAGCTCATAACGGTCGGTAACACGATCCACCAATGGTCTGTACATCTCATAAACTTCCTGCCAGTTAACGCCGTGCATATCCCGGTCATAAAAATAGTCGCGTTCCATTCTCCAGGCATCAGTGAACATCTGCTTCCAGTCTTCCACAGGATCAATTGTAAAAGCCCATTTGGCCAGGTCTACAGTGTTCTTTTTGGCGTCGGGTTTTGAACCATCAGCATTAAGGACCACAATGCCGTTTTTATCCCTGATCAGAAGCTTTTTCCCATCTCCTGATAATGTGAAATAGTTAATTCCGGCAGCCACAATTACCAGCTCATTGTTCTTCTTATTGGTCATTTTCAAGGCGTTCAGCGTTACGGAATTATCTGCCGGATTATATTCTGACCAGTAGAGCCATTCACTGTTAAGTTCAAGTGCTCCGATATTGGCTGCCTTTATTGGGACCGAATAAAGTCTCGTGCCTATATCATTCAGGTCCACAATAATTTCTTCAGGCTTTTTCTTTGAAGCGTCTTTTTCCTTCGAATCTTTCTTTACTTCTTTTTGCCCAACTTTCTTAATATCTGCTTTGGCTGCTTCGGTTTTTGCGGAATCGGCTTTTGCATTCAGCTCATTTACTTCACTGAATGGAAAAACAGCCGAGCTGTTAAGTGCAACGGCATAAATCCTGGCAGTTTTCTCATAGTATGGTTCAGGCTGCCGGCTGCCCCACGGACTTCTAACGCTTGTACTAAACGTCCGGTCGGAAATGAAGTACAGCCATTTGCCGTCCCTGCTGAAACGCGGTACATAGCTGTCCTGTCTGTCGGTAGTTACCTTGTAGCCAGTCCCTGATTTCACATCATAAAGCTTAATGAATCCGGTCTGGTTGTCAGCCACATCAGTATATGCAATCCACCTGCTATCGGACGACCATGAAAAAGGTCCCTGGAAGCCAAAGTTGTTTTCCGCAATTATTGCAGAGGTGCCTGTGTTTTTGGAGTAAAGCTTGAGCCTGTTATCTTTTTCATTGTAAACTACATAGTTTCCATCTGGTGACGGAGTAAAGTTCTCAATGAAGTTTTTTGACCCTTTTGTTACCTGTTCCGGATTATTAAAACCGTAATTATCGGCTTTCCATATTTCAAATTCCCCCGACTCATCCGACTGCATCATTATCTCGTTATCATCATTCATGTAAATGGCATTTTTATAGCGGATGCCATACTTACGGGTAACTTCCGACCACCTTTCCCCTCCTTCAACCGGGACAGAAAAAATCCTGCCGCGGGAAGTGATGACTACCTGGTCACCTTTATTTGATAATCCAATTGATGAGATCTTCGATTTCGGATCGCTTATCCACTGCACCCGACGCTGGTCAAAATCGGAAGTCAATGTGATGCCGAGAATTTCTGATTTGTCAGATGCAATATCATACAATAAAATGTCAGCGCCCTGCTGGCAAACTATCCTTCCTCCGTCAAGGTCGGCATCCTCCAGATCCCAGCGTATGCTTTTAGTATGCTGCTTCAGGTCTGTGCCGTTTGTGGTCATCGACCAGATATTCATTGTACCGTCACGGTCAGTAAGAAAATAAATCCTGCCATTATGATACATAGGATTCTTGTTTGTGCCGGGATAATCTGACGTTAAAGGCCGGGCCTCAGCTGTGCCATCAAATTTCCAGAGCGATTGGGCAGTGCCTCCTCTATACCGCTTCGTGTGGCTACCCTGATCCCTGAGCCGTGTAAAGAACAGTTCCCCTGATGGTGTGTACGTTCCCTGGTCAGCCTGTGAAAGAGGTATAGTTTCGAAGGTAAGGTCGGCCGGATTGATCTTAAAAAGTTGCGGATTTGGAAGCGTTGAGTAAGTGGATGTGGAATATAAAATCCTGTTGTCAGGAGTCCACTGATAAACAATGGGGCTTCCCTCTTCATAGGTCAACCGTTTTGGTCTGCCACCTGTAAATGGCATAACATATACTTCCGAGGGACCTTCATATTGTCCGACAAATGCGATCCATTTGCCGTCAGGGGAAATACTGGCATGTGTTTCCAGTCCGTGACTTGTGGTCAGTCTGAAAACTTCTTTTGAAGTAAGGTTGAATCGCCAGAGGTCGCCCTCAGCAGTAAATATGACATCATTGCCATGAATAGCAGGGTACCTGTAATACCCCTTTTGCTGTGCATGTAATCAAAAAATCGCTAAAAAGAAAAAGAATAATGACGGATACAGATCTTAGTTTTTTCATACTTGTTTATTAATAAAGATTCCTTCGGCCTTCGCTGCATTCAGGCTGTTACAATTAATGATTGCTTTTATACTCGAGCAGGCAGATATCAGACTGAAATTATGCTTTTATGTTCTTAATGCTATCGTCCCAGATAACTGTTTTGCCGCGGAAAAATGATTCGTTGGCCATATGGCATGCTAACAGCTGCATTATTACCGAAAACGGCATCTTCCACAACAGGCTGACGTGATTTTACTGCCTGAAAAAAGTTCCAGATATGCGGCGTCATATCATCCCAGTCGTGGCCGCGATAGTTAATCTCATTAAATATGGGCTCCTGTCCGAGCTTTGGAGCATGGTCGGCATACCACTGGGCTTCATATGCCTGCCTCATTTGGCCCGGGAAGCTTCCGGCATAATAACTCGGAACGAGGTCAATTCCCGATTGTGGTGAAAGTAACTCATCGTGAATTCACCTGTATCAATTATCCCCTTCGGACCCATGAAACGAGCAATCTCTGTAGTTTCAGTTCCCAGCCCCAGACGTACAAAAACCGGTACCCCGTGATAGTCGAAAAGCACAAGGTGGAGATCAGGCATATTGCGCCCGTCTTTCCAGCGGAATATCCCTCCGAGTGACGTAGCAGAACGGGGTACCTCATTCCATCCAAGGGTGTACAGCATTCCGCTTACCAGGTGGACCATAAGGTCGCCTGCCACTCCTGTACCGTATTCTTTCCAGCATCTCCAGCGGGCAAAGCGTTCTGCATTGAAAGGTATTTTCGGAGCGTCATTCAGCCATGTGTCCCAGTCGAGGGTCATGGGTGAAAGATCAGTCAGGCGGCGGATATTGCCATGCGCTCCTGTAGGATCATTCCGGCCAAGCGAAAGCTCCACATGCTCCACCTCTCCAATAGCTCCCCCGGCATACATTTCCCTTGCCTTTTTGCAAAGGTTGGAACTTACGCGCTGTGAACCAATCTGAACTATTCTGTTGTTCTTCTTTGATGCTTCAACCATTTGAAAACCATCGGTCACACTGTGCGACATCGGTTTTTCACAGTAGATATCCTTCCCTGCATTACACGCATCAACTACAATCTGACGATGCCAGTGGTCAGGCACAGCCGCAATGATGCAATCGATATCTTTTCTGTCAAGCAGCTCCTTATATTTCCTTGTAGTAAACAGGCCGGGATTGCCGGTGATTTCTTTGGCCAGCGTGTGCCTTCCATCGTACAGGTCTGCAGCAGCAACGCATTCAGCACCAGGCAGGGTAACTGCACCTGAGAGCAAGTCCGGATCCCTGCATCCCGATTCCGATGATGCCAAAACGGAGGCGATCGGAAGGAGCAACTTTTTGCTGCCCGTAGGTGAATGGATGAGGATCGAGGTCAATGGTACGTGCAGCAAGCAGGCCACCTGTTCCCAGGGCGCTTGTTGCAATGAAACTGCGGCGGGAGAATGATTTTTTCATGATATTGATGTATTGGTTTCTGATTGTTCGCAGCAATAAAGTTACAAAAGTCGTTAACGAGGAGCAAATTAAAATCCTCCTGGTTCACCTGAGTCCATATGCGTTGGCTAAAACCGACGGCAACTCATAGTCCCTTTGAGAGTTCTTAATTATCAGTTTCCAGCAAATCCTTCACCATCCAGATTGTGCAGCCAAAATGGCCTGAATTACCCAGGGAATGCGATATATGCTTAAACCCTGACTTAATATACATCGAAACAGCCTTTTCAAGCTCAGGCAATGACTCGAGGTAGAGCTGACTGTATCCCATCTGCCTTGCAGATTCAAAGCACTTCTCCATCAGCATCCTGCCTGTTCCCTTTCCACGCCAGGGGGCAAGAAGATAAAATTTTACCAGCTCGGCACAACCATCAGGCAATCCGGGAGTGGGGTAAATACCACATCCCCCAATCATCCTGCCACCCTCTTCTGCTATCCAGTAAACAGAGCCAGGTATACTGAATAAACCGAACAAATTATCAGTGGTCGGATCAAAGTAAACTGTCCCCGGACGATCAATCTTAAACTCCCTGAAGACGGTCCTGATCAGCCCGGCTAACTCTTTATTGTCCTTCTCTTCAATATTTCTGTATTTAATACTCCACGAATCCATTTGTTTTAATATAAAACTGACTTAGAAATAATTAGCTATAACGTGCGTTTAATTAACGGGTAAACCATGTATGCTAAATCAATGAAACCTCTTTACGGGAAGGCCTCTCTCAAAATTAAAAATAAATGCATCTTTTTATTACATTTGGCCAGTTTAAACTCCATCCCTTCAATATTAATCATGGTAATTCCTAATAAAATCCGATTTATCAAATCCCTCTTGATTTTGCTTTTCCTGGCTGCTTCAATCGCTGAAACTCCGGCCCGAGACTATCAGATTACAGGAATGGTTACCGACAACAACGGCGCAATAGTTCCCAATGCCAGAGTCTCGATGGTAGCAGGAACCACAGAATATGCAGCAACATCAGGATCAGACGGTACTTATTCCCTGAGGATATCAAATATTTATGATATTATTTCAGGATTAATTGAAACAGGTGTTCCCTATCCAAATCCTTTTACCTATTCGGTAAATATTCCATTTATTATAAATACCTCCGGGGATATCCGTTTTTCAGTCTATAACTTCTCCGGTCAGAAGGTGATGGAAGCATTCTTCGATTCCATTGACCCCGGAAGCTACCATATTGTATGGGACGGATGTAACCAGAACGGAGCCCCTCAGCGCAACGGCCTTTATTACTATGCGATTACCTTCAAGGGAAAGACTAAATCAGGGAAACTTATAAAAGCATCTGGATTTTCGTCTTATGCTGCAGGCACTGCAATTGAACCGGATATGATGCCTCCTGCTATTCCCGCTCCTTCTGGACAATTCAGATTCCCGGTCATCACATCAGTTACCTGTAATTATTATTATCCTGTTAGGCTTACCGATATAACAATCGGCCGTGACACGGTGGTAAATATTGAACTTGCACTTAAACAGGAAGTGCCTTTTAAAACCCTTGGAAACCATATTGCAATGCAAACAGGATCAGATTACCGGTCATTGATGCTTAAAGGGATCAACCTGGGCTCATCCCCTCCCGGATACTTCCCTGGTGAAATCGGTTATGCAATTTCACCTCACCAGTATGAAAAATGGATTAAGGAGATGGCTGATGCAGGTTTTAACTGCTTAAGGGTATACACATTGCATCCACCGGTGTTCTATGAAAAACTGGCCGACTATAATCAGCGGCACCCTGATAATCCTCTCCTTCTGTTCCAGGGTATCTGGCTTGACGAAGTGGAGGATTACTATGATCCGGCATCTTATGACCTGCTGAACCGGATCGCATCCTTCTCCAAGGAAATACACGAGGTGGTTGATTGCATCAATGGTAACGGGGATGTAGCTTACAGGTATGGTAGATCGTTCGGCAGATATATCTCGGATGTTTCACGCTGGACTGCGGGATATATTATAGGAAGGGAAATAAGTCCCCAGGAGGTGGATACAACCGATAACAGGCATCCTTCAACAAATTCATACTCGGGTACGAATTTTAATATCACAGGAGCCACCGCATCCGAAGTGTTCGCCACAGAGATGCTTGATATTACAGTGAAATATGAAGATCTAAACTATTCTGTCAAACGTCCCGTTAGCATTTCCAGCTGGCCAACCCTTGATCCGCTGACTCATCCTACCGAGATATACACCGATGAGGACAAGGCCACCTATGATATTGCCAAAATAACTTTGAAGAATCCGGAACCAGGTATATTTGCCAGCTACCATGCATACCCTTATTACCCCAATTTCATCAGCCAGGATCCTTCATACAGAACCTACAGCGACAGTTATGGGCCAAACAGCTACCTGGGCTACCTTAACGCATTAAAAAACCACTATTCGGGAATGCCGCTGGTGATTGCCGAATTCGGCGTCCCTTCAAGCTGGGGAAGCGCCCACCAGTCGTACAGCGACATGCATCATGGCGGATACTCTGAACAACAGCAGGGTGAAAATAACATGAGACTAATGCACAATATTATCGATGCAGGGTGCGCCGGTGGATTTATGTTTGCATGGATGGACGAATGGTTTAAGCCCACCTGGATTGTTTCCTACCTCGAAGCCTATGGAATGGTATCAGGTGAAGTTACAATCCCCACAAGGCAGCTCTGGCATAACCTGACATCGCCTGAACAGAATTTCGGACTACTTGCTTATGACCAGACCGGAATACTTGCCTTTTGTAGCTTATCAGACCGATAAGCCTTCAGGCCCGCGTAAAAAAGATAAGCGCCACCAATGACAACAGTTGCTTCTTGCTGGAGGTCGAGACCAACAGGAGCTTATCGTCAGGTGATACTGTCATGGTCGCTTTTGATACTTACCTGTCCGGCTTAGGGGAATCACGTCTTCCCAACGGAAAGCTTCTTGGTAACAGGTCGGAGTTTCTGCTTACAATGGTACTTGTCGAAGGATACGGCACTTTATCATGTGACCGAAGCTTACGACATGAACGGACTGACGCCAAGATTTGACCTTTCAAATCACGTGGTCCAGAAGTTCCAGAGCACAGATAACTGACGGAGCTCCGTGGAAGGTAATGCAGTGGATAAATGACGGCCATACTCTGACAAAACAGGATATTGGCAGGGTCCCGATGGAGAATTCTGCAAGCTTCAGCTTTGGCCAGCGTACTGCAGTTGCCTGGAAAGACAGTAAAATAGAAGTGCGGATACCATGGACAATGCTTTATTTCCGTGATCCCACGCAGATGAAGGTCATCGATGGCGCAGTTTCATACGACGGGGGATATAATTACGAAATTCTGACAGCAACATCTGACGGGATAGCAGTTTCAGTTTACTTCGACGGGGAGGTTACTTCATCTGAAAGCAGGTACAACTGGCCTCTGTGGCTTATAACACCACCAACTGTTGTTCGTGAGAAAAAATCCCTCCAGGTATGTAAAAACAGGTTTATCAGCAATATCCGGATTTACCGATTAAGCACTATTATCGCTGTCAACGATTTTTATCCTGGATTTCTTTTTCCTATCAAATCCTGATCGTTCTGCTGAACCCCATCCCTTCTTGCCTCTTAAAGCTTCAAGATTGCCCCTGATGGCAAAATAGGTGTGAACAGGATAAAAGAAGGGTTCAACAAGTGCAACCGAGAGGAGCTTCAGGACATCCCTTTTCTTTTTGTATTTGTGGAAGGTTATTTCTTCAAAAAGAACAGCCCATGTAGAAAGACAAACAGCAAATGAATAAACAAAAATGAAAAGAAGCAGGTAGAATGGCCAGTTAAGGGAATGTCTTATTATGAGATAGATTGTGTACACAAAACCCGAAAATGCAATCAGCGGAGCCATCCACTCAAAGAAGAACCAGTACGGATAGCCCAGAATACCGAGACGCCCATACTTGCTGTTAAAAAATATTTTGCGGTGGGTGCGCAGTGATTCCACAAGTCCTCTGGTCCAACGGGTCCTCTGCTTCCGGAGCGATTTGACGTCGGATGGCACTTCAGTCCAGCATAACGGATCGGGAATATAGGTAACTTCATATTTCTGGTCATGCTCTGCCATATAGCGGCGCATCCTCAGAACCAGCTCCATATCTTCTCCGACTGTCTTAATGCTGTAGCCGCCTGCCTTTATCACTGTTTCGCGGTCAAAAATACCCATTGCACCTGAGATAAGCATAAGTCCGTCGAGTTGGCTCCAGGCCATTCTTCCGAGCAGAAATGCTCTTGTATACTCAAGAACCTGAAGGCGTGGCAGGATTTTGGCCGGGATCTTAATTTCACGTATATGACCACGCTCAACTTCACATGAGTTAACTATCCTTATGACTCCGCCTGTTCCAATCACTTTTTTCTCTTTTTCTTCGAGGAATGGCTTTACGAGCTTAAGTATTGAGTCAGCTTCAATAATAGAATCAGCATCGATCGATACAAACAGGTCACTGTGGCATATATTGATCCCTGCGTTAAGTGAGTCGGCCTTTCCTCCGTTGTTCTTGTCAATTATAGTCAACCGGTTGTACGACGGATTCTTTGACCTGTAAACCCCCTTGATTCTTTCACAGGGAATCCTGTAGTCGAAATAGTAGTTGACCCGAATCAGATCGTAAGCGTCCTTGATAAGGTCGAAAGTATTATCGGTCGATCCATCATTTACAATTATTACCTCGAAGTTGTTATAATAAAGTGAAAGAAGCGTACGAATGTTGTCTATAATTGATTTGCTTTCGTTATAGGCAGGGGCGATTATCGAAATCTTCGGACTGAGCGGTGAAAGGACCAGGGAATGGTAATTTATATAACTGTTCTTACGCTGGTATTTGCGTAGTGCAATAGCCGAGAATATTCCCAGCATCAGGTACGAGCCGAAGAGGATCAGTGTGAGGTAAAATACAATATGTGCAAAAAGGAATCCCATAGTTCTTAGTATATTCTTCGGTCAAGTACGTGCCGTACGATAATATTATAGTTCTTATATTCCGATTTCATCAGTTTGACAAGGGTTTTTACACCCTCTTCACCATTGTTCTCAATTGCTTTTGTGGCTTCTATCTGCAGCTGAACGTCATCCTCCTTGTCAAGGACCAGCCTCAGGAATCCAAGAAGTGTTACATCAGGCATTTTAGCCATTGATCTTATGATTTCAAGGCAGGAATTGTAATCCTGGCTCTTGTACATCCTTTTCATGACATCAAGGGTAGAGCGCATCTCGAGGTCGCCTGCAACCTGAACAGCCAGTCGCCTGACTTCCGGTGAAGAATGTTCCATTATTTCCCTGAGATCATCTTCAGCATCCTTCTGCTTGAATTCCCTGATCATCCTCAATGCGAACATAACTACAGTCGGATTTGAAGCCCGGAGGTATTTCTTAAATTCCGGTACAGGTATATCATGCTGGATAATAAGCTCATGAAGTGTTATCTGTTCCCATAATGAAAAAGGCCTGGTAAGCTGGAACAGGAATCCGAACGGATCTTCATCGCTCAGCCGCACGAGTGCGATCTGCGCCTCCATCCTGAGGATCTCGTTCTTTGAATTAAGGGCCTTGAAAATAGCATTGTTGGCATCCTTTATATTCATAAATGCCAGCTCGCGGAATCCTTTTATTTTTTTATGCCAGCGAAGGTTATTGGCCCGTCTTATCGAATCCCTGTCGAGGCCAAGGTATAGATAAAGACCTTCTAGCTTTTCTTCGGCGTCCCCTTTCAGGTTAACACTTACGTCAATCATCTGATCGATCAGAGCCTGTCTCCTGTATGTATCAGAAGCTATTGTTCGAAATCTGTCAGGACTGGCACCAGTAAAAAGATAATCAATGATCATTCCCTGGTAGGTTTCTGCAAGGTATTGCCTGAGGTCCTCCTCCTTTTCCATCCTTGTCCTGTTCAGAAGAATGATTATCAGCAGAATGATCATTGTGCATATTGAAATCACTATTGAGAGGATCAATGCATTTACAAAACCAATTGATTTGCCGAAATAGTTTATCCTTTTAAGCCAGGGGCTTTCACTATTAAGCAGGAAAAACTTTCGCTTCTGCATTTCCGGCTTTGTAACCAGCAGTGTCATATCAGGTGCCGGTAAAACTTCAATAGCTGGAGTGATCGTATCCCCCATTGCTGTTGCATTCACATCAGCGATCGTGTCTGCTGACTGAGAAACAATCTTTACATCCTTTGAAGAAACAGGCTGAGATTTATTTTCCGCATCCGCGTTTTTGCGATTATTATCGACCCCGTTATAATTTCTGATCTTATCCTTGTTAAGTTTTGTTACGCGGACCTTGAAAAATCCATCCTCCTCGATTAGGACAACATCCTTTCCAAGCACCCTGGCTACCTTTGCAAACATCTTCTCGGCATTTGTTTTAAGCCTGAAGGCACCGATCTGAATGGGATAAATGTCTTTTGAGAGGCTTATGAGATTGTCAAGCCTTGAATTGTTTATGTCGGATGTAATAAGTGCAACACCGTCGGGAATATATATCGGGGTAGGGCTATTTGAAACGTAAGGTGTTTTAAAAGGCGGATCAGCCTGTGCCACAGTAAATGAGAGAAGTGATAATATGATCAGCAGCCTGTATTTCATCACTTCATTTTAAGTGCATACGTTAAGTTTATGTTGCCTTCAAACCTGTCTCTCCAGATGGATTCTTGGTATTCTTCCCTTGAATAGCCAATCCCAATGCGTAAAGCAGTTTTGCTAGTCACCAACACGTTATATGCCAGCCTTATGCTGTGGGCTCTAAGTCGCATAATATCTGACTGAATATCAAATGGTTCATCGGGGGCGGTTCCTGTTCCCAATGTAAGCTGAAGATAATCAAAGTTGTTGAAATAGCGCCTTGCGTTCAAATAGAATGAAGTAGTCGGACCATTGTCTTTAAAATAAACAAAACATTTGCCTGAGAACCAGTATTTGCCAAGGTACTTTTCGACAGAAACGAGACCTATGAAAATGTTCCTGTCAAAATAATAATAATTAATCCCGGCCGACATTTCCCATCCTGCCGGCAGGACCTGCCATATCTCAAATGCCGCCCTGTGCGTCGGGAAGTATTTCCCCGGACTGAAAGCGTAAGCCACATAAGCGTAATTCTTGTCTGAAAGGCGGGGGTATGCTTCAGCCTCAATCTGCAGTTCAGTAGCATAAAACGAGGAGGTATCGTGTGCTATGAGGTCACCGATATTCAGACCTGCCGCGGCAGGGCCCCAGCTAAACCTGTGACCCGCTCCGGCTTTGAAGACCTGCCAGTACCTTGAATAGGGTTTGGTGAAATAATCGAAGGAATAGCCGACACGGAGATCAGTTGCCACAGCTGTGTTTTCTTTTGACCAGAGTGATATATCCCGTCTCGCTGAAAGTGCGTCAGCATTATTCGGTTCGGTCTGAAGAAGCGTATCAATTACCGCGGCTGCCTGAACATAATCTTTCTGCCATGCAAGGACACGACCCAGAAGGATGCGAACATCTCCATATGACGGGTAAGCATTTAAAAGCTTGCGCGCAGCAACAACTGCACCGCTGTAATCTCCGCTGAAAGCCAAATCCCTGATCCGAAGGTATTCGGATTCAGGGTTAATGCCCTCTTGCGAAAAAAGCGGCGACAATGTCAGGAGCCCATTTATAACAAGCCCAACAAATAAAAATCTCAAAGGTCCTCGCATTAGTTATTTGTTGAGAATTGATTTGATCTTAGCAACCAGATCAATTGGATTAAAAGGTTTTACAATATATCCGCTTATCCCCAATTCACCTGCCTGGCGCTGCATCTGAAGATCGCTGAAAGCTGTAAGTATCAGTGCCGGAGTATCTTTTTCAAGATCAGACCTCACAAACTTTACAAGCTCAAGCCCGCTGCGGTAAGGAAGATGAATATCAACAACAAGCAGATCATATTCATTCTTCTGGAGAAGCTCAATTGCAACATTTCCGTCCTCGGCTGTATCAGCTTCAAATCCTTCCCTTTCAAGAACTACCGACAAAGTTTTCATTGCCATCGGATTATCTTCGCAAATCAATATCTTCATCGCCAGTTGTTCACAGATTAAGACCTACAATCATGCAGGATTCGGGGCATTCTAATTGATTAATGCAAATCATATCTTCAAAATTGGGTATTTTTATCAGGCCATCCAAAGAAAAAGAGTATTATTTTGATCTCCTTCACCTTTTAGGAGATGATAGCTCAATTTGGTATGACGAACAATTTCCCCTTTAAGTCATCAACAATTCATTTTATGCCGAAATCACTACCGGCCCGGACTATGTTATAAAACTCATTTCTCCCACCATTATTGTTAAGCAATTTAAATCATGGGAAAAAGTTTTAATGCAAGTTGTTTGTGGAACGTAAACTGATTATTTCGGATCCGGCCTTTGTCAGCAATTCATTTAAGGTTCTTCACTGTCAGGTTAATCTTTATCCCTTAGCTCTATAACGAGAACCAGTAGCTTATTTTAATCAGAAATATATTTTTTGGAAATACATCCCGGAGATAACCGTACGATTCACCGATGGAAGCGCCCGAAAAACCATTGTTCCCGGTGCGTTCACTTGACCACACAAAATAGATAAACGATCCGAGACGGTACTCCCATTTCGCTACCAGGTTAGAACGGAACTGGTGAAAATTAAAATCAGGATTATCAACGGAATAGATTGCCGTCCAGGTGTCACCGTAATCATTTAACGTATAAACTCCATTAATCAGTACGGGATTCTGATAAAGTGCAAAGCGGTCGTCGTATTTTTTTGCTTCAGGATTTATTACCTGTTTTGAACTCCGAATAAGAGCCTTTTGATATGAACGGGCTTCCGTAGTATTGAACCGAGAACTCGGGTGAAAGGTTTAGGTCGACCCTGAGGGTGAGCCCCAGCGTTTTTTGATCAATTGTCCCGAGTAT
This sequence comes from uncultured Bacteroidales bacterium, assembly GCA_963732115.1. GTDB lineage: Bacteria > Bacteroidota > Bacteroidia > Bacteroidales > VadinHA17 > LD21. The sequence continues at coordinate 134,742 of CAVSYN010000033.1, forward strand.
ATACCTGTTCCCGAAAACAGGAGAGATATCTTTCGTTGCCACATACTGAAGTTCATCATGGTTCTCTTCCCAGGTTGCTTTTACACCCAGCTTTAACATACTGAACGGGCGGATCGAAATACCGGGTTGAATCTGAAGGCTCCTGGCGGAATTATTGCCTCTTGTCTCATAGCTGAATTCAATCTGCGCTGTCACCTTCCTGGATGCGTCAGTCTGAAGGGTTCCAAATGTCATAATACTTCCCGGCATGATCATATCATATCCACCTCGCAGTATTTTAGTGTCATAGGCTCCGGAATGATAAATAACATTTGCGCCAAGTTTCCATTGGTTTTTAAATTCTGATGTGAATGAAAGATGGCCGCCTGAGCCCAGGAATGTGCCATTGAAATTCCACGAGTTGAATTGCTCCAGGGAAATATTATATGTCCTGAAAATTGAGACAGGCTTGTTGACAAAATAGGAAACCTCATTTACCTGATTGACCTCATCAGATGTCTTCATGTAGCCAAGATCATTCAGTTCAAGTCCGGGTGAAAGAATTGTGACCCCTGTAGAGTATCTCCATAATCCCTTCGCGCCTTTTCCTATTTTAAATTTACCTCCGATCCCCCCCAGGTTGGTCCTGGTCGGATCGTAATGAAGGTAGTCTGCTCCGGGTCTCTGGTAGTAACGGGCAGATGATTGCTGCAACAGATCGATCGATTCCCGGCTCCCGGTCAGATAGCTTCCCAATAACTTTGCATCAACATAGAATTCTTTGTCCTTCCACCTGTGAATAATATCAAGTCCACCGGTATACGCATCAGATGTCAGAAACAGATAAGCCGCCGGTATTATCGAACCGGTTAACTGATGTCAGCATTCCTCCAATGACTGTCGTTCCTGCATTATAACCCTTCTGGACACGCGCAACCACATAATTTGTCATCGGTTCGACTTTATCACTGCTCCTGTTACCTTCGGAATCGCTGAAACGTGCATATTCATTTGCTGTCAGGCTCTGAATAAGGCCGACTGACAGGCCATCCGAAGTAGTTCCGCTGAATTTGACAGCACTCAGGATTGTTGTTTTATCAGGATTTTTTACGAAGAAATCGTTTCCCGGATTCACTGTAATTGTGCGCGAAGGTGAATGACCGATCCGCCTTGAATAGAACAGGCTCTGATCGTCGAACTTATAGTCGAATATTGTCAGGCCTTCAAGAAAGAAAGGCCGTTTTTCTTCATAAAATGTTTCAAAAGCGGTCAGGTTCATTACAGAAGGATCGGACTCAACCTGGCCGAAATCAGGATTGACTGTCAGATCAACAGTGAAATTGCTGGAGACTCCTATCTTCGCATCAAGTCCTACGTTACCCCCCCATAACCTTCCGTTTTTTGTAAAGGGATTTCCGGCCTCTTCCTTCATAGTTTTCAGTTCACCAAGAACAAAGGGCATTATTTCCAGGCGTCTCGATTTTTTCAGGCCTTCAGACCCCGGAATTCTCCATAATTATAGAGCATTCCCGGGCCGGTTTTTGTCTGCCGTTCCCAATTGCTTTCTTCCTGTAACCGGTCGATCCACCTCCAGGTATGCATTCCCCATACCTGCTCATCCTTGTTGCTGTAACGGAGCTGACTTAACGGGACTTCAATCTCTGCGACCCAGGCCGAATCCTCCATTCCTACCTTCCCTTTCCATACTGCATTCCAGTTAAAGTCCCAGTTAATAGGATTGAATAAAACCAGATCGATTTTCTGACCCCATGCTGTAATAGTAAATTCAAAACCTGTCCGGTAATCGCGGTAACTGTCGAAATTAACGCCTACCATATCCCCCACAATATCATCCCTAACCCCGGCATACCTGTGAACCTTGTCAGGCTCAGGATCAAATGCACGGAAAGCAACATAAAGGTTTTTGTCATCGTACTGAATATTATGTTCAGTGGGGTATGTGGGCTTTGCTCCTTCATTTGGCACAAACTGATGATAATCGCCTGCCCATGTCCCGTGTTGCCAGCATTCATCATCAAGCTTTCCGTCAATAACCGGCTTTTCTGTAACCAGCCTGGATGTCGTGTAAACCGGCTGCTCAAGAGTTTGTTTTTGGACGGGAACTGAATCCTGCTGAAACAGGCTGACTGCAAGGGAAGCAGAAGATAGAACTGAAGAGCTGGTTAATATACAGGCAATAAAAATTGCCCGGAGTTTCCGTTCATGGTTGGCTGGGGTCATTTCAAATAAATTTGAACAAAAAACAGAAGGCTCAAAATTAAAAGAAAAGTCGCAGATTATGACGGCCTGCCTAAAAATGTGGGTTAAAAATACTTAAATTCCGAAGGGAAATTTTCTGTAAATTTCGGCTGTCCTGAATCAGCAGGCTCTTAACCTGAACATAATAATGCTCTATGAAACTAATTGCAATGAAGAAATTATTCTCCCTGATCGTCCTTTGTTTCATAATTTTCACTTCGGCAGGACAAGATCCTATGGGACCGCCTCCCGGCGGACAGCGACTGCAGCAAGCCCCTGACGCAATAATTGTCACCGGAACAAGATCAACGGAACTTATTTACAGGGTGAATGACCGTGATGGCAGGCTTTACCAGGTATACCTTGGACCGAAGCTTTCAAACTCTGATGAAATTAAACAGACCAGGGATGGAGGTCACCTTGCATATGCTACCTATGGGACCGATAACCTTTTCGAACCAGCTGTCCGTGCAACCCATAATGATGGAAATCCTTCCCTGGAGCTCAAATATGTGAGCCATGAGGCTCAAGAGATCAACGCCGATGTTACCCTTACTAAAATTCTGCTCAGGGATCCGCAATATCCCTTTGAAGCAACCCTTTATGTAAAAACCTACACCGACGAGGACGTGGTTGAACAGTGGGTCGAAATAAAGCATACAGAGAAAAAACCTGTCACAATTTTTAACTATGCCTCCTCGATGCTCAATTTCGACGCAAATAAATACTGGCTCACCCAGTTTCATGGCGACTGGGCTGAGGAAATGAAGATCCAGGAAAGCGAGCTTACTGCAGGGATTAAGATCCTTGACACAAAGCTCGGAACCCGCGCACACATGTACCAGACACCCGTATTCCTTCTGTCTCTCAATTCAAAAGCGGATGAAAACAACGGGCAGGTACTTGCCGGAACACTGGGGTGGTCAGGGAACTTCAGATTCCTTTTTGAGGTCGATGAAAAAGGTTCCCTAAGGGTAATTTCAGGAATAAATCCTTTTGCCTCCGAATACTCACTTGAACCAGGGAAAGTGTTTAAAACCCCTTCCATGATCTTTACATTTTCTTCAAATGGCAAGGGCCAGGCAAGCCGAAACCTTCATCACTGGGCAACAAAATACGGTATCCTTGACGGGACCGGAACTCGGTTGACTCTTTTAAACAACTGGGAAGCAACTGGTTTCAATTTTGACGAAAAGAAACTCACTGAGATCCTGGATGATACAAAAAAGTTGGGACTTGACCTGTTCCTGCTTGACGATGGATGGTTTGCAAATAAATATCCAAGGAACAATGACCGTGCAGGATTAGGCGACTGGCAGGAAAACAAGGCAAAGCTTCCAGACGGGCTTGGCTATCTCATCAAAGAGGCAGACAGCAGGGGAGTAAAATTCGGGGTGTGGATCGAACCTGAAATGGTCAATCCGAAAAGCGAACTCTACGAAACCCATCCCGACTGGATCCTTAAACTTCCAAACCGTCCTGAAAATTATTACAGGAATCAGCTTGTGCTTGACCTTACAAATCCTAAGGTCCAGGAGTTCATATTTAATACCGTAGACGGTATGCTTACAACAAATCCCGGTATTGCATTTATCAAATGGGACTGCAACAGGATGATGACCAATGCATGGTCGGCTTATTTAAATGACAAGCAATCTCATTTATATGTCGATTATGTAAACAGCCTTTACAGTGTTCTGGACAGGCTTCGCGCGAAGTACTCTCATCTTCCAATTATGCTTTGTTCCGGAGGTGGTGGCCGTGTTGATTATGGAGCACTTAAGTACTTCACCGAATTCTGGGCAAGCGACAATACTGATGCCCTTGAAAGGATCTATATCCAGTGGGGTTATTCATATTTCTTTCCTGCAATTTCGGTCTGCAACCATGTAACCTCATGGGGAAGACAATCGCTGAAATTCAGAACCGATGTTGCCATGATGGGGAAGATGGGATATGACATCAAGGTAAATGAAATGACTGAAAAAGAATTACAATTCACCCAGAATGCCATTACCAGCTATAACCGGATAAAGGATGTGATATATAAGGGTGATCTTTACAGACTTGTTTCTCCTTACGAGGAGAACCGGGCCGTTCTGATGTATGTGAATGATTCGAGGACTAAGGCTGTGCTTTTCGGTTATATCCTGAACGCAAGGTACGGTGAAGACTTCAACCGTATAAAGCTACAGGGGCTTGATCCGGCCAGAACATATAAATTACAGGAGATAAATGTTTCAAATGAAGGGAGAAGGGGAATGGGATTCGGTATGTCTGAAAGCGGCAGAAGCTACACGGGTGATTACCTTATGAATGTAGGGATTAATATCGGATCCAATACTCCACTGACGAGTGTGGTCTATGAAATCAGCGAGTAGAGAGTCGGGACAGGGTGGTTTGACATATATTTGAAAGGGTTACTTTACTTCCCGACTTTTTCGGAATACAGGAATAAATGCCGGAACCTTTGATCTGTATTCTTTATACTCTGGAATTCGTTTTATAAGATCTTTTTCTTCAAATCTCGACTGAAGCAATATCCATATAATTCCTAGTGCAGAAGCGATCCCAACCTGTAAGGAGGGCCATAAAATGAAGATGCCAATAAACTCAAGGAAGGTCCCACTGTGTATCGGGTGACGAATCCTGGAATAAATACCCCTTTTAACAAGGCTGTCGCCTGTCGAAGGAGCTGCCGCCTTTGTCTTTATGCTGACCAGTGCAACAATGATTATAATTCCTCCGGCGACGATGATAAGCCAGCCAATTATCTCAGGTAACAATGAAACCTCATAAAGCATCCGGGATGATTCGCTGATTGCCATAACGAATCCGATTGCCCATAAAGGTATGCCGAAAATATCCCTTAAAAGAATTGTAATGAAGGTCCCGCCCGTCTTTCCCCACTTAACTGAATAGGTTGTGGTAAAAGCGCTTGCCAGGTTCGAAAGGAAACCCGGAACCAGAGGTATCAGAAACCAGTACATCTTATTCCAAAATCCCGTCCTGAAATAAGATGTAAGTTACGAACTTTATTTTATTTGCCGTCCCATCCTGCCAGTCTTGCCCATAACCACCATGCTGCATAAGCTTTCTGGTTGGCATTTACAGGCTCTGTATGTGCTGCTGTGCAGGTGAACCAGTCTGTCCCATGGGTATGGGAATTTTGCCATTCAGTAGCCCAGTTACCGTCTAATGAGCCGTCACCATTTGTGTCGTAAGCACATGCATCATTGGGTTTCTTATCACCGAAATAGGTTCCGTCCGGATTATAGCTTTCGATGTCGGCAAAGTCATAAAGAATTTTGTTGTTCTTTTTACAGAAATTCCTGATCTGTTCATTTCTAAGATGAAGATTGCCGGTAAGCCCTGTACCGTCAAGATGGCCGGTCATATATACGAACTTTACATTGGGGAAATCGCGTTCAAGTTCTGACATCAGAACCAGATAAGTATCTATGTCAGCCTCCGTTGCATCTGAAACCTCACCGCACCACGACCACATAATAACATTAACATCGGTGTTTGCTGCAAGGTAAGCTCTGGTACCAGGCGCCCACGAGGTCCTGTCAGGATTTCCAAGGTCACCTCCGATTGCATAATCGTGCAAGTCGAGGGCTCCGTTTGTCCCGCCATTGTTCCATGCATAAGATGAACCTTTGAATGAAACAAGTCCTGACATACCTTCAGTCAGCTGACTTCCATGCGAAGTATGACTGTAGGCAATATGAAGATCTTCTTTTGCTGTCTGGATCCATTCTGAGGGAATCGATGCCAACTTGGTTGAAGAATGATCGATGATAATTGCATCGCCGTATCCTGATCCGTTGTCAATGTCCTTGCTACACCCTGACATCAGGGCAATTATAGCCAGACTGAGAAATACATGAATAAATCTCATAATATAAAAGTTTTAGATAAGTAAAAAAGCTTTTGACTTTCAAAAGTTGTCTTTCAGAATTTTAAACGAAAAAAGGCTGAGTTTGTTGCACCTGAATGGTCAACGGGACTCATCCGCTTTTTCATCATCATGAGAACCAATAAGATCAACAGGATGTACAACCGGTTCGGATGCTGTCTGAATTCCCGACACAACTTCAGGAATAAGGCCCAATTTAACATAAACCGGACGAACTATTTTCTTCAGCATGGGTAGTTTCCTGTAGAAAAAGTAAGCTCCGATTATGCTGCTTAATCCCCCGATAAGTACTGTGTTTGGAGTTCCTATTATTTTTGCCAGGCTTCCTGCCATAAGGCTCCCGAAGGGTGCGGTCCCCATGATAGCTATTGTATAAAAGCTCATTACCCTGCCGCGTTTATCATCTTCAGTGATGGTTTGCAGTATTGTATTGCTCGAAGCTGTGTGAAGCATTAGTCCAAGCCCTATAATGAGCATTAGAAAAAGGGAAACAGGGATACTCACTGAAAAAGACAAAGTGACCAGCCCTATCCCGAATAATCCTGCAGCGGCTGGAATAATCCTTCCAAGTTTAATGAGTGTCTCCCGGGAAGCAAGGAAGACAGCTCCCAGCAGAGCTCCGAAGCCCGCAGCTCCCATAAGGAATCCGAAAGTGCCGGATCCTCCGTGAAGAATTTCCTTGGCAAACACCGGCATCAAAACCTGGTACGACGAACCCAGCAGACTCACAACACCAAGAAGGATAAGCAGATGTTTAATTGGAGGAAAGCCAAATGTATAGGAAAGGCCCTCTTTCATGTCTTTGAACAGGTTTCCGGTAATTGCCTTTTTTTCTTTCTTCTGTACCCTCATCATCAGGAGCGATATTATTACAAAAATATAGCTGACAGCATTTATCAGAAAACAGATCCCCTCTCCTGCAGTGGCAAGAATCAGCCCGGCAATTGAAGGCCCGATCAACCGTGCACCATTGAACATCATTGAATTCAGCGCAATGGCATTCCCGAGGTCCTCTTTCTTCTCAACCATCTCTATCACAAATGAGTGTCTCGAGGGAACATCAAAAGCATTGACGCACCCCAGCACTATGCTCAACAAAACGATATGCCAAATTTCTATTACCCCGGCCAGGGCAAGAACTGCCAGAATGAATGCCTGGATCAATGAGACAATCTGGGTTATAAGCAATACATGGTACCTGCTGAATTTGTCAGTAACGACCCCGGCAAGGGGTGCAAGAAGAAAAGTAGGAATCTGGCCTGCGAAACTTACAAGTCCAAGCAGGAAGGCCGACCCTGTCATATGATAAACCAGCCAGGGCATTGCTATTCTCTGCATCCATGTGCCGACAAGAGAGACACTCTGCCCGCTGAAAAACAGGCGGTAATTCCTGTATTTCAACGACCTGAATATTGTATTTATTCGTGACGAAATACCAATGCTTTTTGAACTCTCCTCTCTCACTTTATTTCAAAACTTTCGATAAAAGTAATTGCTTTTTCAGTAAATGAAATGAATCTTTTATTGAGCCTGTTGAAAAAGCCAGGTCAACCCCAGTCTATCTGAGTTTCTCGATGAAATCGGTCACTTCCCTGGAAAAAAGTTCCTTATCCTGGTATATTAAATTGTGACCGCTGACAGGTGAGATTACCATTTTCTTTTCCCGGGAACTTATTCGTGTGTAAAAGTCAAGTCCCAGTTCGGGGGGGCATACAAAATCATATTTCCCGAATAAGACCAATGACGGGATTGTAATTTTTCCCAGAGAGGATGAAAATTCTTTTGTTGAAATCTCTTTATTAAGATCTGAATTCTCGGAATTCAAAAGATTAACGAGTACAGAAGTTACGGGGTACCTTCCGCTGATTGAAGTACCCAGGATTATTGGAAAGTAATTTACGTGTTTGACAGCCTCATTATTAACACTTAATGTTAATAACATTATTTGATAATCTGCAAGGTAATTGAGTAAATTCGATAAAAACCTTGCAAAATGAAAGGAAAAAATATCAAGAATCCGCAGTTAAATGTTTTTCGTGTTCCATTGGTAAGCATAATAAATATGGAACATGAACTGGTCTTACTGGCTCAGAGAATAGACTGGGAAAAAGTAGAGAAGGATTTTTCCATTTATTACCCTGAACTGGGACGACCAGCAGTTCCGGTAAGAAAGATGGTCGGCAGTATGTTACTGAAGCAGATGTATAATCTGGGAGATGAAACATTTGTGGCAAGATGGATTGAAAATCCTTACTGGCAATACTTCTGTGGAGAGATTTACTTCCAATATGACGAGCCATATGATCCGAGTGATTTTGTGCATTTTCGAAAACGCATTGGAGAAGAGGGAGCACAGAAAATATTGAAGCTCAGTATTAAGCCTGTTTGATTCCAAAGAGGTGAATGAAAAAGAAGTACTATTCGACACTACCGTACAGGAGAAAAACATCACCTTCCCGACCGATTCCAAGCTTCATAAGAAGATAATAGAAGGATGCATCAAAATATCTGAGAAAGAGAACATAAAGCTAAGACAGCGTTATACAAGAATAGTAAAGCAATTAATGATAGACCAGCGGTTCCGGGAACACCCAAAAAGACAGAAGAAGGCGAATGCTGCAGCTCGTAAGCTTAAGACAATAGCAGGACGGCTGGTAAGGGATGTTGAGCGCAAACTTGATGACATGGATCGCTTGAGCTATTATGATGAGCAGCTCTGGTTATACCTCCTGGTCCTTGGACAAAGAAGAAACGACAGCAATAAAATATACAGCTTTCACGCTCCTGAAGTAAAATGTATCTCAAAAGGTAAAGAGCATAAGAAGTATGAATTTGGAAACAAAAGCAGTTTTGCAATAACGAAAAAAAGCGGAATAGTTGTCGGTGCGATGGCATTTGAAGAGAACATTTACGATGGACACGCTATTGAACCTCAGCTTGAACAGGTTAAAGATCTCCTGGGACGGTTACCTGAAACAGTCCTGGTTGACAGAGGCTGCAAGGGACGGAAAAGCATTCTTGGAGTCAATATCAAAATACCAGGATCAGGAAAAGGCAAAACCGCTTACCAGAAAACAAGAGACAGAGAGCGGTTCCGAAGAAGAGCATCGATAGAACCAATAATCGGACATTTAAAACAAGATCACCGGATGCTGAGAAATTACCTCAAAGGCGTTGAAGGTGACATGATTAACACACTTTTGGCAGGAGCAGCATTCAATATGATGAAGATGTTATGTAGTCTTCAGCCTGAGATGCAAATTTTTCAAGCTTAAGTGATTCATGTTGGCTAAAATTCCCGGCATGAGAATTACAGTAATCAATTATTGTATTCCAGTCATCCGTGTGAAGATTATTCATAACCTCCTGTTTACCAATCGTTAACAGCATATTCCTTGTAAGTGTATCATTCAACGGATAATTATGGCTTCCGTCAACATTTATATAACCCTTGAACAGGTTCTGGTTATTGCCTGTTGTCAGAAATCCTGTCGCAATAAGACCACCAAAACTATGGGATAGAAGGAAGATTTCGATATCATTACCATACCGCTTCTTTAATACCTGAATAACTTTGGTAAAATCATCAAGGATCTGATCAAAAGTGAGATTCTTTCCATTACAGTTACCCTGCGATGCTCCTGAATTTCGCTGATCCCAGTACACCATAGCGTATTTATCCTCAAGGTTTTCGCTTATGTAATCAGTATTGTATATATATGCGCTTGCCCCCGGGCCCCCATGAATCAATAATATGAAGATCTTCCCCGCAATATTTCCCTCAGTCAGTACACGCATCGATGAACCTTTGTTCTCTACATAGAAAGTATCCGAGCCATGTTCAGAAGAACTGGGGCCTTCTTTCTGGCAACCTGCCAGAATAAGCAGGCTTATGAAGATAATTTTCAGCTTCATTTCATTTGAAATTGTCAGAGAAATCATCCTTATGTTTAATTTCAGAGAAAATGATAGTATTAAGTCTTACTCCAAGTTCAAGTACAGGGCGAAAGTAAATTGTACTGTTGTAAGGAAACATTAAGATCAGATTCATCTTTGTAAAGACCGAAACCGGTGTATTATTTCTCGACGAGAAATCATAACCAATACCCCCGCCTGTAGTCACTACAGCATAATTGTAACCGGCATGTTTTTTAATGGAAATACTCCCGTCTTCTCCCACCCTGTAGGTGGTCCCTCCCAGAAATGTTCTGCTGTATCCCGGTCCCGCAGAGAATTCTGAATAATACCCGCTTTTTCTTGTTTTACGTGCGACCCATTCTGAAGTCAGGTAAATATTGTCATGGAATCCTGAGTGATGATACCAGCTTAAGTTCATTGTAATAAGCTGTTCCCTGGTAAAGCAATTCTGTTTGGATTTTCTTTTCTGTTTAACGATTTCCTTTTCTTTAAACATGTATTCTGCGCCCGCACTCACGCCGGGGTAAATCAGTGAACTGTTGTAAGATAATTTTATAGCAGGTTTCCGACCGGACACTATTGATACTGAGTGGGATTGTCCGGAACAGATATTTGAAACGCTGATTAAAGCCAATATTACCAATGTTCTGAACATCAGCCTGAAAAAAGGTTTATACTAAACTTGCTTTGTGCTCTTTGCTTAAATTTTGGATTCCCTTGATACTTAAAAGAGAGATTTTTGAACATCAAATAATTATCCTGAAAAGATACATGGCTGCGATAACAATAATTGTAAGTGAAGAAACTCCCATCGGGAACCACACCGGTGCTATCCACGGTTTAGGAATAAGAAACAGCACGTCGACGGTTCCGAGTGCAGGCGGCCATTTTATGAGAACATAAAGAGAACCATAGTAAAAGAGATCCCAGAATGCAAAGGTCCAGAGGAAGAAAATCCCCCGTTCAGGCCAGGTCGCCCCAACCAGGAAAGCTATAACCACAAGCATGACAATTGTGGCAGCTTCGCGCGTCATTTCGATCTTCAAATATTGGGGTGCGATTTTCTTTATTGATTCCTTGTTTGATTCGGAATCGAGAATCCCAAGAACTCTCCTGAGATAGACAACAACCACACCTTCCAGATGTGCCATAGCTATTCCGAAAACAGCCAGAAGGGATAATTTTAGCAGCATAGTTCAAAAGTTTTATTATAAAAACTCCGGAAAATCAAAAAGCTTAACTTTAATGCATGGTTCAGTCTCAAATTTACGATGTTAATGCTTATTCCCGAAGAATGAACCACCGGATTTTTACAATTATTCAAAATATATTCTCATGAATTCAAAAGAAAGAGTCCTTAGGGCATTCAGGAAGATAAACGGGGATCCCGACAGGGTACCAGTCCAGTTTGATCTGTGCAGGCAGCTAACCGAAGAATTCGGCAGAAAGCTCGGAATTGAGCCTGATTATGCACTCTCATATTATGAAGACCTTACATACAGGATTTCTGCCAATGAGATCAGGACAAGGCTGGGAAGCGATGTGGCTGTAGTAGGTGCAACAGTGCCATCCGGTTATGTTCCGGAAGTTGTCAGCGGCAAAGTTGTGAAAAACGAATTCGGCATGCACATGATGCCCACCGCCCTTTATGTTGAGGTTGTAAAATGTCCTCTTGAGAATGCAAATAGCACCACGGATATTGAAAACTACTCATTTCCAGATCCCTGGTCAGAAGGCAGATTTGAAAAGGCAAAAAGGGATATCGGCCGTTTCGGGAAAGATTACTTCGTTATCGGGGATGTTGAAATCTCATTATTCGAAATGGCCTGGCACCTTACCGGCCTTGAGAAGTACCTTGTGGCAATGCTTTGCGACGAACCATGGATTGAAAAGCTGAATGACGGGGTTGAGGAGTGGAGTACCGGTATCGCTCTCCAGCTTGTAAAAGCAGGAGTGAATGCAATATGGTTCGGTGAAGATCTTGGCAGCCAGACTTCAACTCTGATTTCTCCCGAGGACTGGAGAACAAGGTTCAAACCCCGCCACAAAAGGATGATTGACCGGCTGAAAAAAGAGAACCCGGATATTGTCATCATAATGCATTCCGACGGTGCAGTTGCTCCGCTTATTGATGATTTTATTGAAATTGGAGTAGATGTTTACAATCCTGTTCAGCCGAATGTTACCGGATCGGACCCGCAGGAACTCAAGGACAGGTATGGCGAAAGGATTTGCTTTTTCGGGGGGATTGATCAGCAGACTCTCCTCCCATCCGGCGACATTAAGATGATACGAGAGGAGATCAAAAGGAGGATCGGAATTCTTGGTAAGGACAGGGGCTATCTTCTTGCACCGGCTCACATTCTTCAGCCAGATGTTTCAACAAACACTATTGAGGAGATGGTAAAAGCTGCTTTGGATTATGGAAATTACTAGGTCTTGAAAATGCGAAGAAAAAAATCTATCAATTTGAAAATTGTTAATTTTCAAGTAGCTTTTCAGAGATTTTTACCGCATCAGCGACATACTTCTCACAATGAATATCAAATAGCTTTAATTCCTTTATCTTTTTATTGTCAACAGGATCATTCATATTGAGTCCGTTAAGCAAATCCAGGCAGATAGTTGAGCCATTGAGTTTCTTAAACTCTGAAAAAAGTTCCCTGGCTTTTGAATAGGTGAAGCTTTTTTTCTCTTCAGGATCATTCAGCGCCTTGCCATACTTTAAGCCCAGAACCATAAGAGCGCCGGTCAGAGCTCCGCAGGTGTGCTGCTGCCTTCCCATTCCCCCGCCAAATGCGCAGGAGACTTTCAGACAATCGTTTTCAGACAATCCGAATTCGTTTCCAAAAACAGTAATCACCGATTGTGCACAATTATATTTGTTCCTGAAATAATCAATGGCCTTTTTTTCTTTTGTCATAGCATGTGGTGAATTTATATTGTTATCTGGTCTCGTTTTTCTTCATCCGGTTAAAAATCCCTGGAATGAATTTCGGAACCGTTCTCTGGTACTCTGCGTAATCCGGATACTTTCTGGCGGAAATGCTCTCAGTCAGTTTAGTGCTTCCGATAAATACAAGGACAAGCAAAAAGGGACCCAACAGGGTTATATTAACCAGCTTGCCGGAAGCTGCAACACCAAAAAAGTAAAAGCAGATCCAGATGCCCTGTTCGGATGCGAAATTAGGATGTCTTACATATTTCCATAAACCTTCTGTTAAAAAACCCTTCTCTGATGATTCTTTATATAGAGCTTCCTGCGTTATCCCTCTCTCTTTTATCTGGTGAAATTTAAAAAGCTGGTTATCGGCGGTATCTTCCGTAATAATAAGAACAAGCATCATAATTGCTGCTACGCCGTCCAGCATTGTCAGGGACCTGTCTGGATAAAGAGAGGTGAGCAGCAGGGGAGATGAGAATAAAAGAATTACAATATTCTGATATAATGAAATAAAAAGTAAATTAAACAATCCGAACCTAAGCCTGCCTTTCAGGACCGGGTTATTTCTCATTATCTTCCATCTGTAATCCTCTTCACCCTGCCAGGGGATTATGCTGTATCCTCCCTTTCTGTAAAAATTGTAGCTGAGCCGCAGACCCCAAACTGTAACAAGTGAAGCCATAATAATCAGTCTGGCTGAAGGTGCTGAAGTCACAGTTATCCATCCGTAAGCTATTGGGAGAAGACTCCACAGCTTGTCAACCTGGCTGTAATTACGGCTGATCTCACTTACCAGGAAACAAACCACTGCCACAATAATCATGATAGCTACCCAGGTATGAAGGAGGTTTTGGAAATGAACATCATATGCTGAAAATAAGTTTAAACTGAAATCTGAAAAAATAAGTCGGGTCATGGATGATCGATGTTCAGGTATTGTTGTTTCACAGAAATGGGGTAAAGATAATTTTTTTCGCCTGTCATGATTTCAGACTGCGTCTTCGTTTTTAACTGTTTTAATTTTGGTAAACTCCTTTAATAGTTTCCTTGCCAGCTTCCATTTCTCCGGATTAATGGAGTACCTGATCCCGGGGGGCTCATATATGCCCGTTACAAGCCCTGAGCTCTTAAGTTCTGCCACGTGCTGTGAGACAGTTGAATCGGCAAGGGGTAATTCCTTCGATATTTCATTAAAAAAGCAGGTATCAGCCGAAGCAAGATGACGAAGTATTGCAATCCGTGCCGGATGAGAAAGCGCCTTGGCATACCTTGCAAGCTTAATATCGTCTTTGTCGTATCCTTCCTTTTTTGCTAGAGCCATATTACCAGCTATTTGTTACTATATTAAAATTACGTATAAAATACCTTCGATTCATCGTATTACGTAAATATACGAACAAAAGCCATATTTACGTGGAAACAACCCGTTCTTTATAGAATGACGCGCTGTAATTATTTACAAAGTTATGACTTATTCAGTTTGTCAATATAGCTTTTGATATAAATGTTCTTATTCTTGAGTCTGTACTGCATGATAAACCTGGGGTGCTCCAGGGGTTCAATGCGATCAAAAAATCGATGCTCCGCATTCAACTTTGAGAGATACCTGTAATTCTTTCCTGTCCCAAGGCAGAAACACACATCACGGCAGATACCGAATTCAAGCTGTTTCCCGAGCGATTCCACGGCAAAAGCACGAATTACCCGGGTCATCTCTGCGCTGTCGTAATAATTGAAATTAACCTCCCTCCCTTTTGCTCCTGTCTTTGTAAATCCGAGAGGGCTGACGGCGCTGATGAAGAAATCACTATAAAATTTCTCAGGTCCACCGTACCTGTCTATCATTTCATAGATAAATACAGAAGATGTTTCATAGGTCTTAAGTCCGGGTATCTCCAGTCCGCATTTTTCTTTCAGTCTCACCGTGTCGGTGAAAGGGATGCCTGTAACTCCAGCCCCGAATCTTCCGGGATTAATACCAAGAATAAGGTGTCTTGACCTGCTGTCGGAATAGTATTTCCTGTAAAACTCCCTGATCACTGAAAAAACTTCGGGGTTTTCATTATAAGGATTCATTACTGAAATCCCGGAAGGCAGTTTCCCTGGAAATTCCAGGTTCTTCCAGAAGGAAATTATCCTGTCAGCAAATAAAGTCATGCATTTTTGAGTTTATTTGTTGTAAAAATAAGCATTTCATTATTGTATAGCTTATTAATACAATACCAAAAATATTTAACTTTGGGCGCTTAAAATCCGTGTTCCTAAAGAATGACAGATATACTCAAACCCTACGGGGATAAGCAAAAAGCTTTCGATACTCGGTATCTGGAAATGGCCCTGATATGGGCACAGAATTCCTACTGTATCCGCCGTCAGGTTGGGGCTCTGATAGTTAAAGGTAAGATGATAATTTCTGACGGATACAACGGAACGCCTGCCGGATTTGAAAATGTTTGCGAGGATGAAAACAATGTAACAAAACCATATGTTCTTCATGCCGAAGCAAATGCAATCACGAAAGTGGCAAAATCTCATAATTCCAGCGAGAACTCAACGCTTTATGTTACTACGTCACCATGCATGGAATGCGCCAAGCTTATAATCCAGTCAGGAATAAAAAGAGTGGTTTATTGCAACCGCTACCAGAAGACCGACGGGCTTTATCTGCTGAAAAGGGCTGAGTATAGAACTGGTTTTTATTGATCTTGAAAATGACCTCTATGAAATACAATAACTCAAACAGAAGTGTTCTTCTTCCGTTGCTCCTGGCTATTTCACTTGTTGCCGGCATTCTTATAGGCATCTGCCTGCCCAAGAAAACAGCTCTCCCCCAGCAAACAGGTTTCAGGGCGAGAAATGATAAAATCAACAGCATATTGAATATCATCGAATCCGATTACGTGGATTCTGTAAACCGCCAGGATCTTGTTGAAACAGCCATACCGGCAATACTTAAGAAGCTCGATCCCCATTCAGTATATATTCCCGCAAAAGATCTTGCCCGCGCCAATGAACCATTGCAGGGGAATTTTGACGGGATCGGGATCTCATTCAATATGCTGACCGATACAATCCTGGTAATAAGCACCATTCCGGGAGGTCCTTCCGAAAGAGTTGGCCTGATGGCAGGTGACAAGATTATCTATGTAAATGATTCACTCGTAGCAGGTAAACAACTTAGTGATGAGAAAGTGATGGGGATGCTTAAGGGTCCCAAGGGGACACTCGTCAGGATCAAGCTGCTGAGGAAAGGGTATAAAGAACTGATCCCGTTTGAGATCACTCGTGAGAAGATCCCTATCCCAAGCGTTGATGCCACCTTCATGGTAAGTGATCATATAGGTTACATCAAGATAAACAACTTCGCCATAACGACCTATGATGAGTTTATGAAAAGTCTAAGGGAACTCAAGGGCAAAGCCATGACAAGCCTTATTCTCGACCTGAGGGAAAACTCTGGCGGTGTTATGGAGGCTGCAATCAAAATTGCCAATCAGTTCCTGAAGGAGGGGCAGATGATAGTATATACCCTTGGCCGGTCGCAGCCCAGGAATGAGGCGCGGGCAACGGGCAAAGGGGAATTTGAAAACGGCGAGCTGGTCCTTCTGATAGATGAATGGAGCGCTTCAGCCAGCGAAATACTTGCAGGTGCTATCCAGGACAATGACCGTGGTACAATCATCGGAAGGCGTTCTTTCGGTAAGGGTCTGGTTCAGGAGCCGATACCTTTTGCCGATGGGTCAGGCATGCGGCTGACCATAGCACGGTATTACACTCCTACCGGAAGATCGATACAAAAACCTTATAATAATGGCCTCGAAGAATACTACAATGATCTGAATGCCAGATATGTACACGGAGAATTTGAGGTTTCCGACAGTATCCATTTTGCTGACTCACTGAAATTTACAACTCCGGGTGGAAAGACAGTTTACGGTGGAGGAGGAATTATGCCTGACCTGTTTGTTCCGGTTGATACTACCGGCAGATCTTCCTATTTCGTTGCCGTACGGCCACTTATCTACAGGTTTGCACTGGATTACACTGAGAACAACAGGGAGGTCCTGAAGAAGTATACCGATGCCGTTGAGATGGAAAAGTATCTTGAAAAGCAGCGTCTGTTTGAAAAATTTATTGAATTTTCGGCAAAGAACGGCGTAAAGAGAGATAATGAAGGGTTAAAAATTTCAGGTTCCATAATATATACCCAGCTGAAAGCGTATATTGCACGTAACATGCTGGATAACAATGGATTTTATCAAATCTGGCGAGAACTGGATACATCTTTGAAAAGCGCCATAGATTTTCTGGAAAACAAAAAATAGGTCATTCCGGTCAGATTTAGCATATTTTAGATTGATTGTATGACAGAAGTCATAACAAGACTCTTTCAATGGGTCAGTCCTGAAACAAATTCTGTAATAATTCTTAGTGAGAGTTCTTCTTGCTCCACAAAACCCATATGCCCTGAATTTTCCAGTGTAACTACCCTGACATTTTCCGGAAGCTTCACCTTGCTCCTTGCATTCTCGCCTGAAATATAATTATCCAGTCGTCCGAAAATCCATAAGCATGGTACTTTGCCTTTTTCCATGGCAGTGACCCTTGAAGGCCTTGCCATCATCCCTTTGAGCACTGCAATGATTCCTTCATCCCTTATAGTTGCTGCAATATCTTTCGACCGTTGAACTGCCTCCCTGAATTTTTCAAGGTTTTCATTTCCGTACATTTTCGAAATATTCTCCGGGTACAGGAGATATTTCTTGCCTGACCTTACAATCTTAATTTCCTTTTCTCTCTTTTCAAGAGTTTCTGATGAATCGGCAAACGGATGCGAATGGAACAGGCAGTAACCTCTCAGCACTTCAGGATAAAGCTCAACGAATGCCATGGTTATATATCCTCCCAGGGAATGACCTATAAGAAATACCTTTTTTATCTGAAGGCAATCGAGTAATCCTTTTACTGAGGAAGCCAGGAATTCCATTGTGTGGCAATCGCCGTAGACTTTTGATAGGCCGTGCCCTGGAAGGTCAATTGAAATTACCCGGAATTTCTTAGCAAGCTTTTTTGCGAATCCTTCCCAGATCTCCGAAGATTCGAGATACCCGTGAAGGAGAACTATTGTTTCACCCTGACCTGAATCTGAATAGTAAATTTTACCTCCGTTAAACAGGATGTAATATTTCATGTCTGTTAAATTAAAGTGACACCCGGAAATATAAACAGATCCTGAATTGAATTAACATCTTAATAAATATACTAAATCATAACGATTGTTAATATGATTAAATAATTATATTTTTAAAAAATGTTTCACCGCATTTGTTAAAAAGCTTTAAATAATTCATTGCCAATGAATAAGATTCTATTTTCTTCCATTTCGAAAAAGTTTGTTATGGCGCTGGCAGGAATATTTCTGATACTGTTTCTGCCGGTTCATCTGACCATAAACCTGATGCTCCTCAAAAGCGATCCTGAGCCTTTCAACAGAGCGGCCCATTTTATGGCAACATTCCCGGTTGTCAGAATAATTGAGATCTTGCTAATTGGTTCATTTTTAATACATGTCACCTGGGGCATCCTCATTCAGATACAGAACTGGCTTGCCCGGCCAATAGGATATGTAAGCTGGAACAAATCGGAAACCTCATTCTTTTCTAAATTCATGATATGGACCGGGGCTGCAGTTTTTACATTCCTCGTACTTCATTTCTTCAACTTCTTTTTTATAAGGCTTGGGTTTGTCAAAGGCAATTCTGAAGATTTCTATTCAGTTGCCCATTCTCTCTTCAAGATACCGGCTTATAATTATATTTATCTGGTATGTTTTGCCCTGCTCGGTCTGCACCTTTATCATGCCTTCTCATCAGCCTTCCAGACACTCGGGCTAAACCACAGGATATGGACCCCGGTTGTGAAAGCCTTTTCATGGATATATGCAATAATAATTCCAGTTGGCTTTGCCTTCATTTCAATTATTCTCTGGCAGTTCAGATAGAAAAATATACTAAGATGGAAAAACTAAATTCCAAAATACCATCAGGCCCGCTTTCCCAAAAATGGACCAACTTTAAGGCATCTGTTAAGCTCGTCAATCCTGCCAATAAGAAAAAGCTTGATATCATCGTGATAGGCACAGGATTATCAGGTGCTGCAGCTGCTTCATCGCTTGGAGAGCTTGGTTATAAGGTTAAAAACTTTTGTTATCAGGACTCGCCTCGCCGTGCACATTCTGTTGCCGCGCAAGGAGGTATAAATGCTGCAAAAAATTATCAAAATGATGGCGACAGCATTTATCGTCTTTTTTATGATATGATCAAAGGGGGAGATTACAGGGCACGTGAGGCAAATGTTTACAGGGCAGCTGAGGTGAGCAACCAGGTAATCGATCATTACACAGCTCTGGGTGTCCCGTTTGCACGGGATTACGGAGGTACTCTTGATACCAGGTCGTTCGGAGGTGTGCAGGTATCAAGAACCTTCTATGCTAAAGGACAGACGGGTCAGCAGTGCCTGCTGGGCTGCTATTCTTCCCTTAACAGGCAGATAAAGAAGGGAAATGTCGTAATGTATCCGCGGAGGGAGATGCTTGATCTGGTTGTCATCGATGGCAAAGCACGCGGGATCATTGCGCGTAATTTGCTGACCGGGGAAATTGAACGGCATTCAGCCCATGCAGTAGTACTTGCGACAGGGGGTTACGGCACAATCTACTTTATGTCAACTCTTGCGGTGAATTCAAATGCTTCTGCAGCATGGAAGGCACATAAAAAAGGAGCATTTTTTGCAAATCCCAGTTTCATCCAGATCCACCCTACCTGTGTTCCACAGTTAAACCAGTATCAGTCGAAGCTTACACTCATGTCCGAATCGCTCAGAAACGACGGACGTGTCTGGGTCCCCAAAGCAAAGAGCGATAAGCGTCCTCCCAATTCAATACCTGATGAGGAAAGGGATTATTTCCTCGAACGGAGGTATCCGACATTCGGAAACCTTGTTCCAAGGGATGTTGCTTCCAGGGCACTCAAAGAGCGGTGTGATGCCGGATACGGTGTGGGAGAAACAGGGCTTGCAGTATATATGGATTTTAGGGATTCTATAAAAAAACTTGGTAAGAAAGAAATTGAGAACAAGTACGGAAACCTGTTTGAAATGTACAAGGTAATAACAGGTATTGATCCATATGAGGAACCAATGATGATCTATCCTGCCGGCCATTATACAATGGGCGGGCTATGGGTTGACTATGAGCTTATGACCTCTATTCCCGGACTTTATGCGATCGGAGAATCAAACTTTTCAGATCATGGTGCAAACCGGCTGGGAGCAAGTTCGCTGATGCAGGCTGCAGGCGATGGATATTTTGTCCTTCCGAATACTATCAGCAACTACCTGGCTGACGAGATCCGGGTTCAGGGGATTTCAACCGACAGGCCGGAGTTTGAAGAGGCTGAAAAAGCAGTTAAAGAACATCTGAATAAGCTCATAGCAGTCAGAGGTAAGAAGACAGCAGCCTCGTTTCATAAAAGGCTCGGTAAAATATTGTGGGATCACTGCGGTATGACACGCAATGAAAAGGGACTTAAAACAGCGCTTACGCTGATTGACGATCTCAAAAAGGAATTCTGGATAGACCTGAATGTGCCAGGTTCGGCAAATGAGTTTAATGCGGAACTTGAGAAGGCAGGAAGGGTTGCTGACTATTTTGAGCTGGCAGAGCTTCTTGTCAATGATGCACTTGAGAGAAGGGAATCGTGCGGCGCCCATTTCAGGGAAGAGTACCAGACCGCCGATGGAGAGGCACAGCGGAATGATGAAGAATTTGCCTATGTCGCTGCCTGGGAATATACCGGCGACGGGAAGCCACATCTACTTCATAAAGAGGAGTTGAAGTTTGAGAATGTGGAGATGAAGGTAAGAAGCTATAAGTAATGTATTAGGTATTATAGGCGATAGGCGATGTGATTAAAAGTTATGCATGTTGTGCAGATTATGCAGTTGCGCAAGTTGTTGATGGCCTGAAAAGCAGAACTTGCAAATCCGCAGAAACGGTAAAACTAGCATAACTACTATTAGCAACTAAATGATTAAATTCGAAATACTATGAATCTGGTACTAAAGATCTGGCGGCAGAAGAATGCGAAAACCAAGGGGACTTTTGTGACATACAGGATGGATGATGTTTCGCCTGAAATGTCGTTCCTTGAAATGCTTGACGCACTGAATACCAAGCTTGTGGAAGAGAACATGGATCCCGTGGCTTTCGACCACGATTGCAGGGAAGGTATATGTGGTTCCTGCGGAATGTACATAAACGGACATCCGCACGGCCCGATTCCTGCTATTACCACCTGCCATCTTTCGATGAGATATTTTAAAGACAATGATACCATCTGGATCGAACCTTGGAGGGCGAAACCTTTTCCTGTTATTAAAGACCTGATTGTGGACAGAAGTGCCTTCGATAAGATTCAGATCGCTGGAGGTTTTATTACAGTAAATACAGGATCGGCTCCGGAGGCCAACTCAATTTTAAATTCAAAGAAAAATGCCGATAATGCTTTTGATTCCTCAATCTGCATAGGATGCGGGGCTTGTGTGGCAGCCTGTAAAAATGCTTCAGCTATGTTATTTGTATCGGCAAAAATCTCACAGTTCGCTCTGCTGGAGCAGGGCAAAAGTTGAGGCAAAGGAAAGGGTCAGGGCTATGGTCACAAAAATGGATGAACTGGGATTCGGTAATTGCTCCAATACAGGAGCCTGCGAAGCAGAATGCCCCAAACAGATAAAGCTTACAAATATTGCCAGGCTAAACCGGGAATATTACATGGCTTTCTGACCGATCTTTAATATTGCTTGATAATGGGAGAAAGTTCTGATCAGGTCAGGTATGTGGTATGGCTTGCCATAGTTGCATCCCTCGGAGGATTTCTTTTCGGATATGACACTGCAGTTATTTCGGGGACTGTCGATCAGGTCTCCACTCAGTTTAACCTTGATGATATTACAAAAGGTTGGTATGTCGGATGTGCACTTGCAGGATCCATTGCAGGTGTTCTGTTTGCAGGCTGGCTGAGCGATAAATTCGGCAGGAAAATCGTAATGCTGCTTTCCGCGGTGTTGTTTTCCCTTTCCGGTATCGGATGCATGATATCAGCTGATGTTACCCAGCTGGTAATAGCCCGAATAGTCGGGGGAATTGGGATTGGAGTGGCATCGGTTGTTTCTCCATTGTATATCGCTGAAGTTTCAATCCCGAGTTTCCGCGGGCGGCTGGTGTCCCTTTACCAGCTGGCGATAACCATTGGATTCCTGGGCGCATATCTGGCCAATTTCGGATTACTGCAACATTCGGAAATGCTGCTTGCAAGAGGAGCTACAACAGGACTGAACGGGAAGATTTTTGCAACGGAAGTGTGGAGGGGAATGCTTGGTATGGAATCGCTCCCTGCGCTGCTGTTCTTTGTGTCCCTGTTCCTTATTCCTGAAAGCCCGAGATGGCTTATAGTCAAAGGTCACGAGGTTAAAGCTTCGTCAATTATGGAAAAGATATACGGTGAAAAAGAGGCCGGGAACCAGATCATTAATGTGAAAAACCTTGTTGCCAGTGAAACAAGATCCGACTGGCGCATGTTACTCCAGCCTGGTTTCCGTCTTGCACTGTTCATCGGAGTCGCACTGGCAATGCTGGGTCAGTTCATGGGAGTAAATGCAGTTCTTTATTACGGGCCGACCATCTTTGTTGAAAGCGGTTTATCGAGCGGTGATTCTCTTTTTTACCAGGTTCTGGTTGGTCTTGTTAATATGCTGACAACAGTTCTGGCATTGATAATAATCGATAAGGTTGGCCGCAAACAACTTGTATACTGGGGCGTATCAGGAATGATAATCACGCTGATCTTTATCGGGATTTACTTTGCCTTCGGAGAAAATCTTAGGACTTCCTCACATTCTGCTTTTAATATTCTTCCTGTTGTACATTTTCTGCTGCGCCATTTCAATATGCGCGGTAATCTTTGTCCTTCTTTCAGAGATGTATCCTGTAAAAGTGAGGGGAGCAGCCATGTCGATTGCAGGGCTTTCGCTCTGGATCGGAACTTATCTCATTGGCCAGCTGACTCCGGTCATGCTGTCGAAACTAACTCCTGCAGGTACTTTCTGGCTGTTTGCTTTTATGTGCATCCCCTATATATTGATCGTATGGAAACTATTGCCTGAAACAACAGGAAAATCGCTTGAAGAAATAGAAGAGATGTGGATAATGAAAGGCAGGAAAAACAAATGAAACAATCATCATGGATATAAAATCTTTAACCGGGCTCTATAAGAACGAGCTGCTTGAGAATGTAGTCCCATTCTGGCTGTCAAAATCGCAGGACAAGGAATCTGGAGGGTATTTTACGTGTCTCGACAGGGAGGGGAATGTATTTGATACAGATAAGTTCATCTGGCTACAGGGACGAGAGGTCTGGCTTTTTTCAATGCTTTACAACAACCTCGAAAAAAATCCCGAATGGCTTAACTGCGCAAAACAGGGAGGCGAGTTCCTGAAAAAATACGGGCATGACGGGAAATTAAACTGGTATTTCTCACTGACACGTGAGGGAAAACCTATTATAGAACCTTATAATATTTTCTCCTATACTTTTGCCACGATGGCATTCGGGCAGCTTAGCAAGGCTGCCAGAAGCCAGGAATATGCAGATATTGCACGGAAAACATTTGATATAATCCTGTCAAAGGTGAATAATCCCAAAGGGAAATGGGACAAAGCCCATCCGGGTACCAGGAATCTGAAGAACTTTGCACTGCCGATGATCCTTTGCAACCTGGCACTTGAAATTGAACATCTTCTTGATGAAGGATTCCTTATGAGGACAATTGATACATGTATCCATGAAGTCATGGATGTCTTCTACCGTCCTGAGCTGGGACTGGTAGTTGAGAACCTCACGACGGATAATAAGCTTTCGGATACATTCGAAGGACGGGTACTGAATCCGGGTCACGCAATCGAAGCAATGTGGTTTATAATGGATCTCGGTGAACGTCTGAAAAAGCCTGAACTTATTGAAAAAGCTGCCAGGATTGCTGTTCAGATGGCAGAATACGGGTGGGACGAAAAGTATGAGGGAATTTTCTACTTCCTCGACAGGAAAGGACATCCTACTCAGCAACTGGAATGGGATCAGAAATTATGGTGGGTACATATGGAAGCGCTTATCTCGATGCTAAAAGGATACCAGCTAACAGGATCAAAGGAGTGCCTGAAATGGTTTGAAACAATCCACAAGTATACATGGGAACACTTCAAAGATAAAGAATACCCGGAATGGTTTGGGTATCTGAACCGGCAGGGAGAGGTTCTTCTTCCGCTGAAAGGTGGAAAATGGAAAGGGTGTTTTCATGTGCCGCGGGGGCTGTATAAATGCTGGAAGATCCTTGAAAAGATCAACCCTCCATCCCTGCAGAAGGGAGACTAAGCTCTTTGTAGATCTCTGTTAAACTTGCACAGAGGAGAAAGGGTGAAAGAGAGGAAGAATCAGGAACAGGTAGTTTCGATTTCATCTATGGTTTTTGGAATAGGTTTCCCTAGAAGCTTATGTCCATTCCCGGTAATCAAAACATTATCCTCGATCCTGATCCCGCCGAAATCCTTCCATTTTTCAATTTCAGAGTAGTTTAAAAATTCCCTGAATTTCCCTTCAGATTTCCACTGGTCAATAAGCTGAGGGATGAAATAGCATCCGGGCTCAACCGTAAATACATGACCGGGCTTGTAAGGAAGAGCAAACCGAAGGAATGCCAGTCCGAACTGATCACTTCGTTTTACCTGTTCATTGTATCCGATATAGTTTTCACCCAACGCCTCCATGTCGTGGACATCAAGTCCCATCATATGACCAAGGCCATGGGGCATGAAAAGTGCATGAGCCCCTGAGTAGACAGCATCATCAGCATCACCTTTCATAAGGCCAAGCTCCTTCATCCCTGTCGTTATTATTTTGCAGGCATTCATATGCAGGTCGCGGTTCGACATTCCTGGTCCCGCAGATTTTATTGACTCAGTATTTGCTTTAAGAATTATGCTGTAAATATCTTTTTGCTTCTGGCTGAATTTTCCTCCTACCGGAGTAGTCCTGGTTATATCGGAGGAATAATGCAGGTTTGTTTCTGCTCCCGCATCGGTGACCATCATTCTTCCTTTCTGCAGGATATTTCCATGGTTGTGATTATGAAGTGTTTGTCCGTTCATGCTCAGTATTATTGGAAATGATGTTCCTGCACCCTTTGCAAGTGCAATACCCTCTATAATTCCAAAAATCTCCCGCTCCGGAACACCCGGCTTGCACATTTTCATTGCTGTGGTATGCATTTCATAGGCGATATCTAAAGCTTTTTCGATCTCCTCAATTTCACCCGGCTCCTTGACCGACCGCATTGAGATCACGGCTTTTATCAGTGCTGAAGATGAAAGAGTCTTCATCTGGCAGGGATTCTCCTTTAACAGCTGACCAAGAGTCATCTTTGTTTCAGCTCTGTAAGGAGGAAGGAAATGGATTGTTCTTTTTTTAGTTAGAGCCTCTTTAATTGCATCTTCAAGTTTAGCCAGTGGTGCAACGCTGGTAACCCCGCTTTTTGCAGCAAGCTCTGTTACTGTCGGCTGGGGACCCATCCAAATGATATCTTCCATGTCAACATCATTCCCGAATATCCAGTCCTTCCCGGAATCAAAGTCCAACAATCCTGCAAATCCGGGAAGGTCAAGTCCGAAATAGTACAGGAAATCACTGTCCTGCCTGAAATGGTACGTATTTGCCGGATAATTCATCGGGGACTCGGCATTTCCTATAAATAAGCCAATTCCCGATTTTATCATGCCGTGCAGCATGGCCCGCCTTTTTATATAAACTTCACTTTTGAACATGTTGTCAGGTATTTGGGTCAATTATATTTCTACTAAAATAGCAATCAAAGGGGAGCATTCCTAATAGGTCCTGAAATAATTGTCTGTACCGGTAAAATATTGAAACATTTTGTATTATTTTGCGTTCAATAATTCAGTATTTGATTCTTTGAGTTATTAACAGTTTTTGACGGGGAACTAAATTTCTGAACATTTTAATAATCAATTAAATTTGTTTGCGAATACTAATTGTTATTAACAAAACGTTATTATATTCGCAATTAAGTTTTCAACACCTTATCAACACTAACCAGAGCTATGCCTTACAGAAGACTGCCCAACACTGATGCTGCCCGCATCAGAGCAATGAGAATTGCGCTTGAAAAAGGGAGAGATGTACCTCCGAGCCAGATGGCTTTTTCACCCAGGAACATCGTCAGGCTGCAGAGATTCCTGCCACAATTTGAGAATATGATCCAGATGCAACGCCAGTCGTATGCATCCCAGAACAACAAGAGCAGGGACTATGCCGAGATCATCAGAAAGGCCAGGCTTTATCTCACTCATTTCATCAGGGTAATGAACATGGCAATCTTCAGGGGTGATCTGCCAGTTGAAACCAGGGCTTTTTATGGCCTGGCAACCAACGAATCGACAGTTCCGTCACTGAACACCGAGAATGAACTGATCAGCTGGGGTAAAAGGATCATAGAAGGTGAGGAATACCGGATAAGGAAAGGGGGCTGCCCGATTACAAACCCGACTATCGCAGTGGTTAAGGTCAGGTACCAGAATTTCCTGGAAGCCTGGAATTTCCAGAAGACCCTGGCAAAAAGGACACTAGACTATACCGAGAAGAATTTTGAACTCAGGAAAGAGGCTGACGAGATAATTGTCCAGATCTGGAATGAGGTTGAAAATACACACAGCACACTTCCCGAAGACAAGAGAATGGCTGAAAGCGAGAACTATGGCATCGTTTATTTCTACAGGAAAAATGAGATGAATAAAACAGGTACATCCACAGAAGCCCAAAGCAGTATCTGGCCATAATAAAAACCAGTTTGACAATAGGAAATATAATACTCGGGAAATATCCTTTGTTCCTTGCGCCTATGGAGGATATTACTGATCCTTCATTTCGTTTTCTCTGCAAGATGAACGGGGCTGATCTCATGTACACCGAATTCATCTCATCCGACGGGCTGATAAGGGAGGGGAGGAAGAGCGTACAAAAGCTTGAGATATACGATTTTGAAAGGCCTATCGGCATCCAGCTTTACGGGCATCTGATTGATGCAATGGTTGAAGCTGCCATGATTGCAGAGGAGGCTAAACCCGAACTTATTGATATCAATTTTGGCTGCCCCGTAAGGAAGATCGCCAACCGGGGTGCCGGTGCAGGTATGCTGCAAAATATCCCCATGATGGTTAAGATGACCGAAGCTATAGTAAAATCGGTCAGGCTGCCGGTCACCGCAAAAACAAGGCTCGGATGGGATGATGCCAGCAGGAATATCGTTGAAATAGCCGAGCGATTACAGGATGTGGGCATCAGAGCACTGACAATCCATGGAAGGACAAGGGCCCAGATGTATAAGGGTTCTGCCGACTGGACGCTTATCGCAGAGGTTAAAAACAATCCGCATATAAAGATCCCGGTTATAGGCAACGGAGATATTGACGGGCCCTTGAAGGCAAAGGAAATGTTTGACAGGTACAATGTCGACGGCATAATGATAGGACGTGCTACAGTTGGGAGACCATGGATATTTAGAGATATCAGGCATTTTCTGGAGACATGGGGAACTTCTGCCCGAACCTTCCGTTACCGAGAAAGCTGACATAGCCTTATTTCATCTTGAAAAATCGCTTGAATTCAAAACTGGCAACCGTGCAATATACGAGATGCGAAGGCATCTCTCAAATTACTTCAAGGGACTTCCTGATTTCAAGGAAACACGACTGAAGCTCCTGACGGCAATTGAACCGGATGATGTAATAAAAGCCTTATTATTGAGATCCGCAACAGGTGGGGCGATTACCGTACCGAGGACAGGACCTCGGTATTCGGGCTCTGATCTTCAGGATGATCCGGGTTCACTTCACCAAGCAGTGGCGAAAAACTTTCCCACTTAAAGATTATTTTAAGGATAACAATGAAAATGATACCTGTAACCAGCAGCGCCGCAAATTCAGTCCATGGATATACATAATGCTGCTCAAAAACGGCAGGTGTCTGAAGTGCCGAAGAACTGTGAGTGACCATCACACACAGGAATACATTATTGGCAGCATGTGCCCCGACCGCAGCTTCAATTCCGTCATCAAGTATTGTTATTATGCCGAATATCAGTCCAAAGAGTATATACTGGGGCATCATCGTAAAGAATCCGAATTCCTTAACCTCCGGATTAAAAGCGTGCATAAGACCGAACAATAACGATGTCATCAGAAGCGGGATCCATCGGTTCCCCGAAAGAACAGCAAATCCCTGCATCAGGTAACCTCTGAAAAGGATCTCCTCGAATGCAGCCTGAAAAGGTATGAAGATCAGCGAAATAATTATAAGGATTATAAGCGTGGGCGATTTATTCAGAGTTGTAAAATTGGAAGGATCCGCTTTCAGGTAGATAAAGAAATAAATTGCTGAAAGAATAAGCCATACTATGGCAGAGATTAATATCCTTTCGCACCGGAGTGTTCCGGTCCCATTGATTGTGATTTTAAATGTCCGGTTATTAAGTGGCTTTACCAGCAGGACAAAAGTCAAAAGTCCGGCAATGAAAGGAAAGAGCATAATAAACAATCCAAGGTTTGGCTCAAGCCCAAGCACACTGAGATCGTTAGGATTGGCAGCTATCCGTGAAATCACTCCAGGATCTGAACTGGCTTTCATCGCATAGGCAATAAGCAACGGAATGGCTCCGATGGTGTTCGAGATAATCAGCACCGATGCAAACATCACAACATAACGCCAGAGACTGTTTTTCCCTGAAAATGAAGCTTCGAGATGGTTCATAACCGGTTTTATCAGAGTTCGGATTTTACCCTTTTCGGATAGTCGATGGAGTAATGCAGTCCTATGCTTTCCTTCCTGTTCATCGCCATTTTAATTATCAGGTACCCTACTGTAATCAGATTCCTCAATTCGCAGATCTTTTTGATAATGAGCGACCTTTTGTAAAGGCTTTCCGTCTCTTTATACAGGATCTCCAGCCTGACCAATGCCCTTTCAAGGCGGAGGTCGGACCTCACAATACCAACATAGTTGCTCATTATCATCTGAACTTCCTTCAGACTCTGGGTAATAAGTACCATCTCCTCAAGATGGGCGGTTCCCTTGTAATCCCAGTCCGGTAATTTTTCTTCAAGTTCCAGCTCTTTCAGGCGTTTTTCTGAATGCATAACGGCCCTGTGGGAATAGACTATTGCCTCAACCAGTGAATTTGAAGCCAGCCTGTTTGCGCCGTGAAGACCCGTGGATGAAGCTTCCCCCAGTGCATATAGCCTGTCAATATTGCTTTGACCGTTGGTATCTACTTTAATCCCGCCGCAGGAATAATGAACGCATGGTACAACAGGAATCATATCCTTTGTGATGTCAATTCCACGCTGTAGGCAGTGCTCATAAACATTAGGGAAATGTTCCTTGAGACCTGCAGGATCGAGATGCGTGCAATCGAGCCACGCATGATCATCACCCCATATTTTTAACTCGTTGTCAATCGCCCTTGCCACTATATCCCTGGGGGCAAGCGATCCCCGGCTGTCGTACCTGTTCATGAACTTTTCTCCGGCCATGTTCTTCAGGACCGCCCCATATCCCCTCAATGCCTCAGTAATAAGGAACGATGGTTTTTTTTCGGGATCATAGAGAGAAGTGGGGTGAAACTGGATAAATTCCATATTTTCAATTGTTCCCTTCGCCCTGTAAACCATTGCAACCCCGTCGCCTGTTGCAACTTCGGGGTTTGTGGTGGTCAGGTAGACATTACCCAGCCCGCCTGTTGCAATTACAGTGACCTTCGAAAGGAAGGTATACACTTTCTGATCTGTAAGGTCGGCCACATATGCACCATAGCACATTATGTGAGGATAACTCCTTTTGACCTCAATTCCAAGATGGTGCTGCGTGAGTATTTCTATAGCAAAATAGTGTTCATATATTTCAATATTCGGATTCTCTTTCACTTTCGCAATAAGGGTTTCCTCAATAGCTTCACCGGTCCGGTCCTTTGCGTGAAGTATTCTGAATTCTGTATGGCCACCCTCTTTGGCCAGATCGTAAGTACCGTCTTTCTTCTTGTCAAATGGTACACCCAGATCGATAAGGTCCTGTATCCGGGCAGGAGCTTCCTGAACAACAAGCCTTACCACTTCCTCGTTGCAGATTCCGTCGCCGGCAATTAATGTGTCCCTGATGTGCTTCTCAAAGTTGTCGGGAACGCTGAAGACCCCTGCAATTCCTCCCTGTGCGTAGCGAGTATTCGAATCGCCAATAGAGGCTTTTGTTACAATTGAAACCTTTCCGTAACGGGCTGCCTTAAGAGCGAAAGTTAGGCCGGCAATACCTGACCCTATGACAAGAAAATCTGTTCTTTTTCTCATATGCTTGCCCAAGATGCTGGAGGCTAAAGATACAAATTTAAAGTTTCACCCCCCATCCCCCCTAAGGGGGACTACATAAACAGTCAGAGAAGTCAACAATTGTGAAACCGAACTTTTTAATTTACTTTTGCTTTCCGCAAAATAAACAAAGTGATTATGGCCCAGGAGGATGTTTTCAAAAAATTGGTTGCTCACTGCAAGGAATACGGTTATGTTTTTCCATCAAGCGAAATTTATGACGGCTTGAGTGCTGTTTATGATTACGGCCAGTATGGCGTTGAGCTTAAGAACAATATAAAGAAATACTGGTGGGACAGCATGGTCCTTTTGAATGATAACATTGTGGGTCTTGATTCAGCGATCTTCATGCACCCGACTATCTGGAAAGCTTCCGGCCATGTCGATGCATTTAACGATCCGCTTATTGACAACAAGGACTCCAAAAAGCGATACAGGGCAGATGTCCTTATCGAGGAGCATATGGCGAAAATTGAGGAGAAGATCACAAAGGAGGTTGAAAAAGCAAGGGAGAAATTCGGACAGTCTTTTGATGAGAAGAAATTCAGGGAAACCAATCCCAGGGTGCTGGCTAACCAGGCCAAAATCGATGAGATCAATGTCCGTTATTCAAAAGCACTTAATGAAAACGACCTTCCCGGACTCAGGCAGATAATTATTGACTGTGAAATAGTCTGCCCGATCTCAGGAAGCCGCAACTGGACCGATGTAAGGCAATTTAATCTGATGTTCTCAACCGAAATGGGATCGACCCTTGAGGGTTCAAATAAAGTTTATCTCCGCCCCGAAACTGCGCAGGGGATATTTGTTAATTTCCTGAATGTCCAGAAGACCGGAAGGATGAAAATCCCGTTTGGCATTGCCCAGATCGGCAAAGCATTCAGGAACGAAATTGTTGCCAGACAGTTTATTTTCAGGATGAGGGAATTCGAACAGATGGAGATGCAGTACTTTGTTCAGCCGGGCTCTGAGCTCGAATGGTTCAGATTATGGAAGGAAAAGAGGATGAAATGGCACAAAACTCTGGGTTTCGGCGATGAAAGCTACCGGTTCCACGATCATACCAAGCTTGCCCATTATGCAAATGCCGCAACTGATATTGAATACAGGTTCCCCTTCGGATTCAAGGAAGTTGAAGGAATCCATTCAAGGACAGATTACGATCTGCGACAGCATCAGCAGTACAGCGGAAAGAAGATGCAGTACTTCGACCCGGAAAAAGGTGAATCATATATTCCTTATGTGATTGAAACCTCAATAGGTGTGGACAGAATGTTCCTTCAGGTCATTTCAGCAGCATTACATTGAAGAAGAGCTTAAAAAAGAGGACGGAAGCACCGATTCAAGGGTCGTGCTCAGACTGCCCTCCTACCTGGCTCCTGTTAAGCTTGCCGTGATGCCCCTTGTAAAGAAGGATGGCTTGCCCGAGATTGCAGAAAAGATAGTACATGATTTGAAATTCGAATTCAACTGCCAGTACGACGACAAGGATTCCATAGGAAGAAGATACCGCCGGCAGGATGCAATCGGAACACCATATTGCATAACAATAGACCATCAGACTCTTGAAGATCAGACTGTTACCATCAGATATCGTGATTCGATGGAACAGGAACGTGTTAAGATATCAGGATTAAAAGACATAATTTTCGAAAAGGTAAGCATCGGAACCCTTCTTAAGAAGCTCTAGAATGCAAAAGGTTCTCATAGTGACTTATTACTGGCCTCCAGGCTCAGGGGCCGGAGTTCAGCGCTGGCTCAAGTTTTCAAAGTATCTGCCTGAATATGGATGGGGGCCGGTTATACTTACAATCGATCCGGAATACGCTGCCTATCCTGCACTTGATAATTCTCTGGTCAGCGAGGTGCCGGAGGATCTTATCATTCACAAAACAAGGGCAACAGACTGGTTCAGACTTTACAGGAAAGACAAATCCAAAATTCCGTCCGCAGGTTTTGCTGCCAATGATAAAAAATCTCTTCCCGGCCAGATCATCAGGTTTATCAGGGGGAACTTTTTTATTCCTGATCCTAGGAAGGGATGGAACAAATTTGCAATCCGGAAAGCTTGCGAGATTATCGGAAAGGAAAAGATTAATGTTGTAATAACCACCAGTCCACCCCACTCCACACAGCTCATCGGGCTGGGACTGAAGAAGAGATTCCCCGGCATCAGGTGGATCGCCGACCTCCGTGATCCCTGGACAGATATTTATTACTACGATCAGTTTTATCCTACATGGATTTCCAGGAAGATCGACTCTGCCCTGGAAAGGGAAGTTCTGGCTACCGCTGATAAAATAATTACAGTCGGAAGATCCCTGGCGGATTTGTTCATTCAGAAATTACCGGCAATCAGAGGGAAGCTCGAAGTAATATCAAATGGCTATGATGCAGAGGATTTTTCGGGATTGACTGCTTCAAAACCAGCCATTTTCACAATCTCTTATATCGGAACCCTGCCTGATTCCTATCCGGTTAACAGCTTCCTGAAGGCGTTGGATGTATTCAGGGAAAATGGTATGGATTTCAGATTGAGATTTGTCGGCTTTGTTTCCGGAGATCAGAAGAAGCTTATTACATCGGCGGCCGGAGAATCCCGGACCGAATTTATACCATATGTCGGCCATGCAAAGGCAATTGAGTATATGCTGAATTCCACTGCGCTTTTGATCATCATTCCTGATCACTCAAGTAACAAAAGTATAATCACAGGTAAGCTTTATGAATACCTGGCATCCGGTAGGCCGGTCATCTGTCTTGGCCCAACGGATGGAGATGCGGCCAGAATAATTGATGAATGCGGCCATGGGAAGACTTTTAGGTATGAAGATTTGGCGGGAATTTCGGAATATTTAAAAATCCTTGCTGAATATCCTGTTATATCAGAAAAATCCTCACCCTCGGTTTACAGAAGAGATAACCTGGTGCAAAAAATAGTATCATTATTGACCTAAAGGTAATAAATGAGAATAGGAGTTATAGTTGATAATGACCTGAATGATGATAAACGTGTCCTCAGGGAAATTGAGGTCCTGAGAGACGGCGGTTATGAAATTTTTGTTCTGTGTTATGGTTATAGAGGCAGAAATTACCAGAAGATCCGGGAGATAAGCGTGACCAGGCTCAAAATCAGCAAAAGGATAAAGGACTATCTGTTCTTCTTCCTGAATACAATACCGGCTTATGAATGGTTCTGGTCTTCCGGGATTAGGAACTTTATAAGAACCAATCACATCGACTGTTTGCATGTTCATGATCTTTACATGTCCGAGGCTTCCAGGTCAGGGATATGGAAATCGGGTAAAAATATCCCCATGATACTCGATCTCCACGAGAATTATTCATATGCCGTAACCACTTACAACTGGACAAAGGGAGTATTAAGATGCCTCATCTCTCAACCCCGGAAATGGCAGGTAAAAGAGAAAAAGCTTCTGAGTTATCCCAACAGAATTATCGTCCTGAGTGATGAATTCAGGGATCGTTTGGTGAGTAAATACAATTCACTTTCAGCCTCAGATTTCTGTACTTTCCCTAATGTACCGAGTCTCGGACAGGTGCAAAAGTTCCTGGTGAAAAAAGAGCTTATTCCCTTTGTCAAGAAAGCACCTGTGCTGCTTTATTTTGGTGTTGTGGCCGAAAGAAGGGGGATTTTCAATGCATTGGATGCCTTCAGGGAAGTAATTGGCAAAGACTATGATGCAGATTTGGTTATTATCGGTCCGGTTGACAGGAAAGACAGTAAAAGGTTTTTCGAGCAGATTGAGTCTGCTGAACTGAAGCAGCGGGTCAGGTATATTCCGTGGATCGATGTTTCAGAATTGCCAACCTGGCTCGATTTCAGCGATATCTGCCTCGCTCCGTTTCTGAGGAATCCGCAACATGATTCAGGGGTGGCCAATAAGATTTTTGATTACATGTCAGGCAAAAGACCTGTTATTGCATCTGACTGCCGGCCGCAACAGAAGCTGATCGAGAAATATGACTGTGGACTAATCTTCAGGGACCAGAAGGAATTCTCAGAATCAATAATAAGACTGTTGGGAGACGATGACCTTCGCACGAAGATGGGAGAAAACGGATATCAGGCTATTATCAGCGAATTCAATCTTGAGAAAAAAAAGACGGATCTGATTAATCTGTATAAGGGACTGTTAAATAATTAACAATGGAGAAAAACATTCTTAGCCGAATCGCAGTTAAAATAATTGACTTCCTTTTTATTCCTGTCAGGAGTAACAAGACGCTTCTGAAACATCTTCTTAACCATACATTGAGGAAAGAGATCGAGGAGATGTCTGATAGGGGAGAGCTTTCCCCTTTGAATCACATTCACCGCACCATTGCGCTTGCTAAAAGGCTGCTAAACCAGGAGTTTATTATTCTTGATATCGGGGGAGGGATCGGAGCCTCTCTCAAGCTTTTTTTGGATAGTTTTCCGGACCGTAAAATTATGGTTTTTGAACCCGTGTCTGAGAATTTCCAAGCTATTAAGATACGTTTCCCTTCCTCTCCAAATATAGAATTCATAAATTGTGCTGCAGGTAATGAAAACTCTGAAAAGCAGATCAATATCGCAAGCAGGATAACGTCTTCCTCCCTCCTTCCACTTTCAGCCGATCCTGATAGTCAAGTCTTCAATGAATCAAATCTTGGCAAAGCCGGTGTTGAAACCATCAGGATAGTAAGGCTTGATGATTTTTTTGCATTGAACAAGGATGAAATAGGAATTATGAAAATCGACGTTCAGGGTTACGAAATGGATGTTCTGAAAGGGGCCGGATCAACACTTAAAAGAACAGATATCGTAGTCCTTGAAGCCAATAACCATGAAGGATATTCAGGATCAGCCAAATATTATGATACTGACAAATATCTGAGGGAACATAACTTTGCGCTTTACGACCTACTTCCTTCAATTGTTGACAACGGGAAGCTTAAGGAATGGGATATGATTTATTTGAATAATTCAGCCACATGCAGGTAGGTGTTGCAGAAATAATGAAGACCGGACATATTACCCTTGCAGAAACGCTCTGCAGGATCTTTTGCTGTGACGCCGGCAACAAGGTGTACCTTTTTACTCTTGAAACCCATTCGGCGAACCTGAGCTTTCTTTGCGCCATCTATCCAAATCTGATCCTTGTAGTCAAACCGGCAAAGCAAACAGTTGAAGATTTCCTGAATGATACAGGGAACTATCCGCTTGACAGAATTTACCTTGTCACACTTACAAAACATTTCAGGATCATATTGGAATGGCAGCTCAAAACAAGACTATTCCTCGTAATCCATAACACTGATGAATGGTTTGGCAATTCCCTTTATGAATCGGTAAAGAAATTCTTCTATTCCATTTCAAAAAATCCTCAGATTAAGCTGTTGATATATTTCTTCAAGGTCAGTTTTATATTCCCCGTTTACAAAAAGAGTATTTTGCAGGAAGTTCAAAAATCGGATGGCCGTCTGGTTGTATTGTCAGGATCAGTTCAAAAAGTGTTGAAGGAATTAATGATCACTATTCCTTCAGAGGTTATTCCTTTTTCTGTTTTTGATCCTTCGCTGGTAACCGAACAAAGATCCGACGAAAGCCGGCTGAGGATTTGCGTGCCGGGCATTTTATCGCAGTACAGGCGGAATTATCTTGCATTCCTCGAAACAATTGAATTGCATCTTGCTGGCTTAAAAGACGGGTTTATTATCGATTTCCTCGGCGGGATTCAGGATGAAAACCGTCTTGACAATCATGCTTTGATCCTGAATAAAATTGATTTTCTTCAAAGAAAGGGATTTTCAATTGTCGTTCGGACTGTCAGGTTCATTCCACCGGTAGAATATGACATCGAGCTTTCAAAAGCGGACATCATAGTCGGTAATATGAATGTCGCCCTTAACAGGTACAGCATCTATGGGAAAACCAAAGAGACCGGGATTCCCTTTGCAATGATTAAAGCAGCCAAACCAGGTATTCTTCCGGATTCATATCCTGTCCCTGAGGAGCTTTCCACAAGTACCCTGGTTTATCATGACTTCCGGGAACTCGGGAAAATAATTACAGACCTTGTTACTGACCGTCCAAAAATCGCGGCCCTGAAAAAAAAGGCGCTTGAAAATTCGAAGAAATTCAGTGCTGAATCAATTTATAATCAAATACTTGGGGAAATCACTCTTTAGAAGAACCAATCAATAAAGTTTATGCGCCGGGTAAACCGATATATTCCAATCAGAATTCAGAACTCCCTTTACGAAAAGAAGGAGGCCAGGCTGAATCTGGAGGAGTTCCGGAAATGGGAATCTGACGGTTGCCCTGTGCCGCCACCACATTCGGCAAAGCAGAAGATCATCGGGAAATATGCAAGAGAGTATTCCTGCAAAATACTGATTGAAACAGGGACATATCTGGGTGATACTGTTTTCTCACAAAAGAATAATTTTGAGAGGATTATTTCAATAGAGCTAAGTAACAGGTTATTTAAGGCGGCTGCTAACAGGTTCAGGAAATATACCCACATCAGGGTGATGAACGGGAATAGCGGTGATTTACTACCCGGAATATTGAAGGGAATAAATAAAAGATCATTGTTATGGCTGGACGGGCATTATTCGGGAGGACTGACTGCAAAGGGAGAATCGGAAAGTCCGGTATTCACAGAGTTGGATGCGATTTTCAGCAATAATCGCCCGCTTCATGTGATCCTGATCGATGACGCGCGATTATTTATAGGCAAAAGAGATTATCCGACAATGGAAGAACTGGTTTCTTTCTTAAAACAGAAGGCACCGGATTATAAATCAGCCGTTGAATCAGATATTATCATACTGACAATACCTTCAATGAAAGATCAGGATCCATGTTAAACTCAATCAGACAATCGACAAAAGACAGCATTGTTTACGGGCTCGGGAACATTGCAGTTAAGATTGTTGGGTTCATTCTGATTCCACTTTACACTGATCCGAAGTACTTCAGCGTGGATGATTTTGGTATTATGACCATGCTGGATATTTCAGGGCTGGTCCTGATATCGATGATGGCTTCAGCGCTTCCCCAGAGCCTTATGAGGTGGTACTGGGACCGCGATTATATCAGGGATCAGAAGGAGATCTTCTTCATGTCCCTTATGTCGCAGGTTCTGATAAGCCTGCTGTTCGTGGTGATTCTTTTGCCATTTTCCGGCAAAATCTCTGCGCTTATCTTTGGCACAGATAAATGGGATTTCGCGCTCAGGCTTTTAATACTGTCAACCGCACTCCAGTCAATAAATAATATCATAAATACCCTGATGAGGATCCAGTCGAGGTCGGTCCTCTTTTCAACAGCCAACCTCCTTAAGCTGGTTACAGTCTTTTTGCTGACAATTTTCCTCATTGTTTTCAGGAAAATGGGGATACCCGGAATTTATTTTGCTCAGTTGATAGTCAATCTCTTGTTCATCATCCTCCTTTCAGTTTATGCCATCAGGAATTGTATGCCAAAGATCGATCTGAAGCTTCTGAGGGCAATGTCCGGCTTCGGGTTTCCGCTTATGCTGGCGAACTTTGCGGGAGCGATCTTCTCTGCAATTGACAGGTACTCCCTTAACTCAATGGCGCTGCTGAAGTTCGTCGCAATATACTCTCTCGCCTTTAAGATCTCAAGCGTTCTCAAGCTGGTAATAGTTGATTCGATCAAGATGGCTGTTTCGCCAAGGATCATTCAAAAGATTGATGCACCTGACAGTAAAAGATTCTATTCAAAAACAAATTTATATTCCTCATTCGTGCTGATGATAGGAGTCATAACCGTTTCCCTTTTTTCATATGAAGCAATAAAAGTAATCACACGTTCAACAGCATTCTGGGGCGCACATGTAGTTGTACCACTGCTGGCAATATCCGTATTCTTTGTTAACATGAGGGAGACAACGATCTGGGGACTCATTATTCAGAAAAAAACGTGGATAATGGGATTCATAGTTATTTTCTCAACTGTTCTTAACATTATCCTTAATATCCTTTTGATACCCAGGTTCAATGTGATCGGGGCTGCCGCTGCAACCATCATAACAAATATAATCTATTGGTCTGCCTGTTATTATTATTCCCAGAAGGTGTTATTTGTACCATATGAATTGCGTAAGGTGCTGATTATATTTATTATCGGTACTCTGTTGTCTTTTTCGGGAGCTCTTTTCAACGATATGCAGCTGCTTCCTAGACTGATTTTCAAGTCAGCCGCATTGCTCAGCTTCCCATTCATTCTTTATCTTTTTAATTTCTACGAACCGTCTGAACTGCAGGCAATAAAGGGATTTGCAGCAAAGTGGTCAAATCTCAGGAAACTTGGGGAAAACCTTAGGTCGCTAAGGAACATTACAGAAGATAAGTAACAGAGGCATTTGTTTCACGGATAGAAAAATATCCTTTAATTAAATACTTTTGTCTTTTACAATTAGGAAATCCAAAAAGAAGATTTATGGAAATCAAAACAAAGTACAGCTCGCTTTTACCTCATCTGGCAGCTGTTATCCTGTTCATTATACTATCATTCGCATACTTCTATCCGGTCCTCGAAGGGAAAGTGCTCAGGGCGAATGATTCTATGGTCTCGGTCATAAATTCAAAAGAGATCAACGATTACAGGGCCGAATTCCACAAAGAACCATTGTGGACAAATTCGATATTCAGCGGTATGCCGGCATACCTTATTTCAACAAGGTTCCCGGGAAATCTTATGAAGCATGTCGATAAAGTCCTGAGGATTTTCAAAATGCCTGTGTCGGTTCTTTTTCTTTCCATGGTGGGATTTTATATCCTTCTGTTGCTTTTTGGTGTAAACCCCTGGCTGTCAATAGCCGGGGCAATTGCTTACGGGCTCTCTTCATTCTTTTTTCAGATTCTGGCAGCAGGCCATAATACTCAGGCAGTAGCGCTGGCATACATGGCCCCGATGATCGGGGCAATTTATTACACATACAGGCGCGATGCGATCAAAGGAGCCATCCTGACTGCATTCCTGCTTTCACTGGAATTACTGGCAAACCATCCGCAGATCACATATTATGCTATGATCTGCCTTCTTTTATTCATAATTACCGAATTTATATTTTCAATAAAAGAAAAGGAGATCATAAAGTTTTTAAAAGCCTCTGCCCTGCTGATAGTGCCGTTTATTATTGCGATCGGAATTAATTTCGGGAACCTTTTTACTATTTATGAGTATGGAAAATACTCCATAAGGGGCAAGACCGAACTTGTGACAGAAAGCAGGAATATCTCATCAGGACTTGACAGGGATTACATTACACACTGGAGCTATGGGATCGGTGAGACAATGAACCTCCTGATCCCGAATTTTAAGGGGGGATCAAGTCAACCCTTTGACAGAAACTCAGAGACTGTCAAGGTTCTCCGTCAGAATAATCAGGGTCAGGCCGCCAACCAGGTTATGAAATACTGGGGAACGCAGCCCGGCACTGATGGCCCGCATTATGCAGGTGCAATAGTGATCTTTCTTTTTATTCTTGGCCTGACAGTTGTTAAGGGAAGGGAAAAATGGTGGCTCCTTATCGCTACTATATTGTCAATAATGCTGGCATGGGGCAAGAATTTCATGCCATTTACCAACCTGTTCATAGATTATTTCCCGGGCTATAATAAATTCAGGGCTGTAACAATGACGCTTGTCATTTCACAATTCTGCATTCCATTACTCGGGTTCCTTGCTTTAAAGGAATATTTTAATGGGACCCTTTCGAGGAAGGAGATGCTAAGAGGTCTACAGATTGCAGGAGGAGTGACCGGCGGAATTGTTTTACTTATACTTCTGATCCCGGGAATTGCAGGCTCCTTTTTAAGCCCGTATGAAACAGGTTATCCAGCCTGGCTGACAACCGCACTGACAGCTGACAGGAAGGAGCTTCTGAGAGGCGATAGCTTCAGGTCGCTGATATTTATATTGCTCGGTGCAGGAGCCCTTCTGGGCTTTGTGCTTGGCAAGGTTAAGAAGGAGTATTCAATCCTGATAATTGCTTTTCTGATCCTTGTGGATCTATGGGGAGCTGACAGGAGATACCTCAATGCCGACAGGTTTGAAAGACAGTCAGTCATTCAGAAAACCTTTGCCCCGACCGCTGCCGATAAATCAATCCTTCAGGATCCCTCCTATTACAGAGTTTTGAATCTTGCAACCTCAACTTTTAATGACAATTCTCCAACATCTTATTTCCATAAATCAGTTGGCGGCTACCATGGCGCAAAACTTCAAAGATACCAGGAGCTTATTGATTCGTCGATAACCCGGGAGCTCGCTCTTATCAGCGCGGCCTCAGCCAAGGCAACAACAATCAATGACCTGACGCTTGTCTTTAACAACACTTCAGCACTGAATATGCTGAATACCAAATATTTAATTTACAATACCGAGGCACCTCCGCTTGTTAATTCACACGCCCTTGGCAACGCCTGGTTTGCAGAGAAACCGGTAATCGTGGATAATGCCAATCGGGAGCTCTCTGCAGTCAATACCATTGATCCATCCAGGGAGGCTGCCATTGATGCCAGGTTTAAGGACCAGCTTCACGGAACATCATTCCCTGTTGACGCAAATGACACCATCACGCTCAAATCGTACCAGCCTGACGAATTGATTTACTCATATAATGCCACCAATGAGAAATTGGTTATCTTTTCTGAGATCTATTACCCGGCAGGATGGAAATGCTATATTGATGGCAAGGAAAGCAGGTATTTCAGGGCTGACTATGTACTGAGAGGAATGATCGTGCCTGCAGGAACCCATGAAATAAAATTTACGTTCAGGCCTTCCTCCTATATCACCGGGAACAAAGTATCGCTTGCAAGTTCACTGATATTAATCTTATTGACCGCCGGATACTTATTTATGCAGTTTACGAAAAAAGCAAAGTCAGAATAGATGATCCGTCATAATCATTGTCCTCTCTGCTTATCAGTAAATATTTCACTCTATCTGAAGTGCAAAGATCATCTTGTAAGCAGAGAAGAATTTGAGCTTTACAGGTGTTCTGAATGCGGATTCATCTTTACACACGAATATCCTGATGAGCAGGAAATCGGAAGGTATTATGAATCTGAAAACTATATTTCTCATGATGACAGGGCAAAGGGACTTATAAACCAGGTCTACCTTGGGTGTCAGGGATATAATGCTTGCAGAGGAAATTAAGGATTGTCGAAAAGGCAACTGGTCTTACGCAGGGGCAATATCCTTGATATTGGATGCGGAACAGGATATTTTGCCGGGACTATGAAAGAAGCCGGCTGGGTTGTAACCGGTATCGAGCCAAATGAAAAAGCCCGTGATTTTGGCATTTCGAGGTTCAGGATAAATGTTCTCTCACCAGACAGGTTATCCGATTTGCCTGATAAAAGCTTTGATTGCATCACCATGTGGCATGTAATGGAACATTTCCATGACCCGGTAAGGTATTCAGATGAGATCGGCCGTCTTTTACAGACAGACGGCATCTGCATTGCAGCCCTGCCAAATTGTGATTCGGCAGATGCAGAATATTATGGCAGCCATTGGGCTGCATATGACGTGCCCAGGCATCTGTGGCACTTTAATCCATCAACTGTCAAACTGTTCTGGGAGAAAAAGGGCTTTGAAATTGTCAGGATAATTCGTCTTCCGCTTGACGTATTTTATATTTCGATTCTCAGTGAAAAAAACAAAGGCCTGAAAATTCCATTTATAAGAGGATTGATGTCTGGCAGTGTGTTTGCACTGAAGTCTGTATTGAATAAAAACAAGTGCAGCTCGCTGATTTATTTCCTTCGCAAAAACTATTAGTACGGTCAAGCCAGCGGTATTTCCTTGCGCTGTCGCCGAAGCGGATAGCAATGGTCAGTTCATGCGTTCCGTAGGTCACCCTTTGTATTTCCTGGAGGGTGAAATCGAAAGCGTAACCAAAGTACATGTTGGTATATGTCAGCCCAAAGTTTGCAATAATTGCCTTGCTTGTCCTGTAAGAAATTCCTGCCCAGAACTTCTGATCATAAATGTAAGTGAAGCCGATATCGGCCATAGGCTTCATCTGCTCCGACATCATCATTAGCGCCGAAGGCTGAAGCTCGATTTTATTGCCTGATATAAAACTATAAGAACCAAACAGATAATAATGACGATCCATCCTGAAATTACTATAGGCGTCGCCCCCGATCTTTGCCGCTGCCCCGAACAGCTGTTCAGTCGAGAAACCTATGTTGTACCTTGGATTCAGGACATAGATACCAAAGTCTGCATCAGGCACAAAAACTCCTCTTCTCAGTTCATTATTCAGCCAGGGTTCGTTAGGATCCTCAAAATTTATCTCTTTCTCGTTTATCTTGAAATGATACCCGGTTACGGCAAGCCCCATCGATAGTTGGGTGTTGTTCTG
Organism: uncultured Bacteroidales bacterium; assembly: GCA_963732115.1. Taxonomy (GTDB): domain Bacteria; phylum Bacteroidota; class Bacteroidia; order Bacteroidales; family VadinHA17; genus LD21. The sequence goes on from CAVSYN010000033.1 coordinate 177,707, forward strand.
TACCCACATATGATATGAATAGGAAGCCTGGAATCCGGTTCTCTGGACAAGGCCATTCCGGTCGCTGAAGACGTACCCTCCAAAACCAATTTTCCCGTCGCTCTTCGGCCTGAAAACATTCTTGTTCTGACTTACATTTTTAATTTTGTAGCTCCTTTTAAGAACCCTTGCCTGTCCGGAGAAAGAGAAGGTCCTTGGGGCACCGGAATAACCTACCCATTGCTCTCTTGCAGTAAGGTTGAAGCTTGTATATCCGTCACTTCCGGCAACAGCCGGATTGATAAGGAACTTGTTATAGAGATACTGACTGTACACCGGGAGCTGCTGTCCGACAGCCGCTGCACTGAAAATTATCAAAGCCGATATAAAAGCCAGTTTTTTCACTGTTGTTGAAATATCAAATTTTATTTCACTATGGTCACATGACCGATTAGTAGTTTCGTTCCATTGTGAAGGTCAATCGTATAATGATATGAATCTACGGGTAAGAGCCGTACCTTTACTCCTTCCGTCCCATGGCCTCGGATAGCCCTTTTCTGATTTCCAGATCAGTTCGCCCCATCTGTTGAATATCTTCACTTCAATCAGCGGATACAAATCCTTCAGACCAATATTCCATTCATCATTTACCAGGTCACCGTTAGGTGAGAAGGCATTTGGTATCACGAGGCAAACCTCATTTAAAGGAGTCATCAGAACTGAATCCCTTGCGTGAACAGGCATTCTCATCGGTAACCGTAACGCTGTAATATCCGCTCGTAGCGGTTGTTACATTCTGCGAGGTCGAATTGTCGGACCACAAATAGGTATAGTTGGCACTTGCACCACCAGTTACTGTAAGAATAATTGAACCGTCGGGCATATCGGTGCAGAATGGCTGAGTGATGGCAAACGAAAGCTTTATTGAATCAGGTTCCGTTAGCGTTACGTACTGAATCAGCCTGGCAATTATTGGAGTCGGTAATAATGATCTTATAGTCGCCCGCAGAAAGACCGTATCTTGAGTTCCCGATCTCACCGTCAGCCCAGAGGTAGGTAACCGGACCAGCGTTGTTCAATGCCTGAACATCTATAGTTCCGGTTTTTCCACCGGCACAGTCAATATTATGACCATTTATAAAGCTGTGTGAAGTTGTGATTGTCATTCCCAGTTCACCGGGCTCGGTGAGGGTAATTGTATCCTGACCGTACACAGGTTGCTGTCTGTAACAAGCAGGGTATACTGACCGCTTCTAAGGCCGGTTATGTCTTTTGTTAGTAGCTGAAAATCCGTTTGGTCCCTGCCAGTTGTAAACATAGGGAGCAGTTCCGGTGGTGAGTTCTATATGGATATATCCGTCAGCCCTTCCGTTACAGCTTATATTAAAACCATTGTAGTTTGAGGTTTCCTGTGTGAAGGTTAATGCCGGCGGATTATTTACCCTTACCGAATCGGTCTTTGAGCATCCGTTGGCGTCAGTAACGGTAACTGTGTAGTACCCTTCAGTAAGATTTGAGATATCCTGTGTGGTGGCGCCATTGGACCAGTTGTATGAATACGGAAGGATGCCGCCTGTTACGGTCAGGTTTATTGAGCCATTATTAAAGCCTGTTACCTGGCAGGTGATATGTGCAGGAATAAGCTCAGTCGTAAGAGCCTGAGGCTGGGTCAATGTTATGTCAGCATTGGCAATGCATCCATTGAAATCAGTGACAACCAGATGATAGGTCCCTGCCCTGAGGGTATTCTGGTCCTCCTGACCGGCCACAATACCTGATCCGTCAGAGGTGCTCCAGGTGTATGTATATGAACCTGCACTTCCTCCGGTCACCGTTATGTCAATTGAACCGGTTCCTCCATTGCAATTAATGTTAAAGGCTCCGTCAGCCGATAAGGAACTTAAAGAAGCTATGTTCAGCGCTTCAGGCTGTGTAAGGGTAAATACCGGCTGAGGCATCAGGATACAGCCATTTACATCGGAAACAGTGCACGTATATGTGCCAGCTTTAAGGCCGGTTATATCTTTTGTAGTGGCTGAATAACCATTGGGGCCGATCCAGAGATAAGTGAAGATCCCGGAGCCTCCAGAAATTGTCATTTTTATGTATCCGTCACTGGCTCCGTAACATGATACCTGGAAGTTATTGTCATTACTGTGCGAAACCTCGCTTCCTGTCATTGTCATCCCCGGGGGATCGATCAGTGTAACGCTGTCGGTTGTGCTGCACCCAAGAAGATCAGTAACAAGCAGATAATACTTTCCGGCAGGAATACTGTCAATCAGGCTGGAATTATTGCTGACTGCAAGAGTTCCTGATGCCGGATACCAGAAATAAATAAAGCTCCCATTACCGCCACCAACATTCGCTGTTACGTAACCATCGCTGTAACCACGACACGATATATTGGATCCGTTGTAATTGCTAGGATCAAACAGGATCTGTATCGGGGCAGGCTCTTTTAATTCGCCTGGCCTGAAAGTTACGCATCCATTTATATCCTTTATTATCAGCTTGTATTGCCCGGCCATCAAACCAGTGCATACTTTAAATGTTGAGGGATTTAAGGGGTCGTAGTTACCCGAAAAGATACCCGTAAACAACGTATCGGCATCATTCCGTACAAGATAATACCAGTAAGGAGGTGTAATACCGTCCCTTACATAAATTCGGGCCTGGCCATCATTTCCTCCCGGGCAGGAGACGTTAATATTAGGAAGAATAGGTACCGGGATAATTCTCGGGGATGCGCTCAGGTTTGCAATATTTATTGCTGAGTCACCCATACAGCCAAGGTTGTCAGATACATTCAGTGTATAGTATCCGGCATATAGATTTGAAATTTTAACCGAATCCTCCATTACATACCCGACAGGACCTGTCCATAAAATATTATATGGATCAGCTCCCTTCGAAATTACGGCCTCCAGTGCAGCCAAGCCGCTGCTGGCCTCACAGGTGAATGGTTTTGTAATTTTAATTTCCCTGATAGGCCTTGGGTGCAGCTGAACTTCCTGTACATTAATATTCCCTGCAGGGCAAGCAAGTCCAACTACTTTTGGCGTAATTGAGAAAAAGATTGATTGAACCGAATCGTTGTAGTTTCTGTACCTGAATGACAGAATATCACCCTGCAGTTTATCGGCAGCAGGACTTGAATTTCCAGTTACTCCGGAGGGTATTGAAATTGTGTAATCAAACCTGATCTGACCCGAGGTCATAACAGTCGGTGATTCCAGTATTATCTGGGTAATGTCGGCATAACAGATTGCAGGTTTAACATTAACTGGAATAGCCCTTGGTGTTGGATTAACAGTTACTGTGGTAATTACAGCAGGGCCATTGTTGCATGCAACACCACTTACAGGAACCAGCCTGTATGTTACTGTCAATGGTCCATCGGTCGTATTGACGAGGTTATCAGTTATTACATATCCATTTGGCAATCCATTTGTGCTGGGTGTATAACCATTTATGCCTGCCGGGGCTGAGGCTGTGAAGTTGAACGTTACAACCCCGCTTGTAAAGGTGCTCGGGCTCTGAAGGGTGATGCTCGTTGAAGTATTGTCACACTGAGTAGTGTTCACCGGAACAGGAAAGATCCTCGGCGTAGGATTGACCGTTACAACAATATTTACTGCTGGTCCGTCATTGCATCCCGTAGGACTTACAGGTACCACCCTGTAGGTTACTGTCTGTGGTGCATCGGTCGGGTTGATCAGCTTATCTGATATCACATGATTGTCAGGCAATCCCGTTACGATTGCTGCAAACCCAGTTACTCCTCCAGTCGCTGTTACTGTATAATTGAACGTTACAACTCCGCTGGTGAAGGTGCTCGGGCTCTGAAGAGTGATACTCGTCGTTGTGCTGTCACACTGGATCGTTGGTACGGGAACCGGGAAGACCCTTGGTGTCGGATTTACTGTAACAGTGAACGTTACTACCGGCCCGTCATGACATCCAGTCGGACTTACAGGTACTACCCTGTAGGTTACTGTCTGTGGTGCATCGGTCGGGTTGACCAGAACATCGGTTATTACGTGATCGTTCGGCAGACCTGTAGCTGTCGGTGTAAATCCTGTAACTCCTCCTGTAGCTGTTGCCGTGAAATTGAATGTTACAACTCCGCTGGTGAAGGTGCTCGGGCTCTGAAGCCTTATACCGGTGGCAGTATTGTCACACTGAATGGTGTTAACCGGTGCCGGATGGATCCTTGGTGTCGGATTGACCGTAACAACAATGTTTACTGATGGTCCGTCGCTGCATCCCGTAGGACTCACTGGAACTACCATGTAGGTCACGGTCTGAGGTGCATCGGTTGGGTTAATAAGCTTATCGGCTATTACATGATTGTTCGGCAACCCAGTTGCGCCTGGCGTAAATCCCGTAACTCCTCCTGTTGCTGTTGCTGTGTATTTGAACGTTACTACTCCGCTGGTGAAGGTGCTCGGACTCTGAAGAGTTATATTCGTCGTTGTGCTGTCACACTGGATCGTTGGTACGGGAACCGGGAAGACCCTCGGTGTCGGATTTACTGTCACCGTTACACTTACCGGCGGCCCATCGGCGCATCCTGTCGGACTTACTGGTATTATTGTATAGGTAACATCCTGGGGACTATCGGTCGGGTTGACCAGTACATCAGCTATTATATGATCATTAGGCAAGCCTGAGGCGCTCGGAGTAAATCCTGTTACACCTCCTGTTGCCGTTGCAGTGAACTTAAACGTTATTGCCCCGCTTGTAAAGGTGCTCGGACTTTGAAGCCTGATGCTGGTTGCAGTGTTGTCACACTGTATAGTGTTGATCGGTGCCGGATAGATCTTTGGTGTCGGATTTACAGTAACAGTGAACGTCACTGCCGGCCCGTCGTGACATCCCGTCGGACTTACAGGTACTACCCTGTAGGTTACTGTCTGCGGCGCATCGGTCGGGTTTACAAGAACATCTGTTATTACATGGTTATTTGGCAGTCCTGAAGCTGTCGGTGTAAATCCTGTAACTCCTCCTGTAGCTGTTGCGGTGAAATTGAATGTTACAACTCCGCTTGTAAAGGTGCTCGGGCTCTGAAGGGTGATGCTCGTTGAAGTATTGTCACACTGAGCAGTGCTCACCGGAACAGGAAAGATCCTTGGCGTAGGATTGACCGTTACCACAATATTTACTGCTGGTCCGTCATTACATCCCGTAGGACTTACAGGTACCACCCTGTAGGTTACTGTCTGCGGTGCATCTGTCGGGTTGATCAGCTTATCTGATATCACATGATTGTCAGGCAATCCCGTTACGATTGCTGCAAACCCAGTTACTCCTCCCGTCGCTGTTACTGTATAATTGAACGTTACAACTCCGCTGGTGAAGGTGCTCGGGCTCTGAAGAGTGATACTCGTCGTTGTGCTGTCACACTGGATCGTTGGTACGGGAACCGGGAAGACCCCTGGTGTCGGATTTACTGTAACAGTGAACGTCACTGCCGGCCCGTCATGACATCCAGTCGGACTTACAGGTACTACCCTGTAGGTTACTGTCTGTGGTGCATCGGTCGGGTTGACCAGTACATCGGTTATTACGTGATCGTTCGGCAGACCTGTAGCTGTCGGTGTAAATCCTGTAACTCCTCCTGTAGCTGTTGCCGTGAAATTGAATGTTACAACTCCGCTGGTGAAGGTGCTCGGGCTCTGAAGCCTTATACCGGTGGCAGTATTGTCACACTGAATGGTGTTAACCGGTGCCGGATGGATCCTTGGTGTCGGATTGACCGTAACAACAATGTTTACTGATGGTCCGTCGCTGCATCCCGTAGGACTCACTGGAACTACCATGTAGGTCACGGTCTGAGGTGCATCGGTTGGGTTAATAAGCTTATCGGCTATTACATGATTGTTCGGCAACCCAGTTGCGCCTGGCGTAAATCCCGTAACTCCTCCTGTTGCTGTTGCTGTGTATTTGAACGTTACTACTCCGCTGGTGAAGGTGCTCGGACTCTGAAGAGTTATATTCGTCGTTGTGCTGTCACACTGGATCGTTGGTACGGGAACCGGGAAGACCCTCGGTGTCGGATTTACTGTCACCGTTACACTTACCGGCGGCCCATCGGCGCATCCTGTCGGACTTACTGGTATTATTGTATAGGTAACATCCTGGGGACTATCGGTCGGGTTGACCAGTACATCAGCTATTATATGATCATTAGGCAAGCCTGAGGCGCTCGGAGTAAATCCTGTTACACCTCCTGTTGCCGTTGCAGTGAACTTAAACGTTATTGCCCCGCTTGTAAAGGTGCTCGGACTTTGAAGCCTGATGCTGGTTGCAGTGTTGTCACACTGTATAGTGTTGATCGGTGCCGGATAGATCTTTGGTGTCGGATTTACAGTAACAGTGAACGTCACTGCCGGCCCGTCGTGACATCCCGTCGGACTTACAGGTACTACCCTGTAGGTTACTGTCTGCGGCGCATCGGTCGGGTTTACAAGAACATCTGTTATTACATGGTTATTTGGCAGTCCTGAAGCTGTCGGTGTAAATCCTGTAACTCCTCCTGTAGCTGTTGCCGTGAAATTGAATGTTACAACTCCGCTTGTAAAGGTGCTCGGGCTCTGAAGGGTGATGCTCGTTGAAGTATTGTCACACTGAGCAGTGCTCACCGGAACAGGAAAGATCCTTGGCGTAGGATTGACCGTTACCACAATATTTACTGCTGGTCCGTCATTACATCCCGTAGGACTTACAGGTACCACCCTGTAGGTTACTGTCTGTGGTGCATCGGTCGGGTTGATCAGCTTATCTGATATCACATGATTGTCAGGCAATCCCGTTACGATTGCCGCAAACCCAGTTACTCCTCCAGTCGCTGTTACTGTATAATTGAACGTTACAACTCCGCTGGTGAACCGGCTCGGGCTCCTCAAAGTAATACTGGTATAAGTGCTGTCGCAAATCGTTTGCGTCAAAACATCCGGAATTACTTTGGGTGTTGGATTAACGTGAACTACCACTATTTTCCCCGGTCCTGTTCCGCAGCCACCCGGACTTTCAGGTACAATAGTATATGTAACCGTTTGGACAGTATCTGTCGGATTGTCCAGGGTATCAGTAATAACATGATTCTTCGGCAATCCGGTTACAGGGGTTGTAAATCCAGTAACGCCGCCAGTAGCAACTACAGTATAACTGAATGTAACATTACCGTTGCTGAAGGTACTCGGACTTCCCAGAGTTATTTGTGTAGTTCCGTCATCGCAGACGGTTTGTTCATAATGGTCGGGAACAACCTGGGGCGTAGGATTGATTGTTATTGTAAATATCTTTTGCTGACCGTCGCAGGAAAGGCTTCCGAAGGTAAAATGAGGAGTAACCCTGATCGTTGCAACTATCGGGTCGTCTCCATTATCCGATACTGTAAAGGAGGGTATATCTCCTGATCCGCTTGGAGCAAGGCCTATTTCAGGATGGTCATTGGTCCAGGTAAAGGTCACTGTACCAATCGTAAAAGTGCTTAAAGGCACCGCAGCTGAATTGTCCCCGTTGCACAGGACCTGATCGGGAGGTTGATCAACCTGCGCTGTCGGGAGTACTGATATTACAACCGATGCGGGGCCGGAAGCACAACCATTGGCACTTATCGGAGTAATTATGTAAGTCACTGTCTGGACCTCATCTGTCGGATTAATAAGAACATCAGCGATTACATAGTCTTTAGGTAAACCGGTCATTGGTGTTGTAAATCCTGTTACTCCTCCCGTTGCCGTTACAGTGTAGTTGAATGTGACAACTCCACTGCTGAATGTACTTGGGCTTCCGATGACAATGTTTGTAACATCGGAGTTACAAATTGTCTGTGTAAGCACGCTTGGTACCACCTGGGGAGTCGGATCAACAATAATTGTAAATGTTTTCGAAGGTCCATCGCATGTCCGGCCGTCAAATGTAAAGGAGGGTGTAACTACTATTGTTGCAACCACAGGTGAGTTGCCGGGATTAATTACATTGAATACCGGAATGTCACCCGTTCCACTGGCTGCAAGGCCTATACCCGGCTGATCATTCGTCCAGGCATATGTTGTCACGCCTCCTGTATTTATTGTGCTGAATATTATCGGTAAAGTTGGCGCAGTGTTGCAGACTACCTGATTATCCGGCAACTCGACCTGGGCGGTCGGATTGACAGTTATTGTGAATGTCTTAGTTGGCCCGTCACAGGTCTTTGATCCATTATCAAAATGAGGTGTAACAACTATTGTGGCTATGACGGGTGATGTCCCGGGATTAAGGGCCGTGAATGAGATTTATATCACCTGATCCGGTTCCCAGGATGCCAATTGAAGTCTGGTCGTTTGTCCAGGTATATGTCGTTGTACCTGCTGTATTGGTAGTGGCAAATGTTACTGTAGCAGTTGCTGCTCCGTTACAGATAACCTGGTTAACAGGCTGTTCAACTTCCGCTGTCGGGTTAACTGTTATTGTAAAGGTCTTCGCAGGTCCGTCGCAGGTCACAGATCCGTTCTCAAAATGAGGCGTGACAACTATTGTGGCTAACAACCGGCGATGTCCCTGCATTGGTTGCAGCAAACGATGCATATGTCACCTGTCCCGGTGGCTGCCAGGCCTATTGCAGGCTGGTCGTTGGTCCAGGCATAAGTAACTGTCCCGCCAGTGTTCGTAGTCGTGAAGGTAACTGCTGTCGTCGGTGCCCCGTTGCATACCACTTCACTTGCAGGTTGCTCAACTTCTGCTGACGGATTAACTATTATCGTAAATGTCTTTGCCGGTCCATCACATGTCTTTGACCCGTTCTCAAAATGAGGCGTCACAACTATTGTTGCTACTACCGGCGATGTCCCTGCATTGGTTGCGTTAAATGATGCAATGTCTCCTGTCCCGCTTGCTGCCAGACCAATTGACGGCTGGTCATTTGTCCAGGTATATGTAGTTGTACCTCCCGTATTTATTGTTGCGAAAGCTACTGAAGCCGGACTGCCGTTACATACAACAATGTTAACCGGCTGTTCAACCTCCCCTGTCGGGTTGACTGTAATTGTAAATGTCTTTGTTGGTCCGTCGCAGGTCACTGATCCGTTCTCAAAATGCGGAGTGACTACTATGGTTGCTACTACCGGTGATGTGCCCGCATTCGTTGCAGTGAATACTGGTATGTCACCTGTTCCGCTTGCTGCAAGGCCTATCGAGGGCTGGTCGTTCGTCCAGGTATAAGTGTACTGTTCCGCCTGTGTTATCGTAGTGAATGTAACTGCTGTTGTTGGTTCCCCGTTGCAAACTACTTCGCTGACAGGTTGTTCAACCTCAGCTGACGGGTTAACAGTTATGGTAAATGTCTTTGTCGGTCCATCACAGGTTACCGACCCGTTGGTCAAAATGCGGTGTGACAACTATTGTTGCTACTATTGGTGAGGTACCATTGTTGATCGCATTAAACGATGCTATGTCACCCGTTCCGCTTGCTGCAAGTCCTATAGTCGGCTGGTCATTGGTCCAGGTATAAGTGACCGTCCCGCCAGTGTTAGTTGTTGTGAAGGTAACTGCCGTCGTCGGTGCCCCGTTGCAGACCACTTCACTTGCAGGTTGCTCAACCTCAGCTGACGGGTTAACAGTTATTGTAAAGGTCCTTGCAGGTCCGTCACATGTCTTTGACCCGTTCTCAAAATGAGGAGTGACAACTATTGATGCAACTACCGGTGCAGTGCCTGCATTTATTGCAGTGAATGATGGTATGTCGCCTGTCCCGGTGGCTGCAAGACCTATCGTGGTATTGTCATTGGTCCAGGTGTATGTGGTTGTTCCCCCGGTATTCGTGGTAACAAAGGTCACTGTTGTTGTTGGTGCCCCGTTGCAAACTACCTCACTGGGGGGCTGGTCAGCTTCTGCCGTAGGGTTAACGATTATTGTAAATGTCTTCGTCGATCCGTCACATGTCGCTGATCCATTCTCAAAATGAGGAGTGACTACTATTGTTGCAACAATTGGTGCTGTACCATTGTTGATCGCATTAAACGATGCTATGTCTCCCGTCCCGTTTGCTGCCAGACCTATCGCCGGCTGATCATTCGTCCAGGTATAAGTGTTCGTTCCGCCTGTGTTTGTCGTCGTGAAGGTAACTGCCGTCGTCGATGCCCCGTTGCAAACCACTTCACTCGCAGGCTGTTCAACCTCAGCTGACGGGTTAACAGTCATTGTAAATGTCTTTGTTGGACCGTCACATGTCTTTGACCCATTCTCAAAATGCGGTGTGACAACTATTGTTGCTACTATTGGAGCTGTACCATTGTTGATCGCATTAAATGATGCTATGTCTCCCGTCCCGCTTGCTGCCAGTCCTATCCCGGGCTGGTCGTTCGTCCAGGTATAAGTAGTAGTGCCTCCGGTATTGACAGTGGCGAAAGCTACTGATGCGGGACTGCCGTTACATACAACAATGTTAACCGGCTGTTCAACCTCAGCTGTCGGGTTGACTGTTATTGTAAATGTCTTTGACGGACCGTCGCAGGTTACTGATCCGTTCTCAAAATGAGGCGTCACAACTATTGTTGCAACCACCGGCGATGTGCCTGCATTCGCTGCAGTGAATGATAGTATATTCCCTGTCCCGATTGCTGCCAGTCCTATAGCCGGCTGGTCGTTAGTCCACGTATAAGTTACGGTTCCTCCTGTGTTTGTTGTACTGAAGGTAACTGCTGTTGCCGGTGCACCATTACAGACCGCTTCGCTTACAGGTTGTTCAACTTCGGCTGCCGGGTTAACAGTTATGGTAAATGTCTTTGCAGGTCCATCACAGGTTACCAGCCCGTTGGTAAAATGTGGTGTGACTACTATTGTTGCTGATACCGGCGCTGTGCCTGCATTGGTTGCTGTGAATGATGGTATATTCCCGGTTCCGGTCGCTGCAAGACCTATCGATGGCAGATCGTTGGTCCAGGTATAAGTCACCGTTCCGCCTGTGTTCGTCGTGGTGAAGCTGACTGCCGCTGTTGGCGCCCCGTTGCAGATTACCTGCGATGAAGGCAAGTCAACTTCTGCGACAGGATTGACCGTTATTGTAAATGTCTTTGCGGGACCGTCGCACGTTACCGATCCGTTCTCAAAATGAGGCGTCACAACTATTGATGCAACTACCGGTGCAGTGCCTGCATTTATTGCAGTGAATGATGGAATATTGCCTGTCCCCGTGAGTGCAAGGCCTATCGCCGGCTGGTCGTTAGTCCAGGTATAAGTTACCGTTCCTCCTGTGTTTGTTGTAGTAAAGGTAACTGCCGTTGTCGGGGCTCCGTTACAAATCACTTCACTGGCTGGCTGTTCAACTTCAGCTGAGGGGTTGACAGTAATCGTGAATGTCCGGGTGGCTCCATCACATGTTGCCGATCCGTTCTCAAAATGAGGTGTGACTACTATTGTTGCAACTACCGGCGATGTACCTGCGTTGTTCGCATTAAATGATGCAATATCACCATTCCCGCTTGCTGCAAGCCCTATCGTCGGTTGGTCGTTGGTCCAGGTATAAGTGACCGTCCCGCCAGTGTTAGTTGTTGTGAAGGTAACTGCCGTCGTCGGTACCCCGTTGCATACCACTTCACTTGCAGGTTGCTCAACTTCTGCTGACGGATTGACAGTTATTGTGAATGTCTTCGCTGGTCCGTCGCAGGTCTTTGATCCGTTCTCAAAATGAGGTGTTACAACTATTGTGGCAACAACAGGAGTTGCGCCAGTGTTTATTGTGTTAAATGATGTGATATTGCCTGTTCCGCTTACAGCAAGACCGATCGACGGTTGGTCATTCGTCCAGGTATAAGTGGTAGTGCCCCCTGTATTGATTGTCGAGAAAGCTGCAGAAGCCGGACTGCCGTTACATACAACAATGTTAACCGGCTGTTCAACCTCGGCTGTCGGGTTAACTGTTATTGTAAAGGTCTTCGCAGGTCCGTCGCAGGTCACAGATCCGTTCTCAAAATGAGGCGTCACAACTATTGTTGCAACTACCGGCGATGTCCCTGCATTGGTTGCACTAAACGATGCTATATTCCCTGTCCCGTTGGCTGCCAGGCCTATTGCAGGCTGGTCGTTGGTCCAGGTATAAGTAACTGTCCCGCCAGTGTTCGTAGTCGTGAAGGTAACTGCTGTCGTCGGTGCCCCGTTGCATACCACTTCACTTGCAGGTTGCTCAACTTCTGCTGACGGATTAACTATTATTGTAAATGTCTTTGCCGGTCCATCACATGTCTTTGACCCGTTCTCAAAATGAGGCGTCACAACTATTGTTGCTACTACCGGCGATGTCCCTGCATTGGTTGCGTTAAATGATGCAATGTCTCCTGTCCCGCTTGCTGCCAGACCGATTGACGGCTGGTCATTTGTCCAGGTATATGTAGTTGTACCTCCCGTATTTATTGTTGCGAAAGCTACTGAAGCCGGACTGCCGTTACATACAACAATGTTAACCGGCTGTTCAACCTCCCCTGTCGGGTTGACTGTAATTGTAAATGTCTTTGTTGGTCCGTCGCAGGTCACTGATCCGTTCTCAAAATGAGGTGTCACTACTATTGTTGCAACTATTGGTGCTGTGCCTGCATTCGCTGCAGTGAATGATGGTATATTTCCTGTCCCCGTAGCTGCCAGTCCTATCGCCGGCTGATCATTCGTCCAGGTATAAGTGTTCGTTCCGCCTGTGTTCGTCGTCGTGAGGGTAACTCCTGTTGCCGGTGCACCATTGCAGACCACTTCGCTTACAGGTTGTTCAACTTCGGCTGCCGGGTTGACAGTTATCGTAAAAGTCTTTGTTGGCCCATCACAGGTTACAGATCCGTTCTCAAAATGAGGAGTGACTACTATTGTTGCAACTATTGGTGCTGTACCATTGTTGATCGCATTAAATGATGCTATGTCTCCCGTCCCGCTTGCTGCCAATCCTATCCCGGGCTGGTCATTTGTCCAGGTATAGGTGACGGTTCCACCTGCATTTGTTGTTCCAAATATTATTGCTGTTGTAGGGGATCCGTTACAGAATATCTTGTTTACAGGCTGATTTACTTCAGCAACAGGGTTAACAACAACATCAACATTGAATGTCGTTGGATTGGTACAACCATTAGCCGTTAGTGTATAAATATATCTAACCGATATCGGTGCTGAAGTTGTATTTGTAAGTGCTTCGTTCGGGTTGCCATTGCCTGAGGTCGGTCCGACTGGTATTATTCCTGCAACAATTGCCCTTGTCCATGCAAAGCTCGTACCTGCTGTCCCACTGGTAGGTGTATAGCTGAATGCCGAGCCGCTGCAGATTGCAGGCGGTGTAACCGAACTGGTAAGAGTCGACATCGGATTGACTACGACATCTACATTGAATGTCGTCGGATTGGTACAACCATTAGCCGTTAGTGTATAAACATATCTTACTGATATCGGTGCTGCTGTGGTATTTGTAAGTGTTTCGTTCGGATTACCATTGCCTGAGGTCGGTCCGACTGGTGTTATTCCTGCAACACTTGCCCTTGTCCATGCAAAGCTCGTACCTGCTGTCCCACTGGTAGGTGTATAGCTGAATGCCGAGCCGCTGCAGATTGCAGGCGGTGTAACCGAACTGGTAAGAGTCGACATCGGATTGACTACGACATCTACATTGAATGTCGTCGGATTGGTACAGCCATTAGCCGTTAGTGTATAAACATATCTTACTGATATCGGTGCTGCTGTGGTATTTGTAAGCGTTTCATTCGGGTTGCCATTGCCTGAGGTCGGACCTGCAGGTGTTATCCCTGCAACAGTTGCCCTTGTCCATGCAAAGGTAGTTCCTGCTGTCCCGCTTGTCGGTGTATAGCTGAATGCCGAGCCGCTGCAGATCGCAGGCGGTGTAACCGAACTGGTAAGCGTCGACATCGGATTGACTACGACATCTACATTGAATGTCGTCGGATTGGTACAGCCATTAGCCGTTAGTGTATAAACATATCTTACTGATATCGGTGCTGCTGTGGTATTTGTAAGCGTTTCATTCGGGTTGCCATTGCCTGAGGTCGGACCTGCAGGTGTTATCCCTGCAACAGTTGCCCTTGTCCATGCAAAGGTAGTTCCTGCTGTCCCGCTTGTCGGTGTATAGCTGAAGGCCGAGCCGCTGCAGATCGCAGGCGGGGTAAGTGTACTTGTCAGCGCCGGCATCGGGTTGACTACAACATCTACATTGAATGTCGTTGAATTGGTACAGCCATTGGCCGAGAGTGTATAAATATACCTTACCGTTATTGGATCGCTAGTGGTATTTGTAAGCGTTTCATTCGGGTTGCCATTGCCTGAGGTCGGTCCGACTGGAGTTATTCCTGCAACACTTGCCCTTGTCCAGGCAAATGTAGTTCCTGCCGTTCCACTTGTCGGAGTATAGCTGAATGCCGATCCGCTGCAGATTGCAGGCGGTGTAAGTGAACTGGTAAGCACCGGCATCGGGTTGACTACAACATCAACATTGAATGTCGTTGGATTAGTACAGCTATTTGCAGTCAGTGTATAAACATATCTTACCGATATCGGTGCTGTAGTGGTATTTGTAAGTGCTTCGTTCGGATTACTATTGCCCGAGGTCGGTCCGACAGGTGTTATCCCTGCAACCGTTGCCCTTGTCCATGCAAAGCTCGTACCTGCTGTCCCGCTTGTCGGTGTATAGCTGAATGCCGATCCGCTGCAGATTGCAGGCGGTGTAAGTGTGCTTGTCAGCACAGGCATCGGATTGACTACAACATCAACATTGAATGTCGCCGGATTGGTACAGCCATTAGCTGAAAGTGTATAAATATATCTAACAGATATTGGTGCTGTAGTTGTATTTGTAAGTGCTTCGTTCGGATTACCATTACCTGAGGTTGGTCCAACTGGTGTTATTCCTGCAACACTTGCCCTTGTCCAGGCAAAGGTTGTTCCTGCCGTTCCGCTTGTCGGAGTATAACTGAAAGCTAATCCGCTGCAGATTGCAGGCGGAGTGAAAGTACTTGTTAGAACCGGGAAAGGATTTACTACCCATGTTGCCAGTGTCACTCCTGAAGTACCTGTGCATCCTGCACCTGCTGTACAGCCTGATCTCTGACCCTGAATTTCTAACAGAGTATGTCCTGTAGTGTTTATATCGTTACCTGGTATATATGCGTTCCATCCACCGGCTCCGTCAAACCTGTACTGGTATGAATCGGAGCAGCTTACTCCTCCGAGTCCGGGATTAAAGGTTGCAGAAACCAGCTCCCCGTCGCAAACTGCTACAACATCAGGGATCTTCAGGTCAAGTGTCGGACCTGTCGGTTGAGGATTTATAACCCATGATGTCAGGGTCACCCATGCTGTTCCTGAGCAGCCTGAGCCAGGAGTGCAGCCTGTTCTTTGGCCCTGTATTTCAACCAGTGTATGACCAGCTGTACTTATATTATTCCCGGGTGTGTAGGCATTCCATGCACCAGCTCCGTCATATCTGTACTGGTATGAATCTGAACATCCTGCTCCTCCATTGCCTGCAGTGAATGTAGCTGATACAGCCTGTCCTTCACAGACGGTTGCAAGCGCAGGGCTCCTTGTGTTCAGAGTCGGACCGGTTGGCTGCGGATTGACTGTCCATGATGCAAGTAATACAGGGGCTGTACCTGTGCAACCTGCACCTGCCAGGCATCCTGTTCTTTGCCCCTGGATCTCTACAAGTGTATGGCCGGCAGTACTTAAATTATTCCCTGGAGGGTAGGCATTCCATCCTCCCGCTCCGTCGAGCCTGTACTGGTATGAATCTGTGCACCCTACTCCTCCGCTTCCGGGAAAGAAAGTTGCCGAAACCTGCTGACCAGTGCAAACTGCTGCCAGGTCTGGTGTTTTTACGTTTAAGACCGGAGCTACCGGCTGTGCTATGGTATTCCATGTTACTGTGTTATATCCACTGGCGATACACCCTGTACCTGATGATGTCCTCCTCGTCCTGACCTGTATCATGTTCGCTCCTGCTGTCCCGGTGCTAAGCGATGATCCGGATGTATAGGGCAACCATGTAATTCCTCCGTCTATACTCGACTCATACTCATCTGTCGGATTGACTCCTCCGCTGCCTCCGCTGAACGTAGCTGACACACTACCCGTGATACATACATCTACAACATTGGGGATCTTGGTTATAGTCTGGGCGACTGGCTGAGCTATGGTATTCCATGTTACTGTGTTATATCCACTTGCGTTACATCCTGTTCCTGTTGAGGTCCTCCTGGTCCTGACCTGTATCATGTTCGCCCCTGCTGTCCCGCTGCTAAGCGATGATCCGGATGTATAGGGCAACCATGTGGCTCCTCCGTTAATAGTCGACTCATACTCATCTGTCGGAGTGACCCCTCCGCTGCCTCCGCTGAAGGTAGCTGATACACTTCCCGTGATACATACATCCGGTACATTCGGGTTCCTGGTTATAGTCTGGGCTACCGGTTGTGCTATGGTGTTCCATGTTACTGTGTTATATCCACTGGCGCTACATCCTGTCCCCATTGAAGTCCTCCTCGTCCTGACCTGTATCATGTTAGCCCCTGCTGCCCCGCTGCTAAGGGATGATCCGGATGTATAGGGCAACCATGTAATTCCTCCGTCAATAGTCGACTCATACTCATTTGTCGGAGTGACTCCTCCACTGCCTCCGCTGAATGTAGCTGATACACTTCCCGTGATACAGATATCCGTAACATTTGGGATCTTGGTTATTGTCTGGGCAACGGGTTGTGGTGTTACTGTCACATTATAAACCAGTGAACTTCCGGTACATGCCCCGGCTGTTTCCTGAAGCTGAATTGTATAAGGTCCTGCAGCTCCCCACGTGACTGTGATACTGTTGCCCGTAGTTGCTGAAGGTACACCACCAACTATTGACCAGTTATAAGTATGACCGCCTGTATTAGGTACGCTGTAAGGTATTGGGGAACCCGAACAGAGATCCGTAAAGCTATACACTGAACAGCCAGCTTCTGAACTTATGGAATAAAATGTTGAAGGAGAATTCTGGTTATTATACTCAGTTCGTATCCAATCTATTGGTCTTGTTACAGAGGAAATTTTTACTTCGTCAACATACCCTGTAAATCCTTGTCCTCCTGTACTACGGTTCCCCAAAGTAAGTCCAATAGCATTATAGTGACCCATGGGACCGCTCAATAAAGCTGCGCCGATCAGATTATTATTCAGGTAAAATCTTACAGTCGATCCATCAAAAGTACCTGTAAGAAGATACCATATTCCATCGTTAATTACAGTTGCCGAAAGAACATTTCCTGCTGTGGTATTATTAGCTACATGAAAGTAAATGGAATTATCACTATTATTATCAAATTCAAATCCATATGGACCCCATGGATTTACATCATTTCGTCCATACCAGAGAGGTTTTGCCCATTGATTCTGTCCTCCGGTTCTCCTGATCCACATTGATACAGAAAGGTTATTTGTTGGTTCAAGGTTAATACTGCGGGGAATGTCAATTCTGCTCGCCCCGTTAAATTGCCTTACCAGACCAATAAGTCCTGCTGCACTTGTTGAACCACCATTGGTTCCGTCATTACCATTTATTGTGGCATCAGTTAAATCACTCATATGCCAGACTCCCGAGTATTCCGGTCCCCACGTATCTGTAGTCGAAGGATCTGCTATTATTTGCGGGTTCCCGTAAAGTATGCGGACAGGTGTATTTGAAGACGCTGACAAAACAGGGATCCTGACCCAGGCAACGAGTGTTCCGGTCGCGGCATCATAGCTCTCAAGTTCATGTGCTAACCGGTTGTAATTTAAGTCAGTGAAAACTACATCGTAGCCATTTGGATTAAGAACATGGTCTCTGAGGTTAATATCTGTTATGCTGATAAGGACCGGAAAATTGTATAAATCTGAACCTCCACTAACCTGATTATGATCGATTGTTATTGTTTTTTGATAAGCATAACCTAATGCTGCGGCAGGCAATGGATTAACGGTCACTATAACATCATCTGTCCTGATACACCCGCCACTGGTAATGGTTAAAGTATAAGTAGTTGTAACTCCGGGACTTGCAACAGGATTGGGAATATTTGTAGCACTTAATCCATATGCGGGGCTCCATGAATATGAACCTCCGCCTGAACCATTTAATGTAGTGGACGATCCCGTACAAATTGCTACATCAGCCCCGGCATTTGCAGTAATACTGCATCCCATCGCAAAACAATAATCAAAGGATGTGGTATTTAAATTATTATTTATCCCTGTCCGGGTAATTGTGCTATTTGGTATGTCAACGCTTCCATGCGTTCCAAAGTCCTGCCATGTTGGGCTTCCGGCATTTCTTCCTGAAATTCTGGAATTTGCGTCAATAACAAAGCTCGAAAATCCATCCCCGTCAAGTGACAGGGAATAGGTATAACTCGCTGGAACTGAAGAACTGTTAAACCCCCAATAACCATCATTAAAAACATCATCCAGTTGCAGAGTGCCATCATCGAGATAAGGAGTAAATGAGCCTGGTGAGGATTCAATAAATTCGGCAGTAATATTAGTTGATGCAGAAAGTGCTGAAAAGTTAAAAATAGCCGGCCGGTAATAGCCTGCTGTCCCAACTGGAAAAAGATAATTAGCCCCAGTGGTAACTACACCGCGTCGTAATTTGCCAATTACTGTCCCCGATGTATGGTTTAAAGCTGAAGCAGAAGTGCTGGAAATTATTAAGGTATTTGAACCTGTAACAATATTACCAGCAGTCATTATAAGTGTACCATCTACACTTAAATTCCCTGAAAGAGTAATTGCCCCGCCGGTTTTATTAATCATTAGGTCATAGAAAGTTTCATCAGGATTGCCATCAATTGTCTGATTATTCCCTCCCGAAAATATAACTCTGCCATTCCCTTGATTAAAAGTAGCTCCATTATCATGTGTCCAATTCCCCTGAACTGTAATATTGTAACTACTGGCGCTTACATAAAGTGTTGATCCTGAGCCTATCAGAACATTACCATTAACTGTGATACTATTTGCCAGGGTTTTTGTGCCTCCTGTTGCGGTTGTCAGGTTTCCATATGTTGGTACAGCCGAAACTGTCTGGTTCCCGTTGGACTGATAAATGACTGTACTATTTGAGTTTAAAGAAGTGTTCCCGGCGGCGTAAGTTGTTGGAAATGCAACAGCAGTAGCACTTCCCGTATTTCCAAGGCGAAGTGTACTACCGCTTGCCATTGTAAATGTTCCTGTGGCATTCCCTGTTATCTGATATGTATTTGTATATAAGGTTGCTGTCCCGTTTATAGCCAGATTCCTATTAACAGTAATTGCATTACAAAGTGTTGCTGTTGTAACGCTTGCTGCAATTGTCAGATGATAATAAGTTCCGGCAATGATATTTGGTGTCGCATTATTATAGGTCACTGTACCGTTAGAGGCATTGATCGCACCGCCGCAGTTAGTCGGACCATTGAATATAATATCGGAGCCAGTCGAAAACTGTCCATTGGAAGTGTATGTTCCGTTAACAGTAAGTGCTTGAGACAGAGTAACTCCATTGGCATTGTTTATGGTAAAATTATTTATGGTGGCTGGTAAATATGATCCGGTATTCTGTGACGATGTGCCATCAAATGTATAATTTGCTGAAGTTGAAAGGGATCTTCCTGTTGTTTGTATTGAACCATTAATTCCGGAGGTGTTTGAGGTCTGTAGAGTTGCACCATTACTGAGGGTAAATGTACCTCCTCCTTCGACGCGATCATTGTCACCAAAATCGATCGTTACATTTGAATTAACTGTAAAGTTGACAGTACCTGAAATTGTTCCTCCCGACCTTCTGAAGTTTTGAGTTGTTCCGGCATCATTAAAAACAAATAGTCCTGAAGCGGATCCGGTCTCAGCAATTGTTCCGGCAGTCATATTAAAATCACCACCTACATTTATGGTAGCATTGCCAGAGTTAATGGAAACATTAAAAATACCTCCGTTGACATTAAAATCACCGGAAACATTAAGTGTCCTGTCTACAAAATTTGCCAGACGGATAGAACCTGTATTTGTTGATGCAACAGTAAAATTCCCATTTACAGTAGTCAGGGCCGCAATACTTAGATTAGTACCCGTTTGTCCGGTGCAATTCCATATAAAGTTTCCAAATGATTGATTTAAACCACCAGGTTCATTATTTGTTACTCCTTTAATAATGCATGTTGAATTTGTGTCCCAGGCTGCGGTGGGAATGTCATTTCCGTCCTGGGTATGATTGTATGTTGAACCGGCATTAAAGACAATTGTACCGGTTGAAGCTATAATCTCCGAGTTATTTATTGTACCATTGACAGTTAAGTCAGTTCCGGGTCCGGCAGCAATGGTCAATGTCTGTCCGCTGCTTACTGCGAGTATTCCTCCTGCGTCTACAACAGTCTGATCAATTGAAACTGCAGCAGTAACCGTTGCTGTATGAGCGTTTCTGATTGTAATGACATTGCTAGCTGATGTTGGTGCTGTGGCCGCTGCTACCCATGCCGTGCCATCATATCTCTGCCAGTTTGTTGCTGCAGCAAATGTGGTATTGCCATTTGTCCGATAATCATTTAGTGCCTGCCCCGACACAGAATTAATAACCAGCAACCAACAAACGGTAACCAGTAAAACCTTACTTATGCATTTGATTATCAGCCCTTTTATCGCAGAACTAAATCCTGAAATTATATGGTTAATTTCAAAAGTCAATTTATCAGGTTAGATTGAACAAAAAAATATTATCCGGTTCATCTTTCACTTCTGAAAACCGGTATATCCTGTTTTAAGGTTTCAGATCAGCATAGTAAACGCTTAAACAGATGATTTTCTTATATGTTACCGGTATTTTATTACTCTTTTTATGGTAGTTTTAAGACAACATATCATTAAACCTAAATATCTCTTTAATCCAAAAGTCAATATTTAAATTTTTAATGTGAGAGGCAAACGTTAACTATTGAGTAATTTTATTAACAAAAAAGCCGGATGTAGTTTCCGGCTCCGGCTTATTTCTTTATGAGGCTTTTTATTGCCTGATCATTTATTTCGTCTGAATTATAGAATCAGCATCGCGTCGCCATAGGTACCAAACCTGTATTTCTCCTTTACGGCAGTACGGTAAGCTTCAAAAAGAAGGTCATATCCTGCAAATGCAGCAACCATCATAAGTAGTGTTGAATACGGAAGATGAAAATTGCTTATCATCATATCCGGTACCTTGAAATCGTATGGCGGGAATATAAATTTATTGGTCCATCCGTCAAACGGCTTGAGATACCCGTTTGTAGACACAGAACTTTCAAGAGTGCGGACAACTGTTGTTCCGACTGCACAAATCTTGTTTTTATTATCCTTGGCTTTGTTTACTATTTCCGTAGCTTCGTCGGTTATCCTTATCCTTTCCGAATCGACTTTATGTTTCGTAAGATCCTCAACATCAACACTTCTGAAATTTCCGAGACCGACATGCAATGTAATCTCAGCAAATTCAACCCCGATTATTTCAAGCTTCTTAAGCAGTTCCCTGCTGAAATGCAACCCGGCTGTAGGAGCAGCAACTGCGCCTTCATGCTTGGCAAAAATAGTCTGGTAGCGCTCATTGTCCTCCGGTTCCACAGGCCTGTTTATGAACTTGGGCAGGGGTGTCTCTCCCAGGCTGTAGAGGGTTTGCTTAAATTCTTCATATGTTCCGTCAAACAAGAACCTCAGGGTCCTTCCTCTCGAAGTAGTGTTGTCAATTACCTCGGCAACTAGCAGGTCATCTTCACCAAAATACAGTTTGTTGCCTATCCTTATCTTTCTTGCAGGATCAACAAGTACATCCCACAGGCGCTGTTCCCTGTTAAGTTCCCGCAGTAAAAACACTTCAATCTCGGCGCCGGTTTTTTCCTTGTTTCCGTATAACCTGGCAGGAAAGACCTTAGTGTTATTGAAAACCAGAACATCATGCTCCTGAAAGTATTCGGTTATTTCCTTAAAAATCTTGTGTCCAAATGTTCCGGTTTTCCTGTTTACTATCATTAACCTCGATTCGTCTCTGTTTTCAGTGGGATAGAGGGCAATCAGTTCCTGCGGTAAAGTGTACCTGAATTGTGAAAGTTTCATATTAAAATTATTAACAATAAAAAAAATTTATGAAGCCTTTATACGTAGCAGTTTCAAATTTGTTTCAAATTATTTAAAATATTTTCAAAGTTTTCCAAAGAATTTGCATTTCTCAGCAGAAAAGGCCCGATTGCGGTTCTTTCGAGTGATGACAAATAAGCGCCGCTGCCTAAAGCTTTGCCCAGATCCCTTGCAAAAGATCTTACGTAGGTGCCTTTGCTGCATACTATCCTGACCTTTATTTCGGGAAGATCGAATGTAAGAAGGTCAATTTCCCTGAAAATTATCTTTACAGGAGTGAGTTCCTTATGCACACCTTTCCGTGCAAACTCATAGGCTCTTTTGCCCCCAATCATTTTTGCTGAGTGTATTGGAGGCATCTGGTTCTGTTCCCCAATGAATCCTCTGATAGCAGAAATAACAAGATCTTCTGTAATATGTTCAAGAGGAAAATTGCCTGATATCTCTGTTTCAAGATCATATGAAGGTGTGGTTTCTCCCAGATGAATTGATGCAACGTACTCTTTATCAAGATCTCTGAATTCATCCACCTTTTTGGTGGCTTTCCCTGTGCAGATGATCATGAGCCCGGTTGCGAGAGGATCGAGGGTGCCGGCGTGCCCGATCTTGATGTTCTTCAGGCCGAGGAAGCTTTTAATCATTACCCTGACTTTGTTCACCAGATCAAAAGATGTCCAGTAGAGAGGCTTGTCAAATAAAAGGACCTTACCCTCCTCAAAATCAATAATATTTTCAGAAGACATGCAGTCCCAGTAATAATGTAAAAATACCGATCAGGATACAATATATAGCGAACCAGACAAGGTTCCCTTTTTTTACAAGGTTTATCATCCATTTACAGGCAAGGTAGCCGGAAACAAAAGCCGTCAAAAAACCGACTGCAATCACAAAAAATGAAGTCCCTTCCTTTGAAAAATTTCCTGAAGTCATTTCAAGAATGTTGGCGCCTATTACCGGAACGAGGACCATAATGAATGAGAACTTTGCTATTTCCGTTTTCTTGTTCCCCAGCATCATACCCGTTGCAATTGTAGCACCCGACCGTGAGATCCCAGGTAAAACAGCAATTGCCTGTGCAACTCCGATAATGAACGAATCAAGGTAAGTCATCGACCTTTCCCTGGGCCTGATTACTAAGGTCAATCCAAGGAATAGAGCCGAAATGAAAAATTCGAATGCGAGGGAGATCATGTTTCCAGCAAAGAACTTTTCTGCAATGTCCTGCATGAATAATCCGGTAATTCCTACCGGTATCATTGAAACAATAAGCCGCAGAACATATTTCGTCTCCTCGTTCATTTTAAATTTGAAAAGGCCTTTGAACAGATCCGATATCTCCTTCCACAAGACAAAAAGAGTGCTGAGCACTGTTGCTCCATGAACTGCAATCGAAAAGTAGAAATTAGCTTCATGATCTATTCCGAAGAGGTATTTTCCAAGTTCAAGATGGCCTGAGCTGCTTACAGGCAGAAATTCAGTAAGTCCCTGAATCAAACCGAGGACGATTGCTTCCAATAAATTCATCCGCCTGGATTATCAAACCTGTTTGTCAGAATTTTTTGGCTTCCTCATTATTGCCCAGATCTCGAAAACAAATCCTGCGAGGACAACCAGTGGGGCAAGGGTTATTCTTCTGAAGCTGAATATCTTCTCGCTGAATACTTTTGGATCGTCCGATTTTCCTCCAAGCATGAGAAGAAAACCAATTACAATTATTACAAAGCCGATCGCGAGGAGTTTGTAGTTTTCACGGCCAAGGGCAAAATTCAGTTTTTCCTTATTTTCGTTTTTAGTTGCCATGATTCAATTATATAGTTTATCGTCAGAAATGACAAGATACCTGTTAACAGAAAAATATGTCGAAAAGAAGTTTATCAGAATTCCGGCCAGAACTAATGAAATACCAAGAAGTATCAGGAGATTGGTGCTCTCAAACGAAAACACCATAAGCAATTCTTTCTCGATAAGATAAAGAAGGCCCATAAGCAGCAGCATAGCAATCAGTGCGGCAAGGAGCCCATGGTATATGCTCCTTACAAGAAATGGCTTTCGTATAAATGATCTTGTCGCTCCCACAAGCTGCATCGTCCTTATCAGAAACCTTTTGGAGTAGATTGCAAGCCGTATTGTGTTATTAATGATAGTAACGGCAATCAGGAAAAGGCATGCACTCAGAACCAGCAGAAAGAGGCTTATTTTCCTGATGTTTTCGTTTATCAGAAACAACAACGACTCCTCATAGTAGACTTCCTTTACAAAGGGGTATTCAGTAACGTATTTTTCAATCTTTGTAACGCTGTCGGGACTGGTGTAGTCGGCATAAAGATATACATCGATTGAAGGTGGCAGCGGGTTGTCTCCAAGGAAGCTAATAAAATCCTCTCCCAGGTCCTCTTTCATTTTTACAGCAGCTTCATCCTTTGATATATATTCTGTCGATTTCACGTAGGGCTTGGCGTCAAGATCCTTCTGAAGCATTCTGATATCCGCTTCCCTGGCATCGTCATCGAGCATTACAGAAAATGAAAGGCTTTCCCTGAAATAATCAGATAATTCCCTCGCATTTATTATCACAAGGCCCAGAACCCCCAGCAGAAAAAGAACAAGCGACACACTTATGACAAGTGTAAGATATGAACCCCTGAGTCTGGCCTTTGAAAATCCTGTTTCCTTTTTTTTCACTAAAGAAGTTTAAATTAACCCACCCCTTGCCCCTCCCGGGAGGGGATTTAAAATCTTCTACTCGACGAACGAGATCCAACCGAACTCATCCGGAACATCACCATACTGAATTGCAATAAGCTTATTATAGAGCTTCATTGACGCCGGACCTGGCTTACCGTCTTTGCAATATTCATAAATGATGTTTTTGTCGGGATCGACAATTTTGGCGATCGGGCTGATCACTGCAGCCGTTCCGCATGCGCCGGTCTCAGAGAATTCAGTCAGTTCCTCAACCGGTACTTTACGGCGCTCAGTTTTCATTCCCAGACTTTTGGCCACCTCAATGAGGCTCATATTGGTAATCGAATTAAGGATTGATTCGGATTTTGGTGTGATATAGGTATTGTCTTTTATGCCAAAGAAATTTGCAGGACCGCACTCATCGATATATTTCTTTTCCCTGGCATCAAGGAATATGGCGCTTGCATATCCTCCGGCTTTTGCTGCCACGCAGGCCCTCAGGCTTGCCGCATAGTTGCCGCCAACCTTATAAATGCCCGTA
Source organism: uncultured Bacteroidales bacterium (assembly GCA_963732115.1). Taxonomy (GTDB): domain Bacteria; phylum Bacteroidota; class Bacteroidia; order Bacteroidales; family VadinHA17; genus LD21. The sequence continues at coordinate 203,034 of CAVSYN010000033.1, forward strand.
CCTTTCGGCGCTGCCCTGTCAGAATCCCTGCAAATAAGCATATTAACAGGCTTTATCCCGCCTTTGAAGTATGGTCCCACAGGTGTAACAAACACTATGAATTTATATTCCGAAGCAGGTTTGACTCCAACTTCTGCCCCGCTTCCATATAGAAGAGGACGGATATACAGTGAAGCACCAGAACCGTATGGTGGAATGAATCTTTTGTTCATGTTCACGACTTTATAGACAGCCTCCCTGAATTTTTCAACGGGCACTTCAGCCATCTTAATACCGTTAGCCGAAAAAAGCAATCTTTTAGCATTTTCTTCCCAGCGGAATAACCTGATCCGGCCATCTTTTCCCATATAGGCCTTTAAGCCTTCGAATGCCTCCTGTCCGTAATGGAGAGCTGTTGCAGCTATATGAATATCAACATATTCGGAAGTTGATACCTCAAGTTCACCCCATTTGCCATCTTTATATGTGGAACGAACATTATAATCTGTCTTTATATAACCGAAAGGAAGACATTTCCAGTCAAGATTCTCCATAGCCGTCAATTTGAAACATCCGGTAAAAGTACATTTTAAAAACTAATCTCCGAAACGATCGGGAACAGAAAATCGATTATTTGTAATGTGCATTCAGGGAAGCTATCTGTTCTTCAACAGGAACACTCCGCAGAAGCTTTCCGGTTTCTGTAAGGAACTCATGATCAGCCAGGAGTTTCTTTTGACTTTCGACCCATGTGTTAACTGATGTCAGTATCCCATGCTCATTTCTTTCTCTAAGCAGCTTGTCGGCAAGCCTGACATAATCAACACGGCCAAGATATTCATACCTGGCATCGTGCAAGATCCTGTCGGAAGCCGATTCATATTTTTCACCGAATGAGTTATTGATGATCAGCCTGGCTGAGAAAATGTGGTTATCGTCGAAACCAAAACGCGGAAGGGTGTTTTCCAGGAGGTTGCATGCGGCTTCAGAAGGGTTGTCATAATCTGAAATATATCCTGAAATAATAAACAGGGATGCAAGCTTCAGGCTGATATATTGCTCATCCGGCATTTTCTCGGCGTTTGTGAGCAGATCGATCTGGCTTGCAATGTTCCTGGCGTGCTGGGCGTTGTGAAAGTAAAGGTCAGGAGGCGCCTCATCGTCAAATATTTTATTTATCGCCTCCTCAACATCCTGAAGCTTTATCAGCTGCATTTTAAACCTGAATTTACCATTCGGAGCGCTCTGCTCATCCCTCAGTTCCGGCATAATTTCATTGACAAAATACATGTCAAGCTCACCTTTATATTTAACGGGCATTTTACCCCTGTGCTCACAAATGAAAAAGTCTTTGACAAATTCGTAGGTTGTTCCCGAGATATTGATTTTTCCGGCTTCACCCGACGATTCCATCCTGCTTGCAATGTTAACTGTATCGCCCCAGATGTCGTACGATAATTTCTTGTGGCCGACTACACCTGCAATTACAGTCCCGGTATGAATGCCAATCCTGATATCCCAGTATTTCAGTCCGTTCAGCAATGATGATTCCTTGAGCTTTCCCATATATTGCTGCATCTCGAGGGCAGCAAGTATTACCTCGATCGGATTGGTCCTGTTCTTCTCAGGGATCCCTCCGGCGCACATATATGCGTCCCCTATTGTTTTGATTTTTTCAATCCTGTATTTCTCGACCACTGAGTCGAAATGGAAAAAGAACTTGTCAAGCTCGTCAATCAGTACCTCAGGATTCATCTCTTCTGCAATCTGCGTAAATCCCTGTATATCCGAGAACAGTACAGTTACGAAATTGAATTTGGTCTTTGTGGCTTTTCCTTTAGCCAGTATCTCATCGGCTGTATTCTTAGGTAAGATATTTGCCAGCAGAGTCTCGCTTTTTTCTTTTTCAATTATCAGATCTTCCGTCCTTTTGTTTATTATCTGTTCTAGCAGGTACTGTTTGCGGGCAAAACGGAACTGCAGGTGGTCGAACAATGCCCACAGGATCAACATGAATAATACCAAATAAATTGCTACACCAAGCTTTGAAAAGTACCATAATGGTCTGATTATAAATGGTACAGGAGCCAGTGCCACGGTATCGGTTCCGGTTCTCGACCAGGCTTGAAATGTGTACCGCCCGGCAGGAAGGTTGGTATATTCCTTTTTATAATCCTTCATCCACCGGGTTGGTTCCCTGTCAAAGCCGTTCAGGAAGAACTGATATTCCATCCCGTTTGCCGCTGATGTCCTGAATACTATACTGTTCTGCCTGTAAGAAAGGATTATATCTTCATTCCCTGTTCCCTCCCTGCCGGGAAGGTTAACCGGGTTACCGTTTATCGTCATTTCCAATTCCCCGTCAGCTGGTCCGGGAATGTCAGATTGCCTTGCGGCCAAGGGAATAACAAGCATTGCTGAAAAAGCAACTGTCACATACAATACCCCCAACTTCCTGATAAACAGCATGTACTTATTACTTACCCGATCTAATGCCAAATGTATCAATTAACTTTATTAATGCCAATTTTTAGTAATTTCGGCTTCTGAAAAACGGATTTATGAAGATAATATTTGCTTCAAATAACAAAAACAAGATACGGGAAATCAAACATGTACTGGGAAACAGCTTCACCCTTCTAAGTCTGAATGACATAAACATGGAAGAAGACATCCCGGAAAATGAACCAACTCTTGAAGGGAATGCTTTATTTAAAGCCAGGTATATTTTCATGGCAACGGGTATGGATGTTTTTGCTGACGATACAGGACTTGAGGTTGAAGCTCTTGACGGCCTTCCTGGCGTCCACTCTGCACGGTTCGCCGGGGAAAATAAAGATTCGGGTGCAAACATTGACAAGCTGCTTGCACTGCTAGGAACTTCTGTAAACCGGAATGCAAGGTTCAGAACAGTTATTGCCCTGATTATTGATGGCAAAGAGTATCTTTTTGAAGGCATTGTCAGCGGCAAAATTATCAATGAAAAGAGAGGCACGGAAGGATTCGGCTACGATCCGGTTTTTATTCCTGAAGGGAAGAAGCTGACTTTTGCCGAGATGGATCTGGATGAGAAAAACAAGATATCGCACAGAGCAAGAGCCTTTGAGAAGCTGAAAGGTTTTTTGAGCAATTCCCGGGAAACTGAAAATCACAAATCAGAGTAGGGCCCAGATGTATCATGAAAAAGCTGCTATATATAATCTGCTGTTCCTTTTTCTGCTTCAATGCCAATGCCCAGATGCCCGTCGGATCTTGGTCGGATCACTTAAGGTATAACACAGCCTCATCAATAGCTGTCAGTTATGCGGAGGTTTTTGCTTCTACCGGAGCTTCAATCCTTGTTTATAACAAAGAGTTCAATGAGCTTAAAAAGATGTCGCCGGTAAACGGCCTGTCTGAAACTGGCATAAGCGCAATTGCGTGGTCGGAAGAGAACGGGATCCTGATCATAGCCTATAAAGACACCAACCTCGACCTTGTAAAGAAAAACACGGTCTACAATATTCCCGACATTCTGAACAAATATATTCCCGGAAATAAAAGGATCAGCAGGATAAGGCTATCAGGAAGATATGCATACCTGGCAACCGGTTTCGGGATAGTAATAGTTGACCTTGTGAAGATGGAGATCCATGATACATGGAGACCAGGTCCTGATACGGACAATAACGAGGTTTTTGATATTGCTTTTGGCAATAACCTGGTTTATGCTGCAACAAATCTTGGAGTCTGGTACGGGGAAATCAACAGCCAGGGCCTCGCCTACTTCGGGAACTGGAAACGTATCAGTAATTTGCCTGACCCGGGTTCAAAATGTACACTTGCCGTCTTTGCAGGAAATACACTGTATGTGAATATACAGCAAACATTCCCTGCAGGTGATATAGTGTATTCAATCAGCGACGCGGTCAGGCTTCACTCATCAATTCCCGGAGTCTCCAACTCTTCCTTTGACGTTGCAGCCGGAGGATTTACAATTTCTTCTTCCGGTTCGGTAAGGTACTATACACAGGAAGGTACCCTTGAAAAATCAATACTCTCATACGGATGGGGCACACCCGATATCTCACAGGGAATCATCGAAAACAATGACATCTGGATAGCCGATAAGGACTATGGACTGATCCGCGGCAGGAATATGACTGAATTTGTCAGTCTGTCGCCTGATGGACCTGCATCGGACGATGCAGTCAATATAACATCAATGGGCGGGAATACAATTATCAGTTCGGGCGGTACCGATAATTCATGGAATAAAAAGGGCAGACCATTCCAGGTTTCGGTTTTTGACGGCAATCATTTTACAAATCTGTTCTCCGCCTCGGTCACCGATGCGATGAGATCATGTTTTGATCCGGTCAACAGTGGTCATTTTTTTGTTTCAACCTGGGGCGATGGATTGCTGGAGTATAACAATAACACCCTTGTCAAAAAATACGATAATACAAATTCTCCCCTTCAGGCTGATGGCACCCTGGTAAAGGTTTGCGGCCTGGCAATGGATGATTCAAAAAACCTCTGGATCACCCAGACCGGTGTTACGGGAAGTATAAAGATCCTGAAGTCCGATGGCACCTGGATAGTTCATCCTGCAGTCATAGATGCTCCGGTAAAAGGAGATATAATTTCGACCAAAACCGGGCAGAAATGGATAATTCTCCCGGGAGGTAATGGGGTGTTCGTCATCGACGACAGCAATACCCCTGAACTTCCAGGAGGTGATAAGTCAAAAAAACTCACTGTTACAGATTCTGACGGGAACATATTGAATTTTGTGTTTTCAATTGCGGAGGACCTTGATGGCAATATCTGGCTCGGGACGGATAATGGCCCGGTTGTTTATTACAATCCGGAGCGTATTTTTGACGGGGATATAAGCGGCTTCAGAATAAAGGTGCCGCGCAACGATGGTTCGGGACTTGCTGATTATCTGCTCGGAACGGAAACTATTACTGCCATCTCGGTTGACGGGGCAAACAGGAAGTGGCTGGGGACAGCCGGTTCTGGCGCTTATCTTATTTCAGCGGATGGCACCACAACAATCAGGAATTACAATGAGAAAAACAGCCCGATATTTTCAGATTCAATTACAGCTGTTTCTGTTGAAAATAAAACCGGAGAAGTCTGGTTCGGCACCTCAAAAGGCATTCTGTCGGTTCGCGAGACTGCGACAGCCGGAAGTCAGGATTTCAATAAAGTCTATTCATTCCCAAACCCTGTAAAGGAAGACTTTGAGGGGAATGTCACAATAACCGGACTTATTAAGGATTCACAGGTAAAAGTTACAGATATAAGCGGCAACCTTGTATTCGAAACGATATCGGAAGGCGGACAGGCAACCTGGAATCTTACAACCTACAATGGCCGAAGGGTGGCAACGGGCGTCTACCTGGTCTTCTGCTCCGGTAATGACGGCTCAAAAGCGTGCGTGACCAAAATACTTGTTATCGGAAAATAGCTTCAGGAAATAAGGCTCTGGATCCTCTCAATTTGCTGCTGTTTATTAACTTCCCTCAGGCTCCTTGCAGTTTTGGTGAAGTACTGGTGGCCTGAGATGAACTTTACCTGCATCTTGTTCCACTCATTCAGATCCTTCATTTTGTTCTGTGCCTTGAGTTCCTCGAAAAGGGTATTTGAAACCGGAATAAAGTCGCTTCTTCCCAGGTAATCGAGATCCGAATCGCAGATTATTTCCTCAAGAAGGTTCGTTGGTTTTGGAGGCAGCTTTGTTGCCATGATAATTGCACAGATGCGGTCGATTTGTTCCGGAGTGTAGTTGTATACCGGAAGCATCTCCCTGGCTAGGTTTGTCCCATAAAACTCATGATTATCGAACGACTCGATTATACCTGCATCGTGAAAAAGCCCTGCGGTCTTAAGGAGAAGAATTTCCTCATCAGTGCACCCTTCGGCCCATCCAATCAGCTCCACTTCAGTTACCACGTCAACTGTGTGTTTCACATTATGATAATGCACAAAGCCGGGCAATTCCTTTTCGAGTTTGTCAAGAATGACTTCCTGGATGTCAGTAAACTGAATAAGTCCGAATTTTGTTTTGAAAGCCGCATTCGGAATATTCCCTAACCCATCGGCCGAAAATTCAGGTTTAAGTCCCTTTATCCTGTACATCTGTAAATCACCCTTGTATTTTACTGGAAGCTTACCAAAGTACTCACAGTCGAAGAATTCCTTCACAAGTTCGTAAGTCATTACGGAAATCAGGATCGAACCATTCTCAGACACTGCCTCAATACGGCTTGCATTGTGAACGGTATCTCCCTTTATATCATAATTAATTTTCTTCTTGCCCGATACTGAAGCGGTAACGGGACCTGTATGTATACCTATCTTCAGTTCCCAGATCCTGTGTTCACTGCCTCTTTTTTCCTGCTGGTATTTCTCAAGATAGTTGCACATCTCCAATGCAGCCATCACCACATCGATCGGATTTGTGATGTTCTTAACTGGTATTCCCCCGGCGCACATGAAAGTGTCGCCGATGGTTTTGATCTTTTCAATCTTAACCCCTTCTGCAATCAACCCGAACTCATACATAATCTCATCGAGCTCATCCATAACGGAAACAGAGTCCAATCCTTCAATAACCTTTGCCAATCCATGAATATCGGCAAACAGGACAGTCGCCATATTGAATCTGAGGGATTTATCGGGAGGCAATTCCTTATGAAGCGATCTGAACTTTTCATTTTCAGATGTGATCTGTTCATTCTGCTTCACAAGTTTTTTTATCCGCTCTTTGAGTTCCTGATTTTGTTTTGCCAGCCTGGCTATTCGTTTTACAAGTTCCTCATTATTTGATGCGATCATAGAGCAGTTGATTGACCGGTAAATATAGTAATTTTATGTTTTAATAATAACCGGCAGGCCATGCTTCAAAAGTCAAAGTGCGTCATTTTGCATCAGGTAAAGTATTCCGATTCAGGGATCATTGTTCAGGTTTATACCCGTGAATACGGAAGGCAGGTCATTCTTGTAAAGGGTTTAAGAAGTAAAAAAACCGGCAGACACAATGCACTTTTTCAGCCGTTGTTCATCCTCGACCTTGTTTACTATTACAAGGAATCGCGAAGCGTCCAGGTACTTAAAGAGTGCTCGGCAGCATATTCCCCTTCAGACATTTATGCTGATATCAGGAAGAGCACCATTGCCCTATTTCTGGGTGAATTCCTGAGTTCAGTCCTGAAGGAGGAAACCCCGCATTATGAGTTATTCGATTACATCGAAAACTCAATAAAGTACTTTGACGACATCCGACAGGGTTATTCCAACTTCCACATCGCCTTTCTGACAGGACTGGCCAGCTACCTTGGCTTTGAGCCCGGACCAGGAAGTGATCCGGAGAACAGGTACTTTGATCTTCTTAACGGAACTTTCGTTCCCATGCCTCCTCCCCATGGCGATTACGCCGACAGATACATATCAGAGGTTCTGGCCCGTTTCTTTTCAACATCCTTTGACCTTATGGGAACAATACCTCTTACCGGCAAACTCAGGAATGAAGTTCTGGAAACGATTATCAGATATTTCAGCATTCATCTTCCTGGACTTAAGAAAATCAATTCCCTCGAAGTCCTGAAGGAGATCTTCAGTTGAAAATCAGTCGGACAATTTCGTTTTTTCCCTATCTTTAGTCCGTTAACCTGTGTAGTTCTGATGGCTATAATACCCTCAATCATTAAACGGTTCAATGCAAAACGGATAAGCCAGATCGATCACTTTAAGAAATACCCTGTAGAGACCCAACAGAAAATCCTGTTCAGGAACATAGGAACTGCCGCATCGACTGAATGGGGTAAAAATTATGATTACTCCTCCATAAAATCGGTAAGTGAGTACCAGTCACGGGTGCCGGTCAGGACATTTGAAGAGTATTTTCCATATATTGAAAGACTGCTTAAGGGAGTAGAGAATCTTACTTGGCCCGGAAGCATTAAATGGTTCGCGAAATCCTCAGGTACCACCTCAGCAAAGAGCAAGTTCATTCCAATAACCAATGAATCGCTTGAGGAGTGCCATTACAAGGCTGGAAAAGACATACTCGCGATATACACCTTTAACAATCCCGGAACAAAAATATTTTCCGGGAAGGCTTTACACTGGGAGGAAGCAATAAGATTAACCAGTTCACAAATAAATCGGTTTATGGCGATCTCTCGGCAATTCTGATAGGCAATGCCCCATTCTATATAGAATTCATAAGAACTCCCAGGCAGAAAATTGCCTTAATTGAAGATTTTGAAGAGAAGCTTGACCTGATCACAAAGACAACATTGAATGAAAATGTGACGAGTTTCTCGGGAGTGCCATCGTGGTATCTGACCCTTATAAAACACATTCTGGCCTATACTGGTAAATCGAACCTACTGGAGGTCTGGCCAAATCTCGAAGTGTTTTTCCATGGAGGGATAAGCTTCACGCCTTACCGTGAAATATATAGGATGCTGATACCTGGCAGCCAGATGCATTACATGGAAACCTATAATGCTTCTGAGGGATTCTTCGGGATCCAGGACGATCCCGGAAAAACCGACATGCTCCTGATGCTTGACTACGGCATTTTTACGAGTTCATCCCCTGTGAAAAACTCAATACCGATTCACCAAAGGCTCTTCTGATAAGGGAAGTTGAAACCGGAGTGAACTATGCAATGGTAATCACAACAAACGGCGGCCTCTGGAGGTATCTGATCGGCGATACGATTGTCTTTACATCCACTGATCCGTTCAGGTTCCGCATCTCGGGAAGGACAAAGCATTTCATAAATGCATTCGGCGAGGAAGTGATCATCGAAAATGCCGATAAAGCTATCCAAGCAGCATGCGAGGGCACGGGTGCAGTTATTTCAGAATATACTGCCGGCCCGGTCTTTATGGGAACATCCTCGAAGGGAACCCATGAATGGATAATTGAATTTGAAAAGGAACCAGAAGATACCGACAAGTTCACTGAACTGCTCGACAGCACGCTTAAATCGATTAATTCGGATTATGAGGCGAAGCGCTTTAAGGACATCAACCTGGTAAAACCAATCATCAGATCGGTTCCTAAAGGGACATTCTATCTCTGGATGAAATCAAAAAACAAGCTCGGCGGGCAGAACAAAGTGCCGAGGCTCTCCAATACAAGGGAATTTATTGAAGAACTTTATCCTTTTGCAGGTCTGGAAACTTAATACCTTCGCCAAATTTTAGTAATTTTATAAACTGAAAAAGTAAAATTCCAAAACATGCATATAGCAATTGCAGGTAATATAGGTTCGGGCAAAACGACCCTGGCAGGTTTGCTTGCCAAGCATTACGGCTGGACACCTCATTACGAGAGTACCGATGATAATCCATATCTGAATGATTTTTATGAAGATATGCAGCGATGGTCATTTAACCTGCAGATTTATTTCCTTAATTCCCGTTTCAGCCAGATACTTGAAATAAGAAAATCTGACCAAACTATAGTGCAGGACAGGACCATTTATGAAGATGCCTATATATTTGCGCCAAATCTCCATTCAATGGGACTTATGTCAACACGCGACTTCGACAACTATTCCGCCCTGTTCAAAATGATGAGCTCCTTTATTCAACCCCCCGACCTGCTACTCTACCTCAGAGCATCTGTTCCCACGCTTGTTAACCAGATCCAAAAGAGAGGAAGGGAATATGAGAGTTCCATCAGGATCGATTACCTGAAAAGGCTGAATGAGCGGTATGAGGCGTGGATCCAGTCATACTCGCTGGGGAAGATACTTATCATTGAAGCTGATCACTACAATTTCCCCAATAACAGCGACCATCTTGCCGAGGTCATCGATAAGATCAATGCGGAATTACACGGGTTGTTTTAGCTTTTATTTCGCTTCAACTTTAGGCGCAGGAGTCAGGGTAACCTCAACATAACTTGTTGTGTCGAGATATTTCTTCGCAATTGTTTTTATATCACTGGCAGTAAACGAGTTCACAAAGTTTTTGAATTCATCCAAAGTAAGGAGCCTGTCGCCATTCAGGTATACGTTCTGAAGGGCTGAGATCCAGAAATTGTTTTCCTTGATCCTCGTTTCACGTTCCCGGATCAGTGTTTCCTTCACCTTATTCAGATCGACCTCCGACGGGCCGTCCCTTTTGATCTTTGCCATCTCATCAAGCAGGGTCGCTGACAGCATGTTTATACTGTCTGGATTACATCCCCATGAAGAAGTGATCGTGTATTTTGGCTTTGGGAACCTGGCCGCGCTCCCGTTTATGCTTACCCCGTAAACCCCGCCTTTATCCTCACGCATCGATTCCCTGCATTTTATTGAAAGTATGTTCATAAGCATTGTGAATTCCTGGCGGTATTTCTCCTTCCATTTGAAATCGCCTCTCCATACCATGGCAACCATGCTCTGGGGTTCAGAATTCTTTGGAACATCAACCTTAACAAGCCCTTTCGGAAAACCGGGTGTAACATCCTTCCAGGTCTCCTTCCTCCTGGTTGAAGGAAGCCCGCCGATATATTTCTCTAGCAGTGGCGTTACTTCGGACACCTTGAAATTGCCAACCATAAAGTATGTAAAATCACTTGCATCGGCAAAACGGTCTCTGAAAATATTGAGCAGCCTGTCGAGGTTTATCTGGTCGAGCTGGGCATCCGACGGAATAGCTATCACCCTGGGAGAGTTCATGGACACAACCTTCGACAAGGTATCGGAAAAGATCACCTGGCGGATTCGACCTCATCGGCTTTACCATGTTCTTCATCCTTGAAAGATAAGAGTTAAACGCATTTTCGTCTCTTCGTATGCCGGTAAAGAAAAGATAGTTCAGCTGCAGCATTGTTTCAAGGTCCTTTGGCGAGCAGCTACCGTTTATGCCTTCGCGCAATTCACTGATATAGGGTGTCAGCTTAGCAGTATTACCCGATAGCTTCTTCTGCAATCCGGTCAGGTCGTAATTGCCCAGCCCGCTCTGAGCGACAATGGTCGACGCCAGTGTTGCAGACATGATATCGTTATCGGGATAGAGCGAGGTGCCTCCAGGGCTGAAAGCTGAAATAAGTATTTCATCATTTTTAAAATCAGTAGGCTTCAGGATCATCCGGACGCCATTCCCGAAAGTCAGCACCGTGTAGCCGAATTCAGTGTTCAACGCAGTTTTTGTCACTGCGACAGGTACAGGTTGTTCAGGAAGAAGCGGAGCATCAGACACATTGTCGACGTATGCCACTACTTTTTCCGACTTTACCGATTTAATGATCCCGGCGACCTTTTGTTCATCGGGGACCTCAATGCCTTCCTTTTCCTGAGCGGTAATCAGGACAAGCATATTATCTTCTGTAGTCCACGATTGTCCCAGTTTGTTAAGTTCAGCCAACGTGATGCCGGGAAGAAAATCTTTTACAATTTCAAATTCTTTCTGATAACCCGGAATTGTTTCCTGAGTAAGATAATTTCTTATGTACTCATCAGCATAGTCTGCTGAAAGTGTTTTGTCGGCCTCTTTCGCCCCGTTCTCATACATTGTATAGAGATCCTTTTTCTCCCTTTCAAGCTCCGATTCCGTAAAGCCAAACTGCCTTGCTCTTTCATTTTCGGTAAGAAGGACTTCGATACTTTTTTCAATCTGGTTCTCTTTGGCGCTTACAGAAAGTGAATAAACATCAATTGTGCGGCCAATGAATGATCCGTAACCTGCTCCGGCGTAAAGAAAAGGAGCTTCCGGCTTCCTGGTGATTTCCTGAAGCCTGTTGTTCAGCATTCCCGTATACAGATTCTGCATCAGATATTTCCTGTAATCGCCGTAAGTCACTGAACCAGACTTCGGATGCTTGAACAGGATCTGTGCATCGAAGCCTGTTGCTTCCTTGTCGGTTACTACACTTATCAAGGGTTCAATATTGCCGGGCACAGAATATTCAACCCTTTTTTCAGGATTTGCAGGCATAGGGACCCTGTTGAAATATTCCTTTACCTTTTCTTCTGCAAGGCTGGGATCGATATCGCCCACAACCACAACTGCCATCAGATCGGGCCTGTACCATGTCTTATAGAACTTACGGAGTGTATCGTAAGGAAAGGATTTCAATATATCAACTTTGCCAATCGGAACTCTGTCGGCATATTTTGAACCTTTGAAAAGAACAGGTAGGTATTTTTGCATCATACGGTCATCAGCGCCAAGCCCGAGGCGCCATTCCTCAATAATCACACCGCGTTCCTTATCTATTTCGGTTTCATCGAAATTTACCTGGTGTGCCCAGTCCTCAAGAACCTGAAATCCCTTGTCAATCTCATCCGGTTTGTCTGACGGGACCTTTAACATGTATATTGTCTGATCGAAGCTCGTAAAAGCATTCAATTCCGCTCCAAACTTAACTCCCATTTCTTCCAGAACATCTACCAGTTTGTTGCCCGGAAATGTTTTTGTACCGTTGAAGCACATATGCTCGCAAAAATGAGCCAGACCCTGCTGGGCATCAGTCTCGCAGATTGATCCGGCATTGATGGCAAGCCTCAGTTCAATCCGCTGTTCCGGTTTCTTATTTTGCTTAATATAGTAAGTCAATCCGTTTTCAAGCTTTCCGATCCTGATAGCGGGATCCGGAGGAATGGGATCGTCAAAATTTATTTTCTGTGACGAGAGGCCTGTGAGAAGGAAACCTGTAATGAGCAGGAACGAAAATAATTTAAGATTTTTCATCTTTTTGGTTTTATTCTTTTTAGAAGTTAATTATTCCGGAGATCCTGTTTAACAATTGCTTTAATCAGACAAACAGCTTAAAAAGTAAATTTAGGAAATAATTGATTTAATCGCAAAAACAAAATCCCATAGTGCTACTATGTAAGGTACTTATTGCTTCCCAGTGGTCAAAGAAATATGCTCATTTAACGATTTTTAATAATACAAAAATTGATCCTGTTATCAGAAAACAGTACCTTGGTGTCGGTAATAATAAAACTCCAAAATTATGAAATCAACGCGCAGAAATTTCATCAGGACGGCATCCGTACTGGCTGCAGGATCAGTGCTTCCGGTCGAGGCATTTACGAATCCACGGAGGATGGTAGCCCCGAGCGATAAAATACAGGTCGGACTTATCGGAGCAAGAAGCCAGGGATACAGCGATCTGGCATCATTTATGAAAAATCCGGAGGTTGAATGTGTTGCTATAAGTGATATAGACCAGAGCTTTCTCACCAGCCGGTCAAATGATATTGTGAAGCTCGGTTTTACCAAACCACAGGTTTACAATGATTACCATAAGATGCTTGAGAACAAGGATCTTGATGTTGTCATAGTCGGCACTCCCGACCACTGGCATTGCCTGCAGTTTGTCGATTCCCTTGAAGCCGGAAAACATGTTTATGTTGAAAAGCCGCTTGGAAATTCGATCGCTGAGATAAACATTATGCATAAGGCCGCAAAGAAGCACGGGAAAATCGTCCAGGTCGGGCAATGGCAAAGGAGCCAGCCGCATTTCGTAGATGCCATAAACTATCTTAGGTCGGGCAAGCTTGGCCGTATCCGTACATGCAAAGCCTGGTCGTATGTCGACTGGAAAGGCGCTGTTCCAAAAGTTCCTGACTCACCCGTACCCGAGGGCGTGGATTACAATATGTGGCTCGGCCCTGCACCGAGACGTCCCTTCAATATAAACCGCTTCCACTTCACCTGGAGATGGTACTGGGAGTACGGCAACGGACTGATGACCGACTGGGGTGTCCATCTGATCGATTACATCCTTTATGGGATGAACAGGACAACACCCACTTCCGTTATGGCGATAGGAGGCAAATATGCTTTCCCTGATGACGACATGGTTACTCCCGACACGATGACCGCGGTTTACGATTTCAAGGATTTCACTCTGATATGGGAACATACTATCGGCATCGGCCTTGGCAACTGGAAGAGACCTCACGGAATGTCGTATATTGGGGAGAACGGAACACTGGTTCTTGACCGGAACGGATGGGAAGTTGTTCCTGAGAAAGACAAGATTGAGGCTGTGCCGGTCCAGAAGAATGTAGGTAATGGTCTCGACCTGCATGTGAGGAATTTCCTCGACTGCCTGAAAAACAACACACCTCAGAAACTGAACGCAGGAATAGATGTTGCGCGCAGTGTGGCTCTTGTAGCACAGATGGGAAATATTGCCTACAGAACCGGTGAGAAAGTGTCATGGGACGATTCGAAACAGCTGTTTAAAACTGAATCATGCAATAAGCTGATCACACCGGTTTACAATAACGGGTATAAGCTTCCGAAATACTAGTATCTCCCGGATTTTGGGGTAAACTATTCTCCTATAACCTTTATCAGCTTACCTGTCGGTACCTGGTCGGTCAGCTCAAGGTCGTTGAGCAGAGCCAGTTCTTTATATTGAGCCTGCGGAACACCAAAATAAGCAAATGCATCGTTAAGCGTTTCGTTCCGTGGTACCTTTTTAATCAGGATCCTTTTGGGCTTGACATTAATCTTCGAGGCTTCAATAAGCTTTGAAAAGCTTGCCATTGATGAATCGAACAGGCGGGTATAGGAGTTGAAATCTGCTTCTGTTGATACACCATGGAAAACATAGATCCTGCTGTCGTAATTAATAAAGTACGAATAGACCAGGTTAGTCTGGGTAGCGCCTGTTGACTGGTCCTGAACAGATTGTTTGCTCTGGGTAATTATTCCGGGTAAGCCGTTAACAGTTACCCTTTTGCTTCCCTGCAGAGAAAGCCCGAATTGCTGCATAGTGGAGTCCACAGCGGCTTCCAGGGTCTTCTGTGATGCCAGTGTAAAAAGCATCAGCGCTTTTCCGTCTGGCGGAACCATAGTTACCTGTAAGGGTGAATTTGTAAGGGTCCATCCTGTCGGGAATGTGAACTTGAATCTAAGTTCAGGATGAAAGAAAATATTTCCTTCAACGTAACCCTGCCTTGGGTCTTCACCGTAAACAATCCCGTTTATCATCTGAAGATAGCTGTCCTGATTGACTTTCCAGTCGGTTTTATTCAGGGTGGTCTGCCATTCGGTTGCCTTCTGATTCACAGCAATATACCTGTCGCCCGGATCGGGATGGGTCGACATGAAAGTCGGAACGCCGCCTTCGCTTTCAGAAAGGGTCATCTTTTGAAGCACTTTAAAGAAGTCGGCCATTTTGTGTGCATCATAGCCTATTTTTGAGGAATACTCCACCCCAAGCCCGTCAGCTTCCCGCTCATCGTCGCGGCTGAACTTAAGGAAGAGCAGCTGCATTCCCTGGAGTGCATACTGTGCATACTGTGCAAACTTCTCCGAAGCGATCATTCCGCCTATCAGAAGAAGCTGCGCCAGCTGCTGTTTGCTCTGCTGACTTACAGTATGGCGTGCAGCGACATGGCCTATTTCGTGAGCCATTACACCGGCCAGTTCAGCTTCATTATTCAGCTGGGCAAGGATCCCGCGTGTGAGATAGACAAACCCTCCCGGAACGGCAAAAGCATTCACAACCGGGGAGTCTACAACCTTCACGTGATATTCGAGGTTTGGCCTGTGGGAAATCTTCCCTATTTCCGTGCCTTTTGCCTGGACAAAATTCTGAATACTGGCATCGGCATATTGCCCGAATGTGGCCATTACCTGAGGATCATATGAAATTCCAAGCTGAATCTCCTGTGCCTCCGACATCAGCATAAGCTGCTTTTTTCCGGTAACCGGGTTAACTGCACATGATATTACCAGCAGAACAGCAGCGCAGACCGATAACACCATAACCGGAATGTTTAATCTTTTCATTTCGTCTAATTTTAATGAGTAGAAACGCTCTATAATCTGGTCCGTTAGTTCACTTAACCGGAATCAAATATCGGAAAAAATACCTTTTATTAAAAGTATTTTCCCGTTATTTAAAACAATAAAATTAAGTGATTTTGCTCCAGGCTGAACCCGAACTATTTTCATGTAACACTTATCATCATGATGATACAGAAGATCAGTCTCAGGCAGTATTCCCCTCTGTGGAATTTCCATTTCGCCAGTGTACAAACCTGCATACACTTATTTTCATTCTTCAAATCCATAGCTTATTAAAAATTTTTGAAAGAGCTCAGTGTTATCATATATACCACCAAATTTGTCAGCACCCGGGCCATAAGCAAATACAGGAACCATTACAGCCGTATGACCTTTTGTCGGGAGATTTAGGATAGCCCTGTGAGTCTGGATATTGCCACCGATAATTGCAACCCCTCCGGTTTCATGGTCGGCAGTTATTACAACAAGAGTATGTCCATCATTTTTAGCAAAATCAAGTACTTCACCAACCGCATCATCAAAATCCAGGGTTTCGTCAATAAGCGGAGGTATATCTTTAGCATGAGCTGCTAAATCGATCTCGCTACCTTCGATCATAAGAAAAAATCCCTTTGGATTTTTATTTAGTATTTCGATAGCTTTCCGGGATGATTCAGGGAGCATATCCCCTCTTCCATCTAACCGATAGGGTGTGTTGACAGGTGCAACAAGTCCGGCAAGCTTTAAGGAATTAGATTTAAGAAGAGCATTCACTTAGGCAACAATTACCTTACCAGTTTTCCGTCTCTTCAACTCTTGCCAGAACCTGATCAACTTGTTTGGACTTTCTGACATTTCCGGTTTGTTAGGTCGCAAAACATAAAGTTGCACTATCCTGATACTAAAGTCAAGTAAGGTCAGATTAATGCAAAACAAACAAAAACCCACGGGCTGATCCGAGGGCTGGGAATAAGTTACAGTTATTTTAAACAAAAACGGCATTCGTTATTTTGAGTTTGCAATACAATCCTGATGGGAGAGCTTTTGAAAGATAAAAAAGCTATCGGAGGAAATGCCATTGTATCAATTATCGAAAATAAAAATCAGGTAAACAAGATTATTCGCTTCAGGAACCAGAAGCCCGGGCAAAACTGTAGAAAGGATGATAATTATAGATGTTAAGTATTTATAAAATCACTTTTAGAAATACTTGCAAACATAAGACGAACTGTTATAATTAGTTAATATTTTAAACTAATTCTGAATTAATTTGTTTATCATTCTGGCTAACATCCTTCTCTTAGTTCAGTCATCTGCAAGGTAACTTAACATTTGAAGGGAGTAATTGATTAAGGATGCTGGCTTTTCGGTCTTATCTTTGTTTAGTCTAATTAACTTTTAAAAAAGGAGGTAAAAATGCCATTATTTTTGGATACACACAAACATATTCCCGGCTTGACCAAAGAAGCTGTTAGGGATGCTCATGCTAAAGACCTTGAAATTGGGAAAAAATACAATGTCAAATACCAAAAGTATTGGTATGATGATAAAAACGGCAAAGTATTCTGTCTTGTAGAAGCTCCTGATAAAGAATCTGCTATTGCCGTTCATCGCGAAGCTCACGGTTTGGTAGCTGATGAAATTGTTGAAGTGCATGAAGGAGTATGATTAATGTCCTGTTTATAATTCAGCTGGATAATTTTGCCTATTAACAGAATGGACTTGAATTAGTACCAGTGTAATTAATTATAGCCGCAAGGGTCGTTTTATGTTTAGCATTAAAAATTAGCTCCTTATCCGGTTGTTGCTGATATGCCAAAACAAGTAGTTATAAGAAACATAATTATTTCTTTAACATTAAAATAAAAAAGCCTCGGAAGCTGATTTCCGAGGGCTGAATTTCGTTTTAAAAGTGGAATATCATTGTACTATCCAATCAGTGTATTTTGTAGTTAGTGTACCTAATTTCTCTAATTCATCCGTGACAGGTTGGAGCTTTGCATTTGCCGATTCTCCTAAATCACTATAGTCTCCATTGGCATTATAATATTTGTCCCTATCCTGAGCCGATTTAAAAACATAAAGGAATCCAAGACTGTTATTACTTTCACCTCTAATACCTTTTAACAAATAGACCTTGCAATTAACATAAGTCTTTTCAAGTTCCGGAATTAGTTTAGTCTTTAAAACCTCCATATATTTTTCCATGGTAACTCCAGGATTAAGAGTTACAGTCACAACATGAGTGCCTATAAGAGTTCCTTTCTGTATGCTTTGCCCGTAAGCAATTCCTGCCATTAGGATTACAGCTGAAATTAAAATTAATTTTCTCATAATTAAATAATTTTGAAGGTTATAGATTTTAATTCAACAAACATTTGTTTACTTTTTATCTAAATTTCTTACACAAAGTTCGGCGACTAAAATGACAAAGTCAATTTTATTTTGCTTTAGCAGGTCATATTCTGAATGTCAGAAATAATAAGTTTAAGTTACTTTCTCCATTTACAGTGATCCTCAAATAAATTGGTGTCAATCCTTTTTTGTCTGTTTTAGCCTCTTTCAGATAGAAGTGTTAACGATTTTGTTATTCATAATAATTGTTTTAAAAATGGTCCCGATTTTTATTTAAAGTTCACCATATTTAAGCAGTTGTTTCAATGCAAAACATTGCAATCAAGTGCATAATAAACAGAGAGGTACAGAGATCTGCGAGACTATATTGAGGATTTAATAAGTAGTCTCGATTTCTACCCCTGTTTTAGGAGTTCTGGCGTACATTCTGAGTACCTGTTAAAAAAGAAACCGCCTGAAATCCTTGATTCTAAGCGGTTGTGAAAATTTTGAGATGCTGTCTGGCTCCCCAGGCTGGACTCGAACCAGCGACCCTCTGATTAACAGTCAGATGCTCTAACCAACTGAGCTACTGAGGAATTATTTTATATCTTTTTTGGCTTTTTTTAGCGTGCCAAAAATAAGGGCTTTTAGTGAATTAAGCAATATCTTTGGCAAAATTTTAATAATGAAAAGGATTCTGGGAATCGGCAATGCGCTCGTAGACATATTGACAATTGTCGATAGTGATGATATACTCAGGAAATACGGCTTTCCAAAAGGGAGCATGCAGCTTGTCGACAGGCAGAAATCGGAGAGAGTTAAATCAGGAACAAAGAAATGCCAGAAGACCTTTTCCTCCGGCGGCTCGGCAGCAAATACGATCCACGGACTGGCAATGCTCGGGGCCGATACAGGGTTCATAGGATCCATCGGCAGGGATGAAACGGGTGATTTTTTTGAGAAGGATATGAAAAATGCCGGGGTCAACACCTTGCTGATGCGGAGAAATTCGGTTACCGGAACCGCCGTTGCGCTTATCACTCCCGATTCTGAAAGGACCTTTGCCACACACCTCGGAGCTGCGGTTGAAATTAGTCCTGAAGACCTTAACCCTATGCTGTTTGACGGATATGACATTCTTTACCTCGAGGGGTATCTGATCAATAATTACCCCATGATTGAGGCTGCCTGCAGGCATGCCAGGGAGAATGGAATGCTGGTATCACTTGACCTTGCAAGCTATAATGTCGTAGAATCAAACCTTAAGGCTTTCAGGAAAATAGTGGAAAAATATGTCGATATCCTTTTTGCAAATGAGCTGGAAGCAAGGGCTTTCACAGGAACCGATCCTGACGCTGCCCTGTCGCTTCTGTCTGCAATGTCGGAGGTTGTTATCCTGAAGGTGGGGGCCGATGGATCGATGCTGAAAAAAGGGGAGGAACTGATCAAAGTCAGCGCTTTCCCTGTTAAATGCAACGATACAACCGGCGCAGGGGATCTCTATGCTGCTGGATTCCTTTACGGATTTGCGAAGGAACTAAGTCTTGAGAAATGCGGACTTATCGGTTCATTCATGGCAGGAAAGGTGATTGAGAATGTCGGTGCCAGGATGAATGCGCTGAAGTTTGCCGAGATAAAAAGCCACATCAAGACTATGATAAACGAGGATTGAGTAGGATTTGAATTACATTTGAGATAGTTTAAAACCTACTTTATTTTGACTAACAAAAGGAATATTTCATGAAGAATTTGATCAAATCCAGTCTTTCAATTTTTGCCGCATCTCTGATCATTGTTCTGTCGGGTTGCGGGAATAATGGAATGTCTCCTGAAGTCCGGGCTACCATAGACAAGTATATCGGATACTGGAATTCCGGCCGGTTTGACGGTATAGAGGATGTCATGACCGACGATTTTGAAATTTTAGAAAGCCCCGGTTATGAACCACAGAGGACTGAATGCTTTCAAGATGCTAATCTCAAATACAAGGCGTACTTACCCCGACTTCAGGGTTGAGGTTAATGAAACCGGATACGAAAGGGGTAAAATTGCTTTTATCTGGACTGTTACAGGGACCAATTCAGGTCCCGGGGATGTTCCTCCCACAGGAAGGTCGATTAATGGAAAGGTATTTCAGTGCTGCACCTGGAGGGGGGAAAGATCAAGGATGAATGGCTGAGCAATAATAACCTGTTATTCATGATGCAGATGGGATTTACACTGGTACCGCCCCAGGAAATTAAACCTCAGTAAAGAAAATAATATCACTATATTAATCTCTAATGGCATATTATTTGTAATAATTCTAAATATAAAAAATGAATGCTATGAAAAGGTTAAGATTATTAAATAAAGGTGGTTTGTTCCTGGCATTCGGATTATTCTGGATTTCTTTAAATGGGTTTTCCCAGGAAGTAAAATTAACCCGGCAGGAACGTAAGGAAGCAAGAAAAGCTGAACTATTTGCCAATTTCCATATACTTGACTCTCTTTTTGAATCAAAAAGCTTTGTACTTGAGGCAGATTACCTTGAAAACAAATATGGGGACCAGATCCCGGTGTCGTCGATGGTGAATTTTATAATGGTAAATTCAACCAATGGCGTATTACAGACTGGAAACACTTCATCAATCGGATATAACGGTCTGGGAGGTGTTACTGCCGAAGGCAGCATTGGGACATGGAAGCTTAACAGGGATTATAAGAACCTGAATTTCACTCTGCGGTTCAGCATACTTACCGACATCGGATCGTATGATGTATTGATGACCGTCAATGCAGGTAACTATGCACGCGCGACAATCACCGGTATATGGCCCGGGAAACTAATATATAGCGGGCACCTTAACAGGCTTGATGGTTCAGGAGTGTACAAAGGCCAGAGAACAGTAATATAAAAGGATGGTCCTATCCGGCACGGGTGACCCTGTAGCCCCTGATTCCGTAGTATACGATAAAAGCAAAGCAGACCAGGGGTACGATAAATCCGAGAGCCATGCTGGAAACGTCGGCAATGCGGCCCATTATTACCGGGAAGATCGCTCCTCCAACTATTGACATTACAAGCAATGAGGAGCCCTTCTTTGTTAACGGACCGAGTCCTTTTATCCCCAGTGCAAATATGGTCGGGAACATTACCGACATGAAGAAGTATGTCGAAAAGAGGGCTACAACTGAAGTCCAGCCAAGGCCGGCAACAACGAGAGCCATTGTGATAACGTTCATTATTGCGTAAATGGCAAGCAGCCTGTTGGGTTTCATGATTCGCATAAAAATGGTGCTCCCGGTGAACCTTCCAAGCCAGAACAATCCCATTCCGCCGAAACCGAGTATCTGTGCGGCCTGCTGATTGGTCAGCGAGGGGATCTCTTCAGTGACATAATTTATAAAGAAGCTGTTAACGCCTGTCTGTGCGGCAACATAAAGGAACTGCGCAACAACAGCCAGTACAAAATGCGGATATTTCAGGAGATCTTTGATCTTTCCACCCGATTCACCTTCAGCGGCTTCTCCTTCAATTGATTCTTCCTTTATCTCGGGAAACTTAATCCGCCAGAACAATATTGCAACTATCAGCACAAGGGTCCCGATAATCATATAAGGTAATGCAATCGATGCAAATTTGTTGCCATCATTATTCCCGGAGAAAATCAGCATTCCTCCTACCAGCGGTCCGGCTATCCAGCCCAGCCCGTTGAACGACTGCGAAAAATTTATCCTTCTCGCCCCAAATTCAGGAGGTCCCAGAATTGTTGTATAGGGATTAGCGGCAGTTTCAAGGCAGGTAAGTCCGCATGCTATTATAAAAAGACATAACAGGAAGCTTCCGAAGGTCTGGATAAGAGTTGCCGGCAGCATCAGAAATGCGCCTGCGGCAAATAAAAGCAGCCCAAAAATGATCCCTTTCTTGTAACCAACCTTTTGCATTATCAAACCGGCAGGGATTGCCATAAAGAAATAGCCGCCGTAGAATACGAACTGAACAAAAGCCGACTTTGCTTTTGACATACCCAGCAATTCCTGAAAATGCTTATTAAGCACATCGAGGCAGCCATGGGCAAAACCCCAAAGGAAAAAGAGACTGGTTATAAGTACGAAAGGAATTAAAAATCCCTGGTAAACAAGCTTTTGCCTGTTACCGGCTGCAGTAGGGCCGTTATTCATAGACAACCTGATTTGATCAATACAAGATTGTCATGATTTCGGACTTTTCCAAACATTCCGGCTGAAAATAAATTCTATGTGGATCTGACAACCTCATCCTCCGGCCCCTTCTCCCGAAGTGAGAAGCCCTCTCCCATGGGAGAGAGGAAATTAAAGCTTGTGAATATTTAATCCACCGCTGATCTCGAATACCATGCCGGTGGAGAAATCCCAATCGCCGCGGGCAATTGAGGCAATGGCTTTCCCGATATCATTGGGTAATCCCCATCTGTTCTGAGGCACGAAACCCTCATTGATCATCCTGTTGTATTTATCTTTTACCTTGATAGTCATATCTGTCTGGACGATCCCCGGGCGGACCTCACAAACCAGGATGCCTTCTTTTGAAAGCCTGTCGGCGAAAATAGTCGAAGCCATGCTAAGCCCGGCTTTCGATACACAGTATTCAGCTCTGTTTACCGACGAAAGAACAGCTGATACCGATGTGATAAAGATGATTACAGGTTTATAAGGAGATATCTGGTCCCTCATCCAGATCATTTCCCTGGCAACTTTCTGGGCAAAAAATACAGGGCCCTTCAAATTGATGTTTAAAACCCTGTCGTAGCTCTCCTCTGACATATCGAGAAGATCATTTCTCTGAAGCGGTGCAACACCTGCATTGTTTACAAGTATATCGATACGGCCGTATCTTTCCAGAATGTTTGAAACAACCTCCTTCTGACATTTTGTACATGAAATATCGAGACCCACCGGGAAAAACTGGACTCCCCTCTTTTCAACTTCCGGACCAAGGATCTCCATGCCCTCGCTGTCGACTGATCTTGCTATTGCTGCAATATCAAATCCCTCCTCAGCCAGAGCAACGGCTACTGACCTTCCTATCCCTCTGCTGGCGCCTGTGATGACAGCAACAGGTTTCCCGTTCATGAGAATAGAGTATTTTCAGGTTTAGTTAGTGGCGGTAAAGGTAATAATTTGTCTGATTAGTTCAACTATCGACAAAATTATCTTCAAGATATTCTTTCCAGACCTTTTCAAACCAAAGATTCTGTAACGGGATCTCTCTCACCTTCACAAGGTTTGTAACAGCCTGCCCGTTTTTGAATTTCACCTCCTGGATGTTTTTCTCAATGTCCCTGTCGTAGTTGCACAATTCAATTTCAAAATCCCTCACAGGAATATTTTTCAAACCTGATTCCTTCCTGGCTGTAACAATATAGGAACCCCTGCTTCTGCCTCCTTTCCTGATATAGGTCTCTATTGCAGTAAGATACAGATAATGGGTAAGGCAATGATCAGCAAGCTGAAAACATTCAGCAAGCTCCTTAACCGATACAGCCCCTGTCAGATCTTTTATCCTGTTAAGCAGGTCGCATGCTTCCCCTGCTGCTTTTTCAACTTCATACCTGCTCCGGACTATGCTGCCTGCAGCCGACATCCTCTTCCTTATTGCAGAAAGATATCCCCTGTTCTTTTGGGTTATACCTGAGGATAGCCACTGACTTGCAAGATTCAGCTCCTCATTTAATGTTTCTCCTGCTTCATCAAGAAATTCATTTATTCCGGGATTGGGAGAACGGTATTTTGCTGTAATAAACAATGCTGCCCTGAAGCTTCCGACCTGCCCTGAATTAAGCGCTGAACCACCCGGTCTGTTTACTCCGTGCGACCCATTGACCTCCCCGACAGGAAACAGGTGTTTCAGATCAGACTCCCACCATGTATTCCCCTTGAGCCCGCCGTTATTATGCTGGGCACATACAGCAACCTGGAGAGGTTCAGATGCAAGGTCAATCCCATGTTCCTTAAAAAGATTGTAAGCCGGCCTGTTCATTGCCACCAGCCTTTCAACAGGCCTTGATTTCAAAGCTCCCGAATTTTCCAGATACAGCCTGGCTTCAGGGTCAAGCAAACCCGGCAAAAATTTATCATCAACCCCCCACGAGGGATTTCTCCGGAAATCAATAAAAACTTTCCGCCCCTTCTCCTCAATTTCCCTGTAAACCAGAAGATCAATAAGCGAGGATCCATTGCCTGAGATCTTGTGCGGATCAAACGGCCACTGATATCCCTTGAGGAAGATTGACTTTGTAAGGGAAGTGTAATCGCCGAAGAAATCATTCAGGAACTCTTTTTCATCTTTTCCCTTCATATCTGCTGAGTAATATCTTGGAATCACTTGCTGATAGCTGCCCGACAGATTCCATCTGAATTTCAGCGATGCTATTCCAAACTGCGATTCCGTTAGATTCTGCCCGGTTGCCCCGGCCCTGAATGCCATGCCAGTTGAACCCGTTTGGGACGCGGGGTAAACGCTTGTTTTATAAATCGCGGCAGGACCCCCGGACCCAAGAATTATATTAACAGCATTTATCAGAACGAACGCTCTTTCCGATTCCTTTTCCTTTGTATTTATTACAAGAGCTCCGATCACTTTTGACCCTGCATTGTCAGTAAGAAGAGCAACAACCTGGTGCCTGTTGAGGATTTTAATTCTCCTCCGCTTAACCTCAGCTGCCAGTTTTTCAAACATCATTTTTGATGTTGAGGGACCGGCCGATGTAGCCCTGGCATGCGGGTCATTATCAGTTTTGTAGCCGGCATAAGCCCCGAATTTATCGTGGGGAAACGGAACTCCAAGACTAACAAGGTTCATGAAAGCCCTGACAGATCCCTGTGCTTCACACAAGGCTATATCGCCGTGCACGCATTTACCCTCAAACAGGTCCCTCGCCATTTCAGAAACTGAATCAGGCTTACTGCCAGCCAATGATAGCTTATAGTAGGTCTGCTTGTCAGATCCTGCGTTATTTGATGTGCCGCCTCCCCATTCTGAGGTTGCGATCAGAATATCCTTCTGCCCCATCGAATGGAGATTCACTGCGGCATTAAGAGAAGCAGCACCGCTTCCGATCACAAGAGTATTGGTCCGGTAATATGAAATATCGAAATTGCCTTTTTTGATCCTTTCACTTTCCATCGGTTACCAGTTTTTTAAGTTCTTGTCCATAGATCTCACTATCGCGTATAACACATCCACCCGGTAAAAGGTTTTGGATAAGCCTTGTGCATCCCGAACATGTTATGCAGACTTTTTTTGAATCGGCCCTGCCTTTCTTAATAAGGTCGGCAGGCATACCCGGATAAGCAAATGAATTCCTTCCGAATCCGATAAAAGAGGCATTACCGCTTTTAATAACTGCTGCACCGACATTCGGAGCATAATGCCTCAGGTATGAATATGCTGATCCGACAAACAGCATCTCCGGAAACTTCTTTTGAAACAGGCAGGTTCCTTTTATCATCCTCATAACACCCTCGAGCGGATGTTCTTCAGGAACTTTCTGACCGGGCACGGGGGTATCAAATGGCCTGGTGATATGAGGATTGAAATACGGACTGCCCATAGTTAAGTTCACCAGGCTGACCCCCCGTAATTTCAACTGCTCAACAAGCAGAAGCGGCTCTGTAAAATCAGGCTGGCCATTTTCGTCAACTCCGAAACCACCGCTGTACAGGTCGGAAATATTCAGGCGGGTAGTTACGATTATTCCCGGCACTTCATCTTTTATCCTGTCGATTGTTTCAAGCAGGAATCTGAATCTTTTTGATGTTTCTTCGCCTCCGAAAATGCTGTTTTGCCTGCTCTTCGAAGAGAGCAGGTCAACAATAAGGTAACCATGACAGGCCTTGAGGTCGACAGCGTTAAAGGCCGAACGGGCAACAAGTTTGGACGATGCAACAAACTGATCCTGTATCCGTTTCAGGTCATCATCGGTCAGAATATAAGGCATTGTTTTATCGAGGACCGGATTATGAGCCGCAACCTGAGGTTTTGATTTTCCTTCCGGCTTGCTGTAACGTCCTGAATGGGTGAGCTGGATTACAAGAAACGGCTCATTTCCTGTACTGATTGCCGAATGTCTGACTTTGTCATTCAGGAAGGAATAACTGTCGGAACTGTTTTGGTTGATCCACAACTGGTGAGGATTTGATCTTCCGCTCTCTGTAACTGAAACAGCCTCAAACCAGATGATCCCGCTGCCTCCTGATGAATACCGTAGATAACGCCTTTCAGTTAAGGCAGAAGGAGAACCGTTATTCTCAGAATCGTATCCCTCCATCGGCTGAACCACGATGCGGTTGGAGACCTTGAAGCCAACTACTGATGGCTGATCAAACAAAGGTGCTATATCATCAGAAAAAGGCAGGTCGAAGCCGAGATCTTTTGCTTTCTGAATAAGATCGTCTTTGGTTCTGTATCTGAAACGTTCGTGCATTTGAAAATTTAAAAATGGAAATCATCTGAGCTGAACCGGGGATTAACAATATTATTATAAATCGAACCGAAAGTATAGGTGATTTCAATACCGCCTTCAATCCGGTATTTTGTGGCCAGTTCCCTTAACTGCAGTAACCTTTCAGCCTCTGAAATGTCGCCTTTCTTTAGATTCAGCTGATCATTTATATGGGCTATTCCTCCCTCGATCTGGAGTGACAACCCCTTGAAAATTCTCAGATTTATTGAACACATTAATTCAATCTTGTTCTTTGAAAAATCATGAAAATAATTTGTACCGGTCAGGAGTAAATTGATATACCCCCACTTCTTCTGAACCTGGAACGCTATATTCAGCATCTGTATGCCGAGATTATCTTTTATTTTGTTAAAAATTGTTGTGTCAATATAATTATTGAACTGATAACCAGCACTGTATAGAATTCGTAACTGCCGGTGCGTAGCTTCGGAATAAGGGTAAATATCATACTCGACCGATGGCAGTATTCCCATCAGAAAACCGTAATTTTCGCGGGTAGACGAGCCAAGTCCCCATTTAATACCTGCTGACCAGTGCTCTCCTAAGCTCTTAACAAAAAGGTTATCCATTGAAAATTCACTTGTAACATAAGTGGTTGATTTTGCACTATCGGTGTTCACATTTTCAATAAATTTCTCGCGGTTATAAAAATGATCTATCTCCGCTTCAAGCTTAATTTCAGGAGTGATCTTTCTTATATTCAGGGAGTTTCTCAACTCCAGCCGCTTATTTGCTTCTTCAGCCTCATACTGGGGTTCTGTCGATATTTCAAATACCCAGTTGTTCCACCTGTCGATCACTTCTTCAGATTCAAGCTCCTCACTATGGATTATGTCAATTTTATCGATCAGGGGAGTTCTTGCAACATATCTCATCAGCCCAATTTTAAGAAGGTCCGTTAGTTTTTTCCTGATGACAGTTCTGGTCTGATCGGGACTGGATGTAAAAGCAAGGGTGTCATTCATTCCCCTGAAAGTACCCTGACCATTGAAAGTAAATGTATACTGCCTCCCTCCGCTTCCGGCATCCTGTCCGGTAACCAGAATAAAAACCTGGGCTTCACGGACATCTCTTACATAATTTATGTATGGGATTTCCTGCCGTATATAGTTCATATCGCAATCTTCGCAGTCCATGAATATTTTTACTGCATATTTTCTGACTGTATCCTGGCTGACCGGTTTTATCTGCCCGGAAACCGGCCGGGACAAAAGAATAAATATCAGCAACTGCAATAAAACAACTCCTTTAACTATTTTCTTCCTCATTAATAATTGTATTTCA
This sequence comes from uncultured Bacteroidales bacterium, assembly GCA_963732115.1. Taxonomy (GTDB): domain Bacteria; phylum Bacteroidota; class Bacteroidia; order Bacteroidales; family VadinHA17; genus LD21. The sequence goes on from CAVSYN010000033.1 coordinate 230,875, forward strand.
ATTATTTACATTTTTGATTCCTGCTGCACTCGGACTTATCCACGAGAACCTTAAGAGCGATCCAATATAATAATTTAACAGTTTTACATAAACAACTGTACGGACAAATACTTTTGGGAGGAAGAACAAGACTAAACCGATAACTGCCATTACAGCTCCCGAAACAAGATTATTGATCACCAGGAAGCTCTGTGTCAATACCCTCTCCGCACCTTTAATATTTCTTGATACATAAACATGCTTTGAAATCTGAACCTCGGTCTTCGTTATTGAGGTTGTTTTCAAGTTTATCCTTGAACTTCCGCCGTGATCGTGCCCGATAGTCACATCATTCAGGAATACAATTTTTCCGCCGTCATCTAAAACTCTTTTACACAGATCGACATCCTCAAAGTACATCCAGTATCCTTCGAAAAATCCTCCCATCCGGTTGTAGAGCTCCTTCTTAATCATGATGACCGAGCCTGAAACCCAGTCGGGAAATGAAACTGACGATCCGGTAAGATGCCTTTGACTTTTTCTTCCGAATAGTCTGAGAATTGATCTCTGAAACCCTGTAAGATTCCGGAACTCCGGAAAATCGCCTGTCGCATTTACTTCTTTCCCCTTCTCATTAACCTGACGGCAGGATATAACAGAGTAATCAGGGTTTGACCGTGCTGCCTCCAGGAGCCTCCCGACAGCCGAAGATGTTGCAACAGTGTCGGGGTTCAGTATCAAAATGAACTCACCATTTGCTGTTTTGCTTCCGATGTTATTGCCGTTTGCAAAGCCGCCGTTGATTTTGTTATGAATAAAAGTGAAACCGGAATACTGCTTTTCAATTTTGTAAATGGCGTCGTCGTCTGAGTTGTTATCTACAATAATCACCTCATAGCTAAATGACCCGCCTGCCAATGACATCAGGGAGTCAAGGCACCTCGTAAGCCGGTCCCAGCCCCGGTAGCTGACAATTATTATGGAGAGGTCGGTCATTTTAGGTTATGCAAGTTATGCGGTATTGCAAGTTATTTGGTTACTTCTTCCTCATCCTCATCAAGCCATTCGGGAACAGGTTCCTGGGGGCCCTCCCTGCGGTACCAGATGGCGAGCAGGATACCCGAGATGAATCCCAGCATATGAGACTCCCACGAAACGTTTTTGTACACACCCGGGAACAGACCCCAGACCATTGATCCGTAAAGAAATACAATTAAGAGAGATAAAGCAACAAGCCTGTAGTACTTCCTGATGATCCCGCTGAAGAACAGGAATGAAGCGAGGCCGTATACCAGTCCGCTAGCCCCGATATGCCATGCATCCCTGCCTGCGATCCACACAAACAGCCCGGTAAGGAAATATGTCCACAAGGAGACTTTAATGGCTATTTCTGAATAGAAATAAAACAGGGCTGTCCCAAGCAGGAAGAGAGGCAGTGAGTTATTGAAAAGATGTCCGAAACCTGCATGGATAAACGGGGAAAAGAGAATTCCGGGAAGTCCCCTGGCTGACATGGGATAAATTCCCAGTCCGGAAAAATCAAGATCAAACAGTACTTCGATGATCTTCACAAGCCACATAAGGAAAACGAAGATGCCCGGGATAAGCATGCTCAGAAGGAGTTTCTTTCTGAAGAAGGCTTCTTCAGCTTTTCGGGTATCCCAATCCAGTGATGACATGTTAAATGGTCTTGCAGTCCTGAAGTCTTTTAAGATTGTGGTCACATTGTAATTGCTGATCGGCGCAGAAAGACTAACGGGGAATTCAATGATCCGCGGGAAAAACTATTCCTGCGGCAGACCTGATTTTATCAAGTAGTTTCATAAGGCTGCGGCTGAATGAGAGCGGGACAACAGGGCTTTCCATCAGTCCCTTATCCAGGCATCGCATTACCTCTTCCGCTTCCCAGTGATAGCCCAGAGCAGGCGGACTGAAAACAAAGGTTTCCTTTTCGGTTCCATGCAGCCCAAGTATAACCCGCTGGTTCATGTCGCGCCCCCGCGATACAGTCAGGTTGCCTTTTTCACACAGGATATCGCATCCTATTCCGATATTTGTCTTGAATGAGCTGTAAATTGTTGCCATCCGTCCGTCATTATACTTAAAAACAGCGCTTATTGATTCTTCCGATCCTGTAGGTCCGAACGAAGCAAAAGCCATGACATCATCGGGGACACCCATATATGTCAGGACATCAATAACGGGATATATTCCGATATCATGGAGAGAACCTCCTCCGAGGCTGACATTGAATTTCCGGTCTTCAGGCTCAAAGGGTGGAATGAAAGAGAAATAAGCATGCAGGTGGATCGGCTTGCCCGTAATTCCCGTTGAAAGTATTTCCGAAGCCTTTTTAAAGTATGGCTGGAATGGTGGCCATAGCGCTTCCATAAGAAAGACTTTCTGCCTTTTTGCCTCTTCGATCATTTCTTCGGCTTCGCGGCTGTTTAGTGCAAATGCCTTTTCGCATAACACGGCCTTTTTGTTTTTAAGGCAGAGTAAGGTATGATCGTGATGGACTGAATGGGGTGAAGCGATATAAACTATATCGACTTCAGGATCGAGAGCAAGTTCCTCATAGCTTGAATAGTACTTTTTGAATCCATGATCACGGGCGAATTTTTCAGCTCGTTCAGGATTGCGCGAGGCGACCGCGTATAGATCGGCATTTGCCAGGAGTTTGAGTCCGTTCGTGAATTTTGCTGCCATTTTTCCCGGAGCTATGATTCCCCATTTGTATTTTTTATTCATGATAAAAATGTTTGCATAAATATAGATAATACATTTATGGGATCAGGATCGAGAATGTAGTTTTTTAAATGGCATTTAATGGAACCACTCTACGGTTCAAAAATATTTTGTCATTCTCAATCTAGTATTGATGCAATCGCTTTTTGGTTAGTATCATCTCGCATCAGGGGGCTGTCGAGAAAGACCATTGTGAACCTTAGTGAGAACTTAGTGCGACTTTGTGGTTAAACATAAATCCTTGAACCACAAAGGATCACAAAGGATCGCAAAGTGTCACAAAGTGTCACAAAAGTAAAAATCAACAAAAAACCCTTTTTTACACAGCTCCGTCGAACTCCATGCGAATACATGGTCAAAAAATACTTATTGTGCATTATTTTCACATTAAATCCGCATCGTTTGAATTTTGGATGAAAAAATACCTTATTATTATCTTCTTGATTATCTTTTTATTATAAATTATTTTACTTGGTTTATGCATTTTTTAGTACTATGTATTGCATAGTATATTATTTTGTATATATCTTTGCGTTGTAATGATGTATAATTTCTATAGTAGTAAAAATTGTAAGGTTCTATGAAAATCACAGTAAGCGTTAATCTGGGCGGGTACTCCTTCAATATCGATGAGGATGCCTATTCAGAACTTAAAAGGTACCTGAAAAACCTCGAGATACATTTTGCTGGGGAAGAGAGTTCCTCCGAGATACTTTCAGACATTGAGGCCAGGATGGCCGAGCTTTTCCGGGTACAGTTGACCGGCTATAAGCAAGTGATCACAATTTCAGATGTAAATGAGGTAGTCGCGATCATGGGAAATCCCGAGGATATCTCAGACAATGAAGGTCCATCGCCAAAGGAAAAATTCTCAACTCCAGGAGCTCACCGGATGTACCGCGATCCCGACAAAAGGATCATTGGCGGGGTATGTTCAGGCATGGGTGCCTACTGGGACATTGAGCCCTGGATAATCAGGGTTATCTTCCTGGCTCTGGCAATTGCAGGAGGACTTGGCATATTGGTTTACCTGGTTCTCTATGTTGTTCTGCCTGAAGCCAAAACAACCGCCCAGAAAATAGAAATGAAAGGCGATCCTGTTAATATTCACAACATTACTGAATCGGTGAAAAAAGAATTTGAGAATGTGAGAAAAAATATGAAACTCTAAAAATCAATATTATGGATCTGGAAAATACAAAAGCACAGATGCGGAAGGGAATCCTCGAGTATTGTATATTATCGGTACTGTCTAAAAATTCCTGTTACGCAAGCGATATCATAAAGGAATTGAAAGAAGCAAAGGTAATTGTCGTTGAAGGGACACTTTATCCATTACTTACCCGTCAAAAGAACGGAGGTCTTTTAAGCTACCGGTGGGAAGAATCACAACAGGGACCACCCAGGAAATACTACGAGCTTACGCCTGAAGGAAAAGCCTATCTGGCCGACCTTGACAGTTCGTGGGAAGAGCTTGTTGAATCTGTCAACCTGATCAGAACCCGGTAACCGTTTACTAACCTTTTAAATCGTAAAATGATGGATAAAACAATTAAAATAAACCTTGGCGGCACCCTGTTCCAGATTGACGAGGAAGCTTATAATATACTGCGCCGTTATTTGAAAGATATTGATGACAGGTTAAAAAACACACCCGGGGGAGCCGAGACCATTGAAGACATTGAAACACGTATTGCTGAAATCTTTCAATCGCAGGGAGCTTCGGCAGGCGTGATATCAAAGGAGAATGTCGAATCGATGATCTCCGTAATCGGCAGGCCAGAGGACTTTGATACCGGCGGAGATGAGATGGGACAGAAGGAAAGCTATTATCATTCTTCCACCAGGAAGAAAATGTACAGGAACCCTGATGATATGATTGTAAGCGGAGTATGCGGAGGTATTGGGGCTTATCTCGGTATGGAGGCTGTATGGGTCAGACTTATCTTCATCCTGTTCACCTGCTTTTTTGGAATCGGATTCTTTGTTTATGTTGCACTCTGGATTGCCCTTCCATCTGCCCGTACAGATGCACAGAAAAGGGAGATGTATGGAAGCAATAACATAAATCATGCATCGCGCAGGGGAAACTCCCGTTCTTCAATGTCGGTCAGTGACCCAAATTACGCGGTAACACTGCCGGCAGGTTCGGGCGTGGGGAATGCATTTAACGAAGTCTTCAGGGCAATAGGCAAGGTGTGTTATGTTATATTAAGGATCTTCCTGATAATCGTAGGTGTAACATTCGTGCTTGGCGGATTTATCGCACTGGTTTCGTTCATTATGGTCTTCTTCTTTAAATATCCGGGATATTTTTCAACCAATTCTTTCGGGATCAATATCTTTTACCTGCCTGATTTCCTTAATTATGTTGTGAATCCGGCTGTTGCACCATGGATCCTGGCCTTATCGTTCATTGTGATCCTTATGCCGCTTCTTGCATTTATTTACTGGGGTATAAAGATGATATTCTGGTTTAAGGCCAGGGACGGGATCTTCACCCTCGTCGGTCTTGTGATCTGGGTGATGAGCGTTGCAGCGCTTTCAATAATCCTTTTCAACGAAGGGGTAAGTTATGCGGAAACCGGTAAAACAGTGTCGGAGCAGTTTGTGGCTAAAGCGCCTTCAGATCTTTACATCGTAGCCGATCATAAGATAGCGGACCTTCATTATGATAAAGAAATATCACTCCCTAATGAGGATTATGATATATACTTTATTGATGACAATAAAGGCTTATTCATCGGTACAAGACTGAATATAAATAATTCTGATGATAATTCCCTGAAAATAGATATAAGGAAACGCTCTACAGGCAGAAGCAGACTGGATGCTACCAATAAGTCTGAAACCCTTTTGTACAATTATCACATGTCGGGTGACACGATATACCTCGACGAGTATTTCTCGATACCTGCAGGCACCAAATGGACGTTCGACAATGTAGGAGTAAATGTGTATATCCCGGAAGGAACGGGCGTTCATTTTGATAAAACAACTGAAAGCATGTTTCGGAGACCGCATTATTACAATGAAGACTGGAACTGGAACTGGAACCGGGATGGAGAAGAAAAAGAAATGGTCAGACCCGACAGCGGAAATAATAATTGGATTATGACAGAGCATGGCCTGAGAAGAAGTTCTGAAAAGGCAGAAAAAGAAAATTAGCTTCTTGTTTTTCATTCCTGATATCTTCATGACAATCCGGTATCTTTTATCAGGTACCGGATTTTTTTAGTTAATGAATTGTTAAACCATTGAAATGGTGCATCAGGATCAATTCATTTTCTTATTTTCGTTTCCGTTTTTAACTAACCTATCTACCACCCATGAAAGGATCTATTCTTCCGGTTATTCTTCTATTCACATTTACGAATGCTTTTTCACAGGATACAATTCCGCAATCGGATACTTTGCGTAAAGATGCTCTCAATGTCTTTATGGAAGCTTCTGACTATATAAGGAAAGAAATTCCATATATAAACTATGTAAGGGATATCAAGGATGCAGGTGTTTATATTATTTCAACTTCTGAAAGGACCGGTTCAGGAGGTGCCGAATTCACATATTTTTTAGTCGGACAGCATGAATTTGCAGGGATGCGCGATACTATTTCGTTTTTCACAACTCCTGATGAAACACAGGATCAGATAAGGATCCAGCAGGTTAAGACACTTAAAATGGGATTGATGCGGTATGTGTCAAAAACCCCTCTGGCAAAATATATGAATATCAGTTTCAGTGAACCGCTTTCAGAGACAGTTTCGACCGACAAGTGGGACAGCTGGGTTTTCAAGGCTAACATTTACGGATACCTCCAGGGTGAGAAGTCATATAAATCAAGCTACCTTAACGGAAGTCTTTCGGCATCGAGGATCACAAAAGACTGGAAAATAAACATGAGTGCGACAATCAATAAAGGCGTGGATAAATATGAAAGTGATAATGTACTATATACTAGCAAAAGCAATTCTAAGTCCTTCAATTCGCTTATTGTGAAAAGTATTTCAGATCACTGGTCGTACGGGGGATCAATATATCTTCTTTCTTCAAGCTATAGCAATCTTGATTTTGCTTTGACCACTATGCCGGGGATTGAATATGATCTCTTCCCATATTCAGAATCGACCAGGAGGCAGTTAAGGCTGCTGTACTCTGTAGGGCTTAATTTTTCGAATTATACCGATTCAACTATTTACAACAAAATGATGGAAACTCATTTAAAGCATTCTTTTAACGTGGCATACGAGGTGGTTCAGAAATGGGGAACAATTGATGTAAGTTTTGAATACAGCAACTACCTGCATGACTGGGCAAAGAATAATCTTTCAGTCTTTGGTTTTATCGATCTGAGGATTGCCAAAGGGCTGAATGTCAATTTCGGAGGCAGCGCGGCGCTTATTCACGATCAGCTTGGCCTGGTAAAGGGAGGCGCAACCACCGAGGAGGTTCTTCTCAGGAGAAAAGAGCTGGCAACGCAGTTCCAGTATTTCACAAGCTTTGGATTAACATATACTTTCGGATCGATATACAACAATGTTGTTAATCCGCGATTCGGCAACAGCGGTGGTGGAGGAATGACAATAATGATTAATTGATGGTTGATTAAGGGTTAAACTTAAATTCCTCACCCTCCTCTCTTAACCGGTTCCGAAAAATACCAGGTAAACCACCCCGTCCTGACCGAAGTGTCAGTGGGAGGTGGTTGATTTTTTAATCACCTCCAGGTATTTAATTTAATCCATTAACACCTGCATCAGCAGTCAAAATTCCTGCTTCCCGCCGGGATTTCTTGAATTTTCTTTATAACTTTATTCGAATAGTCAAATGTTATCAGCACAAACAGCAATGTATCAATCTGCATTTCAACCAATTGACTACCATCATCCACTGTGGCTGACCTGACGGAAGTATTGCAGAAATCATAATAATTCTTATTCATCTTTAAACTTCATTAATTATGGCAAAATCGTTAAAAGGAACAAAAACAGAACAGAACCTGCTGAAATCGTTTGCCGGTGAATCGCAGGCCCGTAACCGTTATGAATTCTTTGCAAGCGTCGCAAGAAAGGAGGGTTATGAACAGATTGCAAATATTTTCACTGAGACTTCACTCCAGGAGAAAGAGCATGCAAAGAGGTTTTTCAAATTCCTTGAAGGGGGAATGACTGAGATAACTGCCGGTTATCCAGCAGGAGTGACAGGTACCACAAAGGAGAACCTGAAGGCAGCAGCTGAAGGGGAAAATGAAGAAACCACCGACGTATATCCTCATTTTTCGGAAGTAGCAAAGGAGGAAGGGTTTACAGAAGTCGCCACGGTTTTTAAACTTGTCGCTAAGGTTGAAGCCGAGCATAAACGCAGGTATATGAAACTGCTTCAGAATATCTCCGAGGATACAGTATTCATGAAAAAGGGTAAGGTATGGTGGAAATGTCTCAACTGCGGATACGTGTATGAATCGGAAAAAGCTTATGAAACATGTCCTGTCTGCCTGCATCCGAAAGCATTTATGCAGGTTAGGGAGGAGAACTACTAGCAGTTGGGAAAATTGCACCTGTTGCAAGGGCGACCTCATTTGTATGGATAGGTACGGCCATCGCGATCCTATTTTATGAGAAACATTTATCAATTTCTTTTAAATTAGAATAAAGCAGGGCCTTTGGCATGCTTCTGCAAGTGAAGTTGATGTGCTATCCCGCCGCGGCTGGACTTAAGGTAGTGTTTTGCGTCATGTGTCCCTGGGCTTTTTATTATCGATCGGCGGCACTATAATCGGGTTGTTAGCGTTAAACATTAAGCAAACAATCTTTAACAACAAATTACAGGTAAATTAATTTCTACCCCCCTATGAAAAAGCTCATTCTATGTATCCTCATAACATTCGTTGCCCTGTCATTATTCTCACAGTATCCGACCGATTCAATTCTGGTAAAAAAGAGACTTGGTACGGTTTTCCAGCAAAATGGGAAAAATCTAACTCCCCGACAACTTATAACCATCACTCAATTGAATCAGGAAGCATATACTGAAATGAGAATTGCCAAAAGAAATTATGATTTTGGTTACATACTTGGTTTCGCCGGCGGATTTATGGTTGGATGGCCTATAGGTACATCCTTGGGGGGTGGAGATCCCAACTGGGCCTTAGCAGCAATAGGAGCCGGACTAATTGTTGTTTCCATACCTTTTTCGTCAGCTTATTCAAAACATGCTAAAAATGCAGTCAGGATATATAACAACAGTCTTAAGACTTCTTATTTATTGAAACCTGAATTCAGAATAGACCTAACGTATAGTGGGATTGGGTTAAAATGCACTTTTTAATTCTTTTCATTCGGATATTAATATCTTAACTAATAAAGTGTTGACAGACGTTATACAAAATTTTATGGTTAGTTCTATGGTCTCAAGCAGTCAGACAATTTTATAAAACTGCCCCGCTCAAAGGATAAAAGTCAATTAAGTATATTTACAATCCTTTTTAGTGTAAGCCGAAAAACCAAAGAGTAGGCAAAATCTTTAAATTACTATGTTATGAAACCTTATCGATTTCTTCTGATTGCTTTATTTTCTTTTTCATTTATAAGCTCAAATGGACAGTTCTTTGCTGGTGGAAATATTCAATTGAACAGTTCAAACGCTAAAACCAGATATGCAAACGATTTAACGCATGATGCAGCCAATTTTAGTTTCACTGTTTCTCCAATAATAGGAACCTTTTTGTCCGAGAAACTGGCATTAGGTTTGGAATTAAACCTTGCTTTATCCAGAAACAAATCCGGTGTCAGTACTGAGACAATTTCCAAGAACTCTACTATCGGAGGGAGTCCCTTTATCAGATATTATGCCTGGACCCGGAAGAAGTTTTCAGTATTTGGGCAGGGCAATGTTGGATTGGAATTCATACGGTCAAGTCAGGAACAGGGAAATTCAACAATTGATGGTCCAAAAGAAACAAGGGTTTATGTAAGTATTTATCCCGGACTATCTTATGATTTAACCGATAAATTATCTTTTCAAACTTCGCTCAATTTTTTAAGCATTGGGTACAATTATTTCACCTCCAAAGATGATTCCTTCAAGGAAAGTTCCTCAAGCTTTAATTTTGGGACCGGCCTCGGTAATATTATTTCAATCGGTTCCATTACCATTGGAGCTATATATAAATTTTAAAAAGAACTACCCCATAACCCGGTAAACAAAGCTAATAAGCACAACTTACGGCCGTATCTCGTCCTGACATCTCCCTATTCTGCCCGGGCGGGACTCCACTGTCAGTCCTAATGCCGGATTGATATCGATAATGTAATGGCCCACTGTACTTTATGAACTTTGGTTTGAACAATCCTTAAAGTTAACCGTTACATTGAATAAATAATATTATTAAAAAAAGGCTATTAATTATGAAGTATTATATTATTATATGCTTTAACATTGTGATAGGTATTAGTCTTAATGCCCAGCTTGCCAGAAACACCTCATACACAAATCAATCGGGGGAAAGAGTATTGCGATTGGAATCTGAATTGCCTATAGATATCTCAACAGCCTGGAAATACTTCACTCAGGATGAAAAAATCAAAATGTGGATGGCACCGCTTGCTCATATTGAATTAAAATCCGGAGGCTATATTGTTACTAATTATGACAAGACAAAATCATTATCAGATAGTACCTCAATTGTTTTACCGATCATCGCTTATATTGACAATGAGCTTCTAATCTTAAAAGTGAATCTCAATAACAATTTCCCAAAGAGTGCAAGAGATACTGATGAACACCTCCAGGAAATAATTCAATTTATAAAGACTGACGAAAATCACACAAATATTATCTCTTCAATGACAGGCTGGGGTAACAGCAGTGACTGGGATAAAACCTACAGTTTTTTTACACAGGGCAATGAGTCGGTATTCACTGATTTGCAAAATTGTTTAAAGCAATAACTGTCTAACTTATTCTTTCAAAGAAAAATAGAAGATGGGTGGATCGGACCTGTTACCTGGCTGGAAGGCGCAACGATTTGAAACTATTACTTGCGGGATGAATCCTCATAACATTTCAACCATCCGATTCAGGAATCAGCAAATTGCCGGTTCAGGATTCATTGCTGTAAAAGAGATTGCCTCCTGGATGGGTGCTTTACAGGCTCAGGATTTTAAAATGTCAAAATGGGCATTTGGTATCCGGCTTAAGGACTCAACGGAGACAACAATAAACAAAGCAATAGATTCAGGCGAAATCATCAGAACGCATTTACTGAGACCTACCTGGCATTTTGTTTCTTCAAAGGATATCTACTGGATTTCAGAACTAACAGCAGCTCAAATCCGGGCTTCTGTAAAATTCAGGGATATAGAATTAGGTCTGACTGAAGCTATTTTTCGAAAAAGTAATTCGGTTATTGAGAAATCGCTAAGAAATGGTATCCACCTGACCCGCGAAGAATTAATTTCCAACCTGGTAAAGGCAAATATTGATGTTGCCGATAACAGGGCTTCTCATCTTTTGCTTCGGGCAGAAACAAATGGGATTATGTGCGGCGGGAGATTGAAAAATTCAAAGCCAACCTATACACTTTTATCAGAATGGGTCACAAAAACAAAGACATTATATCGTGATGAAGCTTTAAAGGAACTTAGCCAGCGCTATTTCACCAGTCACGGACCTGCTACTTTGCAGGATTTTACCTGGTGGTCAGGTTTATCTTCAAATGATTCAAAACTGGCATTGGAATTTATTAAATCAGATCTCCTATCTGAAATTATTGAAAAGCAAACTTATTGGTTTGTCAATTCAGGCAATTATCCAGTAAACGATATGCACAAGGTATTTCTATTGCCGGCGTACGACGAATTTTTAATAAGTTACCGGGACAGAACGGCATCCCTGCCATTTTTAAATCAGAAAAATGCTGTCTCTGTTAATGGAATCTTCTACCCGACAATCGTCAGGAACGGACAGGTAATCGGCACATGGAAACACATTAATAAAAAAGAAAGTATAGTCCTGGAAATGAATCTATTTGATAAAACTGACCCGGAAACAGAAATTGATTTTTCCAGAGCCTCAGCCCAGTACGCAAATTTCATAGGTAAAGAAACAGAAGCAATTATTCCAAATTTCCCTAATATCAGACCCTGATCCGGGTAAAAATGTTTACATCAAATTAAATAAACCATGGCAAAAAATAAAACAACTGAAACTCAAAGCAGTGTCTCCGACTTTTTAGCGAAAGTAACTGACCAGAAAAGAAAGAAAGATTGCTCGGCAATAATCAACCTGATTTCCGAACATACGGGACTTGAACCCAGAATGTGGGGAACAAGTATTGTTGGTTTTGGATCTTATCATTACAAATATGAAAGCGGACGCGAAGGGGATGCACCGCTTACAGGAGTTGCATCAAGGGCAAATGCTATTACTTTATACCTTACCTCTGAATTTGACAAAAAAGAAGAATTGCTGCCAAAACTTGGAAAGTTTAAAACAGGCAAAGGTTGTATTTACATTCAAAAACTTGAAGATATTGATCCGGGTATTTTAATCAAAATGGTAAAGAATTCAATTGAGCAGAGAAGGAAACACAATTCTGCCTGATACAAGCACGACAGGAATATCAGCCACAAAAGAAACCGGATATCTGAAGTGAATAGTTAACCGGAAATCGTATAGAAACCATTATATTTAATAAGCAGCTCATCAACATGATAAAATATCACGCAAATGCAGATGGTAAAACGGTTGCTGAAATCCTGTCGGGATCTGAGATAATAGCAAGTCCTGGTGATATTCTGGATATCATGGTAAGTGTGGGATACCAGGATTGTGATAAACTGATCATTCATGAAAATAGCCTGCATCATGACTTCTTCGATCTTAGGACGGGACTGACAGGAGAGATTCTGCAAAAGTTCTCAAACTACAGAATGAAGCTTGCAATAGTCGGGGATTTCACCAGGAATTAAAAGCAAGAGCTTCAATGATTTTGTAAGGGAAAGTAACAAGTGGGGTATAATCTCATTTGTTGATTCCATTGAAAAGGCTCTGGCCTGACTGAATCTGTTGACGACTCTTTGAACAACTTGTTCCGGAACGAAGTATAAATTATATCTTATGGAATCCAAAAATTCAACTTCTGCACCCTTCCGGCAAAAAGGCTGTAAGTATCGACAAAGCAAAGTACGACGTCTTGAAAAGTGCTCTTCTCGAATGTTTGAGGGTAAACGGGGAATCAACTTATGACAAATATTCTTCAATGCATAACCGAGAATTTCAGAAAGAGCAGAATAAAATTTGTAGGGTCCCTTGAATGGTATCTTGAGTGGGTTAAGCTTGACCTGGAAGCAAGAAAAATTATAAGACGAATCAACGACAAACCGTTTATAAAATTTGTTGCTACCTGAACGGACAGAAAGGTGCAGTTTGATATAATTCTTGTCCAATTCCTGTTTTGTAAGTTGCCCTGTTATGAAAAAATCACTCCTGTACATATCCATTTAAGCTTGTTTATATTTTCCTGTACAAAAGACAAAATTGAAATTGACACGGACAATCTGCTGATCGGTGTCTGGAATTTCTCACGATCTGATGTTGATGTAAACGTATTCGCAAGGAGCCGGGAATTTACCCGGGGACATTGTTATCAATTCAATCCTGATGGGACCCTTATAGAAAGAACTTATGCCGGTTTCTGCGCTACTCCACCTGTTTCTTATTCTGATTATCAGGGAGTCTGGTCTGCCCTGAATGACACTTTGATCAGGGTAACTGCAGGGTACTGGGGCGGATCCATGACATACGAGCTTGATATTGTGTCAGTTAGTACAGATTCCCTTAAAGTTATCTCCCTTTCCATTGATAATTGAAAGTTCTGACATATCTGAAACAATACCCGGAAGGATTCCTTTTAAAATAAAAAAGCTTAACTACACCAACAGGCTGCAACTTTTTGGAGACTTTTGTATTATTGGATCTATAGATTCATTTTCAGATGACTGAATCGGAACTTTTAAATAAAATCAAATCCAATCCCGCAGTTTTTTCAGAACTATTTAAATTATACTACAAACCGCTTTTTGGCTATATTCTCAGAAGAACCGGTGACTTTGATGACACAGCCGATATTACAGCTGACACTTTTTTCAACGCATTTAAATATATTAACAACTTCTCCTACAAGGCACATCAATAAAAGTCTGGCTTTATCGTATTGCAACAAATGAGGTAAATCTTTTTATAAGGCAGAAAAAAAGATTTAAAATTGTTTTCGAAAGGCTGAATTTTGAAGATAAAGAATTGTTCAACAAATACCTGCAGGAAGATAAGAAATGATTACGAAACAGAACTCCGCAAAAATGAGCAGTTTTTGACTTGTCCTGAAAGAGCTGCAATTACTTCCCATTAAGTATCAGGAAGTAATTTCACTAAAATATTTTGAGGGGAAAGAAAATAAAGAAATAGCTGAAATACTGGGCATTAAAGAAGGGACACTGAAATCCCTTCTTTCAAGAGGATTAGAAAAACTACGGAAAAATGCAACCAAATTTAACTTTTGACATTATTGACTATGGATTCGAAAAACTTTGAAGAAAAACTAAAACAGATGACAAAACCTGAGGTTGATCAACTTAAAACATCAGGATATGCTGGCTGATGCTATCACAAAGGCAAAAGATAGATCAGTTGTAAGCTGGTGGTGGCTTGATTATACCGCTTTATGTCATTTCAACCCTCGTTATGAAAAGCTATCTATATGCCTGGCACATCTTTCATCTCGAATATCCATGAATTAACATCCAGGCAAAAATTCACATCCAGCCATATTTTTACTCATCCTGCCAATAATTTTCATATTAGTGAGCTTCTTCAACATTCGAAAAATTTATTTCCTTTCAGGCAATTCAAAGTCGGTGAATTTACTTAAGAGTCAGTTTGGCTGGATATTTTGACGATTTTGTTTTCGACATTGATCTTAATTATTTACGCTTTATAAAAACAGAAAAATGGAATTAAAGTGGTTCAAACGAAACGGGATTTTTTTTGTACCAACATCTCTGGTTGGCTGGATAATATTACTGGCTGGAGTTGCCTATGCTGTTTATACCTTTATTGATATTGACAGCAGATCACATTCAGTAAGCGACACACTTATCAATTTTGTGTTCAGCCTCTTAATCATAATTGCTGTCTATTCCCTGGTTGGCTATCTTACAAGCAGATCTTCAAAAAAGTGACTGCGCTCTGGGGAGAATAATGTTCAACAATGTGCAATACCCGATTGTTATGTTAGCAAATAGAACTGACATGAATGACATCGATAAATACATATCAGGTTTCCCCATCGAGACTCAGATTGCATTAAGGCAGGTTCAGGCGGCAATCAGGAAGGCTGCGCCCCTGGCAGCTGAAACAATCAAATATGCAATGCCAACTTTCATTCTTAACGGTAACCTGATTCATTTTGCGGCCTTCAAACGACATATCGGCCTTTATCCGGCACCTCAGGGAAACGAGTCATTTAAGAAAGAAATTTCAGGTTACAGGGGAGCTAAAAGCTCGATCAGGTTTCCTCTTGACAAACCAATGCCGGTACAACTGATAAGCAGGATCGTGGAATTCCGGATAATGGAAACCCTGGAGAAAAAAACCTTAAAAAAGTAACCTGATCAGAAGAATTCACGGGAACAAATTCCCGTAAAGCCCAAAAATTAAATAAGTTTGCTTTGAAACTATATTGAAGGGTTTTCAGCCCATATTTATGACACTTTCCTCTATAAAGACAAAGCACGGAAAGGAACCGGTATCCCTGGAGCATTTCACAATTGAACCTCTGACAAAAAAGAACTGGAACAAATTTGTCAGGCTTTTTGGCGAAAAAGGAGCCTGCGGAAATTGCTGGTGCATGTATTACAGGCTAAGCAATTCTGACTTTCAAGGAAGGGAAAGCCGAGGATGGCAATAAAAGAGCCATCAGGGAAATTGTCTGGGAGGGTAAACCAGCCGGACTTCTTGGTCTTGTTGAAGGAGAGGCAATTGCATGGTGTGCATTTGCCCCGAGGGAAGATTTCATCAGGCTGGAAAAGTCGCGGGTTCATAAACGAATTGACAATAAAGCCGGTATGGTCGATTCCCTGCTTCTTTATTGACAAAAACTTCAGAAGGTCAGGTGTTTCGGTACAGCTTCTGAAAGGCGCCATCAAATATGCAAAAGAGAATGGGATAAAGATCCTGGAAGCCTATCCGGCGATCCCGACGCAGGAAACCACTTCCCGATTCCTTTGCATGGATTGGTTTATATAAATCATTTGAACGCGCAGGATTTGAAATTGTAGACAGGAAATCAAGAAACCGGCCAATGGTCAGGTATTATACGACAAAAACATTTGAGGACAAGCTCATTGCAATATTTAAACACCTATTAAACAAATGGTTAAAAAAATGAAAATGTGTCTTGGTTTATTCATTGCCATGACATTAGCTGCTCCATTAGTTCCGGGGCAAACAAAGGATAATTACAAGGTAGACAAGCTGGGTAAAGGCATTTGGAGGATCCAGGCTGTAAAGGGACAACCTCAACAGCTTACCTAATTGAAGGGAAAAAGTATGCCATGCTCGTTGATGTTTGCTCAGGACAGGAGGGCCTTAAGGAGATCGTACAGCAGCTGACAGGAAGTAAACCTGTTAAGGCTGCCCTTACCCATGGCCACTTTGACCACAGCGGCGGCATTAAATATTTCAGCGATATTTATATGCATGTGGCCGATACAGGTTTGATACCAAAAGGTGTGAAAGTAAATACGCATTATATTAAGGACGGCGATGTATTAGATCTCGGAGGAGTAAAATTCAAGGTGCTTTCCATTCCGGGACATACCCCGGGCTCAGTTGCTTTTTACAACAAAGCAGGCAGGTATATGTTTACCGGGGACGGCATTGGTTCTACTTCGGTCTGGGCACATATTTCCAACGACCCGCTGACTGTTTACCTTGAATCGGTAAAGAGGCTTGAAAAGATCAAAGGTAAGATCGATGAGATTTATGTTGGCCATCATGAGCAGGAGACCGTCAGGCTCACTCCTCAATACATAACCGACATGCGGATCGTAACAGAGAAAGTGCTTGCTGGTGAAATTGAATCCAAAACCTATGGATATGGCAGGACTCCGGGGAAGATCGCTACATGGGGATCGGCCTCGGTGGTTTATAATCCTGATAAGTTACGATAAGCTGGAAATTAATTGGAATAATTTTTGCAGTTATTCATTCTCCGACAGACGGACAATTAACTAACAAATGTTATGACGATGAATAAGCTGATAATGGTTTTGGTCATTTTTTCATTTCTTCCGGGATGTGAAAAAAATCAGGATAAATTGAATTCCTATCCTCCAACCAAATCGGAAGATTTTGACAACCTGGTTCTTGGTGATACAAGTTCCATTTCATGGCATAACTGCCTGAAAGGTCCTGAAAATAAGATGTATATCTGCCTGGAATCAGTTTTAAATGACTCCCGTTGTCCCAAGGGGTGCATATTGTTTCTGGGAAGGCAATGCAAGTGTAAGGTTCAGGCTCGGGAAAGATAATGACAAGCCGGTTTTTTTTGACTTGAATACACACAGGGGATTTACCAGTGATACTGTTATTTCCGGATACAAGTTTTCCCTTGTCGGACTTGATTCCTTATCCAGCGCTGATCACCCAACTGATCCAAAGGATTATAAGGCTCAGCTGGTTATAGAGAAAGAATAAATTCCAGGAATTAACTATATCTTCACAACCATGAAAAAATCCTTAATTTTAACGCTATTTCTTATAGCAGTGGCGCTTACCTGCTGTAAAAAAGGATTCCCTGATGATCCGCTTTCGCTTAGCAATCTCACGGTCAGTGACTGCAAATCCAAGGGAGATAACACAAAGGCAACAGATCCGGAATACATTACTATAAAGACTGTTAATGACTATTACATGCAGTTCAATCATTTCAATTCCCTTATGAATTGCGAACCCGGTCAGATAACGATTTCAATAGAAATAAAAGCCGACACGATTTTTGTTGACGAAAACGAAGAAACCTCCATCGCAAACTGTATCTGTCCGTATGATCTTGAGTTCAGGTTAGGTCCCCTGCATTATGGTGATTATCCGGTCAGATTCAGAAAAGGGGGTATTGACATTTAAGGAATATTCCCTGAATTTCAATAAATCGACTGATGTAAGAATTGACATTCAGCCTTAAATCAACCCATCGATCATGAAAATAAAATTCCTCTTAACATTCGCTTTATGCGGATTTATGTCACTATGTTCCGGACAGGACAAACCTGCATGGGATAAATGGAGCTGGCTCATCGGAAACTGGAAGGGAGAAGGTTCCGGACAACCGGGACAAGGTGGCGGAACATTTTCTTCACTTTTGATCTTGATAAGAATGTTATTGTAAGAAAAAGTCATTCCGAGTATCCTGCAGCTGATAATAAACCTCTGATAATACATGACGACTTAATGGTTGTCTATCATAATCCTGGCGGCGGCCCCGATAAAGCCATCTACTTTGACAATGAAAGGCACACGATAAATTATACGGTTAATTACCAGGTGAAATCGATTGTGATGACAAGTGATAAGCTACCGCAAACACCTGTTTTCAGGCTGGTTTACACTCTGCTTGAAAATGAAAAAGTAAACACCAGATTTGAAATGTCTCAGGATGGAGAAAAATTCACGCCCTATGTTGAAGGAAAAAGCAAAAAGGCAGATTAAATATCAGTTAATCTTCAACCCGGAAGTTTTACAATACCTTGTTTGATACAAAATAGGTTATTACGGAAATGGAACCAGCCAAAACAGTTCCCCAGACTAAATCAACAACTGTTACTATAAGGGGCCAGTCTTTTAATGTTGCCAGGTTCGTCAGATCGTATGTGGCATAGGTTATAAGACCAAATAAAGCACCATAAAACATTGCATGTGACCATGAATGCCTGTCGATTGCCGGGGATATCACAAATCCTATAAGTCCGGCAATAAAAAGGAGATAAAAAATAATGGCTGCAAACCAGTTTACGTCAGGTCGCATGAGGAATCCAACACGCTCCTGGTAGAAGTTCTTCGCAACAAGCACAAGCCAGATCATATCGATCACTACGAAAACGGGCAAGGCGATGAGGAATAGTTTTACGAACATCTGAAACTTTTTAAAGTTTAGCACTTTCATAAAATTAATCTAATTTTAGCAGGTTCACTGATTGATTGGAATCCGGAACATAAAAACTCAAATAATATGAAGACATTTTTTAGCTTCAGCTTTCGTGTTATCCTGTCGTCAGCGATCTTACCGGGACAACAGGTCAATCCGAATTATGATTCAACTCTTGCAAAAACCCTTGGAGCGGATCAGTACGGGATGAAGATGTATGTTATGGTAATCCTGAAAACCGGCAGCAATAATGTTCAGGACAAAGCAACAAGAGACAGCCTGTTTGCGGGACACCAAAAAAATATCAGGAAGCTGGCAGGTATGAAAAAACTGATTGTGGCCGGACCTTTTTCGGAAAATGATAGATCGTACCGTGGTATTTTTATACTTGATGTTAGGTCATTTGAAGAAGCAAAAACCCTCTTAAGTGCTGACCCAACTATTAAAGAAAAGATATTCGAACCAGAATTTTTCCATTGGTATGGTTCCGCTGCGTTGCCTGAATATATGCCAGTATACGACAAGATATGGAAAATTAATCCCTAGTATAGTGGATTCTCCCAAATCTGAACAAAACGATTTAATCTGACCTGATTTTCAAAAATTTCTCAATACAGCCAATGATTATTGAACAGACATACAGTCTTCTGAAACAGTTATACGGAGACAAGCTTAATGAACTTGTTGTTGCAGACGTCAGGATAGGACTGTACCTGACCGCTGTACGTCTGTCTGACGACAGTGTTGGCACCTCAGCCACTTTGGAAAATGAACATCCTTTTTGTGCAAAATGCGATCGTGATTTCGGTGAATTTACACCTCTTAAAATAAAGGGTCAAAAAAGTGATGGATGTTCTTGAGACACAGAAAGAATCAGGTACAATCTCATCACTAAAAACAGCAGTTTTAAGTGCAATTTCTTCAAAAATCATTTCCTCGGGGAAGTATAAGGTCGTTGATAATATTGATCCCGTTCAGTTACTGGATCTTAATCCCGGGAAAAAAATAACCATTGTAGGGGCATTTCAGTCCTATATTCGCAAAATATCACAAACAGGGAATCAATTGTCGGTTCTTGAGCTGAACGAAAATGCCCTTGCCACCGATCAGAAGAAATATTATGTCCCGGCAGATGACTATCAAAAGATTATTCCTGGATCAGATATTGTAATAATTACAGGTCAAACACTTGTTAATGGTACAATCGATGATCTTCTTTCAGCTGTAACTGAAGGAACACAGGTTATTGTTACAGGCCCCTCAAGCAGTATTCTTCCTGACGTCCTGTTCAAAAACAAGGTAACCATCATTGGTGCTGTACAGAATAACAAATCCCAAATGTTGTTTGATATAGTGGGCGAAGGCGGTACAGGCTTCCATCTTTTCGAGTATTGTGCCCGGAAAATCTGCATTTTAAAAGGAAATGAAATAATAAACTGAGTGAGATATGGATTAAAGCGTCCATAACCGGAACAATATGGGCTGCATCAGAAATTGTTCTCGGAAGTTTCCTGCATAACCTTAAAATACCTTTCAGCGGGAACGTCCTTACCGCTATCGGGCTGATCATACTCATATCAATAAGCTATACCTGGACTGAAAAAGGCCTTTTCTGGCGGGCCGGGCTTATATGCGCTTTGATGAAAAGCATGTCACCCAGTGCGGTGATCTTTGGACCAATGATCGCCATTTTCAGCGAATCGCTGCTCCTTGAATTGTTCGTCCGGCTCCTGGGAAGAACTATTGCTGGCTATGCAGTTGGTGCCATGTTTGCAATGTCGTGGAACCTGTTCCAGAAGATTGCAAACTATATTATCCTGTACGGATCAAACATTGCCGAGGTTTACAGCAATCTCCTCAAAATGGCGCAGAAACAGCTGAATATTCAGACTGACCTTGTCTGGCTCCCAATTATTATATTGTTGATTATTTTCGCTTTGTTCGGCCTTTTTGCTGCTGCATTATCGGAATAAAGGTCGGCAGAAGGATGTTAAGGCAGCCAATATCCGAATTTAGTGCCGATAGGAATACCCTGCGAAAAAAAGTACCGGATAATCAAGGTCAGAAATTTGACTATTCGTTGCGTGGCTTTTAGTTAACATATTGCATTGATTATAGGATCATTTATTCTTATGAACACTACAAACTGGTTCATATGGTGCCTGGCGATAACCGGTATTATTATTTTATGGTCCTTAAGATACAAGAGAGCCTGCGCCAGCTGTCGAAGCCCAGATTCTGGATCTTTTTTGTACTCATTACACTTTAATTACGGGTTTTGTTTTCGCCAAAGTCCAGTCAGGCGAAAACCCTCTCCGGCTGGGTCTTTTAACCGGACTTGCAAATGAATTTCAGGGCGGCGGTTATTATAGTTGGATTTTCTGTTCTGGGAACCGAATTGTATAACCCGGTTGTCAGGAATTTCTTCCTTAGGACCTCATTCAAAAATCTCCCCCTGGCACTTGAATTGTCGGCTGAAAGTCTCCCGTCGTTTATTGCCAACATACCTGATTTCAAAAGCCTTATTAAAAACCCGGTATCAATCTTTTACAATGTAATTTCGCAGGCGGACAGGCGTCTTAACGAAATCAAAAAAGGTAGGAATCCATTCCAAAATATATTTATTGTTTCGGGATCTGCTGGTGAGGGGCAAAACGACTTATACGAGGAATCTGGTTGATTTTTTCAGGCAGAATAAATAAAATCCGGAGGGATACCTCCAGGAACGGGTAATGACTGATTCCAGGACGACTGGTTATGATATTGTAAATATCGGGACAGGGGAGAGGGAGGTGTTTCTGAGAGAAGATGAAAAATGCGGATCAGAAAAAATCGGGAAATTCACAATCTGCCTGAAAGGTCTAGGAAATCGGAAATACAATTTTAACCTCTCTGGTTCGCCTGAATACAGTATTGTTATTATTGACGAAGTAGGCTCTGCTGGAGCTCGGGGATAAAGGCTGGGCAGATTCTCTCAATTACCTGCTTGAAAGATCAACTAATAATATCCTGATCAATGTACGGGATTCGTTTGTTGATAAGGTAAAAAGCAAATGGAGTTTTATGAATGCAATAACATTTAATATCAAAGAGATCGCCTACCGTGATGCGGGTCTGCTAATTTTAGAAAAAATCAATACCGATAAGGAATTTGATTTTTATAACAGCATCCCTTTTCATTAAAACAGGTCATTATGAAACCCATTCAAATAGGAGATATGATTCCCGATTTTTCACTTCCTGACCAGAACGGGAATTTATTCAATATAGATACTGTCAGGGGTAAAAAGAAGCTGGTCATATTTTTCTACCCGCAGGACGGAAGTCTGAATTGTACAAGGGAGGCATGTTATTTCCGCGATCTTTCAGACGCATTCAATGAAACAGATGCAGTTATAATCGGGATCAGCGAACAATCGGTGAAAAGTCATAAGAAATTCGTCGAGGCAAACAGACTTAATTTCACCCTGTTAAGTGATAAAAAAGATATTGTCAGAGAATTGTTCGGGGTTCCATCTTCAGGATTTGGATTATTCCCGGGACGAGTAACTTATGTCGTTGACCATACGGGTAAAGTAGTTTTCATTTTCGATTCTCAGACAGAAGTTCAGCGACATGTTGACGAGGCTTTAAAAATTGTCCTTGTCCTGAAAAAGTCAGAATAACAGGCAACTCTATCTCACTGCCTGATTATCCTTCCCGACCCTGAAATAACCTGGGTTATTACAGGATTTCCTTTCAGGTAAATATTTCCGCTCCCGGAAATAGTTGCGTTCAGGGTGCTTTCAACTCTTGAATGGATATTCCCTGAGCCAGATATGATTTCAATTGCCGCCAATATCAGGAAATCATAGGCGTTAATATCCCCGCTGCCTGAGATTCTCATATTCGCGTTATCGCTGTTTCCCTTGATACTGATGTCGCCCGAACCAGTGATCCGCAAATCGGTATTCTGGCACAAGGCTTTGACAATATCTATATCACCTGATCCGGTAACGGTAACTGAAAGATCATTGGATGAGATGACACCAGCAGCTACATCACCCGATCCTGATAATCTGATCGTGACTGAATTACCCGTCAATGAATCGGCTATTATCCCACCTGATCCGGATGATATCAGATTGTCGAGATTTGGAGATGTTACAGTAATAACAGGTTGTTCAGTATCACTGAAACAGGCACTTCCCGGATCAGTCCTGATTTCAAGGATGCCGTTGGAGAATTCTGTGACCAGATGTGTAAGTATGTTTGTTTCAGCTCTTACCATTATACTGACGGAATCTGCCTTTTTGTAGATCACATCGGCAAAGGTCGAATTCTCTATCTGGTGAAATGGCTGTGCATCGCGCCGCTGGTCTTCCACTATTCCATTCCCGTTTATACATATAAGGTCCTTCAGACAGGATGTAGCAGAAATTACCAAAATACATGTAATTATTAAGGTTTTTTTCATCCTTTTTTAGAATTTAGCCTGACTAAATTATACCTTCACTTTAAAATAAAACAATTGAAATAGCTGAAAGTTTTTGACATGGGTTCCTCATAACTAATATTTTACAATCAAAAAGGGACAAATACTTTTTTGTTTGTTATATTGTTTATACGTAATAGTACCACAGACGTTACTGATATATATCTCAAAAGACTCATAAATCAGTTATGGATACAGTGCTCAAGCCAACAAAGCTTTTCCCGGTCGAAAGGGAATATGAATGTTGCATAGACGCCTTATACTTTACAGGAGTTATCACGATTCTTCCGGGGTCCAAAACCAGGGGAATTATCGGAATTGACGGAAGGAAGTATCCCGTCCCGACTCTGGAGCAGGTTAAAAAGATTTTTGATCACAGCAGGGAACTCACGGACAGGAAGGTTCTGCAGGGATTCAGTCAGCTGAGATTAACGCCTCTTGCCATGCCTGTACAGGAGCTTATCGGACCGCTTGAAAAACGCAATTCTCAGCCATAATGAGGATAGCAACATTTATCAGACAAGGCATTCGTCATCGTTCCCTTTAATACCTGTCCGGGTTAATGCTAAAGAAGCAAGTCTGGATCTGGGATACTCTAAGAAAGGTACTGGATTCAGGAGAACTTGTATATTTTCCAGGGGAATATTCGCTGAATCACTATGGACTGACAAAACCTGAAGTAATCAAAAACAATCTTTTTTGTGCAATCCCGGGCTGGTCTGTGGGACTGGCAGAAGGCTTGCCTGTGCTGCCTCAGCCAGGGCAGGGGACGTCATTTGAAAATAGAAAGCAGATTGAGATCGGCCACTCTCCCCGCGAGTACCTTCAATTATTACAGACTGAAGCTTATCAGGGTGAAACAGGGAAAACGCTTGAAGATTTTATCACGGATTTTATAATTCGCCTTGAAACCACGGGTGAGGTAAGCAATGACAGGTATGACAACAATGCTTTATGGTTACTTGGCAACTATATTGAATATGTCGAGCAGTTAAAGAGCGATCTTATACCAACTGCCTGGTGGCATCGTAACTTCGGACGGGTACGCCTTGATGCTCATCGTCCCGGGAACAAGCTTTGCACCAGGAGCTGGGGTGTTTCGACCATAATGAGGCTTCCGGGCATTAAATGAATGTCCCTGAGAGGCCAAACTGTTTGCAGCAGCTTTTCTGCCAGACAAGTACGTTTAAGATAGGCAAAGCAGCCTTACAAAAATGCGGTTGCAGTCAATATCATTTTTATAGGCTGGATTCTGTACAATGGCATAAGTGAGGGATTTCTCTTAACTTGTTTAAGGATTCCATCCTGAACATTCCCCGCAAAAAATTTGTTATTTCTTAACGAGGGAATGTTCAATGGAAAAACTGAACACAGGCATAAGGACAAAGGGGGTCTTATTTACCCCGTTCGGTAGTTTTTCAGGAAGCACTGAATACCTGCCATCGTTGTGCATGATTACTTTCTTTACATCAGCCACTTCAGCGTTGAATAACAGTTTATTGACCTATGTGACAAAAAGCCGGCTGAACCTGCTTGAAAAATATTGTGATTCACCCATGGCTTGCAAAACAGAGGTTTCAGAAATGGGATTAGTCACGTTTTACATGTTCCAGGCTGAAAAGGTAGTACTGGCACAATCGCCCCTCGGTCTATCATCCTTAAACATTATCGGATCGGTCAGAACCAGGTGCATCTGCTTCATCAACTGATCGGACATAATGCAATCATTGCATTTGGAAACAGATATCAATGCCTCTTGTGATTTGGTTGTTGCTTATGTAATAAAAAAACCACAAATTTGCGGTCTTAAAAATCATTTGAAAACATATCTTAAAACTTAACTTAGAATTCAAATATATGAGCATGTTTTGCAACCAATGTCAGGAGACAGCCAAAAATACCGGCTGCACAATAAACGGAGTTTGCGGGAAGCGGGAAGATACGGCAAATCTTCAGGATCTGCTGATCTTCGCTTGTCAGGGACTTGCATACACTGCAATTGAAGCCGGCAAGAAAGGGCTCGATACAAACGGGGAAAGCAGGCACATTGTGAATAGTCTGTTCATGACCATTACAAATGCCAATTTTGATGATAAAGTAATTATTCAGGCTACAAGGGATTGTCTCATCTACCGGGACAACCTGAAAACAAAAGTGAATCTCAGCGAAAAGCATGATTCAATCAATTGGAGCGGGAAAGAAGATACCGAATTCTATGAAAAATCTAAAAATGTAAGCACATTATTCTATGATTCCGAGCAGGATATCCGTGCACTGAAACAGTACTCCCTGTTCGGCATTAAGGGAATGTCGGCATATGCTGAACATGCATTTAATCTTGGTTTTGAGGAACAGGATATTTATGACTTTATCCAACAGACTCTTGTGATGATTACAAAACCAATGTCCCTGAACGGAATGGTGGATTGGATTATGCGGACCGGGGAATACGGGGTTAAAGTTCTGGCATTGATCGACAAAGCAAACACTTCAACATTTGGTAATCCTGAAATAACCAAAGTAAATATCGGCACCGGCAAAAACCCGGGGATACTTGTCAGCGGGCATGACCTTAAAGACCTTGAGGAACTGCTGATACAAAGTGATGGGAAGGGAGTTGACATTTATACGCATTCTGAAATGCTGCCTTCGCATGCTTATCCATCATTAAAGAAGTATAAGCATCTGGTGGCCAATTACGGCAATGCATGGCACCGGCAGATTGATGAATTTGAAACGTTTAACGGTCCGATCCTTTTCACTACAAATTGCCTTGTCCCTCCACGCAAAACAGCAACATACAACAACAGGGTATTCACAACAGGGGCAACCGGCATGCCTGAATGGAATTACATCGGCAATAAACCGGGGAACGGGAAAAAGGATTTTTCGGAGATCATCGAAATGGCAAAGAAATGCCCTGCCCCGTCAGAAATCGAAAATGGTGAAATAGTGATCGGCTTTGCACATAACCAGGTTTTATCACTGGCCGATAAAATTCTTGAAGCTGTTAACTCCGGGGCTATTAAAAGGATGGTTGTAATGTCGGGTTGCGACGCACGTCAGAAAGCCCGGGAGTACTATACTGAATTTGCCAAAAAACTTCCGAAGGATACAGTAATTCTCACTTCGGGCTGCGCCAAATACCGATACAACAAGTTGAATCTGGGTGATATTAACGGAATCCCCAGAGTGCTTGACGCCGGTCAGTGCAACGATTCATATTCCTGGGCTCTGGTTGCCCTTAAGCTTAAGGAAGTCCTGAAGCTTGACGATATCAACAAACTGCCTATTGTGTTCAATATTGCATGGTACGAGCAGAAGGCAATAATTGTCCATCTGGCATTGCTTAATTTGGGAATTAAAAACACACATATCGGTCCTACCCTGCCCGGGTTTATGACTCCCAATGTTCTGAAGGTGGTACAGCAAAAGTTTGGAGTGCAGACGATCACAACAGTTGAAGAAGATCTGAAAGTTTTTGGTATTAATTGATAGCTGCGGGAAGTTGTGAGGTGATTAAAAACATTTGCATTATGGGAAGCTGTTTCAGACAGATTAAACGCTTTAATTTAAATGTGCTCCTCATTCTTTTAATGCTCTTAAGTAGCAACGCTTTCCCAAATGCCGATACAACATTTTGCACTCATCCTGTCATTCTGGACGATCAGGGTAAAATTGTGCCCTGGCATTCACCTGCAGGAAATGCGTATGACCATTTCCTTAAACTGCGCTGGAATTTTATAAAGACCAGTGTCCTGTTGTCACCGGGTCCTTCACCAAGGTCCCTTTATCCCCAGTATTACTTTTATTGTGCCTTTAAGGCCCGGGATGGTGTTCTTGAACCCGATAACTGGATGAATGACATTGGTGAAAAGATCCCTAACTGGTTCGAATCAGCCCGTCTATATTATGGCTATACAGGCGATTCAAGTGTGATGAGCCTTGTAAAGAAGCTTATTGATTACACTCTGGTCCACGGTACAAGCCCATCGGGTTTCGTATGGCCTGGTTTTCCTTACACAACAACCAATGCCGGGGATACCCTTTTCAGGGGTTTCACCACATCAGGCAGGTTCGCAAGGCATGAGATTCAGGTGGATCATGCCGGTGAAGTCGGGCTTACTTACTTAAGGATGTATCAGTATAGGCCTGATATAAAATATCTCGACGCAGCTATACGGATTGCCGATGTGCTCGCAAAAAATGCAATTGAAGGAAATGCCCGGCAATCAGTCTGGCCTTACAGGGTAATCATGGATAATGGAAAGATAACAGCGCCATATGGCGCCAACTGGACCGGCTGTTACGAGCTGCTTGATGACCTGATAAGGAATAACTATGGTAATGTAAATGCATACAAAACCGCAAGGGATAAGGCGCAGAAATTTCTTCTACAGTATCCGATGAAAACAGGTTACTGGACCGATGGTCATTCAGATAACAATGTAATCAGCAATACTTACAAAAGCAACCTGAGTGCAAGCAATGCTGCGCTCTTTCTGTTTGATCATCCCGGCTTTGATCCTGAGTGGAAAACACATATTCCGATGCTGATCAGGTGGACCGAGGATAATTTTGTTACAAGGTGTGCCCCGGGTGAGCCCGCTTCAATGTGGGGGGCCAATATAGTAGGCGAACAGGACGGTTTTCTGTATAAAATGGATTACCAGACTGCCCGTTATGCGGCAGAATGTGCAAGATGGTTCGCCATATCGGGCGATAAATCCTATAAAGAAAAAGCATACCGTTCTCTGAACTGGGTAACCTATTGCAATGATACTTCAGGCATGGCTTTCGAAAGTCCGGTAAGCAAAGGGATACTGAGCTGGTGGTCCGACAGCTACGGGGAATGTCCCAGGATGTTTTATCAGGCATTTGCAGGTATTCCTGAATGGGCTCCGCCCCGCGAAAACCATATACTTTATTCAGCCGAAGTATTAAGGAATGTCAGATACTCAGACAACTTAGTAACCTACGCTACCTCTTCCCCTGATGGCAAAGAGTACCTCAGGCTTGCTTTTAAGCCAAAGGTAGTATCCCTTAACGGTCAGGCAGTGCCCCTGAGTGAAACTTCCCGTCAGGGGACGTGGACAGTGAGGGAGCTTGGGACCGGTGATTTTGCCGTTGAGTTTTTAAGACAGGGTAAGGGAGATGTCGTTATTTCCGGATCAGAAACAAAACTGAATATTGACATTACCGGGCGTGAGCAGGAAATTGCAGGCATTGGAGTAAATGCAAATACAAGAAGCTGGAATGATAATGAACTTAAGCCTGCCATTGATCTGCTTGCTGATTCCATGAACTTTAAGCTGTGGAGGGTTATTGCTGAAACAGTTGAAAAATGGGAGGTTGAAAATGACAATGATGATCCTTTCATCTTCAACTGGGACTATTATAATCAGTTATATGAAACGCCCAAGTTCCGGAAGGTGTGGGATATGATGAAATATCTTAACGGCAAAGGAATAAAGGAATATCTGATGCTTAACCTGATGGGACGGCTTCCTGCATGGATCGGTGACAGTATTATCCTTCCGGGAAAGGAGGATGAGTACGTGGAAATGCTTGCTTCCTTCCTGTATTATGCGAAGAATACAAAGCATCTTCAGTTTGGCCTCTTCGGCCCCATGAACGAGCCGGATATCCGGAAAGAAGGTCCGACTGTAGGACCGGTGCAATATGCTGCAGTTATCAGAAAACTGGTTGACCGGATGAACTCACTGGGCCTTGGTGACATTAAATTAGTTGTCCCAGATGTGGCCGGCATGGATATTGGCATTAAGAGATATCTTCCGCTTCTGTTAGCCGACCCGGTAATAATGGCCAGCCTGGCTTATGCAGGCTTGCACAGTTACGGCGGTTATTATGCTCCTGCATCGGAATTTCTGAAACGATCGGCATATCCGGCCACAGCACTTTGGATGACTGAATGCAATGCCTGGAGAAACGGACTGGATGACGGGGTGATAGGAGTTTATGATTTTAACTATGCTAAGGAATGTGTGGCTTATATTATCGATCTGATCAGAAACGGAGCCGGGGCCTGCCTGCTCTGGGAAGGCTACGACAGTTACTATGAACACCATGCTCCAAGCCCGTTCAGCTATTGGGGGATCCTTGGTTTTGATCCTGGTACGGGAACCTATTATCCCAGGAAGCATTTCTACGCAATTTCACAGGTCTCAAAGTTTATACCCCAGGGATCATGGCAGATTGCCCTCCCGGACAGCTTAAAAATGAAGCTGGCAGCTTTTTTTGACGAAGCTTCCGGCAGGGTTACGCTGGTAGGAATTAACAATAAACCATCACCTGAGCTTTTGAGCATTGGGTTTCAGAATGCCCCAGGACTGGAAACGATGGAGATGTACGTAACCGGTGAACACGATAACTTCAGGAAACTTCCGGACCTGAAAGTCTCTGGCCGGTTATTGAGTACAACAATTCCATCCAATTGTATTTTCACATTAACCGGGAAAATTCCTGACGATAATCTGAAAGTACTTTTAACCAGACCGGAACCTGATGGCTGGTATTCAGGCGATATGCATGTGCACCGGAATTGCGGTGAGATAACCCCGGTTCTCGCAGAACGTGAACTGATTGCAATGATGAAGCCAAATGATCTCTCGGTCGTAGCTCTTCTTGCCGATATGGGCAACGGGGAGGTGAAAGACAGGGAAATTGACCTCCCCCGGGTTACCGGTAGCGATGCAAAAGAATCCGAATCCGGACGAATTGTTCACTGGGATGCGGAATGGCATTTCGATCCAGCAGGGGTTACCTTTGAAAACAAGGCACTGGGAGGGCATCTTGTTTTCCTTGGCCTGAAGGAAGCCCATACAATCTGGAATGAATCTCCCTTTAAAATCATTGAATGGGGGAAAAAACAAAATGCTGTCATTGGTTTTTGTCACATGGAGTACCTGAATGACAAGATTCCGGACAAGCTGGATTGTTGTACGCCACTGGATTTTCCTGTTGAGGCAGCTCTGGGGACAATTGACTTCCTTGCCGAGGATGTATGGGTTAACGATGCCTCCCTGAAAGCATATTACAGGCTTCTGAACTGTGGGTTCAGGCTCGGGTGGGCAGCAGGGACTGACTATCCATGCAATGGCGGTCAGCCTTTCGGAACCCTGCTTACATGGGTGAATCTAAAGGATCAGCCTCTCAGTTACGGTGGCTGGATTGACGAGATTAAAAACGGAAGGACTGTAGTGTCAACAAACGGTAACTCCGAATTCCTCGATTTAAAAGTGAATAAAACAGCTGCCCCGGGTGATGAGATCCAACTGACTAAACCCGATTCCCTGGATATTGAAGTCATTTGGACCACAACAAAGGAACTGACGGGATGGATTGAGCTTATTCTCAACGGGAAGGTGGTTGCCAGGCTGGATGGAACATCAATCCCGGGCAGTCCTGTTAATTTTAAGACCAGTCTGGGTATATCGGGGAGCAGCTGGATCTGTGCCAGAAGAATGAATGAAAAAGGACATCAGTCCCATACAGCGCCGGTGTATATTACTGTGCGTCACCAGCCTGTCAGGGCAAATGTTGAGGATCCGCAATTCTTCATAAAGTGGATTGACAATCTGCTGACCAGCATAGAGCCGGGAAGCAAATGGTACGGCTATGTTTCTGACAGCTACGAAAACATCAGGAACAGATACGTCATGGCAAGAAATGTTTATTCCAGAATTGCCCGTGAAGCTGAAAGAAATCTTAACCATAAGGAAAGAAATGGAACCCGGCCGATCCTGGTCCTTGGAACTGATTCCGGTTTTGGGACATACATCGGTGAGATCCTTAAAGCTGAAGGGTTCAATGAATACAAGCTTGATTCCCTGAACAGCCCTGCTGTAACCTCATCTTTTTTAAAGTCTTTCAAGCTGATCCTTCTTGGCAAAACCAGAGTCGATCATGCGAATCGGAAAATGCTTTTAAGCTATGTCAGGAGAGGAGGGAATCTAATTGCATTCGAACCTGATTCTTCACTTGATGAGGTCTTCGGTATTACCTCTTATAACGGTAAGCATAGCGAAGGGTATCTGGGAATTGACACCCTTACTCCGGAGGGAAGAGGATTAACAGGAAATATTATGCAGTTCCATGGTCCGGCAAACCTAATTACTACAACCTCCGGAAAGAGCCTTGCAAAGCTTTACCCTGACCATGGAAAGAATGCTGAATATCCGGCAGTGGTAAAGCATCACTATGGCAAAGGTAATACCATTGTCTTTATGTACAATCTGCCTCAGAGCATTGTTTACATGCGTCAGGGCAACCCCGAACTGGCCGGCAGGGAAACTGATGGCATCTCCGGGATAAGGGCTATGGATCTCTTTACAAACGGATGGATAGATACATCAATGAATATCCTTAATCAGGCAGATGAACAAATGAGGCTTCTCTCCCACTGTATTGAGTCACTTTGCAATCCATCACTGCCACTTCCCAGGTTATGGTATTTCCCCGATACGCTTCAAAGCCTGATCGTACTGACAAATGACGGAGAGTTCAGGAAGGAGAGCGACTTTGAAAAGCAATTTACCGACATTGATTCATCTGGCGCTAAAATGACCCTGTATGTTCTGGAAACCGGTAAAGTATCGAAAAACTGGACCAGCAAATGGGTTCAGAAAGGATTTGAGATTTCCGGCCACCCTGACGATAGTAATGAAGCAACTGATCCGACCCGGGATGGAATGCAAAAATCCCTTAAAGCAAAGAAAGAGGAGGTGATGGAAAGTTTTGGATTGCCCATGAAAACGGTGGCAAACCACTGGTTCGTCTGGTGCGGAAAGGATTTGAAAGGTCATCCTGATTTCACCGCCCAGGCTGAACTGGAAGCCGCAGCCGGCCTGAAGCTCGATGCAAATTATGCTCATTACGACAATAATGCCGGCCAGCGCCGCTTTCTTGGGAAAACCGGTTACGGTCAGGGTAATTTTACCGGAAGCGGCCTGTTAATGAAACTTGCCCGGGAAGACGGGAAAGTCCTGGATATTTACCAGTTCCTGACCAATGTATATGACCAGCAATACATGGAAAACAAGGACGCATCAGGATTCTTCTATTGCTTCATGGGACTTTTGAACCGCAGCCTCCATGAAGGTGCATATTCCATCATTGGCATCAAGGCTCACAACGATGAGTACTTTTTTTCAAGAGAGCCACTTCTGAAAATGCTTGCCGTTGCCGACAGTCTTAAAATACCTGTGTGGACTGCAGAAAAGCTTCTGGATTTCGTGGAGATGAAGGATTCGGTTTCTTTCTCACAACTGAAATGGAAAAGTAATACATTATCCTTTGAAATTAAATCTCCGACAGCCGGTACAGGCACACTGACCCTTATGATTCCTTTGGAATGCAAGGGCAGAATGATCATAAAAGTATTTGAAAACGAAAAAGAAATCCCATTTCTCAATAAAAGAATTAAAGGCTTTTCATATGCCTGGATATCTGTAGAATCAGGTAAAACTCACACTATAACTGCTGAATATCTTTGAGATATTGCCAGCATGGCAAATAACAGGCAACCTGTCCCGAATTTGATTTTTGTTAAAGTTTTCTAAACAAATCAGCCTGAGATCAGTTTATAGGGATATGAGCAATATTATCCTTTTTAATCTGATGACAGTTGACGGTTTCTTTGAGGGGCCAAACAGAGAAATCGACTGGCATAATGTTGACGATGAATTCAATGATTTTGCCATTGAACAGCTGAATAGTGCTTCAGCCCTGGTTTTCGGCCGTATTACTTATGAGCTTATGGCGGCTTACTGGCCTTCCTCAGAAGCATCAATAAATGACCCGGTTGTTGCGGGGAAAATGAATTCAATCCAGAAGATTGTCTTCTCAAGAACACTCGACAAAGCCGGGTGGAATAATACAAGGCTAGTTAAGGGAGATCCGGAAGAGGAATTCAGGAAACTGAAGCAGATCTATGATAAAGACATTTTCATCTTCGGAAGCGCCGACTTTGCCTCAACCCTTATGAATCGTAGCCTTATTAATGAATACAGGATAATTGTAAACCCCTTAATCCTGGGTCAGGGCAACACATTGTTCAAGCCATCCGGGAAACGGCTTAAGCTATGTTTAATAAAGGTAAGGACTTTTAAATCAGGAAATGTACTGCTATACTACCAGCCGGAAAACTAACCTGGGTTTCGACTGTTGCAACCACAAACAAACTCTTCCAATGATTGTTATATAACTAGAATCGAACGATCCATATCAAACCATAAAATTCTTTAAACTATGGAAAATCCTTCTCGTCCGACTCTGGGAAACGGCAAAATATGCTATCTGGAGATTCCGGCATTTGATATTGACATATCATCATCCTTCTATAATAAGGTTTTCGGCTGGAAGATCCGGAAACGGAGTGATGGACAGATTGCTTTTGATGATTCCGTTGGTGAAGTAAGCGGTGCCTGGATTAAAGGCAGGTGTGCCTCAACATTTGCAGGATTGCTTAATTACATAATGGTCGACGATATATCGGCCACGCTCGAGGCAATCAAGGCACATGGAGGCAAAGTTGTTCAGCCGCTGGGGGCAGATGCTCCGGAGCTGACTGCAAGATTCAGCGATCCTGCAGGAAATATTTTCGGATTGTACCAGGAACCGGTTAAGAAATAAGTCATTTCCGATCCTTCACTATGAATACCGGCATATTCACTTTATGACGGACCTTATCGACTATTGTTCCGAAAATAATGTCCTTCAGCCCTTTGTGGCCATGTGCACCCATCAGCAGCAGATCAGCATTGAATTCATTTGCCTTATCAGAAATAATTTTCCCTGGATTTCCAAAGCCAAGG
Source organism: uncultured Bacteroidales bacterium (assembly GCA_963732115.1). GTDB lineage: Bacteria > Bacteroidota > Bacteroidia > Bacteroidales > VadinHA17 > LD21. Next base: position 265,115 of record CAVSYN010000033.1, read on the forward strand.
AAAATATCCGCATCCCTGCCCATTGACCGGATCTGTGACTGGTATTTACTAAGCAGATTTTTGTCGGCAATAGCCTCAAAATCCAGGGATTCTTTCCCGTATACATGGGCTCCGGCGGATTCTACCACATGAATTATCAGAAGTTTGCTTTCGGGATTGGCAAGTGACAGGGCATGCCTGATAACTTCACTGTCGATTTCACTGAAATCTATTGCAACAGCGATGCGGTCAAACTTCGATGGTGTAGTTATGTCTCCCAGGGGAGGAGCTGTATGTGTCGTACGGATGGATCTTAGCATGATGCGTTTCAATAGTGGCTGGGCAGTGATGTAAAGCAGTACTATACCTGCCGCAACTGTAACCGGAACAATCGTAAGCTGAATGATCAGAGGGTGCGAACTGTTATGCATCCACTCTGATATAGTTCCGATAATCAGCTTTGCATTTAAAATTACGATTATTCCTGCAATGAGCCATGCAAAGAACTTAGTAACTTTACCGATTGCAAACTCTTTCATCCGCCGTTTGTCGCTGACAAAATGGATCAGCGGAATTACCGCAAATCCAAGCTGAAGACTAAGGATCACCTGGCTCAGGATCAGCAGCCGGCCGGTTGCATCTTCACCTAAAAAGACTATTGTCAGCACGGCTGGTATTATAGCCAGCAGACGGGTAATAATACGGCGGATCCATGGCTGGATACGAAGATTAAGATATCCCTCCATTATTATCTGGCCGGCAAGTGTCCCTGTAAGGGTTGAACTTTGTCCGGCCGCAATAAGGGCGACAGCAAACAGGGCAGGCGCCCATCGTGTGCCAAGCAACGGCTCAAGGAACCGGTGGGCATCTTTTATTTCAGTAACATTAAACATGCCTGCCCTGTAAAATGTTGATGCAGCTAATACAAGAATTGCAGCATTTACAAAAAAGGCAAGGTTTAAAGCAACCACCGAATCGATAAAATTGAATTTGAGCGCTTCCCTGATCTTTGATTCGGTTCTGTCGAATTTTCGGGTTTGAACGAGAGAAGAATGAAGGTAAAGATTATGGGGCATTACGGTTGCACCGATAATACCCAGTGCAATGTAAAGGGCTGCACTGTCAGGTATACTGGGAATGAATCCGGTACTTAATTCGCCGAAATCAGGTTTGGCAAATATCATTTCCGTAAGGAATGCAAGGCCAATTGTCGAAACCATTACCAGAATAAAAGCTTCCATTTTACGCATTCCCTTATTAATAAGAAAAAGCAACAGGAACGTATCAAGCAGGGTAAGGCATACTCCCCATAAAAGCGGCAGGCCAAATAAAAGCTGCAACCCAATTGCCATTCCGAGTACTTCGGCCAGGTCACAGGCTGCAATTGCAATTTCAGCAAGGACATACAGAACAATATTCACAAAAGGCGGAAATGATTCCCGTGAAGCCTGCGCAAGATCGCGGCCGCGGACAATACCCAACCGGGTGCTCAGGCTCTGCAATAATACCGCCATAATATTCGACATAAGCAAAACCCATATCAGCCTGTATCCAAACTGGCTCCCCCCTGCAATATCAGTTGCCCAGTTACCCGGATCCATATAACCGACGCTGACCAGGTAAGCAGGCCCCGCAAAAGCCATCAATTTTCTAAAGAAACCTCTTTTCTTTCGTGTATCAACACTTTCGTTTACTTCCTCAAGCGATTTTGTGAAAGTGGTGGTTCTCATTTCTTAATCATTAAGATCATCTGGACTACCTTGAAACTTAAATTGACAAAATTTGAATTATTGATTTTCAGATCAGCGGAAAGTTGAGGAACTTATCGAGCCTTTCAATAAGTGCGTCCGATTTTATATGTCTGTAAGTTTCTATATCATGTCGGTTACCGAGGATGCCTTAGTGGCAAGATTTGCAGCCAGAGTGCTGGTTGTAACTTCTCCCTCCAGTTCATGAGCAAGCTTGAAAATGGCTTTTAAGTAATTCTCTCCGGGATGCCGTATTCATGTTGTTTTTCGGCCCGGGATCAAGTCTTATATTAGTCATGACTAATTATTTTTTTGGTAATACTTAAACATCTAGATAAAAGAAATTGTTCGCAAATTCCTGATTAAAACTTCTAATTTTGAAAGGTATTGGTAAGCAGGAAAAAAATAAGATGATGATAACAAGGACAAAAATCTGTTGCATTAGCAGTATTGAAGAAGCGAAGCTGGCCATTGAATCCGGTGCTTCGGCAATCGGACTTGTAGGTAAAATGCCCAGCGGTCCGGGGCCTATCCCGGATGATCTGATCAAAGAGATAGCCATGGAAGTACCTCCTCCGATTGCGACATTTTTGCTGACAAGTGAAACTTCCGTTAACGGGATAATAAAACATCATCACCGGACAAATACCAATACAATCCAGATTGTTGATCAGCTTTCCGAAGGAACCTATTCCCAGATAAAAGCTGCCCTGCCTTCAATAAGGATTGTGCAGGTAATTCACGTAATTGACGAAAATTCAGTTAACCTGGCCATCAGAATATCCGGACAGGTTGACGCTTTGCTCCTTGACAGCGGGAATCCGAATCTGAAAATAAAGGAGCTCGGCGGAACCGGGAGGGTTCACGACTGGAAGCTTAGCCGCCGGATAAGGGAAAGATCAAAATGTCCTGTCTTCCTTGCAGGTGGATTAAATCCTGAAAATGTGGGGCAGGCGATTGAAGAGGTTCAGCCTTTTGCTGTTGATGTCTGCAGTGGAGTCAGAACAAACGGAAATCTTGACAGGCAGAAACTAACGAGTTTTATAGAAAAAGTTCAGAGGAGGGGTGTCCCGACCCAAGCGTAGGGAAGAGGTGGTTTGGTTATCTTTTAAGACAAACTCTCCCCGAATCTGCCAAATTTTCCGGTTGATCAAATTGGTTCCAAAATTGTTTAACATGCAATATGGAAAACAAAGATTATCATACGGAACTGATTTCTTCAACCGACCTTCAGTTACTTGATTCCTATTCAGCTACCGTTACAGGAGTTGTAAAGAATGTGGCATCCGCTGTCGTCCACATCAGGGTTATGAAAAAGGTGCAGGATCCAAGGTCGGGGAAAAGTGTGGAACAGCCTGCATTCGGATCGGGATTTGTCATTTCGACCGATGGATATATAGTTACTAACAACCATGTGGTAGAAGACACGCCTTCAATTATGGTTACATTTATTGATGGCGCGGAAGTGAGTGCTTCACTTATAGGAACCGATCCCTCGACCGATCTTGCCGTGATAAAGGTCTATGGCGGTGATCTGAAGCCGCTTCAGTTTGCCGACTCGGCATTGCTTGTGCCGGGACAGATAGCAATTGCCATCGGCAATCCGCTTGGTTTACAGCATACTGTGACCACAGGTGTGGTAAGCGCTACCGGCAGGACCCTCAGGGCAATAAACGGACGGCTTATCGATGAAATAATACAAACCGATGCAGCCATGAATCCTGGGAACAGCGGAGGTCCCCTTTTGAATTCCGAGGGGAAGGTGATAGGGGTCAATACTGCTGTCATTTCAGCTGCCCAGGGATTGTGCTTTGCAGTCTCTTCAAACCTTACTACCTATATTGTAGGCAAGCTGATCCTGAACGGGAAGGTCAAACGGGCTCAGATTGGCGTTGCCGCACATACTGTAGTGCTCACACACCGGATGATAGAAGTTAATCAACTCAAGACCAAAACCGGTGTCTATGTTTATGAGATCAACAACGGGTCCGAAATCAATAATCATAAGCTGAGGGAGGGCGATATTATTGTCGGATTTGACGGCAATGCAGTTGGTACCGTTGACAACATGCATAAATTACTGAATGAGACAGTAATCGGAAAAGAGGTAAGCCTTATTATCCTGAGAGGCGGAAGAAGGCAAACAATAAGCGTAATTCCCGGAGAATTAAAATAGTCTATAATCAAAATCATTAGTAAATTTGATAACTCTGTCATTATTAATCTATAATTCTTCTAAACCACAAACGCTATGAATAAATTATCAAGACGTCAGTTCCTGGGCAAAAGTGCCCTTGGGATCGGATCAGCCGTTATTGCTGCTCATCTGCCTGTCGATTTAAGCGCCAGAACATTGGCCGGGACAGTCAAATTGCCGGTTGGCTTTCAGGTATGGACAGTCAAGGATCAGCTTGTAAAAGACTTTCCGGGAACACTTAAAATGATGAAGGGACTTGGTTATCAATGTGTTGAAATGTGCTCTCCTCCCGGATATGAGAGTTCAGGATTCGGTCCCCTGATGAAATTAAAGGCAAAAGAGATGCGCCAGATCATCAATGATGCAGGCCTGGTCTTTGAAAGCACTCACTATGGGATGGATGAATTCCGGAAAAATCTTAAGGAACGTATTCAATTTGCAGCAGAATCGGGACAAAAGCAAATGATCCTTTCAAGCTTTGGCTTATCCGAAAATGCTACAATGAGCGATTGGATGAAGGCAGTGGATGAGCTTAACAAATTTGGAATGGAATCCAAAAAGGCAGGGATCCAGATGGGATTCCACAACCATCATGGAGAGTTCGCCAAGATTGACGGACTGCTTATTTATGATGAACTTCTGAAACAATTCGATCCCGAACTTGTTAAAATGCAGTTTCAGGTTGCTGTAATCAGCATCGGATTTAAAGCCGCAACATACTTTGAAAAGTATCCCGGACGGTTTATTTCTGCACATCTGGCTGACTGGTCGCCCGCTGAGAAAAAGAATGTTCCGATAGGAAAGGGGATTGTCGACTGGAAGGAATTTTTCGCTTCCGTGGGAAAGGGCGGAATAAAAAATATCTTTGTTGAAATGGATCCTGATACTTTTAAGGAGAGTGCAGATTATATTCATAATCTTTAGCATTTTACGGGACAGGAATTAGAATGGTATGACCCTTGCTGATCTTGGATATAACTATGAAATTGAAAATTATGTCCTGGTAAATAATCTGGCTGACTTTAGTATTGGAAGGGTTACCCAGGAACACCGGGAAAGGTATATTGTTTCAACGGGAGACAATGAATACAATGCCGAGATAACAGGCAATTTAAGATTCACTGCGGATTCAAGGGAAGATTTCCCTGCTGTAGGCGACTGGGTGGCAATGACAGTTTTTGATTCCGACCTGGCCATCATACACAGGGTTCTGCCGCGCAAATCCATACTCGAGAGGCAGGCTGTGGGGAAATTTGGAGAAAAGCAGATAATCTCCGCAAATATTGATGTTGCATTGATCGTTCAGTCGATTGATAACAATTTCAATATCAACAGGCTTGAAAGGTATTTTACAGTGTGCTATTCCTCCGATATAGAGCCTGTGCTGATTATAAGTAAAATTGACCTTTCATCAGAGACTGACCTGGAAAGTGCCATTAAACACCTGGAGAAAAGAGAGAAGCTGGTGAAACGTGTCCTGCTCAGCAATACCACCCGGCAGGGATTGGATCAGTTAGCGGGGATTCTGGAAAAAGGAAAAACCTATTGTGTTGTGGGATCTTCAGGTGTGGGTAAATCAACTCTGATAAATAATCTTCTGAAAAGGAATATTCTAAAAACAGGAGAAATCAGCCAAAGCACCCTTAAGGGAAAGCATATAACGGATCACCGGGAGCTATTTGTGCTGGATAACGGGAGCATAATAATCGATACTCCCGGAATGAGGGAACTTGGGATAACCGACAGCGATGAGGGTATCAAAACTACATACCAGGAAATATTTAACCTGTCGCTTGAATGCAAATTCCCCGACTGTAAACATATTAATGAATCCGGATGCGCGGTACTGGAGGCCCTTGATAATGGCATCATTGACAGAGAATCTCTCGAAAATTTCAGGAAGATCCTGAGGGAACAGAAGAGATTCCAGACATCAGTTGCAGAGAGACATAAGAAGGAAAGGGAATTTGGAAAAATGGCTAAGAACGTGATGAAGGAGAAGAAAAATAATCCTTTATTGTAAGCCTGTTGGTATGAATATTGAGGCGTAAAGATAATGAACTACCTTTGACGCCGGGGCAATTCGATTTATAATGAAAAAATACCTTCTGTTTATTTCTGCAATTATTTTGGGATTTGTTTCCTGTGGGAAGTCAGATTCCGATCAGGGCACTGACATCCTGAGAGATGATAGTCAGGGAGCCGTTCCTTTCTTCCAGATCGGTGACAATATCATCTTCGATTACAATGATATGGCTATATATGATTCCTCTTCCCATATTATGTATTTTAAATCAAATCATCCTGAATTTGACAAATTAAAACAGCCTTCTTTTAAGATTTTCATAGGGAGCGATACAATTTATAAAGGGGTGATCTGGCCCGGTTATTCTTCATTATGGCCTTCGGGAGCTTATATCATGAGCGCCCCGTTCTTTTATCAGAATTATGCCCTGAGGATTGAATATTTTAAAAGCAGCACCCCCGATTTGCGGAATGATCCAAGGATCATCCAGAGCCTGAAAGCCAAGGATATCCTTCACTCAGGTCTGGTAGCAGAGATTCGTTCACTTGATATCAGCGGAACGCTTGCCAGGTTATCCATTATTGTTACTAATATGGACCAGTCTGACCTCCTGATCCTCGATCCCGATAAAATGGGCCACAGACTGTTCCATTATTTCACCAACGGATTGTATCTCAGGGATATGACACGTACTAAAATTATATCCACTGTGCTGGAATTCCAGACTCCCGTACCATGGAACGGATTATCAAAGGACTGGCTTACCCAATTGAGTCCCGGGGCATCGAAAATGTTTACAGTCACTTATACCTTCGAAGAGGCTGTTACACCTGGCTCCTACAGTGCATGGTTCGTATATCCCGGATTATCTTCGCAGGTAGATTTAAACGAGCTGATTCAAACCTCCGGAAGGATCTGGCTGGGCGATATAACGGCCGTGAAAAATATTACAATCCGTTGATTGGCCTCCAGAATTTCGAAGCAATCAAATAATAAACTAGTACAGCATCCTGACTTTTATTGTCCCCCTTATAGCCCTTAGCTCGTCAAGAACTCCTGCGCCGAGACGGCTTTCCGTATCAATAATCACATACCCTATTTCAGAGTCGGTTTGCAGATACTCCCCGGCAATATTAATGCCTTTTGATGTGAAAACGTAGTTCACTTCTTTCAGAATACCGGGTTCATTTTTATGTATGTGAAGGAACCGCTGGGCATTGTTGTTTGGCTGAAGCGATATCTGAACAAAATTAGTAGCACCGATTGTAGCACCAGTATCACTGTACTTTACCAGTTTCTCGGCCACTTCTGTTCCGATATTCTCCTGCGCTTCCATAGTGCTGCCACCCACATGCGGGGAAAGGATTACATTATCGAACTGCTGTAGTTCGGAAATGAACGGATCGTTGTTTGAAGCCGGTTCCTCGGGGAAAACATCCAGTGCAGCCCCCAGAATATGACCGGTCTTTAGTGCTCCTGCCAGAGCCTGGATATTGACCACAGACCCCCTTGATGCATTAAGAAGGCAGGCACCCTTGCGCATCAGCCCTATTTCCCGTTTGCTGATCATATTTTTTGTTAGCGGTGTCTCAGGGACATGGAGTGTAACAACATGAGACAATGAAAGCAGTTCATCAAGTGATGAACATGAGACTGCCTTACCAAGGCTGAGTTTCTTTACAATATCGTAATAGTAAACATTCATTCCAAGTGCTTCGGCAAGGATTGACACCTGCGATCCGATATGCCCGTATCCCACAATCCCCAGGTTCTTATCGCGGACCTCAAAGGCATTGGTTGATGATTTCAGCCATTTCCCCCTGTGAGCGGCGGCATTTTTTACCGGTATACTGCGCATAAGCAGAATTGCTTCAGCTATTACCAGTTCAGCCACCGACCTGGTATTCGAAAACGGTGCATTGAAGACAGGGATCCCAAGAAGCCTGGCAGTGTGTCCGTCAACCTGGTTGGTGCCTATACTGAAACAACCTACAGCCAGCAACTTACCTGCACCGGCTAAAACTTCTCCTGACAAAAGTGACCGGGAACGGATCCCGATAATATTGGCACTCTGTATTTTCTCTTTGAGAAGCTTCTCATTTAAGGCATCGGGGAAGCATTCAATATTGGTGTATCCGTTTGCAATGAAAAAATCAGATGCACTCTTATGTATCCCTTCGAGCAGTATGACCTTGATCTTGTTTTTATCCAGAGAATACTCTTTTACCATAGTGTGAGATAAGTACTTTAAGCTTAACGTAAATTGTGTCAAAATTATAAAATCATGTCAACTAATAACTCAGTCCGATAAGTGATCCCAGAGAGATCATTACGATTTTCAGGAACTTCCTCATAGGTTCAGGTTTAAAAGATTTCCGCTGAAAGTTAATTCAATTTTTTTTAACATATCTTTGATACGTGTTGAAATTGACAGTATTGGACATCTAAAGGGACACTGTCACGTTTGAGCAATGACTGATAAAATCCCTGTGAACAAAATTAATAAAATAGTATTCGGAGCCATTCTCGGGATCATGATCCCGGCAATCTGGTCCTTCGGCGAAGTGCTGAGCGGAATGCTGGGATTAAGCTTTGTTCCCGGGAAAGGACTGATAATTGCGGGGATAATTGCAGGAGGATTGGTTCTGATAGGTCTTCAGTATATGCTGACAAGACTGGTATTATATAAAACCATAAAATTCAGCGAGTCAATCTCATGAAATAAAACTGATTGTTTTAGTTTTCAGGAGGCCAGACTATGAAACTTAATAATCTGAATAAATTTGGCAGGTCGTCAGACAGCCCGGCAAAAATGCCGGTGCTGTTTCTCGGCCATGGCAGCCCGATGAATGCCATTGAAAAGAATGAGTTCACCGAGGGATGGAGAAATGCAGGGAAAAATATTCTTCTACCTGCGGCTATTTTATGCATATCGGCCCACTGGGAAACAAGAGGAACATTTGTGACAGCAATGGATAAACCAAAAACAATCCATGATTTTGGTGGATTTCCTGAAGAGTTGTATAACGTTCAATACCCGGCTCCCGGAAACCCGAAGCTGGCCAGCGAAATTAAAAGCTCCTTTTCCAATGTGAAGATAGGCCTTGATGAAAAATGGGGACTTGATCACGGATGCTGGAGCGTTATCAGGCATCTTTATCCAAATGCGGATATTCCGGTAATTCAGTTGAGCCTCGATTATAACATGAATTCGCAGCAGCATTATGACCTGTCCAAGGAGCTTAAAGGTCTCCGTAATAAAGGAATTCTTATTATCGGAAGCGGGAATATGGTTCATAACCTGCGGATGGCTGCATGGGACAGGTTAAATGATGAATACGGTTATGACTGGGCGCTCGCGGCCGGTGAAAAAATGAAAATGTTAATAATGAACGGCGATCACAGCAATTTGGTCAACTACAGGTCGCAGGGCAGGGAATTTGATCTTGCAATTCCCACACCCGAGCATTACCTGCCACTGCTTTATGCACTGGCATTGAAAGAGGATGATGAAGAGGTCAGCCTGTTCAATGACAAGCCGGTCGGGGGTTCACTTACAATGACCTGCGTAAAAATCGGAAAAGAATTGTAAATTTACTTCCTGACCAAATATGAGGCGAAATGGCTGGGAAGATACTCATTGCCTATGCAAGCAGGACAGGTACTACAGCAGGAGTTGCTGATGCCATTGGTAAAGCTCTGGCCGATCTCGGAGAAGAGGTTGATGTCCTGCGGATGAAAGATATTGCTGACATAAGCTCCTATCGGGCAGTAGTTGCAGGGAGCGCAATACAGGATACCAAATGGCTGCCGGAGGCTATGGAATTTATCAGGACCAATCAATCATCTCTGGCTCAGAAACCGTTTGCAGCATTCCTTGTCTGTATGACCCTTGCCATGCCAAAGGCTGCCGAATACAGACCAACTGTGGCAACATGGCTTAACCCGGTAAGAGCAATCATTGAGCCGGTAAGTGAAGGCCTCTTCTCCGGTGCTCTCGATATCAGGGAAATCAGCTCATTCAGTGAAAGGATCAAGTTCCGGCTGAGTGTAATGTTTGGCGTCTGGAAAGAAGGTGATCACCGCGACTGGAATGCAATAAGTGAGTGGGCAAAAAGCCTTGCTCCCCTGTTTAAATAAATCCGGCATAGTACTGCTTAACACTTCAGATACGACCAGATAAAAATGACTGACTATTATCCTGATTTTTTTGCCAGATTTTATGACCTGATCTACCACCAGATGCGCGATGGGGTCGATAATAAATTCTATATTGATAAGATCAGGAAGTCAAAGGGTAAGGTCCTCGAGGTTGGTGTAGGAACCGGCCGCTTCTTCACTGAAGCTTTGCAGAACGGAGCTGATATTTACGGGATCGATATCAGTCCCGCAATGATCAAAATTGTAACCGCTAAACTTAATAAAACCCAGCAGAAAAGAATAGGTCGGCAAAATATTGTTGACTTTAAAATCAATAAGAAATTTGACCTGATCCTTGCCCCGTTCCGTGTTTTCATGCATCTGAAAGAAAAGGGAGATCAGCTTAAAGCCCTGAATAACGTATATGATCACCTGGCTCCTGGAGGGGAATTCATTTTCGATGCATTTGTCCCTGATCTGAACCTTCTGATAAACGGAATGGAAAACATAACAGATTTCGATGGTGAGTATGAACCCGGTAACAGGATGAAAAGAACTGTGACCTCAAAACCGGATCTGCTGAATCAGACCCTGAATGTGACTTTCAGGATTGAATGGAATGAGAACAAGGCTGAATTTCAAAAGGAATGGAAATCCTCAATGAGGTATTTCTTCAGGTATGAGCTTGAGCATCTGATTGAGCGGTCACAATTTCCGGAGTATAAGATCCTTGGCGATTTTGACGGGAGTAAGCTTGACCACAACTCGAAGGAGTATATTCTCATTTGTAAAAGGCAGCCGGTTGATGACTCACTGAAAGGCCCTTTGAGCATATAAAGGATTGGATGATTCTAAATGCTGAATTATATGAAACAAAAGCTGCTCGTCATAATTATAATAACTGTACTTTTCACGCTGGCCTCATGCTCAGAGGACAAGCCTGAACCGGTAAAGTATGTCAATCCGTATATTGGCAACATCAGCCACCTGCTTGTTCCAACATATCCTACAGTTCATCTCCCCAATAGCATGCTGAGGTTCTATCCCAACAGGGACAATTTCACCTCCAATAACATGCAGGGATTTCCGCTTTTTCTCATATCACACCGTGGAGGAAAGGCTTTTTCGCTTGCACCGTTTGAAGGAGAACCCGGGGAAATCCCGGGAAGTGTAACGTACACATATGATGATGAAGTTATTAAACCATACAGTTACAGCGTAAGACTTGATGAGCCGGGTATTGAAGTGAAGTTTACTCCGGCAGAAAAGTCTGGATTTTTTGCTCTCCGTTTTAAAAATAAGTCGGATAACGGTGTAATCATAAAAACCTCAAACCAGGGGGAGCTTCACTGGGAGAATAATGCCATTTCGGGATTTGACACCTTCGATGGAGTAAAGGCATACCTGTGGCTTGAATTCGACAGGAAACCGGAAAATATTAAGGTGAGGATAGGTGATGCTCTTTATGACAGCACTTCAATCAGTGGCAACAGGATCTCCCTGATCGCTTTTTCAAAGCCGGGAATCACACCCGTATTAAATATCCGGTATGGTATTTCATACATCAGCCCTACCCAGGCAGCTAAAAACCTGAAGGAAGAAATTAAGGACTGGAATTTTGAAAAGGTCGCGGAAACTGCAAAAGACAGATGGAATTCTGTTCTTTCAAAGATTGAGGTGGAAGGCGGCACTGAAAATCAGCGAACTGTATTCTACACTTCTCTTTACCGCTGCTTTGAAAGAATGGTAAATATAACCGAAGGCGGAAACTATATGAGCGTCTGGAGCAATAAAGTTGAATTGGCCAGTGATACCAGCTTTTTCACTGACGACTGGGTATGGGATACACATCTCGCCCTTCACCCTCTGCAGGTTATACTGAATCCTTCAGATCAGGGTGACAAGATCTCTTCTTACATCAGAATGGCAAGGCAGTCGGGATGGATGCCTACGTTCCCGACAATAACGGGAGATAACCATGCTATGAACGGCAACCATTCCGCTGCCGTGATTCTTGATGCCTGGAACAAGGGGATCCGTGATTTTGACCTCGGGGAAGCATATGAACATCTGAAATCAACCATACTTTACGAAACGAAACTCCCCTGGATCAGGGACAGCATTACCTGGCTGGATAAATTTTACGACAGAAAAGGTTATTTCCCGGCTCTCAGGAAAGGCGAAGAGGAAACATGTCCGAAGGTTCATTCCTTTGAAAAGCGGCAGGCTGTGGCGATAACACTGGCAACCTCATGGGACGACTGGTGTATGGCTCAGATAGCAAAAGAACTGGGGAAAAATGACGATTACAATTTCTTTATAAAAAGAAGCCTCAATTACAAAAACCTGTTTAATGCAGAAACCGGATTCTATCATCCGAAGGACAGCGACGGCAACTGGATCGAGCCATTCGATTACCGGTTTGACGGGGGCATGGGAGCCCGCGATTACTATGACGAAAATAACGGCTGGACTTATATCTGGCAACCCTATCATGCATTCAGGGATCTGATCGATATGATGGGAGGCAACGATAAATTTGACAGAAAGCTTGATCAGCTCTTCAGTGAAGGAATCGGCAGATCCAAATGGCAGTATTATTCCACAATGCCCGACGCCACGGGAAATGTGGGACAGTTCGTAATGGGCAACGAACCTTCAATGCATATTGCTTATCTGTACAACCTTGCAGGAAAGCCATGGAAAACACAAAAACGGGTCCGTATGCTGATGGATACCTGGTTCAGGAACGATCTGATGGGGATACCCGGTGATGAAGACGGTGGTGGATTATCGGCATTTTATGTATTCTCCGCAATGGGATTTTACCCGATAACCCCCGGTATTCCCGAATATCAGATCGGAAGTCCTCTTTTCAGCAAAATAAAAATTCGTCTTCAGAACAGAAAAACATTTTCCATTATAGCCAGGAATAACAGTCTGGTAAATAAATATATACAATCAGCAAGGCTCAATGGAAGGGAATTGACGCGGCCAGTCTTTTCCCATAATGACCTGATTGACGGCGGCACTCTGATTCTTGAAATGGGAGATGAGCCGAATAAGTCGTGGGGTAATGGCAATTGAATTTGACGTCATTATCTGCGGTGCCGGGCCTGCAGGGTGCACTGCTGCTTTGGCACTTGGCCGATCAGGGCTCAAAGTAGGACTGATCGAAAAGGGACATTTCCCAAGGGAAAAAGTTTGCGGCGACGGCCTTCCCGCCTATGTTCCTAAAGTCCTTAATACAATAGATCCCGAGTACAAAAAGGCATTCGAAAGACTTGGTGATAAGACAGAAGCAGACATATGCCGGGTTGTATCTCCTGATGAAAAAATCCTTGATCTTAAATTCTCTGAGACCGGATTCATTTGCAGACGTTCGGTTTTCGATGCTTTCCTGTTTGAACTGGTAACCCGGCTTCCAAATACTGTCGTCTTTCAGGATACTTCGGTAAAGGATGTGATGATAAATGAGAAAGAAGCTGTAATCAGTACCGACAAAAACCAGATACTGAAAGCAGGCATAGCCATTGGCTGCGATGGGGCGCACAGCATTGTAAGAAGAAAGCTTAATGACACCAAAATCGATTTGAGCCATTGTTCGGGTGCTGTCCGTGCCTATTTCAGGAATATATCGGATATCCCTCCCCGGACACTTGAGCTTCATTTTCTTAGGGATCTTCTTCCCGGATATCTATGGATATTCCCCTTAACGAATAATATCTCAAATGTAGGACTGGGGATGCCTTCCCTAAGCATTGCCCGACAGAAAATCAGTCTGGCAAAGGAATTAACAAGGATTATTGAAAATGTCCCCTACCTGGAAAAACGGTTCCGGGAAGCAGAAATGACCAGCAGTATTAAAGGATATCTTTTACCGCTGGGTTCGCGCAAAATAAGCATTTCAGGACACCGCTTCATGCTTTGCGGTGATGCCGCATCTCTTATTAATCCTGCTTCCGGGGCAGGGATTGGTCAGGCAATGCAATCAGGCAGATATGCAGGCTGGCATGCACTGAAATGTTTCGATAGAAACGATTTCTCGGGAGATTTTATGAAGATGTATGATGAAATCGTTTATGAGAAGATAGGACGTGAAAACAAACACCATTTTCTCATCCGTGAGCTGGTTTTCAGATATCCATGGAGAATGAATTCAATAGTAATTGCAGGACAACGAAGCAAATATTTCAATAAAATGATAGTTAAGCACCTGGAGTAAAATTCATTAAAGTTTTCGGATCCGGAATGTTTCTTTTTTTCCTGAATTGACTAAATTCATATTCTCAATTACAATTAAATCTGCAGAACAATGAGCACACGTGCAATTATTTTTTTCGGACTAAGCCTGATCTCTGTGGTAGCAGCGTTGATCATTTTCTTCACAAAGTTTTATACTTTCCTCGCTTTACTGTTCCTTGCCTTAGATGCTGCAGCAGTTCTGCTTTTCAAGCAGGGAATGGCAGAAATGAAGAAAAAAGAATAATCTGAAAGTCACACATTAACTTTCAGTTGCCTGATTTGTTTTAAGTATATAAAACATATCTTAACAATTATGAAAAAGCTGTTTTCACTTCTTTTTGTTTTGTCTTTTGCCGTAACAAATACAGTAGTACCTCAGGGTGTGTTGAACAGGGTAAAGAAGGCTGTTTCCAGGGAAATTTCAGGAACCCAAGGGGAGGACACAGGCGGTAATTCCTCAAAAACTGCGCCTGAACCATCAAGTGCACGCGATGATGCCAGGCTCATTGCGGATCTCTCCAAATTTAAACTTGATTACAATGAAATGACAATATGCCAAAAGGAAGACGGCAGTATCCTCATAAGGGACAGGCGTGACGATAAATATTATCTGGTAAAAAATGAAAAGGCAGAAGGACCATTAGATGAGAAGGATCCACGTGTAACTGAATGCATTGATGTAAATGAAGGGGTATCAGATAATCAGGACACTGAATCCTGGATCTCGAGGTATCCGGCTTACATTACTCAGACAGGAGATAAATATCTGATAAAATTCAATGGGAAGAACTTTGGCCCTTATGCCATAATTTCTGATTTTGCAGTCTCTAACTCCAAGGATAAATTTGCTGCTCTTGTAACAGAAAATGTACTTATTACTGAAGATCAGGGCAAAAAGATGGAAGAAGCAATGAAAAATGCAAAGACTGATCAGGAGCGAATGGACATAGCAATGAAAATGAGCCAGCAGGTGTCAGGCCAGATGATGAAGGCTGGCGATGCCAGCTCATTGCAGCCGAAACTTATCTCTAATGTTACCGGTGCAAATTATGATGCCATGAAATGGATGGGAGGAAGACTAAACAGTAAAGTGAAATATGATGACATAGTCGTTTTTGCCTATGACAAAATTATTGATTTACAGGGCAATACTCTGGTAAGTCTTCCCCAAAACGGTTATAATTCCAAAGATCTGTTTCTTAACTCCTCCGGCACAAAGTATGCTTACTACAAATACGGAACAATTACATTCAGCGATAACACTTCCATCTCAGGACTATTTAATCTGCACCTGGCAAAAACCGATGGTAAGGTATATCTGACTTATATGTACTATTCTCCAGGGAAAAATGCAATTATGCAAGCCTCCATCCCTTTCTAAAGAGAAGTTATTATTGTTTTGCCGGCATTTATCCAGGTACCAGTGGGTGAGAAATACTATTACGGAATATTACTTTTTGTTTTTTTTATTATCTGGTCTGAACCAACTGCATTTTCACAAGAGACGGATTATAAAAGCATTTTTGGCAGAGACTGGGATAAGGCTGAGTCTTTTATTGCCGAAAATGAAATCTGGATGAAGCATCTCTCGGATAAGTACAACATATCCTTTTCCGTGGCTGCAGCTGTGATTTTCCCGGAACTCATTCGTTACTCTGCCCTTCAGGATAAGATTGAAATCACCCTGCTTAAAACGCTTTATATAAATCTTGGCGACGATTATGCTGATTTTTCAGTCGGTCCATTCCAGATGAAACCATCCTTTGCCGAAACAATCAATGAAAAAGCAGGCTCCTTAAAGGATAAAATAAGGTTTCAGTTTAAATCAAGCTCACGACCAGAAAACATCAGGGAATACAGGGCATCAATTGTAAAGGATCTTGAGGAACCGGGCTCCCAGTTCCTTTACCTGATCTGCTTTATGAAAATTTGTGAAACCGCATATAACCTTGAAAAAACGGATGACAGCTTCAAGGTAAGATTCCTGTCCTCGGCTTACAACTGCGGTCTTGGAAAAAGCTATGAACAGATAAATGAGATGTCGAAGAGGAGATTCTTTAACACCAGACTCTATAAAACCGATAATTATTCATATTCCGATATATCACTTTTCTGGTATGCCGGATATAAGAAAAATCAAAAACAGGGACCTGATTAAACCTGGTGTTTGCCTAGAACCTGTATCCAACAGAAAGCCCGAAGCCAGTATGTTTTTTTGAAGCCTGGTCGTTGGGCAGGTTATAGTCGCAGTTTACCTTAAGCAAACCCATCTGTCCGTTGAGCTGGCAGAACAGGCCGTTATAAAGTTCATAGCCTACAAATATGTTGGCTCCAGCGTCGAGACCCCTGTAATAAACATATGATGTAGGCTTATCGGCTGCATTATTCAGATATTTTACGGTAAGCTCGGTAGTAATCGGACCGGTTTTGGTCCTTTCCTTCCCGACTACTCCATAAGCAGCATACGGACCGGCGCCCAGGAGAATATGCCCATCGCCAAACTGCGGCCTGTAAAGAATATTAACAGGTACCTCAATGTAGGAGAGCCTGGTAGTTTTCGTTATGTTGTCGGTAATGATATCCTGTCTGGCACCTTTAACCGAGAACAATAAACCGGGTTGTACATATAGGTCGGGACCAAAAGAAAGGATAACATTGCCTCCTGCATGGAAGCCGGGAAAAAGGTTGTTGTTGAGCTTTTCACCCCAGTAATCTTTTCCGGTAATTGTTTGAAGGTTAAGCCCTCCAAGAATACCAAAATGTATACCTGTATCTACCTTATGCTTTTTCTGAGCATTCGCTTCTGGAATAAGAATGAGGAGAATAACGGCTATTGTAAAAAATTTTGTTTTCATAAGCTGAGACAATTCATTGATCAAAGTTCCGGTAAATGTAGCAAACAAAATAAAGATGCGAACTAAGTCCGGGATTGTTTATTCAAATAATTTGCTTAAATTACTAACAATTTCCAGCATATTATCCTGGTATGCCAAATCGTTTTTTGAACCTTCTGAAATAATCACTAAATAATTAAAACTATGCCGGTACTAAAAGTTATTGAAATCATGGCATCTTCAGAAAAAAGCTGGGAAGATGCTGCAGCCTCGGCTGTAAAGACCGCAGGGAAAACTGTTAAGGAAATTCGCTCCATTTATGTCAAGGACATGAGTGGAGTTGTCAAAAACAATAAGATCACGGAATTCCGTGTCAATGTAAAGATCTCATTTGAGGTGATGAACTGAATAGTGTTGTTAGTCGCTGGTTACTGGTTGCTTGTTGCTAGTTAAACCAACAAGCAACCAGCAGCTGTCATTTTTTTTAAAAATCTAAATAAACATTACCACCATGGGACTAATTTCATTTATTAAAGGCGCCGGAGAAAAAATATTCGGGAAATCAGAAGAAAAAAAGGAACAGGAAAAAGCTGATCTGGTGACAGCCTATATTAAAAAATTCGGATTCGACACAAGCGACATCCAGGTTAAAGTCGATGACGACAAAGTGATCCTGATGGGTAGCATTGATACAATCGATAACAAGAACAAGATTATCGTTACTGCCGGAAACATTGAAGGGATAGCTTCAGTTGATGACTGGATAAAAGTCAAATATCCTCCGGTTGTTGACCCTCCGCAGCCCGAAAAGCAATTCTACACCGTTAAAAAGGGCGATTATCTATCAAAGATCGCAAAGGAGGTTTACGGGAACGCAAACAAATACAATGTCATATTTGAAGCAAACAAACCGATGCTGAAGGACCCGAACCTTATCTATCCGGGACAGGTGCTTGTTATACCACCGCTGGATAAGTAGTCAACTTGGATAATACTCCGGTTATTAAACCGAAGGGGCGTTGCATGCAGCGCCCCTTCTTAATTATTATGAACCTTCCGGCTTGTTTTCATCGGCTGATTTCTTCTTGAGGTTCTCAGCAATATCCTCCAGTTTGTCAGCTGCTTTGCCTGCCACCTTTTTGCCGAATTGTTTCAGTTTCGACATGGTCTCTTCAGCTTTAACTTCTGTTTTGTCGGCGAATGCTTCAAGTTTCTCCTTTGCTCCGCTTTCCTTGATATCCTCAATTTTGTCCTCTACATAATCCTCGGCTTTATCAAAAGCATCATGAACTTTCTTAAAAGCTTCACTCTTTTTGACGTCTTCAACTTTATCGTCAATAAAATCATCAGCTTTGTTTACCAGCTTTTTTGCTTTGTCCAGAAACCCCTCTTTCTTAGGTTCAACCGGTTCTTGTTTCTTTTCTTCTTCCATATGAATAATTTTTTGGTTAATAAAACATATTTAAGTCCTTAGGATTCATTATCGACTATATAAAGGTATTAAAAGATTTAGAAACTGATAATATTAATTAAGCCTTATCTCGCGAATCTGCCTTATCTTTATCATAAAGAACCGGAGTATTTGTTATGGATAAAGAAATAATTACCGCTATTGCCATCGGTATCGGCCTGAGCGCAAGCTGCGGATTCAGGGTGTTTGTCCCGATGCTGGTTGCAAGCATTGCAGCAAAAATAGGAATATTCCAGGTCCAGGAAGGCTTTACCTGGCTTGCCAGCTGGCCCGCCATATTCTGTTTCGGCACCGCCACCGTGGCTGAAATTCTTGCCTATTACGTGCCTTTCGTCGACAATCTGCTGGATACTATAACAACCCCCATGGCTGTCGGGGCAGGAACACTTCTGATGACATCTGTTCTCCCGATCGATAACGATATGCTGAAATGGATTACCGGTTTCATCGTCGGAGGAGGCGCTGCCGCAACAATACAGGGAGGCAGTGTCCTTACCAGGCTGGCTTCATCTAAATTCACCGCAGGGACAGGCAACGCTGTTGTAGCCACAGGAGAACATGCAGCGGCATTTGGCACCTCAGCACTATCGCTGTTCCTTCCATTGATCATAGCTGCACTTGTTTTACTCCTTGTTGTTTATTTATTGCTTAAATTCGGGAAGAAGCTTTTCAGCCTGAGCAAAAAGGAAGCAACCACAAACTGACAATTTCATTAATTAATTTTGCATTTAATAAAATACCAGGGATGAACAGGATCATTTATACGATTTTACCTGTTCTTTTATTTATCATGTTGCCATTAAGGGCGCAGGACAGCCTGCATTTCAAAGGGCAGCTTTCGCCCTGGATTAATGTGAATTTTGATAACAAGCTCCCACTTTTTGCGGGAGGCAATTATATTCCCCAGATCAATTACAGTCACAGAATAAGTGAAAACAAATTGTTCGACACAGAGCTGTCTGCAAATATCTATGGAACCGTGGGTTTTCATCCTTTCGATTCTGCCAGGGCAGATGGGAAAATTAAGCCCTACCGTGCCTGGATAAGATATTCATCTGACCAGTTTGAATTACGGCTCGGCTTGCAGAAAATCAATTTTGGGTCGGCCTCGCTGCTGCGCCCCTTGATGTGGTTCGACCAGATGGATCCGCGCGATCCTCTTCACCTGACCGATGGCGTATGGGGGCTGCTTGCACGGTATTAT
The DNA here is from genome assembly GCA_963732115.1 of uncultured Bacteroidales bacterium. Lineage (GTDB taxonomy): Bacteria > Bacteroidota > Bacteroidia > Bacteroidales > VadinHA17 > LD21. The sequence goes on from CAVSYN010000033.1 coordinate 284,959, forward strand.
TTTTTGAATAATGCAAATTTATGGCTCTGGGGCCTTTACGGGAACCACGATCCAAGGGCATGGGAAATAATCCCGACCAATAAACGGATCCCAGAATTCGGAGGCAGGCTTCAGGTACCTGTTCCGGGTGGGGAGGCTGCAATATCCTATCATCACAGAACAGCCGATAACAGGGGAATGATAATATTCAATGATCAGCTCGATAAGATCCCTGAGGACAGGTTTGGCTTTGATGCGCGATGGGATCTCGAAGTGGGAATTTGGATTGAAGGATCATGGACCAGAAAAAGAATGAACCTTGGTACACTGACTAACCAGGAGATACTTAATGCAGGTGTGGACTATACTTTCGGCCTCGGCAACGGACTTTATGTTGCCTACGAGCACCTGCTGCTATCGTATGACCAGAAGGCATTTGATTTCGCAAACAGAACTTCATTTTCACTTTTGACGGCAAATTACCCCGTTGGCCAGTTTGATAAACTAAGCGCTATCGTTTATTTTAATTGGACGAACAAAACAATTTACAATTTTGTTTCCTGGCAAAAACAATTTGACAATATAATGCTTTATATAATGGGATACTGGAATCCGGTCTACTATCAGCTGCCTGCACAATCGGGAACAACGAACCTTTACTCCGGAAAGGGTATCCAGCTTATGTTGGTTTTCAATCACTAAAAAGTTCAAAATGGAAACATCACCGGTAATAAAAGTTCAAAACCTGGTCAAAAGATTCCCTATGGGAAAAGGTGAATTTACTGCCCTCAACGGGATAGAGCTTGTCCTGAACAGAGGAGAATTTGCAGGACTTGTTGGTCCAAGCGGTTCAGGTAAAACCACTCTCCTGAATATTGTCGGTTCACTTGATGTTCCGACCACCGGTGAAGCGATAGTCCTGGGCAGGTCAATCGGAAATCTTTCTGCAAAAGAAGCAGCCCGGCTGCGGAAGGAGAACCTTGGTTTCATCTTTCAGAGCTATAACCTCCTGGCAGTCCACACTGTTTTTGAAAATGTGGAATTCCCGTTGCTGCTTCTGAACTTTTCAGCATCCGAAAGGAAAAAAATGGTAATGGATGCCCTCGAATGGGTCGGGCTTACCGATAAGGTTAAATCCAAACCGCCTCAGTTATCCGGAGGCGAATGCCAGAGGGTGGCAATAGCGAGGGCTATGGTCAAAAAGCCATCGCTCGTCCTGGCCGACGAGCCAACTGCCAACCTCGATGCAGCTAATTCACATAACATCCTGAAGACCATGGTGTCTTTGAATTACGAGCTGAAAACGACATTTCTATTTGCCACTCACGATGATAAGGTGATAAGCTATCTGAACCGAAAAATCTTCCTTCTTGATGGTAAAATCGACAGAGAAGAGATAAAACCAAATTAATGATTATTACAATGTGGTTAGCAATTAAACTGGCATACAGGAATCTTATAGGAGCTGGGCTCAGAACATGGCTCAATGTGACTGTTCTGTCTTTCTCGTTTGTTGCGATCATCTTTATGAAAGGGGTTTTAATAGGATGGGATCAGCAGGCAAAAACAGATATGACCAACTGGGAAATCGGTGGCGGACAGTACTGGCAAAAGAAATATGACCCGCTCGATCCATTCACACTTACTGATAGCCATGCCATTATTCCGCAACAGGTTCAGGATGAGATCGCAAGTGGTGACATGGAGCCTTTCCTTATCGCACCGGGAACCATTTATCCACAGGGACGACTTCAGTCAATTGTAATTAAAGGAATTAATCCGCGGCAATCGCTGTTCATGCTTCCGTCGCAAAAGCTGGACACGATTACCGATGCTATCCCCGCAATAATCGGTTCACTTATGGCCAAAAGCATAAAAGCAAATGCCGGGGACCAGATTATGATACGCTGGCGCGATGCAAACGGGACATTTGATGCAGGGAACATTTTGATAACCGGAATCTTCTCAACTAATGTCCCCGAGGTAGAAACCGGACAAATCTATATATCCCTTGAAAAGCTTCAGGAAATGATGCTGATGCCAGGTGAGGCAACAATACTTACTTTCAGGGACAGCGAAAAAAGCCGCCCGTCCCTCGACGGATGGACCTTGAAGAGTACACGGGAGCTTACAGCATCAGTTGATACAATGATAAAGACCAAGAGTGTCGGCCAGTCGGTGATGTATGCAATTCTATTGCTGCTTGCAATGCTGGCTATTTTCGACACACAGGTACTGTCAATATTCCGCAGACAGAAGGAGATCGGTACCTATATTGCCCTGGGGTATACCCGCCGTCAGGTCGTGGGGCTTTTCACGGTTGAAGGAACAATGCATTCCGTTCTGGCTGCTCTTTTATCAGCAGCGTACGGACTTCCCTTCCTGGCGCATATGGCAAAAACAGGATGGAAGATGCCCATCGATACCAGCGAATTCGGGATGGCTATTGCTCAGACCTTATATCCGGTTTACAGCGCAGGATTGATCGTAACGACTGTACTGATTATGACAGCAGTCACAGCGATGGTTAGCTACTGGCCATCGCGCAGGATAGCTAAAATGAATCCGACCGACGCATTAAGGGGGAAACTGCAATGATTAAATTTCTCTTAAAAGGCCTCATACGTGATAAAAGCCGGAGCCGGCTGCCCGTTCTTGTGGTAGCAATAGGTGTCATGCTTACGGTTATGTTACATGCCTATATCAAAGGCTTCATGGGTGATATTATTGAGATGAATGCCCGATTCTCAAGTGGCCATGTTAAAGTAATGACAAAGGCCTATGCAGAAAACATGACTCAGTTGCCTAACGATCTTGCCCTGCTTAATTCAGGTGGACTCCTAAGCGTACTGGCAAAGCAGTTCCCGGCTATGGAGTGGGCTCCCCGGATCCAGTTCGGCGGATTAATTGATGCACCCGATGTTGCCGGTGAAACGAAAACTCAGGGCCCTGCGATGGGCATCGGACTTGATCTGCTTTCAGCCGGAACAAAAGAGCCTGGTCGGCTAAATCTCATTAAATCGCTTGTCAGGGGTAATATGCCGGGTAAAAAGGGAGAGGTTCTGATTAGTGAAGAGTTTTCCAGAAAGCTTAAAGTTAATCCCGGAGACATGATCACACTTATCGGATCCACGATGAATGGCAGTATGACAATCTGCAACTTTATTGTTTCAGGCACCCTTTCGTTCGGATCGGAGGTGCTCGATCGCGGAGCAGTTATTGCCGACATTGAGGATGTAAGAAATGCCCTTGATATGGACGATGCTGCCGGAGAAATATTAGGATTTTCAAAAAACAGTTTCTATGATGATGAGTCAGCTTTGCAAAATGCCGGGATATTTAATTCGGCCAATTCAGACAACCCTGATGAATTTGCTCCCGTAATGAAAACACTGAGTCAGCAGGGAAGCATGGGCCAGTATGTAAAACTAGCCGATAATCTCACAAACTATATTACCATGGTATTTATATTTGCCATGTCGCTGGTATTGTGGAATGCCGGATTACTTGGAGGATTGAGACGATATGGCGAGATAGGCATCAGGCTGGCAATGGGCGAAGAGAAGGGGCATGTTTATGGTACAATGATATGGGAATCGGTAATAATCGGGCTGGCAGGATCAGTTATCGGGACTCTGTTTGGCCTCTTTTTTGCATGGCTTGTGCAAAAGTATGGCATCAATATTTCGGGATTAATGAAAAGCTCATCAATAATGATCCCTTCAGTTCTGAGGACGCATATAACACCTGTGGATTTCTATATCGGTTTTATGCCGGGATTATTATCAACTGTTATCGGCACAATGCTTTCAGGAGTAGGAATCTACAGGAGGCAGACCGCAAAGCTTTTCAAGGAACTGGAAGCATGAAAAATTTTGAAATGATGAAGAAAGCAATAATATCGCAAGTTTGTCTGATAGCAGTCTCACTTCTTTCTCAGGTGAGTCTTGGTCAGCAGGATGCTGATGCGATACTGAAAAAGGTTGAGAAGAACATATCCTCCGACAACAGGGTATTCGAATCTTTGATGATCATCCATGGATCCAGAACCAGCAGGACAATCACTTCAAAGACCTGTTCAGCAGGAGATAAACAATCCTTTACGGAGTACCTTTCTCCTGCCCGTGAACAGGGAACAAAGATGCTTAAGCTTGAAAACCAGCTCTGGATCTATTCTCCTACAACCGACAGGACAATCCAGATATCAGGTCATATGCTGAGGCAGTCAGTGATGGGGTCGGATCTTTCTTATGAGGATATGATGGACGACCGCAAACTAACTGATGTTTATTCAGCGAAAGTTACCGGAAATGAAGTCATTGTTGACAGGAAGACAATTGTTCTTGAGCTTACTGCAAAAGTCATTGATGCAGCATATCATTCCAGAAAAGTGTGGATCGACGCAGAAAGATTTGTACCTCTAAGGGAGGAATTATATGCAAAGAGCGGAGAGCTCCTGAAACGAACTACCCTGTCCGATGTCAGGCTGTTAGAGGGGCGGTGGTTTCCGATGACCGTGGTTTACAAAGATATGCTGAAACAGGGCGGCGGCACAGAATTTAAGATTTCAACAATTAAATTCAACCAGAAAATTCCTGAATATATCTTTACCAAAGCGGCGCTTAAGCAATAAAATCCATTAACTTTATTACTTAATTCTTTTCTTTTGCGGAGTGAACTAATTCTATTCACTTTGAAGAAGAAAAATGTATTAAAATCAAACCTAAAACTATCTTAAAATGGGGGCAGAAAACATTTCGCCAAAACCTTCAAAATGGTCGGGAGCTGTAAAAAAAACTAAAAGGATTTTGAAATGGACATTGACCCTGATCATTGTCTTCCTGTGTACGTTTGTCTACTGGAAATATTTTTATACCTACAGCGAAGGATACCGTGCCGGTCTTCTGCAGAAATTCTCAAATAAAGGTACCTTCTTTAAAACCTTCGAAGGCGAGATGATATTAAGCAGCGTTTCGAGCAATGCAAATGTTACTCTGGCATCCGAAAAATTCATATTTTCAGTAGTTGATAAAAAAATGGCCATACAGTTTGATACCCTTCAGGGCAGGAATGTTATTGTGCACTATCTCCAAAAGAACGGAGCAGTTTTCTGGAGAGGAGACTCACAATACCTGGTCGACAGCATAAAAGTCAGGAATTAGGATTTCTTCTGAAGAGCAAGTCAGTTTTTAGCTGACATTACATCTTTATTAAAATGTCTATAGCCGTTAAAGAAAATATTAAGGGTGCCCTTTTTATTATTCTGGGGATATTTTCTGCAAGCTTCGGACTTAAAGGTTTTTTGATCCCCAACCATTTTATCGACGGTGGAGTTACAGGTATCTCCCTGCTTGTTTCCTTCTCAACGAAATTACCTCTATCAGTATTGATTTTTATTATCAATGTGCCATTTATCATTCTGGCCTTCAGCCAGATATCCAGATATTTTGCAATTAAAACCCTCATAGCAATTGCAGGGCTCTCATTGGTTCTGGCAACAGTTAATTTTCCGGTAATAACTCACGATAAGCTTCTGATTGCAATTTTCGGGGGATTATTTCTTGGGGCAGGCGTAGGTTTGTCGGTTCGTGGTGGAAGTGTTCTGGATGGAACTGAGATCCTTGCTCTTTACGTTGGCAGGAAAATCGAAACCTCTATTGGTGATATGATTTTGATCTTCAACGTTATTATCTTCAGCTGCGCGGCATTCATACTCGGAATAGAGCCGGCCCTCTATTCAATCCTGACTTATTTGGCTGCCTCCAGAACAATCGATTATTTAGTTGAAGGGGTTGAAGAATACACGGGGATTACAATTATCTCTGAAAAAAGTACTAAAATAAAACGTGTTCTTACAATAAAGCTGGGCCGCGGAATAACAATTTATAAGGGGAAAAGAAGCATTATCGGAAAACATCCTGATATAGAAGGCGTTACCGATATGGATATTTTATTTACAATCGTAACCAAACTCGAAATCGGCAAAGTTAAAAAACTGGTAAGCGAGGTTGATGAAAATGCATTTGTCTACTATTTCCCCATCAGCAATGCCAAAGGCGGGGTCCTGAAAAGAAGGCCGCTACACGAGTAGATAGCTATCTTATAACCTTTTTCATTATCCCAAGCACACCCCTTATAAAGGTTGCGCTGGTCAGAACCTTTACCACAGGACTTCTAAGAACGCTGCCTTTTCTTCCCGACGAGCCGGGGGCACTCCTTCCCCATCCTCCTCCTCTCTCCTTCTCCCACTCCTTTCTTGAGGCTTCTTCTTCTGCCTGCTTTTGAATGGCTTCAGCCTTGCCTGTAAGAATTTCAAAAGCACTTTCACGGTCAATAACCTGATTGTATTTCCGGACCAGGTCCGAATTCCTGTTAATTGAATCTATCTCTCCCTGAGAAAGAATATCCATCCGGCTTGAGGGGGCTCTCATCATTGTCGCAGCCAATGGGGTTGGTATCCCCTTTTCATTTAATGCAGTTACAAGGGCCTCTCCTATTCCAAGACTGGTAAGAGTTTCATCAGTCTTGTAATAATCGGATAAAGGGAAGTTCTCAGCAGTCAGCTTGATTGCCTTCCTGTCAATTGCCGTAAAAGCCCTGAGGGCATGCTGGACCTTCAGACCAAGCTGGGCAAGCACCTCATTTGGGACATCCATCGGATTCTGTGTGACAAAGAAAACACCGATTCCTTTTGAACGGATAAGTTTTACCATGTTTTCAATCTCATCAAGAAGAGCTTTGCTCGCTTCGTTAAAAATCAGATGTGCTTCGTCGATGAATATTACAAGTTGAGGCTTCTCGACATCCCCCCTTTCAGGCATTACGTCATAAACCTCGGCAAGAAGGCATAACATGAAAGTCGAAAAAAGCTTTGGCTTGCCCTGGATGTCGGTAAGGCGGATGATATTGATATATCCGTTCCCGTTTCTGTCGCGCCTCATCAGGTCGTTGATGTCAAACGACATTTCACCAAAAAACAGGTCAGCATCCTGCTGTTCGAGCTCCATAACCTTGCGAAGTATTATTCCGGTTGTCGCTGGTGAGATATTCCCGTAGGAACGCTCCATTTCTTCCTTACCTTCCTCTGTAACAAACTGGATCACCTTTTTGAGATCCTTAAGATCAAGAAGCGGAAGCCGCTGGTCATCACAATATTTGAAAATGACAGCAAGGACGCCGCTCTGGGTGTCGTTCAGGTCAAGAATTCTTGAAAGAAGAACAGGTCCGAATTCAGAGACTGTTGCACGTAGCCTTACTCCATCCTGCTGTGAAATTGTTAACAGCTCAACCGGGCAGCCTTTGACTGAATACGGCAAACCAATTTTTGCATGCCTTTCGGTTATGAATGGTTTCTCCTCGCCCGGCATCGCAATTCCGCTGAGGTCTCCCTTTACATCCATAAGCAGGACCGGGATGCCTTTTTCTGAAAGCTGTTCTGAAATAACCTGCAGGGTTTTCGTTTTGCCTGTCCCGGTGGCGCCGGCTATAAGGCCATGCCTGTTCATTGTTTTGAGCGGCACTCTGATCAGTGTATTTGTCAATGGCGTACCGTCGAGTATTGCGCCCCCAAGTATGATGGAATCGCCTTTGCAGGCATAACCTTCATTAATATGTGCTGAAAATAATTCCTTTTTGTCCATATTGTGCAATTTTAGTCTGACAGAAAATCAACTGATGCAATTTAACGGTTTAACCTCAATAATCAAAAAGTGCCAAATGATCATTTAAAAAAATCATACTTACTAAAAATTGTTAAAAAATCCTATATTTGGAACTATTAAAACAGCTTAGGGAATGATTAGCTGCGTATATTGAAAATTCACTGAAAAAGAACAGATTTTAAATTTTTCATACAAGTTTTTCACCTAAAATTATCCAAGATGGCAAAGTTTGAAGTTTACCAGAGCGGCAAGAAAAATGAATTCCGCTTTCGTCTGAAAGCCGACAATGGCCAGACAATCCTGAGCAGTGAAGGTTACAACACCAAGGCTTCATGTCTTAACGGCATCGACTCAGTTAAGAAGAATTCGGGTGATCCCAAAAGGTTTTCCAAGACACAAACCCCTACAAAAATGTTCCGTTTTGCTATAACTGCGGCTAACAGTCAGATTATAGGAACAAGTCAGAATTATAAAAGCGAAAGCGGCAGGGACAATGGTATTGAATCTGTAAAAAGAAATTCTTCCAAAGCTGTAATCAAAGAGGTGGCAAAATAGGACCGAGGGATTCAAACTGAGGTGTGCTAACCGCAGAGAACAAGTAAGAAACAAAACTCGCTAAGCAGGAAAATATGTAGTCATTTGCTTTGTTAGTTATGACTCGCTGAGATCTTTGCGGTTTGCCTTTAATTTGCAATAAAAGATTCTGCATGCGGTATCTTTTTGGAATACTAAATCCAATCTACATGAAGCTAAAATCATATTTAACAATATTTATTCTTTTCACCTTCTTCACGCTGACATCCGCACAGGTTACAGAAGCTGAAAAGAAGCTAAGGTCCGTAAATGCGGATACGGTAATGGGATGGAAGACAGGAGGAGTATTTGCGGTTAACCTTGCACAGACATCCCTAACCAACTGGGCAGCAGGCGGACAAAACTCATTTGCTGTCAACGGAATTCTCAGCATATTTGCAAACCTCAAACAGGGGAAATCATCATGGGATAATTCTCTTGATTTAGGTTATGGTCTCCTGAAACAGGGGAAGGACGCCGACTTACTGAAAACTGATGATAAGTTTGACTTTACATCAAAATACGGGAGGGAAGCATTCAAAAACTTCAATTATGCAATCTTTCTGAATTTCAGAACCCAGATGAGCCCGGGGTACAAGTATCCTGATACCGATAACAAGATATCCGATCTTTTTGCCCCTGCTTATCTCCTTCTGGCCATAGGTTTGGATTACAAGCCCAGCCAGTATTTCAGTGCTTTTATTGCTCCTTTTACAGCCAAGTTTACGTTCGTCACTGACCAGATTCTGTCGGATGCCGGTGCATTCGGAGTAACCCCGGGTCAGAAATCAAGGGGCGAGATCGGAGGATACCTCAGAGTCATTTATTCAAAGGGGGATTTCAAGGATGAATTCCTTAAAAACGTTTCGTTCACCACCAAGGTTGACCTTTTCTTAAACTACCAGGATAATCCCCAAAACGTAGATATAAGCTGGGAGACTCTTCTTGCACTCAAAGTAAATAAATTCATTTCGGTGAACTTCAATACCGTATTGCTTTACGATGACAATATAAAAGTCCCTGTCGACAGAAACGGCAACGGGATCTTTGAATCAACAGAAGCCCCCGGTCCAAGAACACAGTTCAAAGAGATTCTGGGAGTTGGATTTTCTTACAAGTTCTGATTTACATAACTAAAACCTGACAAAATGAAATTTTTAGACGAATTCAAAAAGTTCGCAATGAAAGGTAATATGGTCGATATGGCCGTAGGTATCATCATTGGTGCAGCATTTGGCAAGATTGTAACCTCTCTCGTAAGTGACGTTATCATGCCACCTATAGGATTGCTTCTTGGCGGAGTGAACTTCACTGACCTGAAAGTTGTGATGAAGGCAGCTACTGAAGTAAAGCCTGCCGTGACATGGAATTACGGTAGTTTTATTCAGGTTGCTATTGACTTCCTGATTGTTGCAATAGCTGTCTTTTTGCTGGTTAAAGCAATTAATGCAACCAAGAAGAAGGAAGAACCAGCACCTGTCGCTCCCCCTGCCCCGACCAAGGATCAGATTCTGCTGACAGAGATCCGTGACTTGTTAAAGAAATAACAGTAATAGTTTTTGTTGTTGAATGTCAGGGGCGTTGCATGCAACGCCCCTTTTGTTTTTTTGCAATATATTTACTACAAAAATACCTGTCTCACATGAAATAAAAAAACCTACCTGTTGGGTTTCATCATAATCCTCTTTTTTCTGACTTCTGCCCTTACAAATGGACAGGATATCCTTTCGGGACTAAAGATATGGTTCACAAGGCCTGCAGATAACTGGAATGAAGCACTTCCAGTCGGGAACGGACGGCTTTGTGCAATGGTTTTCGGAGGAATAGAGAAGGAAAGATAACTTTGAAGCTTGGCAATCCCCTTAAACTGACCTGCCAGGGAAAAGCGATAGAAATAAAATCAACCAAAAAAGGTGAATGTCAGAAGAGAAACAATTGTCTTTCTGGAAAAGAATAAACATAATCCTTCCCTCAAACTTGCTCATGACATTGCCGTGGTGTTTAATGTAAAAATTGAAGAAATCTTTCTTTTTGAATAGATAATCCGGAAGTGAATTGTAATTTTAAAATGCTTGACTTGGGGCAGCTAAATAAGTAGCCCTATTTAATCACCCTTAAATCCCTTAAAGGGGGCTTATTAATTACTAGGTTCTTAATAAACCTTCTGCAGGGGGCAGGGGTGAAGAATAAAATGAATTGTGTAACTCTCTGATAATGAATAAACTTCTTCAACCGTTTATGCTACTTTTTTTATTAGTACAATGCATGGGAAACAACAGATCTGGACTTACTCCGGTACAACTCAAATGCAATAATCTTGAGAACCCGCTGGGAATTGGGAAAATTCCTGTATTTAACTGGATGATCACATCATTGGTCAGGGGTGAAGGGCAAACTGCATATCAGATAATTCTTGATACTGATCCACAAAATCTGAAATCTGAAAGTGATTGTTTATGGAATTCCGGGGAAATAGCCTCCTCCCTGACCGCCTGGATCCATTATGCAGGTCAGGCACTTAAGCCTGCAACCAAATATTACTGGAAAGTGAAACTCTGGGACAATAATGATATTCCTTCAGACTGGAGCGAGCCGTCATTTTTTATCACCGGATTGTTTGAAAAAGCCGACTGGAGCGGAGCAAAATGGATCGGATATGACGAAATCCCCGATTCACTACTGCTTGTTCCGGGAGTGCATGGGAGCGGGAATAATCTTGGGGAAATTGCAAAAAAGAAAACAGTTGTACCTTACTTCAGGAAGGAGCTTTCGGTCAACAAAAAAATTTCTCAGGCAATAGTATTTGTTAGTGGTCTTGGCCAGTATGAGCTTCATGTAAATGGGATTAAGATCGGGGACCGGTTTCTTTCCCCGGGGTGGACCAATTATCAAAAAACCTGCTTCTACAACACATATGATATAACCCGGAATCTGGAACGCGGTAAAAATGCCATAGGAGCTATTGTCGGAAACGGATTTTACAACATCAACAGGGAAAGGTACCGGAAACTCGTAATTGCCTGGGGAGCACCAAAAATGATAGTGAAGCTTATCGTAAGGTATACTGATGGCTCTGAAGAGATTATCGTAAGTGATGACACATGGAAGACCACCTCTTCTCCCATTACTTTTACAAGCATTTACGGCGGAGAAGATTACGATGCAAGGCTTGAACAGCCAGGGTGGGATAAACCAGGATTTGATGATAATAAATGGAATAATTCACTGAAGGCCAGGGAACCAATTGGGGAACTTAAGCCGGAGAGTGATTATCCGCTCGGGATAATGCAGACTTTTGAGGCCGGCAGTATTACACGCAGGAATGACAGCATATATGTTTATGATTTCGGGCAGAATGCTTCAGGCATTATAAAACTCATGGTTCATGGCAGAGAGGGACAGGTAGTCAGGCTTGTACCCGGAGAACTCCTGGATGATGATTCACTTGTCACACAGAAAGCCAGCGGGGAACCATTTTATTTCAACTACACCTTAAAGGGAGGGAATGAAGAAATGTGGATTCCCCGGTTCAGCTATTACGGTTTCAGGTATGTCCAGGCAAACGGAGCTGTTCCTCCAGGTAAACCAAATCCGGAAAACCTTCCCGTTATATCAGGTCTTCAGCTTCTTCATACAAGAAATTCCTCACCCGTCGGCGGCAGCTTCAAATGCTCCAGTGAGCTTTTCAATTCGATCCACGAACTGATAAACTGGTCAATTAAAAGCAACCTGGCCAGCGTTGCTACCGATTGCCCGCACCGCGAAAAGCTGGGATGGCTGGAACAGACGCATCTCATGGGAAATTCGATCAAATATCTTTATGATATCCATAACCTTTTTGACAAGGAAATAGATGATATGAATGAGGCTCAGCTGGAGAACGGCCTCGTACCCGATATTGCGCCGGAGTTTGTCCCGTTCCTGGGGGGATTCCGCGATTCTCCGGAATGGGGAAGCGCCTGCATAATAGTACCCTGGGATATGTATGAATGGTACGGGGATATCGATGCAGTAAAGAAAGCCTATCCAATGATGAAAAGATATCTGGCCTACCTTGGAGGCATGGCGGAAAACAATATCCTTTCAAATGGACTGGGTGACTGGTACGATCTGGGTCCAAAATTCCCGGGTGAAGCTCAGCTTACTCCTAAGGCTGTGACAGCTACCTCAATATATTATTATGATGCCAGATTGCTGGCGAGTATGTCTGCCCTGATCGGGGAAAATGATGACGCTGTTTTATACAGGAATCTCGCTGAAAGTATCAGGAAATCTTTCAACAGGGAATTCTTCAATCCTGAAACCAGGTGCTACTCAACCGGAAGTCAGACAGCTTATGCAATGCCGCTTTTTTTCGGAATGGTTGACGATTCGGTGAAAAAAGAAGTTGTGGCAAACCTCGTCAGATCAATAAATGAAAACAACAATGCACTTACTGCCGGAGATATCGGATACCGTTATCTGCTGCGAGTGCTCGAACAGGAAGGACAGTCGCAGCTGATTTCGAGGATGAATTCAAGGTCAGATGTACCAGGTTACGGATTCCAGCTTGCGAAAGGAGCAACGTCCCTGACTGAATCATGGGCCGGTCTGAGGGATGTTTCAAATAACCACATGATGCTTGGCCACCTGATGGAATGGTTTTACAGCGGTTTGGGAGGCATTCGGCAGATGCCGGGTTCAAAAGGCTATGAACATATCCTTATTGCACCGGATATTCCGGACGGTATTACCTGGGTGGAAGCAGTCTGCCAGACAATTCATGGAGAAATAGCCAGCTCCTGGAATATTTCGGACAACAACCTGACATTGAAGGTCACCATACCGCCAAACTGTACAGCGACTGTTGAAATTCCATTTTCCGATCCCGGAAGGATAACTGAAAAAGGGATACAGATAACTTCATCCGGATTTGTAAAGAATGTTGAATCGAAAGCCGGGAGGACTACCTGCGAAATTTCATCCGGCGATTATATATTTGTATGTACATATTAATGCAGGCTGAATAAAATGGCAATGAACAGACAATTTCCTGCTCTCTTGGCAGCACTTCTGGTTTCAGTTTCAGGTTTTTCGCAGAGCACACTTGAAATTGAGATTACAGGAATCAGGAATAACAATGGAGTGATTATGCTTCAGCTGTTTGATGAACACGAGACGGTAATAAGGCAGGAAAAGGGAGTTATCCTTGAAAATAAATGTACAATTATCATTAAGGATCTGCACCACGGTAAATATGCGGTCCGTTATTTTCACGACGAGAATCTGAATGGCACTCTGGAAACAACTAAAATCGGAAAGCCTACCGAAGGATATGGTTTTTCGAATAATGCTTACGGTATGTTCGGACCGAAACCATTTAAAGACTGGCTTTTTGAAGTTAAAGAAGACACAAAACTGGGACTTAAAACCAAATACTGACCAGGATAGCTTGTCCATCTGTAAATCAGTATGGAATTTAGATTATAACTTTTCATTTCATAGATTTTTCTTATCTTATGCCTTGAGTTTTAGAGTCAAATTGAAGGAAATACTTACAATCCCGAATCTGATCACTATTTACAGGCTGCTGGCTTTTCCTCTGATCGTCTATTTTGCCATTAGTGGAAAAGAGTCATTGTTTGCCATTTTTATAGTGATCAACCTGGTGTCCGACGCCGTCGATGGTTTTATTGCACGGAGGTTCAATATGGAAACAGCGATCGGAGCAAAGCTCGACTCATTTGCCGACAATCTTACCTATTTGCTTGTATTTTTCGGTATTTATGTTTTTAAGCTGGAAGATTTCCTGCCACATAAGGTCAGCTTCCTTGTTTTCATCGGCAGCCTTGTTTTTACAGTCATCTTTTCTCTTGTCAAATTCAGGAAGTTTCCAAGCATGCATATGTACACCACGAAAATCGGCGGGTACATTCAGGGCGCTTTCTTTATATGTCTTTTCACAGTTGGTTTTATTTTACCGTTCTATTATTTCGTGATAACCTGGGGAATCATCGGTGCTATCGAGAGCGTCTCCATTCAACTTATAATTCCGGAAATGCGTTCAAATGTAAAAGGACTTTACTGGGTGCTTAAGGAGAAAAAAGCTGAAACAAAACTACCGTTATGATCTTTCACTCTTCATTTGAGTATTTTTATCTCTGGTTACCCCTTGTCGGTTTTATTATAGGTTTTATTGGTTCGCTTCTTGGAGGAGGGGGCGGGTTCTTCTTTATCCCAATCCTTACCCTGGTTTTTAATGTGCCCGCCCAAATCGCGGTAGCCACATCCCTGGCGGCAACACTCCCTATCGGAATTGTTGGGTCGTTTGGACATTATAAAAACGGGAACATAAACCTTCGCCTCGGCCTGGCATTTGCAATAGCAGGTATTTTTGGGGCTCTTTCAGGGGCCAGTCTGACAAACATTATGACAACAGGGCAGCTGAAAGCCACTTTTGGCATTTACTCGATCCTTATGGCTTTACTTATGCTAATAAGCAACTGGAGGGAAAAAAAAGCTGATGCCAACGGAATCAGTATACCTGACAGATCAAACTTTCAAAAAATATCAAGGGGTTCTTTTTTTGGCTTCCTGGCCGGTGTGATCACAGGAACCTTTGGAACTTCAGGCACGGCTCCGGTCCAGGCCGGTTTATTTTCAATGCGGATACCGATAAAGCTGGTGGTTGGAACATCTCTTATGGTTTCCTGTGTAAATACATTTTCTGCCCTTGGAGCGCATTTTCTTGTGGGGGAAATTGATCTTACACTCGTTTATTTCCTTACGGCCGGGACAATAGTCGGCGCACTGATAGGTCCCAGGTTTCTGGCCGGCATAAAGATAGGCCGGGCTGAGGGTCCGATCAGATTATGGTATGCGATCGGAATGATCGCTTTCGGATTTATTATGATCATCACCAAATAAGAAAGACAGAGTATCCTTATGGAGGCAATGATCCGGACAATGTACATTATAGTCCTTGCATATTTTATCCTGGGATTTATTGCATTTTATTTCATCAACCGGAAAAAAGAGGCCCTCGAATCACGCAAAAGCTGGAAAAAAACAATTACCTACTTTTTCATAATTAATATCGTTTTTTTCAGCATTGTCATTAATCCTGTCGTCTTCAGGTATCTTGCTGTAATTATTATAATTGCAGGGTTTCTTGAACTGTTTAAGCTGTTCAGGGAGTCAGGGTCATAAAATACCTGATATTTTACCTGCTCTCATCAATTGTATTTGCAATTTTTTCTCTTGGCTTTTTGTCTTCAGCGGCATGGAAAAAGGTACGGTTCTTTTTACCTTCATGATCCTTTCAATTTTCGACAGTTTCAGCCAGATTACCGGGGAAATATTTGGCCGGAATAAACTAATGCCGAAGGTCAGCCCTCAAAAAACTGTTGAAGGATTTATTGGTGGTACCATTGTCGCCATTCTGAGTACCCTTCTCCTTAAAAGTCTTATTCCTGCACATCCGTTCAAGGCAATGTTCATGGCTGCAGGGATAGTGGCATTTGCATTTATTGGTGATCTTTCCAAATCTTATTATAAAAGAAAATACAATGTAAAAGACTTCAGCAATCTGTTACCCGGGAACGGGGGTTTTCTTGACAGGTTTGACAGTCTCATTGCAGGAGGCGCCTGGATTGCGATGCTTGGACTAATTATTAATGTTTGAACTCAATTTACCATTAAAGGTCTGTTATCTTTAACAGGTTATGATAAACGGCAAAGAATTGTAAAAACAACAAATAAATGAAACAGGTTTTAAAGTACACAGGGTATGTTCTTGTCCTCTTTATTATTGGTTTTCTGTTATGGCGTTTCTATTACATAATAGTATGGCTGCTGGTTGCAGCTGTGCTATCATTTATCGGTCAGCCGCTGGTCAGGTTCTTTGACAGGATCCATTTCAGGAAAATAAGAATACCTCATTCTCTGAGCGCAGTTTTATCACTTATCGTGATCGTCCTTGTTTTCATGTCGCTGGTCGGCATTTTTGTACCTCTGATTATCAACCAGGCTGATACAATCTCAAGGATCGATGTAAGCATGTTAGCCCAGAACTTTCTTGAACCAGTCCGGTGGATTGATGAAAAGATGCATGCACTCGGCGCAATCCCTGATGGACAGACTCTCCAGGATTTCCTTATTGACAAAGCCAAATTAGTTGTAAACCTTGGAAGTGTGGGGTCGGTGATTGCTAAATTTGTAAGTGTCGCTGGCAATATATTCATCGGAATATTTTCAATTCTCTTCATAGCTTTCTTTTTCCTTAAGGATGAAAACATGTTCGAGGAGAGCCTTCTTCTTTTAGTGCCAACAAGACACCATGAAGCAACCCGGAAGGTGGTTGCCGAATCAAAGAACCTACTTGCCCGGTATTACGTGGGAGTGCTGCTTGAATTGCTTGGAGTAATGTCGCTCATTACAATCGGGCTCCTGATATTTGGTGTTAAAAATGCTCTTCTTATCGGTTTCTTTGGAGGTTTAATGAATATAATACCATATATTGGACCTGTTATAGGTTCGGCAATCGGTATTGTGCTGGGTGTTACATCGACGCTGGCATCCGGATCATATAACGAGCTGCTTCCTGTTATCATAAAGCTTGCTGCAGTATTTATTTTAGTGAACTTCATCGATAATAATATTCTTGTCCCTGTCATTTATTCAAAAAGTGTCAAATCACATCCCCTGGAGATCTTCCTTGTGATCATTATCGGCGGAGGAATTGCAGGGTTGTTAGGCATGCTGCTGGCTGTCCCGGTTTACACCTTGCTGAGAGTTATCGCAAAAGAGTTCTTCCAGGAATTCCGGGTAGTTAAGAAGCTAACTGAAACAATCGATAAAGATTAGTTTTATCACAGATCTGCGCGGTCTGAGGGAACATTCTTTACAAGAATTACAAGCACAGAACAAAAGAAAATTTATTTTTGCCATACAAAATAGTATACAATTGTGGTTTTTATCCGTCTTTACCCAAATTCAATTATTTTATCTGAGAAATATCAAATATGGCTGAAACCAGGACGGCAGTAATCATCGGAGCCGGTATCGGAGGAATCACGACTGCCGCGTACCTGGCAAAAAATGGTTACTCGGTAAGTGTTTATGAGAAGAATTCAGCGCCCGGTGGGCGTTGCAGCCAGATTATCAGGGAGGGGCACAGGTTTGATCTTGGAGCTACAATGCTTCTGATGCCAGGAATTTACAGATCGGTCTTTAAATCGCTGGGGCTTGATTTGGATGAATCCCTGTCAACAATCCGGCTTGACGATCTGTACAGAATCTATTTTGATAACGGCCGGATTCTTACGTTCACATCTGACAGTGAAAGAATGAAAGATCAGCTGGAGAAGATTGAACCTGGTAGTTTCAGGAGATCAGAAAAATATGTTTCCAAAGGATATGAGATCTATAAGCTTTCTCTCAAGAACCTGATTGATCGCAATTTTTTGAATCTATTCAGTTTTTTCACTCCCGGAATGGTACCATTATTATTCAGAATAAAAGCATTCACCCCTCATTATAAATATGCAACAAGATTCTTTCAGCATCCACATCTTCTTATGGCTTACACCTTTCAGAATATTTATGTCGGGCAGAGTCCTTTTGACTCACCGGCATTGTTTTCGATGGTGCCTGCTGCAGAACTGACTGAGGGTGGTTATTTCCCGTCACAGGGAGGTCTGTTCTCAATTGTTAAGAAACTGGAAGAAGCCGGAAGGAAGAATGGAGTTAGGTATTATTTTGACAGCCCTGTCAAAAGGATTATTGTAAGAGGAAAGAGAGCTGAGGGCATAATACTTCACGATA
The DNA here is from genome assembly GCA_963732115.1 of uncultured Bacteroidales bacterium. Classification (GTDB taxonomy): domain Bacteria; phylum Bacteroidota; class Bacteroidia; order Bacteroidales; family VadinHA17; genus LD21. Next base: position 302,976 of record CAVSYN010000033.1, read on the forward strand.
ATACGGAAGTAAAGGCTGACATTGTGATCGCCAATGCGGATCTACCCTATGTTTACCGCGATTTACTACCCGACAGGAGAGCATCATTTCATCTTGACAGGCTGAAGTATTCCTGTTCAGCTATCTGTTTTCACTGGGGACTTGATAAGACATATCCGCAGCTGGGCCAGCATAATGTATTTTTGTCCGACGGTTTTAAAAAGGGTCTTGACATGATTTTTAAAGAAAAATCCGTTGGTAATGACCCAAGCTTTTATATCCACGCCCCTGCCAGGACAGATAGCACAGCCGCACCTCCGGGGCATGATACCATATCGGTTGTTGTTGCTGCAGGACACCTTGACAGGAATTTCATTCAGGACTGGGAGGTGCAAAAGATAAAAACACGTGACGCAGTCATTAAGCGCCTTAGGCAGCTGGGCCTTCAGGACTTTGAGGAACACATCAAGTTTGAAATCTGCTTTACTCCTGAAAACTGGGAAAGCTCCTGCAATATTTCAAGAGGATCAGTTTTCGGGAGCCTTGGCCATAACATAGTCCAGATGGGTTATTTTCGCCCTCATAACAGGCACGATAAATATAAAAACCTATATTTTGCAGGAGGAAGCACCCATCCCGGAAACGGGATACCCAATGTCCTGATCTCTGCAAAACTTGTGTCTGAAAGGATCCTCATGGAAAATGATCTTAAAGCAAAAACTGAATAACGTTAATGAATTCATACAGGGAACAATTCATAGGGATATTTAATTCCATCGATTTCAACAGGATAATCGATCATCCAAATATACTAATAGCCGCTAATTTCTGGGATGAGGAGAGGTATTGCGCGGCAAGGACATGTTACAAATTCATGCGTGCCATTGATGATCTTATCGACAATCACAAGGCGGCAAACAGGCTGATTGCAAAGGAAAAAAGAGTTGAGTTTATTGCAGATGTTAATGAGTGGCTTAAAAAGATAGTCATCAATGAAGATTGCAATCCCGAAAATGACTCGCTGACCAGAACAATTGAAAAATTCAGGATCCCGGTCTGGCCGATCGAAGCATTTGCCAAATCGATGATCTACGATATCAACAATGACGGTTTCCCCACGCTTGCAGCATTTCTCGATTATGCCCAGGGAGCTTCGGTGGCTCCTGCCTCGATCTTTGTACATTTAAGCGGGCTCTACCGGAAAGACGGAAGCTACAGGGACCCGGCTTTCGATGTAAAAGAGGCTGCAACCCCTTGCGCAATATTCAGTTACCTTGTCCATATTATCAGGGATTTTCAGAAGGATCAGTTTAATAACCTGAATTATTTTGCTGATGATCTGATACTTAAAAATGGGCTTACCCGTCGTGAATTAAGCGATATAGCACACGGACGTTCAGTTACTCCAGGTTTCCGGAACCTGATAAGGGAGTACTATAAACTGGCGGATGAATACATTAAAAATACCCGGAATATTATCGTAAAAATTCAGCCTTTACTGGAACCAAGGTATCAGCTAAGCCTCGCGATCATATTTGATCTTTACCTGATGGTATTTGAAAGGATCGATGTCGAAAAAGGGAATTTCACATCTTTCGAGCTGAACCCAACACCTGAAGAAACCAGGAAAAGGGTTTATGAGACAATAATGAAATTTGAATCTCAATAATCCTCATCCCGGAGAGTCTGTCTTGCTCAAGCCGGGGATTTGAATCACGGGGAACTTCCTGGCAGAAGGGCCCACCAAAACTAAAATCAGGACCATATTGAATTTACAGGAAAGTAATTATTTTCTGCATATCTTAAAACAATATTAATACTTCGTTTAAGTTTAATTAAAGTCGTAAGGAATTAATTTTTAAGATGATGGATGAGCATGTTAATAAGCCTAAAAAGGATTGGCATAAGTTTTGCCATTGATTAATTGTTATGTTCGTTCTTATAATAAATAAAGTCATGAAACGATTCTTAATCACCTCGATTCTCGCAGCGATAGTTGCAGCCGGGACCATTTTAACAGCTCAGGAACGGCCTGATGAATATCTGGGTCTGCCTGGGGATAATCTTAATCTTTACGCGGTAATGAAGTTGTTTCAGGAATCCCAAACCCTCGAAGGTTTTGAAAGGAGCCTGAACGACGAAAATTCCAGGATCAATAACCTCGACCTTAATGGTGATAACCTGGTCGATTACCTGAAAGTAATTGACTATGTCGACGGGGATGTTCACACTATTGTATTGCAGGCTGTGCTGGACCGGAACGAAAGCCAGGATGTAGCTGTTTTTACAGTTCAGAGGTTTCGCGATGGATCTGTGCAGATACAGCTCACAGGTGATGAATCATTGTACGGCAAAAATTACATAATTGAGCCGATAATGGATGAGACCCCGAATCCGGGTTATACGGGCAGAGCCAACAGACAGAACGTTGAAGTAGTCAGAACCACTACTGTTCAGATTGCAGCCTGGCCGGTAGTAAGATTCATCTATCTTCCTAACTATAGTATATGGCACTCTTCATGGTACTGGGGTTATTACCCAGGTTACTGGCACACCTGGAGACCATTCTACTGGGATTACTACTACGGATATCATTATCACTGGTATCCCGATTACTACAGGTACTACCGTCACTGGGACAACCACAGGTACACACGCTGGAATGACTTCTACTACAATGGACACAGAGCTTACTCACGAGATGTTGCGATGAGGATAAATGAAGGTCACTACAAAACCACCTATTCACATCCCGAGCAGAGAAGAGATGGTGAAGCATTGTATGCAAAAGTCCATCCTGAAAGAGCATCGAGTATCTCATCAGGGAACAATAATAGCAGAAGATCAGTCTCCCAGTCACCAAATAACGGAAAGCAGGAAGGAACAAGTGTCGGAACGTCACGCCGTTCAGGAGGCAGTGTTAACAGCAATTCCGGAGTCAACCGCAGTTCAGGTCAGAACAATCGCGCTACATCTCGGTCGACCACCACTGTAAACAACAGGGCTAACACCAACTCAAGTGCCGGACAAAGTACGGTTACCAACAGAAGATCCTCCGAAACTGTTACCAACAGGTCAACTTCAAAACCTGATGCAGGTCAGAGCGCAGGTACCTCCCGGAGATCATCTGAAACTGTTACAAGTAAGCCTGCATCAAGACCTGAATCTGGACAGAGGACAGAAGCCGCAAGGTCAACAAGGCAGTCAACTTCAAATGCAGGTTCATCAGCCCGACGGAGTAATGAAGGAAGCAAAACAAAATCTGCTGCAAAGAGCAGCAAATCTAAAAAATCGGACAGCAGTACTTCATCCCGCAGGAAATAACACAAAGTTTAAAACAAGATAATTTCACCCCCCTTCCAAAAAGAAGGGGGGTTTTTATATTCGGGTGTGTCCTCCTTATTGAAGGAAGCCGGGAGAAAGTAAAGAACCCGGGATTTGTCTCCGGAAGCTCTGGCTGGCAGACATCAAGGGAAAATGTTGCCTGGATAAGGGTTTATCAGAAAAAATAAACAGTTTGCGGGAATATAAGTCGGTTTTTAGGTGATTTTTAAATAACTTAGGCGGATAATACTATCCCACTTCACCTGATGGAAATAATTGCTAAAAATTCTTTTTACAATTTATTATTCCTTCTTCTGTTTCTCTTTGTTATATCCTCCTGTCAGTCACTGAAAGATGATCCCCTTTTTGTCGGGACATGGCAGTTCAAAGAAGTAGTCACTACCGATGATCTTGTTTTTAATACAACCCGTACCCTTACACTCACTAAAAAGAGCTACGAAGAGACGTATGTCATAGTAAGGGAAGACGAGGGTAAAATTTCGGTTATAATCGGATTAAAAGGCGATCTTGTTATATCTCATTACGACATGACCTTTATGCTGAAAGAACTTGGAACGTGTGTAAAAGATGCTTCTGACAAATGCACCGGCAACGTTCAGTGGAACGGACAGTCGACACAATACTGGACAGACAATATCCCCTATTTTGAGCTTGTGGTTAAAGGTGATTTCGCCGCTGATGAAACAAGCCTACGGCTTAAACGCGATATGAATAATGATGGCGATATTGACGATACCGGTGAAGATATTGAATTTGAGAGAATCTGAAACCGGTTTATCAATGAAGGCAATATGGTTGTTCCTGCTTCTTACACTCATTTCAACCGGTCAAAAAAAACAGTAAATGATTTCCCATCGTGACTGATGGTTGAGTTCATGAGGGAACCAATAAAACTGTACTTTAAAAAGGCGCTGCTGAACGCTGGCGCCGATTTGCAATCGGTGCCATTAACAAATATTGAAAGGCACGGATTACGCTTCGCTAAATCCGTGCCAGCAGTTATAAGACATCTTCTAAAAACCTTACCATGAGAAAAACTATCTATTTGATCTTTACTGTGGTTTTAATCCTTACAGAATTTGGTTGCAGCAAAAAGACTTCAACTGAAACATTCAAGGCCGATGTTATAGTTTACGGCGGGACATCCGCTGCTGTAACAACAGCAGTCCAGGTTCACCGTATGGGCTTGTCGGTAATCATCGTTTCGCCCGATAAGCACATTGGAGGCATGTCATCGTCGGGACTTGGTTTTACAGATACAGGGAACAAGGAGGTGATCGGAGGTCTGGCAAGAGAGTTCTATCAACTTATCTATCAGCATTATCAGAAGCCGGAATCCTGGAACTGGCAGAAGCAGTCGGAATATGGCAATACCGGTCAGGGAAATCCTGCAATTGACGGTGAGAAGCGTACAATGTGGATCTTTGAACCCCATGCCGCAGAAGAGTCTTTTGAAACAATGCTTAAGGATAACAGCATTGTTGTTTACAGGGATGAATGGCTTGACAGGGAAAAGGGTGTGATCAAAAAAGATGGGAAGATCATTTCAATTAAGAACCCTGAGCGGGAAGGTCTTTAAGGGAAAGATCTTTGCGGATGCAACTTATGAGGGAGATCTCATGGCTTCAGCAGGCATAAGCTTTACCGTAGGCAGGGAGGATAACGGTCTTTATAATGAGACCTGGAATGGTGTTCAGGCAGGAGTTCATCATCATGGACATTATTTCAAGGATAAGATCGACCCATATAAAATATCCGGAGATACTTCAAGCGGGCTCCTTCCCCGGATATCAACAGAAATTCCAGGGGAAAACGGGACAGGTGACAGCAAGATCCAGGCATACTGTTACAGGTTATGCCTCACCCAGCATCCCGGGAACAGGGTGCCGATAATAAAGCCGGAAGGTTACGACAGCACGCAATATGAACTTCTAGCCAGGCTTTCGGAAACAAGATGGGATGAATTCTTCGGAAAATACGATCCAATTCCGAACCTAAAAACAGATGTCAATAATCATGGCCCGTTCAGCTTTGATAATATTGGGATGAACTGGGATTATCCTGAAGCCTCGTATGAAAGAAGAAGGGAAATCATTGAAGAGCATAAACATTATCAGAAGGGACTTCTTTACTTTATGGCAACCGACAGGCGTTTACCTGAATGGGTCAGGGAGACAATGAATAAATGGGGTTTTGCAAAGGACGAATTTGCAGACAACAATAATTGGCCATACAATATTTATGTGAGGGAGGCCCGCAGAATGATCGGTGAATATATAATGACCGAAAATGATGTCCTGGGGAAAAGACCAGTGGCTGGTTCAATTGGTATGGGCTCATACACTATGGATTCGCACAACGTTCAGAGGTATGTGACATCCAGAGGCTATGTACAGAATGAAGGGGATATTGGTGTGGCTGCGCCAAAACCCTATCAGATCGCAATGGGTTCAATAATGCCGATGAGGGATCAGTGTAATAATCTGCTGGTTCCAGTTTGTATTTCATGTTCACACATTGCCTTCGGATCAATAAGAATGGAGCCGGTATTTATGATCCTGGGACAAAGCACCGGAACAATTGCTTCACTGGCTCTTAAGAACCATAAGGACATACATGATCTCACATATGACGAGGTCAAAAAGCAATTGATTGCTGACGGACAAGTATTGGAGTATTGAATATTAAAAAACTTGATTTATATTTACTCAATTGTTACATTTGATAATATCCTGATTCTAAACGGGTTCATTAACAGGAAATTCCTGAAGGTCCTTTGAAAGACTAAGGAGTGTTCACTGAAAAACTTAAGAGTAAGCAATATTAAAACTAATCTCATCATGAAAAAGTTATTCCCCTTTATTCCGGTACTCTGCCTGTTATCGTTTCAGCCTGCTAATGCCCAGCTTGAAAAGGGCAGAATTATGGGAAGCATTACTTCAACTGTTGGTCTGGGTGATTTTGGCACAAGTCTCATGAACCTTGGATTCACCACCGAGAAGATCAAATACAGCGACGGTGATGTGAATCAAACATACAAGACAATAGGTTTTAACCTGTTGCCCAAGGCGGGTATTTTCATTATGGATAATCTTGCAATCGGAGCAGATCTTCTGATAAATTATCATCATCAGAAATCAACCGACAGCGATTACAAGGACACTGAATCAATGATCGCAATAGGACCATTTGTAAGATATTATTTCCCGCTCGGAAAATTCTATCCTTTCGCTGAAGCAAATGTAGATTTTGGATTCTGGAAGGAAAAGTGGTCAGATGGTTCGAAGGGCGAGGACAAGGAAGTCGTTATTGTTATACGGACTTGGAATCGGTGCCGCTAAATCTCTTGGCGACAATGTGATGATCGATGCCCTTGTAGGTTATTCAGCTCAAACCTGGAAGGATCAAAATAGTGATAAATATGTTTACGGAACCATTGGATTAAGAGTTGGTATTACACTATTCTTTGGTTCATCGAAATAATTGAGAGCAAGTATTTAATTCAATCAGCGAATAATACTAGCTAGAACTCACGATAATCCTGTCTGTCCTGATATGATAATCCGCCTGAGCATACTGTGGTTGCTTGTTACCTTTTCAGGTGTAGCTTTATTCTGTCAGCCTGATTCTGTATCTGTAAAGAGCGAGCTTGTAATCACCCGCTTGTCGCATACGCTTACATTTGACGGGATTCCTGATGAAGATGCCTGGGCATCTATCCTTCCGGTAAAGCTGACAATGCACTCTCCTGTTTTCGGTAAAGAACCATCTGAATTTACTGATGTGCGAATCAGCTATGACGAAAATTATTTTTATGTAGGGGCAAGGCTTCAATACATTGACAAGTCTATGGTGAGATCGGTCAGCCTGAAGCGCGATTACATGGGATTGGGCAGTGACTGGTTCGGGTTAATCCTCGATACCTTCAACGACAAGGAGAATGCAATTGCCTTCTTTACTACTCCTGACGGAATAAGATTCGATGCGAACATCCAGAGGGATGCTTTTGTCTATATGCCCGATCAGCAACCCATGAACATCAGCTGGAACGGTTTCTGGGATGTGCTCACAAAACAGGATTTAAACGGATGGACAGCTGAAATCCGGATTCCTGTCTCAAGCCTTCGATTCCAGTCGCAAAATGAAGAGGTAAGAATGGGAATGATCCTATGGAGATGGATGCCTGTAAAAAACGAATTAGATATTTTCCCTGCAATCCCTCCCAACTGGGGTCCCAGTTCGATGCTTAAACCTTCACAGGCAGAGGAAATATTGCTGCAGGGGCTTAAAACGGTCAAGCCGCTTTATATTGCCCCATATATTCTCGGTGGTTTTAAAAGCACAAATGATCTCAATGCGACTGAAACAGAATATATCAAATCAAACAAACCAACTTTCGAAGCAGGGCTGGACCTTAAATACGGTATTTCAAAAGGTCTGATAATGGATCTGACCGCCAATACCGATTTCGCTCAGGTTGAAGCTGATGATCAGCAGATTAACCTTACAAGGTTTTCTCTCTACTTTCCCGAGAAACGCCTGTTCTTTCTTGAACGTGCCAGTATTTTTGATTTCTCTCTTGGTGGGAACAGTAACCTGTTCTACAGTCGCCGCATTGGACTCAGCGATAACGAGGATGATCCTCAGCCCGTGCGTATTTACGGAGGTGCAAGAATAACAGGCAGAATAAAAGAGTGGGATGTCGGTTTCCTCGACATGCAGACAGCATCATTAAAGGTGGGCTTATCTTCGCGAACGCCGGGATACTATATCCCTTCAGAAAATTTCGGAGCATTGAGATTCCGACGCCAGGTTATAAATGATAACAGCTATGTCGGGACGATGGCTGACAAGCCGGTTGGGAGCTGATGGGTCGTACAACCTTGCATATGGTGTTGATGGCATATTCCGTGCTTTTGGCGATGATTACCTGGAACTCAGATGGAGCCAGACTTTCGAAGACAGTCATAAAAAATAGTTCGTTTAACGAACCCTCCCTGTTAATGGCGACCTGGGAAAGGAGGGCAAATAAAGGCCTTAAGTATGGTTTCGGATATACTCAATCAGGTAGTTCATTTTAATCCCGGTATCGGATTTGAAATGATGGATGATTACAGGGTAATGAGAGCTGAAATAGGATATGGCTGGATATCAAAGGAAAAATCAAAACTGTACTCTCATTCCCCTGACGCCATGTTCATGTACAGAACTTACATTGACGACGGATCGCTGATGAGCTTTACGAATTTCACTGGCTGGACATTCCAGACAAAGAGCCAGTGGCAGGGTAGCCCTTGAACTTTGTTTATAATATTGACAACCTGAGGGACAGCCTTGAAATAAGCGAGGACGAAGTTTATGTTGTTCCCGGGAAGGTATGAGTATGCAAGTTTCATGGGTAACATTGTAACACCAATGTCACGATCTTTCTATACAATGTTTATGACCGAAACCGGTCAGTATTTTGACGGATCGCGTATTTCGGTCAGGCTTCAGCCAACCTGGAATATTTCAAGGCATTTTGAACTGGGAGGCACTTATAATTTTGATTATGTCAGGTTCAAATCAAGGGGGGAAGAAATGACGAATCATATTGTAGGACTGAAGGCTCTCTTCATGTTTAATACCCGACTATCGTTAAATGCTTATATTCAATACAATACAGCCCTTCATGGGATAATAACAAATCTCAGATTACGGTATAATCCAAAAGAAGGGAATGACCTGTACCTGGTGTTCAATGAGGACAGGAATACGGACCTTTACCGTGAATTTCCAAATCTTCCTGTTTATAGCTCACGGGCTGTCATGCTTAAATACACCTATACTTTTAATCTGTAAACGGATAACTCCGTAACTTCTGTCAATGTATTGACACAATAAAACTGCAAATTATTTGTGTTAATAACTTACTTAATTTGTTAAATATTCTTAAATCAGTTAAGCTCTTTTTTGACTTATTGGTTTGTAATTTGCCTAGAATTAGCATAAACCTGCAATTCGTGTACGTAAAAGGATCCAATGAGAGGTTATAAAACCCTAAATATTGGAAATGGAAATAATAAAAGCAATGGATACAATTAACAATTAAAACAGTTCAAAAGATGAAACAGATGAAAAGATTAATCTTATTTGCGGTTATGTTTGTCGGCATCGCGGCAACAACATTTGCCCAGGTTTCGGCCACGGCTACGGCTTCAGCAACTATTGTCGGGCCTATTGGAATTGCAAATACAGCGAATATGAATTTTGGTAACGTCGCAGTCAGCGCTGTTGCCGGTACAGTGGTTATGACCCCGGCCGCAGTCCGTTCAACTACTGGTGGATGCACTCTTCCTGTTATCACCGGAACGGTTGCAGCAGCAGCTTTTAATGTTACAGGTGCGGCAAACTATACGTATGCAATCACTTTGCCGGCTGCCGCAACAACTATTACTTCAGGTGGAAACACAATGACGGTTGATACATGGACAAGCACACCAAGTGGTACAGGTACTCTGAGTGCCGGTGGTTCTCAGACTCTGACAGTTGGTGCAACTTAAATGTCGCCGGAAGCCAGGCTGCCGGAACCTATGTTTCAGGCACTCCTTTTACAGTGACTGTTAATTACAACTAAATCATCAGGTCAGAGTATACCCAACGGCATAATGAAAAGGCTTAAGATATTAATTTACAGCCTGATATGTTTGTTGCACTTAACCGTTATCAATATCAATGCCCAACCAGCAACCCCGGTTAGTGCAACGGGTCATGTTATTGCCGAAATAATTCCGGTTTTCTCTGCAGGTGAGACATCACAGTTGAATTTCGGAAGGTTTTCTCCCGGACCGCAGGGAGGAATGATAATTCTTACACCTCAAAGCACAGTTTCAGTTATGGGAAGTATCTTTGAGGGTGTCGGTACTCATAATGCGGCCAGCTTTTTTGTTTCAGGTGATCCGGGTGCTGCATATTCCATTACCCTGCCTGCCGGTCCGGTTATTCTTACTCATACCTCTGCTGCAAAAACAATGCTTATTCAGGACTGGGTATCAGAGCCTGCACAGGGTATCGGAACCGGGACACTGCAGGAAGGTTTTCAGGTTGTTTATGTGGGTGCCACTCTCAAGGTCGGCACCCTTTATGACAACCCGGTAGGTATATATACCGGATCATATACAATTACTTTTGACTTTAACTAGCTGGCGTATAAAAACTTAAATTAAATGTCGCAAATCAGATCGGTACCTTTTTGCAAGTTGCATTTCTCCTGCGGAGATTAAGGTCTTTTATGATTTTTCTTGCCTTGCTTTGGGGATTGATGACTTATTTTCCCGGTAAGCTGCAATAGCTCAGGGGAACCTTTTAATCACTCCCAGACGAGTAGTTTTTGAAGGAGCAAAAAGATCCATGGATCTTAACCTGGCAAATACGGGTGAGGACACTGCAACTTATGCGATCTCGCTGATTCAGATCAGGATGAAAGAAGACGGAGGATTTGAAACTATTACCGAACCTGATCCCGGTCAACGGTTTGCTGACCGCTTTATCAGGTTTTTTCCAAGGTCGGTAACCCTTGGACCAAATGAAGCCCAGGCTGTAAAGATACAGCTGATCAGATCAAACGAACTGGAACCGGGGGAATACCGTTCTCATTTCTATTTCAGATCAATCCCAAAAAAACTCCATTGGGTGAAGGAGAAGCTGCTAAAGATACGACAACAATTTCGGTCAGGCTTATACCAATATTTGGCATAACTATACCGGCAATTATCCGGGTCGGAGAATCCACAACAAAAGTTACTCTTTCCGATCTTGGACTTGAGATGGTAAATGATACAATTCCAAGGTTCAGGCTGGTTTTTAACAGGACAGGGAATATGTCGGTATTTGGAGACCTTTCGGTTGATCATATCTCAACCCAGGGAAAAGTTACACGGGTCGGTATCGCAAATGGTGTTGCTGTTTATACACCCAATACAAAACGCAGATTCCAGTTTAATCTGAATATTGTTCCGGGTGTGGATTTCAGATCAGGTACACTCAGGGTGATTTTTTCAGCCCCCTCCGATGTTAGGCCTGTCAGATTCGCTGAAGCAGAATTAGCACTTCATTGAAATCCTGACTAACGATGCAATTTTTGCATTAATCACTTATAGAGATGATAAGACCCGACCTTAACTGTAAGAAGTATTTCCTGGCAGTGGTTTTATCATTTACTGTATTCTCACTTATTGCAGCCGACCGGTACTCAGTTGCAACCGGAAACTGGAACCTTAATTCCACCTGGTCCGCAACTTCGGGAGGCGCACCGGGCGCACCATTTCCTGTTGCAGGTGACAACGTATTTATCGAAGGAGGACGAACCGTCACAATCGGGACAGCAGCTGCAGCATGTGCCAATTTAAGTATAGCAAATGGGGCAACACTGTCCGTTGGAGGATTTAATCTGACGACAACCGGTCCGACTTCAATAAGCGGAACTATCAATTATACCAGTACAACGGGGACAAAAACCTTTACCGGACTTATAGTCGTCAATGCAGGTGGTATCTGGGACAATTCTTCGGTTAATGAATCAATAACTGTCAGGGGGGGTATTACAAACAATGGTACATTTAATGCAGGTACTGGTACCTATACTTTCAATACAAACAACCAGGCAGTAGCCGGAACATTATCAATACCTAATCCAACTGTAACCGGCATTACACTTACTAACAATGGCACCTTTACAGTTGGAACAGCCCTTGCGGGAACCGGCGGATTAACCCAGGGGATAAACGCGTCACTTACTCTTGGTGGAACCTCTGCAATTACAACCCTTACTGCATCGAACAACGGGAATACTTTAGATTATTCAGGCGCAGCCCAGACGGTAAAGGCAACCACCTATTATAACCTGACAATTTCCGGCAGCGGTAACAAATCAATGGGTGGTGCTGTTACGGTTGGCGGAACCCTGACACTTACAGCAGGAACTTTTACTGTTGGAGCGAATACTCTTACGTTAAACGGACCAACTATTGCCGGAACACCTTCAATCCTGACAACAACATCTTCATCAAGCCTGGTATTTGGCGGGACTTCTTCAGGTGTCCTTATACCAACCAGTGTCACAGCATTAAATGACCTTTCAATAACTAATACAAATATCGTTACCCTGCAAAGCTCCCTTACTGTCAATGGAATATTCAATCCTGCAGGTTCAGGGTTATCTATCGGTGCAAATACATTGACACTTAATGGTCAGATAAATTGCGGAACTCTTGTCGGAGGTGCCTCCTCAAACATTACAATCGGCGGTTCCGGTTCTGCAAGCCTGTCGGCTGTTACACTGAATAACCTTACAATTAACAGGGCTGTATCGCTATGTGGCAACGTGACTGTCGGCGGAACTCTCACCCTTACTTCCGGTGCACTCTCGATCGGAGCTTATACACTTACTCTGTCAAATGGTGCAAATCCAAGCTATGGATCCGGCTCACTGACAGGAGGCGCAACTTCAAACCTTACAATTGGTACAGGTACAGCTATCACCCTTAATGCAATTTCCGGCGGACTGAATAATTTTAGTGTAAGCAGGAATATTACATTAGGAGCTGACTTAACCATAAATGGAATTTTGACTCTCACTTCCGGCACTTTTGCTGTCGGAGCTTATACTCTTACATTAAACGGACCAACTATTGCAGGGACTCCTTCAAACCTGTCAACAACATCTTCATCAAGTCTGGTATTTGGCGGGACTTCTTCAGGTGTCCTTATACCAACCAGTGTCACATTATTAAATGGCCTTTCAATAACTAATACAAATATAGTTACCCTGCAAAGCTCCCCTACTGTCAGTGGAATATTCAATCCTGCAGGTTCAGGGTTATCTATCGGTGCAAATACATTGACACTTAACGGTCAGATAAATTGCGGAACGCTTGTTGGAGGTGCCTCCTCAAACATTACAATCGGCGGTTCCGGTTCTGCAAGCCTGTCGGCTGTTACACTGAATAACCTTACAATTAACAGGGCTGTTTCGTTATGTGGCAACGTGACTGTCGGCGGAACTCTTACCCTTACTTCCGGTGCACTCTCGATCGGAGCTTATACACTTACTCTGTCAAATGGTGCAAATCCAAGCTATGGATCCGGCTCACTGACAGGAGGCGCAACTTCAAACCTTACAATTGGTACAGGTACAGCTATCACCCTTAATGCAATTTCCGGCGGACTGAATAATTTTAGTGTAAGCAGGAATATTACATTAGGAGCTGACTTAACCATAAATGGAACTTTGACTCTCACTTCCGGCACTTTTGCTGTCGGAGCTTATACTCTTACATTGAACGGACCGACAATTGCAGGGACTCCTTCAAACCTGTCAACAACATCTTCATCAAGTCTGGTATTTGGCGGGACTTCTTCAGGTGTCCTTATACCAACCAGTGTCACATTATTAAATGGCCTTTCAATAACAAATACAAATATAGTTACCCTGCAAAGCTCCCCTACTGTCAGTGGAACATTCAACCCTGCCGGGGCAGGTTTATCTATCGGTGTAAATACATTGACACTTAATGGTCAGATAAATTGCGGAATTCTTGTCGGAGGTGCCTCCTCAAACATTACAATCGGCGGTTCTGGTTCTGCAAGCCTGTCGGCTGTTACACTGAATAACCTTACAATTAGCAGGGCTGTATCGCTGTGTGGCAACGTGACTGTCGGCGGAACCCTTACATTGTCGTCAGGAACTTTTACTGTCGGAGCTTATACTCTTACATTAAACGGACCGACAATTGCAGGGACTCCTTCAAACCTGTCAACAACATCCTCATCAAGTCTTGTATTTGGCGGGAGTTCTTCAGGTGTCCTTATACCAACCAGTGTCACAGCATTAAATGGCCTTTCGATAACAAATACAAATATCGTTACCCTGCAAAGCTCGCCTACTGTCAGCGGAATTTTCAACCCTTCCGGCGCAGGTTTATCTTTAGGTGCTAACACACTAACACTCAACGGTCAGATTAACTGCGGAACGCTTGTAGGAGGTGCCTCTTCAAACATAACAATTGGCGATTCCGGTTCTGCAAGCCTGTCGGCGGTTACATTAAACAACCTTACAATTAACAGGGCTGTATCGCTGTGTGGCAACATGACTGTAGGCGGAACTCTTACTTTGTCGTCAGGAACTTTTACTGTCGGAGCTTATACTCTTACATTAAACGGACCAACAATTGCCGGGACTCCAACAAACTTAACCACATCATCATCCTCCATTCTTATATTCGGAGGTTCGTCGGCAGGTGTACAGGTACCATCGAGTGTAGCAAATTTGAATAATCTTACAGTCAATAATTCATCAGGAATCACGCTGACAGGATCCGTAAATGTTGCCGGTGTTCTTACGATGACCCAGGGTAATATTACAACCGGCTCAAACACTCTTATTATATCAAGTAATGCTGCCGCTGCAATAAGCCGTACCTCTGGAACTGTTATTGGCAGAATAACTCGAGTTGTAAATACGCCATTGTCAAACGATTATCTCTTCCCTGTTGGAACAGCCGCTTATTATCGTCCGGCTGTTATGAATTTTTCTTCATTATCAGCCGGGACCAATATAACTGTTGAATTTATTGCCACTCCACCCGCAGGTCTTATAGCTTATAACGACGATGTAGCTTACCTTAATAACACTTTTACTGAAGGTTACTGGAGATTCATCAGTTCAGGTCTTCCTGCAGCCACTTATTCACTCAAATTAACAGGTAATGGTTTTACAAGTTATACGATCAATCAGCTTACAAGGATAACCGGAAGAGATAACAGCAATACAACCTGGAGAGCTTTAGGTATTCATGGTACAAGGTCTGGCAACGATATCTCCCGTAATAATGTAACGACCCTAAATACCACTTCATTCGATTTTGCTCTGGCAAACGGGTGTAATGCAACCTTACTTGGATTTGGTTATGAAAGGAATATTACAATTGATTACACTAAAGTATCAGGCGGGTCTGACCTTTATAGTTTTCCTGTCTTGATTTACATTACCGGCCAGGACTTTTTGAAAACTTCACCTGCAGGCCAGATATTTAATACAAATGGGTATGATATAATTTTTACAGATAACAATTATAATAACCTCGATCACCAGCTTGAATACTATAATGGTACAAACGGAGATCTTATCGCATGGGTTCGCATTCCAACCCTCTCCTGTACGGCAAATACGGTAATTAAAATCCTTTATGGAAACCTTCAGGTAAATACCAATCCATCAGTTACCTCAGTCTGGGATAGTCATTATAAAGGTGTCTGGCACCTCAACGATAATAATCTGAATGATTTTTCTTCATATAATAAAGCCGGTACACCTTATAACACACCCACATATCCAATTGGAATGATAAATAATGCTCTGGGCTTAAACGGGACAAATGAATATGTCCAGGTAAACAGTGCACCAAATTTGAATTTTGCGGGAAATTTAACTGTGTCAGCCTGGGCGTATATGAATACCAGAAACCGTGACCAGAAAATTGCCAGCAACCAGAATAATTCAAGTGGGGGTTATAAATTTGGTATATACACTAATAATAAGGTTGAATTTGAAATCAGGAATTCTGCGAATACACCTTCATTAAACAGAGATGTTGCAGGGGGTACTGTTTTAAACACAGATCAGTGGTACTATCTTGCAGGAATAAGTTCTGACGTTCTCGATTCAATTAAGACTTTTGTCAATGGCATTCCGGAGAGACCATTCAAAAAGACCGGTACTCTTGGAGTAGCTTCGGACAATCTTGTCATGGGGAAAGAGCCTTTTCAATCGAGCTTTTATTTTGACGGACGATTTGACGAGTTAAGAATCTCTGATAAAGTACGGTCGAATGGGTGGCTCCGAACTGAATATAATAATCAATTTTCTCCTTCAACTTTTTATACATTGGATGCTGCAGGCACAGTAACAGGCAATCTGCCGTCTGCAGGGATATGCAGTGCGCCTTTAACACTCAATTTTGGATATCCCGCGGGAGGTATTTATTCAGGCAATCCACATATTTCCGGGAATATCTTCACTCCTCCTTCGGCAGGAACTTATTCAATAACATATACATACGATGCAGGTTGCGGTCCGGTTGGCGTTACAAAGAATATGATTATATCTGCTATTCCCGGTGCACCGGCAGCAACAAATAAAGAATATTGTACAAATCAGATAGCTTATCTAGAAGCAACATCCGGTACTAATATTAAATGGTACAGCGGTGGAACCCTGGTAAGCACTGCCAATCCGTTTTCAACTGGACAGACTGCTGCCGGAACTTATAATTATACTGTTACACAAACAGTTAATGGTTGTGAGAGCCCAGCCACCTCAGTAATATTATCAATATATAGCGGTATCACGATAAACGCCCAACCGCAACCCACATCAATATGTCCAGGAGATAACGCTATTTATACTATTTCAGCCGCTGGTTATAATCTTACTTATCACTGGCAGGAAGATGGTGTAAATATTACAGATGGAGGAATATACTCTGGGACTACAACATCGACCCTCACCCTGATTAACCCTGGATTAACAAAGAATGGCAAGCAGTACAGGTGTGTCGTTTCCACTAGCTGCGGTGCATCTCCTGTTAACAGCTCCAATGCGCTTCTTACTGTTATTACTGCTATGACTTGGACAGGAGCAGCGGGCACTGACTGGAACGCTGCCGGAAACTGGAGCTGCGGAATCATTCCAAATCAGACATATTCGGCGCTGATACCCAATGTGACTAATAAACCTATACTAAGCAGTGGCTCAACCGGCACTGTTAATAATTTAACAATCGATCCGGGTTCTTCACTAACAGTCTCCGGGAACACAATTCAGATTGCAGGAACTATTACCAATAACGGCACCTTCACTGCCACGAATGGTACAATAGAACTGAACGGAACTGCAACCCAAACAATCGGCAACAATCTCTTCAGCACCAATACCATTAAAAATCTAACAGTCAATAATTCTGCAGGTGTGACGATACAAGGAGCGCTTAATATAACCGGTTCGGCAATTGTATCTAACGGAACTCTTTCATCTAACGGGTATCTTACACTCGTTTCATCAGCTGCCCAGACAGCATTTATTGATGGTTCAGGGGCAGGAAATATAACCGGAAATGTTACAATGCAAAGATACCTTCTATCTAAATTTGGTTATAAATACATAAGCTCTCCATTCCAATCTGCAACTGTAAATGAACTCAGTGATGATATTGACCTTGGTGATCCTTTCCCGACCCTATTCAAATACGATGAAAGCTTAATTACCTCGGGCTGGGTTGACTATATAACAACCTCTGATCTTCTTAACCCGCTTTCAGGATATGCTGCAAATTTTGGATCTTCAGCAGTTCCTTTTACTGCCGATATTTCGGGAGTCGTTAATAATGGTGCACTTTCGGTAACCTTATATAATCACAATAATACATATACTTCCGGATTTAACCTTGTAGGGAATCCTTTTCCTTCGGCAATAGACTGGGATGCCCCATCGGGCTGGACAAAGACAAATATTGATGATGCTCTCTACTATTTTAAAGCCGGAACAACCGATGAATATGAAGGCACGTACAGTACATACATTAATCATATATCAAGCGACGGACTCGCAACAAACATTATTCCATCTATTCAGGGATTTTTTATCCATGTTTCCGACGGTTCATATCCGGTGACAGGGACTCTGGGGCTAGACAATAGAGTAAGGGTTACAGACCTTACGCATCCCCTTCTGAAATCGGAGGAAAAAGGATCGTTGCCACTGATCCGTCTAGGTGCATATTTTACCGATGATACAACTTCCACAGATCCTATGGTAATCTATTTTGATGAAAAAGCCCGGACGGGATTTGATTCTTATCTAGATGCGCGAAAACTGATAAACACCGACTATTATGTACCAAGTCTTTACGCATTCGGGACTGACGGGACTAAATTATCTATCGATGCTCTGCCTGAGAAAAAGGATATACTTTACAGAATCCCACTTGGTCTGAAAACATACCTCGATGGTTATATTGCTTTCAGAATTATTAATGTATCCGAGGAACATGATTTTGAGAAAATTTATCTTTCTGACCTCTATTCAGGTAGTGAGCAGGATCTACTTAATAAAAACGAATACAAAGTCTATCTCGAAGCGGGTGAATATGAGAACAGGTTCTTCCTCAACTTCTCAGAAAAAATAATTGAAAAACCGGATACAAGTTCAAATAATAATCTGTTTTCAATTTACAGCTCACATGGGATTATTTATGCTTATTTCAATACTGATAAGATTGGTTCCGGTTTACTTTCAATTTATAATCTGACAGGTCAGGCATTATTTGTAAAAAAGATTTACGAACCGGGTTACTATGAATTCAACCCCGGTATAAAGGATGGCATCTACGTTGTCAGCTTTGTATCGGCTATATACCAGGATGCAAAAAAGATATATATAGACAACAGATGATATCTGCCAACAGAAGAGACTACTGGTCCAGTATTATTTTAGTAATACCGGTTATTTTAATGTTCTCAGGATCGCTTGAGATTAAAGCCCAGGAACCACCACCGCGTCCGGTCCGGATTACTGCCACTGCCCAGATTTTGCGGTTCGGGGCTTTTTATCATGGAGCTACCGGCGGGACAGTGACAATTCTTCCATCGAGTTCTCGTTCAGCTACCGGGGATGTGGTCCTACTCGGTCTTGGATTTCCATTTTCTTCGGCATTGTTTGAAGTTCATGCAAACCGAGGAACAGTGATCTCAATTTTGAACGGACCTGATGCCATTCTTGTCGGAACCCCTTCAGGATCAATGAATTTACACATTGGGAGTTCTAATCCTTCATCACCATTTGTCTCAACAGTTCCATATTCTGTGGCAATTCAATTGTATATAGGCGGAATTTTAACTGTTGGCAACTCTGCTGCAAATCCGCCAGGCAGTTATACGGGGACCTTTGATATAACACTCGTCCAGGAATAATAAATGGGTTTTTAAGCAGGTAATGATAATGATAGTCAGTAAAGTATACTCCGGTTCAAATTTTAAAGGGGGTATGCTCATGGCACAGGTTCGTCGGCTTAAGATAACAATAATCATTTTGTTTATTTTATTGCCCGGGAAACTTATTTCGCAGGACTTACCGGAATATGATGAAATACCTGTATCACTTGAGATTCCCGGAGTAGGAGGTGGTGAAATAAATGCACTCATAAAAGCAGAGAAACTTTACCTGCCTGTCACTGATCTTTTCGATTTCATGAAAATCAGAAATGTTCCGTCGGTTGGATTGGAGACGATCACCGGCTTCTTCATCAGCCCCGAAGCAACTTATGAAATCAATCGAATAGAGAACCGAATTCTCTTTCAGGGCAAGACCTTTAAACTTGAAGATGGCGATCTGATCCGGACTGAATCAAATCTGTACCTGAAATCATCCTACTTTGGCAAAGTATTCGGGCTTGAATGTATATTCAATTTCAGGAGCCTTTCGGTGGTGGTAAACACCAAGCTTGATTTGCCTGTAATCCGCGAAATGCGGCAGGAGGAAATGCGTCGTAATCTCACGAGGCTAAAAGGTGAGACTAACGCGGATACAGTAATAGGAAGGAATTATCCTCTTTTCAAATTCGGAATGGCCGATTGGTCAGCTGTATCTTCCCAGGAAATAAATGGAAAATCAGACACGAGGCTTAATCTTAGTCTTGGATCAATGATAGCGGGAGGAGAAGGTACTGCAGCTTTGTATTATAGCAGTACTGATCCTTTGTCAGAGAAACAGCAGTATTATCTTTGGCGGTATGTTAACAATGATTTTGCTCCTTTGAGGCAAATAATGGCCGGTAAAATACAAGCAAACGCTGTCTCTTCGATCTATAATCCCGTCGTAGGTGTTCAACTTACCAATACACCAACCACATACAGGAGGTCATTCGGTTCATACACCCTGAGCGATAAAACCGAGCCAGGCTGGATTGTGGAGCTCTATGTTAACAATGTTCTAGTCGATTACGTTAAAGCTGATGCTTCGGGTTTTTTTAATTTTGAAGTTCCCCTCGTATATGGGAACTCTTTGGTGAAATTAAAGTTTTTTGGTCCATGGGGTGAGGAACGGACCCGTGAACAGAATATAAATATTCCATATAACTTTTTACCTGAAAAGACTTTTGAATATACCGTGAGTGCTGGTATAGTGGAAGACACCCTTAAAAGCAGGTTTTCGCGTGCAAGTCTTAACTATGGAGTAACGCGCAGTCTGACTTTGGGAGGTGGAGCCGAATATCTTTCATCAGTGACTTCCCGGCCTTTAATGCCCTATCTGAATGCATCACTAAGGGTCACCAATAACCTTCTTCTTTCCGGTGAATACACATTAGGAGTAAGGACCAGAGGAACTCTTTCCTACAGACTGCCATCGAATATTCAGTTCGATCTTAATTATACTCTGTATGCCAAAGATCAGAAGGCAATATTCTATAACTACAAGGAAGAACGTAAGGCAACCGTATCAATGCCGCTTAAAATTGGTAAACTCTCTACTTTTCAGCGCCTGTCAATTTACCAGATAGTTCTTCCAGCTTCTAAATACACGACAGGCGAATGGTTGATATCGGGTTCACTTTTCGGTGTAAATACGAACCTTACAACCTATGCTTTGTTCATTGACAAAGTTAAACCTTACTTATACAGTAACCTGGCCTTTTCTCTGAGACTCCCTGCTGGTTTTATTCTGATGCCTCAGATCCAGTATGGCTACACGGAGAACAAGTTGTTTTCAGCAAAAGCTAGACTTGAAAAACATGTCTTTAAACAAGGATATGTAAACCTCTCTTATGAACAGAATTTCAGGAATAACCTGAAACTGGCAGAAGCCGGATTCCGGTATGATTTCTCATTTGCACAGGCGGGGGCATCAGTCAGACAGTATGATAATAAAACCAGTTTTACCGAGTATGCCAGGGGAAGTCTGATAAATGACAGAAAAACAAGATATTTCGGAGTTGATAATCGACCAAACGTAGGAAGAGGAGGCATTTCGGTCATTGCATTCCTCGACCTTAATAACAATGGCAGGAAGGATCCCGGAGAACCTAAAGCTTACGGGTTGAACCTCCATTCTAACAGCGGCCGGATCGAGAAGAGCGATCGTGACACTACCATCAGGATCCTCGGGCTGGAACCCTATACAAGCTGCTTTATCGAACTCGACCCGAACAGCTTTGAAAATATCTCATGGCGGATGGCAAAACAGTCATATAGTGTAGCAGTCGATCCTGATATCCTGAAGCTTATCGAAATTCCAATTAGCATAGCAGGTGAAGCGAACGGCAGCGTTGTCCTTGAAAGTGAAGGGGAAAAGAGAGGCCAGGGTCGAATTATACTGAATTTCTTTAGCACTGTCAACGCCCTTATCGGAAAAACCATTACTGAGGATGATGGATACTACAGTTATCTTGGACTTGCTCCGGGCGAGTATTATGTTCGTGTTGATACAGTTCAGCTTCATAAACTTGAAATGACCTCAGCGCCTGAGCTCCGTAAGTTTAAGATTTCCGGCGGCATTGAGGGTGATATTGCAGACGGACTTGATTTTACTTTGAAAAACATTCCTCGAGATACAACGGTGGCAAAACAGGTTACTCCGGAAGTTCCGTTTGTTAAAAAAGATACTGCCTACATGACTATTCATGAGCTGACCGAGGAAGTTTATACCATAACAAAGGACAGTTGGGCAATCCAGATCGGTGCTTTCAAGAGCAAGGCTTATGCCGAAGGGTTCCAGAGAATGCTTGAAAGAGAGCTTGGCAAGGATGTACAGATTACAATTGCAGGTGATTATTATCGCGTTCGCATACTTGAGCTTCCGACGCGTGAAGAAGTTGATGAAACCATATTAAAGCTTAACAAACTTGGCTTCAATGAACTCTGGATAATTCATCTGCTTGCAAGACAACAGGAAAGGGTGCTGATAAATAGGGAAGATTCTCTGGCAAGAATAAAGGAATCACTTATTGAAAGAGAAATCCCGTTATCAGCTGCAGACAAAGCTAATTTAGAGATAGGTGCTTTCCGTCTGAGGTCCGACGCTTTTGCCCTCAGGAAAAGTCTTGCAACTCCGCTCAATGAAAAGGCAACGGTTGAACCCGGAGGCAAATATTACAAGCTTCAAATTCCTGAAGAACCTATTCTTGACCAAACAGTGATGGAAGCTATAGATAAGCTCCTTCCTTCAATTGGCAAAGTCGGATTGAAAGATTCCTGGACAATACCCGTTAAAAGAGAGTTTGTCAAAGAACCTGCTGAAAGACAACCTGCTGAAATCCAAAAGGCCGAAATACAGCATGACACATCCCTTAATGTGGTCAGGGAGACCACTAGCCGCTTTGCACTTAAAGAAAAACCAGCTATACCCGAGGCGAATATAGCTCTCCAGGTCGCTTTATATCATTCGGAGTCACAGGCACTAAGGGCACAGAAGAAAATAATGTCGAAGCTGCACCTGCCGGTCGAGATTGTAAAACAGTGGGACTATTATCATGTGATAGTCACAGGATTCCACACCAGGGAAGAGACCATCGAATACTATCCCGAACTTGCAGGCATGGGATTCCCGGGCATTACACTTATTGAGAATTACAAAAGCCAAAAGTAATCCCTGCTGAACCCTCTTTCTTTTCATTAATTCATTGAATGTTACTTGACATTGGCTCAAAGAAGAAGTAATTTTATATTTCAAAATTACCCGATTACATGTCACGGAAATCTAAGAATCCGTTTCATCTCTGGCATGAATTAAAGGAAAGGAAAGTCGTTCGTGTAATTACGGTATACACTGCTTCTGCTTTTGCAATCCTGCAGGCGGTTGATATGATCTTTCCACGTCTTGGATTTCCTTCCTGGACAGTTACGCTTGCTATGATCCTTCTCGGATGCGGACTTGTAATTGCAATAATACTCTCGTGGGTTTATGATATAACTCCTGAAGGTATAAAACGGACCGTAGAAATTGAGCCTGAAATACCTGTAAGCAAACCGGTGATTGAGGTTGAGGAACCGTCAGAGGTACATTCAATCATTGAACAGATTGATGATCAGTTCGCAAATGAAAAAAGAATATTTTCAGAAAAGTTAAGTAATTATAAAAGAAAGGAGAAAATATACAGCTTTGGCTCATTGATAGTCATTCTGGCTGTTGTTGGCCTTTTCCTTTTCTCCAGTGGCTACACTGTTCCTTTCGAGAAGCATGACTGGATTGTAATCTCAGATTTTGAGAATCTGACTGAAAATCCTGTCTTTGACAAATCTCTTTATACAGCATTTTCACTAACAATTAACCAGTCGAGGCATATTAATGTACTTCCAAGAGATAAAATGGCTGAAACCCTTGCGAGGATGAAAATTCAGGATACTGGGTATCTGGACGAAAGGACTGCAAGGGAAATTGCGATGAGAGAAGGTGTAAACATTTTTATTGCTCCCAGCATAAGTGAAGTCGGAAACAGGTTTGTCATAACTGCAAAAATAATTGAGGCTAAAACTGGAAATCTTTTAAGATCAGAACTGCTTAATGCTGATAACAAGGATGATATTCTTTCCAGGCTGGACCATCTAAGCAGAAAAATTCGTCGTGACCTGGGGGAATCAAGGTATAATATAGCTTTGCAGGACAAACCTTTAACTAAGGTAACCACTTCATCCCTTGAAGCTTTGAAGCAATTCTCACTGGGGATTGAATCCCATCGGAAACTCGACTTCAGAGGAGCAAGAACTTATTATGAAAATGCCTTGCGTATTGATACCGGTTTTACCTCAGCAAAAGCCTCGCTGGGAAACCTCCTTCTGGAAAAGTTTAACGATGAAAAAGGAAAGGATCTAATCAGGCAGGCTGTTAAATCGGCAGATAAACTGACTGATAAAGAGAAATATGCCATACTTTCGTTCTATGCTGTTAAAGTTGAAAATGACCTTTCAAAGGGTATAGAAAACACCAGGATACTTACCGAGCTGTATCCTGACGATCCGATCTATTTTAATAATCTAGGTTATTTTATGCAGGTGGACGGCCAGTATGAGAATGCATTAAAAGCATATAAAAAGGCCGTAGCGATCGATCCAACCCAGGCTCTGACCTATAGTGGCATAGGGTGGATTTACCTGATGAAACTGGGCAATGTTGACTCAACCATGGTCTGGGCAAAGAAAATGATTTTTCACAACCCTCAGAATGCCTGGGGCTATTATTTCCTGGGATCCGCTTATGCTTGCAGGGATAGTCTTGATAAGGCCGTTGCAGCATTCCAGAAAGGCCGGGAAATTGATCCGTACCATGCTGAAATCCTGTTCCGGCTGGCTCATGTTTATCGTCTGCAAGGACTATATAATGAATCTAACCGGATACTTGAAAGAATAACTGAAATAAATAAATATAATATTGAAGTTTATTACGATCGGGGTGTAAATTATCAGTTAATGGGGAAACTGGATGAAGCCAGAAAAAACCTTACTGAATACAAAAACAGAGCTACAAATTATTGGTTGGTGAAATTCCCAAAGATGGGTGAAACATATACGTGCCTCAGCTCAGTCTCAGCGCGGCTGGGTGATATGACAACTTCTCAGGAAATGCTTCAGAAGGCCTTGGCTGTCGATTCCACGGTCCATATAAACTTAGCTTCCACATACTGCAACCAGAGTAAGATCCCGGAGGCTCTTAGTCAGATTGAAAAAGCCCTGAGGAACGGCTACCGTGATCTTTACTGGCTCAAATTAAATTGTGATCTGCAGCCGATTCAGAATGAACCCCGGTTCCGGCAATTACTTAAAAAATATTTTAAATAAGAGGATCTGTCCGGGTAATATAACCCTCCCCACTCCCCGCTAAAGCGGAGCAGGCTCTCCAGGGAGAGGAGCTTCAATTATATCATTGCGCCCTTGAGCCGTTGAGCCGTTGCAACAGTATAACAAAGCACATAACACATGATTATGTTTTAATTACTATTTTAGAGGAAGTAAAAACTTGATAGAATCTCATGCCAAGAATAGTCATCATCTCTCCAAGTATCCGGAATGGTCGCAATAGCCACAGGGTAGCTTTGTATTTCCATAATCTTCTCGGGGAAATGGATCTTGCCGACAATGAAATTCTTGACCTTTTAAAGTACAATTTCCCCTTATTTCATGAAAGGCTTGCCTATCAGGAATCACCATCTCCTGAGGTATTGGATTTTGCTGAAAAGATAAGGTCCGCCGACGGTGTGATAATAGTAACACCGGAATACAACGGAGGCTATCCCGCCAGCCTGAAAAATGCTGTTGACCTTCTGGCAGGAGAATGGCGACGTAAGCCAGTTGCTTTTGCTGCGGTTTCTGATGGAAATTTTGCAGGCTCCCAGGTTATCACATCAATGCAATTCTCATTCTGGAAACTTGGAGCCATAACTGTGCCATCTCTTCTCCGGCTTCCAAAAATCGACATTACTTTCGACGAAAACGGAATTCCTGCTAATAAACCTGTAACAGATAAAAAAGCTTCCGTACTAATTAAAGAGCTTCTGTGGTATATAAAAGCTTCAAGAAATACGTCAGAATAAGCCGGAAAACAAAAAAAACTTCATTTCCGGTGGGAAAACTCCTTCTTAAATTGTATTAATCATAGATATTAATGCAAATACATGAAAAGGATCCTTTTAATTCTTGTCATCTGTTTAATACCTGCCTCCCTTTTATCTCAGAAGGTGACTGTTATGATCACCAAGACAAAGGAAGCTGCAATTTCAGATTGGCAGATCCTCGACTCCCGTCTTTTTCCCGTCATTTCCGAAAGTGAATTTCCAGAGGGGGATACTTTATTTTTTTCACTTGAAGCCGGTAAACGATATTTTTTAGAGATATCAGTCTCCAAAATCAGTGTTCCTGACACCAGCCTTTATTCACTCTACCTCAATAACGAAGCTGTATTGCGAATAAACACCGACATCGAGCCCGGGGATCATTTCTATTCTTTTTTTACAGGAACCGCAGCAGAAAAGCAGGCGAAAATAGCCGGAGGCTCGAATGCTGATATCTCAGAGTTTCCCTGGCAGATATACCTTGAAGCAGGAAACTTTACCTGCGGTGGTTCAATTATCGCCAGTAACTGGATAATAACTGCAGCCCATTGCACAAAAGACGATTTTAACACAACGATACCGGCATCTGAAATGGTTGTTACAGTAGGAGCCAACAATCCCAGGATCACCACACAGGGGAAAGATTATCTGGTAAGTGAGGTCATCGTACATGAATTATACGATCCCAATACACTTGAAAATGATATTGCTCTCCTTAGACTGGCTGAACCGATAAACTATACAAATGCTGTACCCATAAAGCTTGTTTCAGCGAATGATGCTACTGGAGGTGCCACTGATCCGGGAGTTTTATCATGGGTGACCGGTTACGGCCTGACCAGAGTACGCCCGGCAACTTATCCGACAACATTGCAGAAGATTCAGCTGCCTATAGTCTCAAACCAGACTGCTTCTACAGTCTGGCCGAATATCGCATCAACAGATTTGATGGCTGGTTTTGAGAATGGCAATAAGGATGCCTGTATCGGTGACAGCGGAGGACCTCTTATTGTGCCTGTAGCAAACGGATTTAAATTAGCAGGGCTTGTCAGCTGGGGCAGTAGCAATTGCAATACTTACGGAGCTTATACTCGTGTCTCATTGTTTGAATCATGGATCACTCAGAAGACCGGGATAGAAATTACGTTCAGCGCCCCAATACCAGTTGGGGATTCGATAATCTGCAGCGGAATTACATCTAGTGAATATCATGTCAGCAGTGTGGCTGGAGTCACCGCTTACAAATGGCTATTGCTGCCGGAAGCTGCAGGCACAATAACCGGAAATTCCGAAACGGCAAGCGTTAATTGGAATCAGAATTTTACCGGCAAGGCAAATGTTTTCCTGCAGGTGTATGAGGAATGCCGAAGCTTCTGAAATCTCAAGACTTACCGTGAATATTGCAAAACATACCCGCCTCTTCAGCCAGTCGGGTGATACAGTTATATGTGCCGAGAAGCCCATAACTCTCAATATGAATGCTGAAGGCTATAATCTTAATTATACCTGGTTTAGAAACAATACCCTCATCAGGTCTGGTGTAACAGCTCCATTAAGTATTCCAGGCACCGGAACTGGCGATTCAGGCAACTATTTCTGTGAAGTCAATGGGTCTTGTGGCACTGTAACATCAGGGATCTTCAGCCTGACTGTCCTTCCGGTAACAAAAATAAACAATATAACGCCTGACACTGATGTCGCATTTGGTGATATTATCAGTCTGGAAGTTAACTCCGTGGGCCATGAGCTTCATTATCAATGGGAAAAAGACGGGCAGGAACTGGTGACGGCGAATGCATCAGGTTTTGTCAAGAACAATGTTAATGCGAGCGATATCGGCCTTTATAAGGTTAAAGTTACAGGCACCTGCGGCACGGAAACAAGCAAAAACGTTTACGTCTATGTGAAAAGTGAGAATTATTCAAAAGAACCTGAGGTCTTTGTCTGGCCCACTCTGGTTAATGATGAATTCAGGGTTGCGCTAAGCAATGATCAGAATTACAATGTACTTTTATTTAATACGATTGGCACCCTTTTAAAAGAAACGAGCAACTGTCAGTACGAAACAGTTGTCGACGTTAGTAAATTGCCTGCAGGTATCTATATTGTCAGGGTCTCTAACAACAATTTCAGGAAATCAATAAAGCTCATTAAAAAGTAATTTTAAGGCTTCCAGATTGCCCAAAAGAAGTAGTTGCTTAAGAACTAAGCTGCCGGTTTCCTTCTGATAGCGCGGTACAGGAGCAAAATCACAATTGCTCCTCCTGTAGCCAGTAGGATACTTCTCAGATCAAATCCCGACACTGTTCCAAGTCCCAGAACTGTCCCGATGTATCCTCCAAGTAATCCGCCGCCTATTCCAAGCAGGATTGTGATAATTATGCCTCCGGGGTCTTTTCCGGGCATTATGAATTTTGCCAGCAGTCCGACTATCAGACCCATTACAATCCAGGTTAAGATTCCCATATTATACCTCCTTTTTTTGGTTTGTATTTAATACTCTTTACTGACTTTGGAAATAACAGCTACCTGCCATCAATTACCTGTCAGGATTCTTATGTTGTTATAAAGGTATATAAAGATATGCATTTTTGTACAAAACCATCTATGATCCTGAAGCAAGAACTTTCATCAGCCTGTACATGAATTCAACCCCGTTGTAGAATTCCTTTACACCAATTCGTTCATCCTTCCCGTGAGCCCGGAAGTCATCGACATCTGCAAACAATCCTGATATGCCGTAAACTGGTATCCCTGCTCTCCTCAGCCATTTCCCGTCGGTAGCTCCGGTCGACATTACCGGTGTGACTGTAACACCAGGCCACATAGCAGCTGTCAGCTGGTCCAGCTTATCCAGTATGTCCTTCCTTAGAGGCGATAGCGGACTTTGCACAGATGCGTAAGTACATGTTATTTTTATTTCTGGATCATCAACAACCGCTTTAAGGGTGGCCAGGACATTTTCAGGGTTATCACCTGGCAACATGCGGCAATTTATATTTGCCTTCGCTGTTTGCGGTAACGCGTTATTTGCATGTCCACCGCTGAGTATTGTTGCCACACATGTTGTACGCATCAACGCATTGTAAAAAGGAGATATCTTTGCCAGTCTGTTTGCTGCAGCAGTATCAGTGGCTATCCCCGCCACCGACAGCATATCTGACTTAATCCTGCCGGTTTCTGTGGAGGCATTCCGCTCAAAGTAGACCTTTGTTGTTTCATTGAGCCTGATGGGGAAGTCATATGCCGACAGGCGGATAAGTGCAGCTGCCAGCCTGTATATGGCATTGTCCTTTACAGGCAGTGAGCTGTGTCCTCCATTATTATGGACCTCAATCGTAAAATCCGAATAGATCTTCTCGCTGGTCTGGATATTCATCACGGTTTCTTTTCCGTTTTTTATTTCTCCTCCCCCTCCGTCAGGGTTGATGCAGAATTCTGCATCAATAAGGTTACGACGATTTTTAAGCAGCCAGCTGACGCCATTGGCATTGCCTCCCTCCTCATCTTCGGTTAAAGCAACTATTATATCCCTGTCAGGAGTGAATCCTTCCTTTTTAAGCCTTATAAGACAGGCAATTAGACTGGCGTCATCCCCTTTCATATCTGATGTCCCGCGACCATAGAAAAACCCATCTTTTTCAAGGAATTTAAATGGATCTACCGACCAATCCTCCCTTAAAGCTTCCACAACATCAAGGTGTCCGATATACAACACCGGCCGAAGTTTCCCGCTTCCCCTGTACCTTACAATGAGATTCATATGCTCTGGCTGAGGTCCCGCCACGATGACGTCTCCCTGAGCAAACCCCGCGGATACCAGACGAACAGCCATAGCTTCAGCAGCCTTGGTGCTGCCCATATTGACTGTAGTTTTGATCCCAATCAGTTCAGCGAATATATCGCGTGCTGTTTTCTGATTTGCAGTTATGTTAACTGAAGCCTGGCAGAAAGCATTTCCGCCAGCGAAAGTCAGAATCATTAAAATCAACCAGCTGTTAATTAGTTTCATTTGGTATTGTTTCTTCCATATCAAATATAGTTGTTGTTATTGTTCAATTCAACATTTTGTTTTGAGGTTATTTCCTGTGAGTTAGTAAAAAAACTCAATCTTTTATCCGCAGATTTATTAACTTTATCGATTACTTCAATTATTTGTCCTGGTCCTTGATTTATTAAAAACAATTTAAAAATTACTAATATGACTATCAGGTATCTGGTATCGGTTTTTCTTCTTATGATTGGTTTCTTGCCACTCAATGCACAGAAAAGGAAGAGTGTTGAGATAAAATCGCAGGATGGCAATATCACGCTGAAAATAACAACGGGTACAAATATTCAATGGTCACTATCGCATAAAGGACAGGAAATTATATCCCCGTCAGCTATTTCATTGCAAACAGGATCTGGCGAATTCCCCGGAGAAAATTCTGTACTTAAGGCAACTCCTGTAACAAAAGTTAACAATTATATAAATGCCATTAATTATAAAAAATCGGTCATTCCGGATCAGTATAACCAGATCATCCTGAATTTCAGAAATAACTTCGGGGTGATATTCAGGGTATATAATGATGCTGTTGCCTACAGGTTTTTCACTTCAGTGAAGGGTGAGCTGACAGTCATAAATGAGGAGGCCAATTTCACTTTTACAGGGGATCATCAAGCATTTATTCCATATATGTGGGATTACAGGGATGGGAAGATCTTCAATTGTTCATTTGAATCGCTTTATACCGAACAGAATATTTCAAATTTCAGAAAGGATTCACTGGCTTTTCTTCCTCTGCTTGTCGATCTCGGAAACGGGAAAAAGGTGGCAATCATCGAGGCCGACCTTGAAGATTATCCGGGAATGTTCCTGAATGTCAATAAGTCGCGGAATGGTTTTACCGGCGTTTTTGCTCCATACCCGCTCGAAGAGAAGCAGACAGGAATTAACTATATACCTGTAAAGAGGGCTGATTATATTGCCAGAACAAGCGGAACGCGAAGTTTCCCCTGGCGTGCAGTTATCATAACCGAACAGGATAAAGATCTTCTGAACAATGATCTGGTTCAAAAGCTGGCTTCACCTCCAAGGCTGACTGATATCACATGGATCCGGCCGGGACAGGTATCATGGGACTGGTGGAATGCCCTGAACATCTCACATGTTGATTTCAGGGCGGGTATGAACACTGCAACATACAGGTATTTCATTGATTTTGCATCTGTCAATAAAATCAAATATGTAATTCTCGACGCTGGCTGGTCAGCAAAAGGCGACCTTTCGAAAACAATTCCGGTTATTAACCTTCCGGAACTTGTTGAATACGGTGCAAAGAAGGGAGTCGGGCTTGTATTGTGGGCTTCGTGGTATGAAATTCTTCATCAGATGGATGTCGTTTTTCCATTATATGAAAAGATGGGGATCAAGGGGCTTAAGATCGATTTTATTGACAGGGATGATCAGAAGGCTGTGGCATCGCTTTATGAGATTGCCCGGAAAGCTGCGGAGAGTCATCTCATGGTTGATTATCATGGTGTGTTCAAACCGGCAGGACTCCAGAGAACATACCCCAATGTGGTTGGCTTTGAGGGGGTAAAAGGCATGGAGAACGTAAAATGGGCAAATGAGGATGTTCCGCGCTATGATGTATCAATTCCGTTTATAAGGATGCTTGCCGGCCCAATGGATTACACCCCGGGTGCAATGAGAAATTCAAACAAGGCAAACTTCAGGCCCATTAATTCAAATCCAATGAGCCAGGGAACACGCTGCCACCAGCTTGCAATGTACATAATGTACGAAGTACCATTTCAGATGTTGTCGGATAATCCTACTATCTACATGAGAGAACAGGAATGTACAGATTTCATAACAAATGTTCCGACAACCTTCGATGAAACTGTAGCTCTTGACGGTAAAGTGGGGGAATTTGCAGCCATTGCTAGGAGAAAAGGCAAAACCTGGTATGCAAGCGCCATGACAAACTGGACACCGCGGGAAGTGACTATTGACTTTTCTTTCCTTGGGGATGGTAAATATACAGCCATTGTATTCAGGGATGGAATGAATGCCGACCGCGATGCTACCGATTATAAGAAGGAGACCATCATGGTCACAAAAAATGACAAGCTCAAATTCCAGCTTTTACCGGGTGGCGGATGGGCAGCAAGAATTGAACAAGAATAGTTTGAATAAGGTTTATATATAAAAGATGTTTAATGAAAACGAGAAGTCCATTAATCATTATAGGAATTCTTTTTGTCCTGGCATCAGGTTTTTGTTCATGCAAAACCACAAAGATCACAGCAGTAAAATGTCCGGAGTTTGTGGAAAAGAATAACCACAAAGTTGCCACAAAGCTCAACCGGGACAAAAGAATGAAACTGGCAATACGGCAGAGGGCCAGAGGCAGGAAACAGCATACCGGACAGCTTAATACCAATCCTGTGCCAGAACTTTATTACCATTCCGTATTTCACTTATCTGATAGGAGACTTTGACTGGATTTTCATTCTCGATCTTATAGATCCAGGAGCCAAAGATTTCAGATGACTGGTAGACTCTTTTTATATAAAGCCTGTCTCCCTGCTGAAACTCACATTTCCTTGAATAAGCTGAGATCTTCCCGTATATACTGTCGAGAGTGGTTGTAATCAATAGTATATGAGGATTCCCGAAAAAGGAGGGTGGTTTAATCTCTGCTTCAATGAAATTCCCTACGTATTTCCTTGTTACAAATAACTGATCTTCAGGAAGCAACCCTGCCCTGTTTATAACCGAACAGGATATTCCTGCCAGTATTACTATAAATAAACCCAGTTTTTTCATTTAAATTTCTTTCAGCCGGCATTTTACCTGCTGAAATAAATATTATCAGGATTATAAATGTAGAAAATTCAGGTGATTTATCTGCTTATTTTTCACTTTTAAATTGAACCTTTACCTGTTAATTGCAGAATTCTGTTTTAGCCTGATATTTTAACAGGAAATGCTGAATTTTATGCCCATAATAGTCGAGTGCCATTCAGGTTATAAAGCGGATGAATATCCAATGTGCTTTTATCTAGGTGAAAATAAATTCGATATCATTGAAATTACCGACAGGTGGTACCAGGGTGATCTTAATCCTGAATGGCCCGCATCCAATTATTTCAAGGTTGAAACTACGTCGGGGAAGCAGTTCATAATCAAACATGACCTTGAAAAGGACCTGTGGTATATAGTATCAGACAAAACTTAATCCCAGAATTAACATAATTCGTCAAAAAGCCGACAGGTCCGGTACTGAAGAATGCTGACTTCTATTTTGTTGATTTTCTTATTGATGCAGATAAAACAACCCAGCCACAGGGAAAATTCTATTCTTTACCTGTAAATATAAGCCTGGTTTTGACGAACAACCTGGTTTCATTCATAAGGCGGTATCTGCTGTAAACCATCCTGCATTTTTAATTGACAAACAACTTTCCAGGAGTTCTCATTTCCCCACTAATTGGGCTTTGGCGAGTTGTCAAACTAATATTCGCACATTACCTTTACTGAGCAAATAATAGCATCAGAGCATGGAACAATTTTATGAAACAACAGTTGACCAGAAAACAAATGATAATATAAATCTTAATCATCCCGATACTGATAAGAGCTCGCATGGAATCTCAGGTTTCTTCCCTGCAATTGTAAGCATGATAGCCGAAGACGGGGAGAATTTCTTCCGTTACCTAAAAACACTTGGCCTGTCAAGGGAAAACAACCTGGTGGTCCTCTCCTCAAAACATCACTACTATTATGACGAGGATGAACTGAAAAACGTAAGAACACTTGTAAACCTCAGGAAGCTTAACATGATCAAGTATCTGGATGAGTTCCTGTTCACGCTGGTCCATGTTCTGCCTCCCGATACAAATTTCCTTGGATGTTTTTCCGACTCAAAGTCCTCAGGAGAAAATGGTGCGGGTTCATTTATTTCATTGCGGCACTTCAGACGGTTATTCAATGCACTCGATCCCGTGTCTGACCGTGCAATGAACAGGAAACAGGTATCAGAAATTCTCGAATCACATGGTTTTAGGATTACTAACATGACTGAAATGGACGGACTTGTTTATTTCTGCTCGCACAAAGTCAGCAAAGTAGCTGTTCTGAGGGCATGATGGTAGAACTACATTGACTTATTTATCAGTTATTAGTCCAGTATTATCAACCCGATTAGCAAAAAAGCTAATCAGGAAATAATAACCAAAATCGATGAGTATGGATTGAAATCTGCACACAAATGAAAAATCTTAAGAAAATCAGCATGGGGCTGGTTCTGCTAAACATTTTTTTAATAAGCACGGTTACCCTGCTTATTATTCTTTTGTGTAAAATCCTGCCCCAGGAAAGTTCCAGATTATTTGTAAATATCTGGCTTGTTGAGCTATTTCTTGTGATCGGCTATTGCCTGCTTTTTTATGATGCCCGACGGGCTAAAAAGCCAGGAAGGAAGGATGTCTCTGTTATGAGGCATTGATCACCGGTATCTGGATTATCAGGCTATCAGGAATTATCTGAAAATCGCTTTTCAGCCTGAGGTCTTGTGTCTTTTTATTGCCTGTTGACTACTTCTTATCGTATGCTGCAGTGGTCTTCATTTCTTCACCGTCACGGTTAGGTCTCACTGATTCAATCATCAGAACTTTTCCGCCTTCAGCAAGCTTCCATGTATCAGTAGATTTCATTTCCCTTGTTTCTCCATTCATATCAAAAGTCATTGTTGAAGCAATGATCATTGATGTTTTATCAGGGGACCAGGTCACCATCGATTTCCTTGTTGTATTAAACATTGGATTCTCGCTGACTTTACCATCAAGGGTATATTTTGCCGAGGCTTTCATTTCTCCGCCGTCACGGCCGGGCATGGTACTTTCAACTGCAAGAGTATTGGCATCCTGGGTTACAACCATTGATGTAGCCGCAAAACGGAACTGGCTGTCGCCGAAATTGCTTTTTGATTCATTAAAAGCCCATGTTCCTGAAAAATTTGACTGGGCAAAAAGGGCTGATGAGGTCATGCAGAAAACCACAATACTTAAAAAGTTCCTGAAATTTGAAGTGTTTAATTTTTTCATAGCTATGTGAATAAAGGTTTATGTAATAACTGACAATTTTCAAAGGTAAATTATTCTTGTAGTTAATACTAATTTTATAAGGCTTCATTTGCGTCAATAAAGCCGGGGAATTCACTGACCAGTCAGATATAATCGAATATCTTTTCTATTATTTCAAGGCCGACGTTTTTCCCGGTTCCTTCGTACACCCGATTCCCCGATTTATCAATTAATTGCAGGTGAACTTCTGAATCATTGCTTTCCATTATCCTTCTTGACATCTCGCCGGAAACGGGAGCCCTGAGATCTCCGAATGAGTTTTTGATTACCGTGACTTTTAGTGAGTATCTGTTATTCGCTACCGAAATTTCAATTGAGGTTTCATCATGAGACATGCCAATAACCCTTGACTTATTATATGTACTAAACAGGTAAAACTTCCCTCCAAAATAAAGAAAGGAAATAAACCCTATGAAAAAGCTTCCCATCCATGGTATTTTAGCTATTGAAAATGAAAATGAAGTATCATGTTCGGCGAAGCTATGGCTCTGGATCCATATCCATGCTTCAGGGAATGAAGTTCCCCAGTCCTTTTCTATATACCCTTTCCCTTTGCTAAAATCAACCAGATTCCCGTCAAATGAAATACTGCCGCTCAGATCATGGATTACTGACATTATCCCATGATTACATTCCATAAAGGGGATGAACGAATACCATCCCATAATACCTGGCGACAGAAGTCTTTTAGGATACTTTATCATGTTGTGGTAGTCGATCTGGCCTGTCAGCCTGATATTATCACTTTTAATATCCAGGTGTAAGTGGTCGTTTGTAAATTCAGAATCCCCTACCCTGATAGCCATTCTTTTCTGTTCCGGTTTGAACTCATCGAGCGGATAACGTATGTAGCTTGTCTTTCCGGTATAACCGTTCATGACCTGGATGAACGCATGAGAATCATTTTCAGCCAGCGAAATACCGGGGATAAATGAAAACGAATGAGACGGGTCAGAGGTAACGTGCTTGAAATACCAGCCTTCAAAATAATGTTTCTTTCTCAGGTTGCCCTGGAATATTTCAGGGTTATATAGCCGGAATAACATTCAGATAATTATTTCATTTTGTTAAATCATTCAGGGTATCTGAACCTTAATAATTGTCCCTGCAACTTTATAGTACGGATTAAACTATCCGGATAAGTACATTAACTGTCTTCAAATTGAAATTGTTCATTTGCATTTGTTTGACTTTTATTTACTAATATAGTAACTTATATCAATAATGTTAATCAGATTGTTACAGTTTCTTCGCATCAGGTAAAACCCAATTGAGTGAAAACATTTTTCTCTTTAACAATGATTGGAATTCTCCTTTTGGTTTGTCTGGAAGGAATAGAGGCCCAGCCGGGACGCCAGGCGATCAGATTAATGGACGCACTTAAAGCCAGGGATCCTGAAAAAGCACTGGAAATAGTACACGATATTGATTCTGTTAATTATAAGGCGGACAGTGGATTGAGTTTACTAATGTTTGCATCCGAGGTTGGCTACACAGAAGTGTGCAATACTCTGATTGAAAAAGGTGCAAATCTGGATTTACAAAGTTCCAAAGGTATTACTGCTTTGATCCTGGCCTCTCAAAACGGGCATCTGTCGATTGTCAAATTATTGCTCGACAAAGGGGCTAATCCGGATTTGTGTGAGTCACTTTTCAGAACAACTGCCCTGATGCAGGCATCCCAGAATGGTCATTTAGAGGAAGTAAGTTTGCTTTTGGCAAAAGGGGCAAAGGTTGATTTAAAGAGAAACAATGGGACAACTGCCATGATGGCGGCTTCCGTCAAAGGCAATACTGAAATAGTTAAAATTTTGCTCGATTCCGGTGCGGATGTGAACATCCAGAGTCCGGTGGGAGCCACTGCCTTAATTCTTGCGACATCAGGAGGGTACACTGAGACAGTCAGGCTATTGCTTGAAAAAGGAGCAAATCCCGATTTGAAATGCCATGATGGATCCACAGCACTGATCTGGGCTTCATTATTGGGTCATACGGCTATCGTAAAGCTTCTTTTAGATAAGGGTGCAGATCCCGGTTTTAAATGCTCGGACGGGTCCACTGCACTGACATGGGCCTTGTCAAAAGGTAATTCGGAAATTGCAAAACTGCTGATGGAGGAAAAAGCAAATCCAACCCTGAGTCAACCAGATGAAGCAAATGCCCTGATAAGAGCTGCTCATGACGGACTGACAGAAGTTGTTAAACTATTGCTCGACAAAGGGGCAAAGGTCGATCTAAGGGATACTTCCTTTTATGCAACTGCCCTGATGGAATCC
This sequence comes from uncultured Bacteroidales bacterium, assembly GCA_963732115.1. Classification (GTDB taxonomy): domain Bacteria; phylum Bacteroidota; class Bacteroidia; order Bacteroidales; family VadinHA17; genus LD21. The sequence continues at coordinate 340,345 of CAVSYN010000033.1, forward strand.
TCTATGAACGGGCATACCGAAGTGGTAAAGTTACTGCTCGATAAAGGGGCGAATCCGGAGTTACAATCATCTGACGGACAAACCGCCCTGATGCTGGCTTCACAGAACGGACATTCAGAAACCGTAAGAATCCTTCTCAATAGCGGGGCTCGGGTTGATTTCCGCAGAAGCGACGGAATAAGCGCATTGATGCTGGCTTCACAGAACGGACATTCAGAGGTGGTCAGGCTCCTTCTCGACAATGGAGCAAAGGTTGACCTGCAGAACTCCGGCGGATTCACTGCCCTGATGGTGGCCTCCCTGAACGGGCACGCAGAAGTTGTAAAACTGTTACTGGACAGGGGAGCTGATCCCGCTTTGCAACGTGCTGACGGAGCAACTGCCTTGATCCTGGCCTCTCATAACGGACATACAAAAGTCATAAAACTCTTACTTGAGAAAGGAGCAAATCCCGAAACAAGAACTGATGAAGAGAATAAAGTTTTTGACTTTGCCGGTAAGAAGAAAATAGTAAAACCATAAGCTTATTCCCTATTCAAGGGTTTGGCTGGAAATTGCCTGTTTCAGGTACATTTCTACATGAAAATGTAACAAAACTGTCATTTTATGAAACAAATGAGGTAGATTTTAATATTCATAGGTCCGAACTTTGTGTGAGAATATAGAAAAAGACCACGCCAGCACCCTTTGAATATAATTTCCCTTTCCCCAAGGTTACTGTTCGCGATTACCAGACAGTAATTAAGGGTGCTGGTTCTTTTTAAATCCACTCACACTTTGCCGGCTGGGGATCCCGGTTTTTTAGTTAAACATTCAGTTGATTTCATTGAACATTATCCTCAAATTGGTGTTAGTTCGACGATAAGATTGCGCAGGTTTTCATTTTGTTTTTCATGCCCCGGACTATGAACTACTGCAGACAGAAATCGTGTTCAATTTGTGAGAAGATGGGATAGCTGGTCTTATCAATTGTTTGTTATTCTTAGGTTTAAACAGAGGGGAATCATGAAAAAGACTTTATTTAAGTTCTGTCTTGTAATGCCGGCAATCGCTTTCGGAGTGACGGCATGCAGCAAAATAACGAAGTTCGAATATTTTGTACCCCTCTTCCCCGACGTGCCATCAGTCATCACATACGCACCTGATGAAGTAACAACCAATACTGCTGAACTAAACGGACAAATTACTTATTCCGGCGGCGGAAATATCACTGAAAGTGGAATCAAAATCTATGAATCAGGCATATCTCTGGTTTCGGGGTCATCACCAGCCGCGCCGTTTAATGAAATAAGGTATTCAGACCTTACAACAGAGGGAGGTTTTTCAGTTTTCCTTGCCGACCTTAAACCCAATACTACTTACCATTACAGGGCATTTGCCACAAATGAGGCAGGTACCAGCTACGGAGAAATGAAAGTCCTCGTAACTTCATACAGCAGAATATCCGACAGGGAGGGAAATCAATATCAGACAATAAAGATCGGTAATCAGGTATGGATGCGCGAAAACCTGAAATCCTTGGAATATCCGGATGGTACCAATATTGCAGGGAATTGTGATTCTCCTGATAATCTTGTTTTTGGCAGACATTATACCTGGCAGGCTGCTAAAGGGATTGGCATTAATTTCACAATAAATGAGGATGTCTGTCCCGACGGGTGGCATGTACCAAGTGATTCTGAGTGGAAGGAGCTTTTAAAATATACAGGGATCCCCTCTGATCAGCTTAGCACTATAGGCCCTGTTGGAACTGACCAGGCAACCCTCCTGAAAGATTCACGCTCAAATTACTGGCATGATAAAAAGACAGATAACAGTACCGGATTTTCAGCATTGCCTTCAGGTATCTGTTCTTCAAAGGAAGATTCAGGTTTGCTTCAGGCTGCATTCTGGACATCTACTCCTAATATTTACTATGGGTTTCAGAGTGGATCGGAAAAAATCATCAGAGGAAATGACCCGGTTCCCGACGCCGGCTTTTCAGTCAGATGCGTGCAGGATTGAAGTTAAAAAGCTTTTTCTTCTTCCATCTTCTGAACAATCAGGGAGGTATTGCTTTTATAATGATGATCTCCAGGGATCCTGATTATTTTAACATTTTTGTCTCTCAGTAATTCAGGGACTTCAGTTTTTTCATTGTCACCGAAAAAAATAATTTGCGGTGTCCTTTGTATTTCTGATATTTCTTCAATTACATTATAGGTGTTTTGTTTGCTGCCCAATCCAAGCATATTTGAAATATGTACCTGAAAATCCGTATTTACTGCGGGAGATAGCATAACTGTAGAAATTACCCTCGACTTTAACTCTTCAGGAAGTCTTGTTAAAACGAAGGGGACAATCTCAGCTCCCTGTGAATATCCAATAAGCATAATCCCCGGTTTATTCCATTCTTTCCCATAATAGGTCAGGAGCCCGGCAATATCTGATGATGTCTTTTCGGGTGTTTTCCTGTTCCAGAAGTACTTCCTGGTATCTATGCCAACTACGGAAACTCCTTTTTCCGCAAGCCGGTTGGAAATTGACTGCTCAAAACCATACCAGCCGCCATCACCTGAAAAAAAGACTGCAATCATGCTGCTACCGGCCGGCTTTTTCTCCCGCGTGATAATGCACGGTATATCATCTATCTTTGGCAATTGTTCGCTCTGTTTCTGATCATTGGAATATTTCATGATCATTTCGGTATATGCTGCTTTCCACTCAGGCATAAAATCTGCCCATTTTGAAAATCCATGGCCAACAGAGGGCAGAGCAACAAGCCTGGCATCAGCAGTATTATGAATAAAATCGCTGACCGTTTGAAAATCGCATACTTTATCTACCTTCCCATGCAAAACAACCCAGGTATTGCCAAGCCTTGAGTCGGGCAAAAACATATAACTCTTACCTTTTTCTATCTCTTTTTCTTCAAGACCATTGACCTGACAAAACATCTGAGGTAATTCGAAATCAGGGCAAAACCCCAGTGATATGCCTCCTATAAATGTACCAGGTCGTGCCTGGGCCAGAATACCGTAAACCAAAGTTGCTCCGCTTGAATATCCCATTATTACCGGAGGAATATATTTCTGAAAACCATATTTGCGCTCAATTGCAGCTGAGAGTTCAACAAAATCAGAAGAAATCATATAACACTCCGTTTCCTGTTGCCTCAGATGTTTGTAATATCGGAGAATATCCACTCCGACAACAAGGGAGTTCATCCGGGAAAATTCTTTTGCGAATTCGGGAACACCGTATTTCCATCCTCCGTCTCCCGAAATCATGATTATTATATTTTCCGGCGTTTTGTGTGAAGAATCGTAGATATAAACTTTCCCAAACGGAGTAACCGTTGCGGAATCGACCGATATTGACTGCCCGGCAACCCAGGATGAATAATAACTAATAATCCAAAAAGAGAGAATAATCTTTTTCACAACCAGTAGGTTCAGTACTTTCTGACAATTACACTATCCTATTGAAGGAAATTTTACAGGTTACAAATTTATTTCCGGAATATGATTTACTGATTAAAACTAAATTATGGATGGATTAAGAATGCATTAAGAGAGTCAGGTTTGAAAGAAATTTATATCAATTGCCTGAAAATGCTGGGTATTCTTACAAAACTGATACTATTTTACTTTATGGCTTCCAGAATAGTACATTCCTGGCAAACTTAATTCCTTGATTTTTGTTTTAGAATGAGTAAAGACGAAAAGGACCTCTGAAAAGAGGTTGGATAATCAGTTAATTATGAATGATTCCTTCCTGGATGTGATTGTGATTGGTGCCGGACATGCAGGGCTGAGCATCAGTTATCACCTGAAGAAACTTAATCTGAGCCATATTGTGTTTGAAAAGGACAGGATTGGAGATACATGGCGTAATCAGCGCTGGGATTCATTTAAGCTGAATACTCCCAACAAGGTAAACCTTTTGCCCGGAAGGGAAAATGGTTTCACCGATGCCGATGGATTCAGCTCGTCTTCGGAGTTCGTCTCTTATCTTGAAGGTTATTCCAGGACATTTCAATTACCCGTAGTTGAGGAATCCAGGGTTCTATCTGTAGAAAAAATTCCCGGATTAAAAGATTTTTCTGTTTCGGTGTTGCAAAATGGCACGCCAAAGTATTACAGGAGTAAAAATGTGGTGGTTGCGTCCGGAGGCCAGAATAAAAAGACCACCCTTTCCTTCTCAGGTAACATTTATCCTGAAATCCTTCAATTGCATTCAGCTGATTACAGAAATGCCGGTTTGTTGCCTGATGGTGCTGTTCTTGTCGTGGGTAGCGCTCAGTCAGGTGTTCAGATTGCCGAGGACTTGATTTTCGGCGGAAGAAGGGTCTTTATATCAACCAGTCAGGTCCCCAGGGTTCCAAGAAGGTATAGAGGCAGGGATATCGTGGAATGGTTTATCATTACAGGATTCTTCGATCTGCGAACAAGGGATGTTTCTGACCCTCAGATACTGGCAATGAAGCAGCCACAGGTTTCAAATACAGGCAGGCTTGGGCATAGTATAAGCCTCCAGGGGCTCGCAAGGAACGGTGCAGTAATCCTTGGAAAAACCGGGCATGCTGATGGTGCTACTATTTTTCTTAAGCCTGACGCAGCAGCACACGTTAAATTTGCAGACGATTTTTCGAAGAAGGTCAAAGAGATGATCAATCAGTATATTCTGAAATCAGAGCTGGATGCTCCATCACCCGAAGAGGATCCCGATGATGATCCGGATGAATCAGCTTCCTGCGCCACAAATATGACTACGCTTAGCCTTACTGGAAACAACATAACTTCAATAATCTGGACAACCGGATTTTCCGGTGATTTCAGCTATCTGAAGCTTCCGGTCTTTGCCGAAAACGGAACATTGAAACACAACGACGGAATCTCAGATATCCAGGGATTATACTTTCTTGGGCTTCCCTGGCTCCGCAAAAGAAAGTCAGGGATAATTCCAGGAATCAAGGACGATGCCGGATTCATTGCAGAAAAGATATTGGAATACTCCAGAAATGAGATTTTATGAGACCCTGAAAAATCTTAGAAAGTAAATTAATCCCGGAACAGCTTTGAAACGTACATTGATATCAGACTCAATTGCTGGTTTTCCGGATTTTCACTCAACAAACTACTTCAGATAACTGTTATACGCTGTATGAACAAAACAGTGCTTATAACAGGTGTTACCGGAACAATCGGGAAAGCAACGGCAATTGAAATTGCTAAGACAGGGGCAGCTTTGGTACTTCTTGCCCGGAACAAAATCAGATTGGAATCGGTCAGAAATGAAATAGTTCTGAAAACCGGGAATAATAATGTTGATATTTTACTCTCCGATTTCTCAGCCATCAACTCGGTCAAAGTTGCTGCTGACCAAATCAAACAAAAATATAACCGTTTGGATGCATTAATTAATATTGCTGCAGTATTCAAAAGCCAAAGGGAAATTACAACTGATAATCTGGAGATGATGTTTGCCATTAATCATCTGGCCCCTTTTGTCCTGACAACCCGGTTGACTGACCTGCTAAAAGCAAGCAAGCCCGCAAGAATTATCACTATAACTGCCCCAACGGTGACAAAATTAAACTTTGATGACCTTCAGGGCGAAAAGAAGTTTTCGGCTTTGAATGCTTTTGGCGCTTCAAAAATGATGAACCTGTTGTTCACCTACTCCCTTGCACGGCGACTGGAAGGCACAGGAGTCTCCGCATCAGCTTTGCATCCCGGACTTGTAAAATCTGACCTTACAAATGAAATGCCATCCGTACTCAGAAATATTACCCGATTGATGTCGGGGAAACCTGACAAAGCTGCAAAGATGATCTGCAGTTTATCTGTTGGAGCGAATTATCCGGATATAAACGGTAAGTTTTATAAGTTCAACGGGAAGGAGCTAAGATCATCTGCATATTCATATGATAAGGAACTGGAGGAAAAGCTTTGGATGATCAGCGAGCAGTTATCGCAGTAACATATCTTGACTTTATTTAACTTAATTACAGCATCTGCTGTCCCTCCAGCCATTTACCCATCCTTTCATGAATCACTATATAAACTGTAAAGAATGACAATTGTTCACAGAAATTGGTAGTTAGAATATATTTTGAAAGGATTTAAAAATCTCAATAAAAGTGGTTTAAAAGCAGAATAAACTACACTGACCGAAGTGTCAGGGGGAGGTGGTGATTATGTGAAAAGTCTCTTGCCTAAAATGATTAATTCCCCCTGAATACCATGGATTCGAAATTCCCCGAACCTTTCAGAATCTGGTTTCCGATCTCTAATCTGACCTTTGCAAGTATACCATGATATGCAGGTTTCGCAACCAACCGTCTGATCAGAAATCTGATAACAGGATTGACGCCCTCAAGAAGATCCCTGTGATCAAGTATCTTTTCAGATTCAAACTCTGCCTTAAAAGGGAATTCCTTATCAAGCGATTTTATAATTATTGATGAAGGGTATCCGGTCTTTAACAGGTTGTCAAAGCCTGATGATAAAACTGAACATTCAATCTGATTATTTGAACTATGGATAATCCTGTCGTTTTCAGCCACCATCAGCGAGAGTGTCCGGTTTACCCTGCACCAGACATCCATGAAGATAACCGTAAAACTGCCGGCAAAACATTTCCCCCAATACCATTTATTTACCTGATCATCAAGGTACAAGGGATTTTTTCTGTCGATTTTAATATAATTATGGTCGTGGTATCCTTTTCCCTCCGATAAGGTATATTTGTTTTTTTCAAAGTTAAAATTTCCCTCCACCCTGGCTTTGGGCATCGGGATCACCCACGACAAATCAACTCTCTTATTACCTGTCTGATAGGGTATATTCTTTCCGAAAGGCTTCCACCCCTCCAGCTCTCCCTTGAACCTGAAATCACACTTAAACCCGGGGATATCAATTTTTATGAAATATCCGGGAGGATGGTCCAGTACCGTCCAAATTCTTATCTTATCGCCTACTGAAAGATTGCATTGCCAGCTATTGGAGCTCAATTCACTGATATTAAATGGAAATGAAAGGCTGGAGTTTCCTTCAGGAGTGCTCACGGAGACTGCCAGCTGGGAAATTACTTTTGTCCTGACAGGATTAGTGCCAATGTGCAGGACAATCTTCAGGAAGAAGCCTGCTGCCTGATCATAAATATCAAAATACCACCACTCAAAATCACCTTTTACATATTCGCCTATCTGTGTTCCGTCATCCTCCGCAGTAACTGCCAGCTCCCCCGCATCCGTAATGACCTGACCGGGATCAACCATCCCGTTAATTAATGCTTTGCCTTTGTGAGTATAGCTCATAACTGATGATTTTTGGTCGATAGATGTCTTAGCCAAAGTTATGAAAAGAATATTTAACCACTGAGTTACACAGAGCATCCTTCCGCAGCCGACGAAACTAAGGAAATAAGAACACAGGTTATTTAAAAAGGTAACTCTGTACCAATTCAATAGACTCTATGATAAGATTTTATTAATTTTACTCAATTTATAATTTATCCCGATTCCCTTTTGCCACGGGGGGCAGGACTGGGTTGTTTTTATACGCTCAGCCTTCCCGTGGGGGAAAAAGAAAGAGGGTAAAAAATAAAAGTTAAAAAAGTAAAATCGTTAATAACCAGGAACCGCTGTCACCTGAATTGTTCCGGTCATTGTAGGATGAAAAGTGCAATGATATGAATATGTTCCCTCCGCATTAAATGTGTAACTGAAAGTGCCGTTACTTTTAACAGTTCCGCTGTCAAACAAACCTGTATTGCTTGTAACCGTATGATCTGTGCCATCTTTGTTGGTCCAGGTTATAGTAGAATTTACTGTAACTGTTTTTGACACGGGGTTAAATGCCATATTCTGAATGAAGACTTCATTTGCCCCAGGACCTTTAGATCCACCTCCTCCTGAATCTCCGTAAGTATTATCTTTATTGCAGCTGTTCGATATGATGAAAACTGAGGAAAGCAAGATAATTCCTGCTGATAATCTGCTTTTAATACCAATTAATTTTACCATAGTGAACATTTTTTAGGATAATAAAACAAACCGGGATCTGTTAAGTTCAGGCCGGGAAAATTATATTTGGTTTTCATTGTTGACTTTAGAGATGTAAATAGTAGCTTTATGTCCCTATGTCAGTAAGTATGACAGCAATTCACAAACAAAAGTCATGAACGGACCGGTAATTGACATAACTGACCTTTCTAAATTCTACGGTAAAACCAGGGGAATTGAACATGTTAACCTGGAGATAAATGAAGGAGAGATTTTCGGATTTATAGGACCCAATGGTGCCGGTAAATCAACTACGATCAGGATATTGATGAACCTTATATTCCCGACAGGAGGAAGCGCAAGGATCATGGGGATGGATGTTGTCAGGCAAACCCGCCAGATAAAGCAAAAAACAGGATACATACCTTCCGATGCGAATGCATATTCCGCGATGAATGTGAGTGAATTTCTGAACTATTGCATCAGGTTTTATAAGGTCCCTGATGGCAATAAAAGGATTGCCGGATTATCAAAGCTGTTTGAACTCGACCTCAGCCGGAAGATTGCTGATCTTTCGATGGGGAACAGGAAAAAAGTATCAATTGTTCAGAGCCTTATTCACGGTCCCAGCCTTCTAATTATGGATGAACCTACTACCGGACTTGACCCGCTGATGCAGTCGGTTTTTTTTGAACTCCTGCGCACAGAGAACCAGAAAGGGATGACCCTCTTTTTCTCCTCTCACATTCTCGGTGAGGTCCAGATGTTTTGCAAGAGAGTTGCGATCATAAAAGAAGGGAAGATCATTCAGATTGAGGATATAGACAATCTGAGAAAGAAACAGCTTAAAAAGGTAGTTATTGAATTTGGGGAACAGGTTAGCATTAAAAATTTCAGTATCCCCGGAACTGTCAGCATTGCCAGTGGCCCGGGAAACATCTTATCCTTCCTGTTTTCAGGGAGTATAAATGATCTTGTAAGCTATCTTTCGGGAAAGAAGGTGAATAACCTCATTATTGAAGAGCCGTCGCTCGATGAGATTTTCATGCATTATTACCAGATTTAAAGGGAAAAGGAAATGAACAGGAACCTTTTTTTAAATGAAGCGAGAAGAAATGCTTTCAGCCTTATCCTATGGGTAATCATAATAACCGTTCTGATATCGGTTACCATGTCGGTCTTTCGGACGTTCATTGAAAACCAGTCTAAGGTCATGGGTATGCTGAGTTTAGTTCCAAAAGGAGCTCTGCAATTCAAGGGGATTTCCAACTTTAGCGATTTGCTCTCGGTATTGGGATTTTACGCTGTTAATAATGTGATTTACATGATGGTGCTCGGAAGCATTTTCGCTATTGTGCTCGGATCAAATATCCTCCTGAAAGAAGAATACAACAAAACTGCTGAATACCTCCTCACACGGCCACTTACCAGGAGTGAAATCTTTTTCAGTAAATCGGCCCTCGTATTCGTTAATGTACTTTTGCTGAACCTGGTTACTACCCTGGCGGGCTTAGCAAGCATAGTGCTGGTCAAAACCGGCCCTTTCAGCAGCAGGGCATTCTTTATCCTTTCCCTTTACACATTTTTGCTGAATATTATGTTCGGAGCGACAGGACTGTTTCTTTCCACCATTGTCAAAAGGTCAAGGCCGATTACGACATTTTGCATTGGACTCGTTTTAATCTTTTATTTTATTTTCACCATTTCGAAGATCACTGAAAGCATTGCAAAAATAGGTTACCTGAGTCCCTTTAAATATGTTAATCTGGAAGTAACAAGTCCGGCTTATAAGCTTGATCCTGTGAACCTGGCTTATTTTTTGGGCGTCTCGTTATTGCTTTATGGGCTTTCATACAGGATTTATCTGCGCAGGGATATCTATACCTGAAAAGAAACTGGTCGATCAAGCTTGCTATCGGGCATAGGTTTTAGTGTAATTCACAGGGGCTCAAGATATGTGGGGTATGAAAACAGGTGCCCCGCAGGGATGTGTAAGTTCGATGATGAACAGTTTAAGAAGCGAATGGAAAACACCCTTTTTAAAGATTTACTAATCCGGCTTAAGGCCAAACACCTCAGGAGTAAGGAAAAGGGTGTATATGGCTATATGTGGAAAACCTCCCTGAAGATAATCCTGATTTATCTGGCCATCATGGTACCTGCTGTTCTGATCGGCAAATATCTTATTGATTTCAACGCTGTATTCAGATTCATCACCAGCCGTTTTTCCGACTTGTTTGTTCTCGTCGTCTTCTTAATTTCCGAGTCATTACTTGGGATGATCCCTCCTGACTTTTTTGTTATATGGTGTGCAAAATTTAATTCTCCCTTCCTGTTCCTGATGCTTCTTGGAGTGCTTTCCTACCTGGGTGGAGCAATATCATATTTTATTGGAACCTGGCTTTCAAAACGGAAAAGGATAAAAGCCTATTCAGAGCGTGTTCTTTATAAATATATTAACATGGTCAGAAAATGGGGAGGCGCTTTTATAGTAATTTCCGCTTTGTTTCCATTCTCTCCTTTTTCAATGGTCGTTATTGCGGTCAGCCTGTTCAAATATCCCTTCAGGTTGTACCTGATTTTCGGACTTTCAAGGATTGTCAGATTCATTGTTCAGGGAGTCTTTTACCTGAACGTATTAAATCTGGATTCCATTCTGAAATAAACGCAATATCACGCATAATCCCGGCGTTATAATAAAACATCGGGAGCAATGAAGAATAAAAAATATACAGTCTCAAAGAATACTAAGTTTGTCAGGGTTAATAATTCAACCTGGATTGAGGCAGACGCATGCATTCCCGATGAAGTAGCCAGAGTTCAATTCCTTCAGAAAATGGAACTTACCAAATCCGGTACATTTTCAGGCCGTAATAAAAGTGAAAATATTGCCGCACAAAGCTGAACCGGGCTAACCACCAGACTTCTGTTATTGGTTTTTACCCGCCTTCCCGGATGATTTCGCAAACTTGACTGCCGGCTGGCAGGTTTTAATAATTTATATTTTACCACTAAGGTCCACTAAGGATCTCACGAAGGTACACAAAGGCCTTTTGAGACAGCTTTTTTATTTTGTGCTCAACAAGGTGTAAATTTGCACTAAGGAATGACGACCAGGCCGCAATAGTGTAAGTTTATTTAAGGGAAGACCAACTTAACTTTTTAGCCATGAGAATAATTCTGTTAAAGATTTTAACCGGAGTTTTGATATTTCTGTTCCCGACGGAAACAATTTTGGAAATCAAGACAAACTCATCTGAAATAAAGGGAAATATGAGTAATAGCATTTACCAGCAGGACAGATTGCAGCTTGAAAATTTTATCAGTGTCCTGAATTCAGATGTCCTTGAGTATTTTCATCTTAAGAACCAATACAACACTGAATCCAAAAGAACAGCTTTCTTGACATCGGAAGATTATAAAACAAAACAATCAGAATTAGCTGGACAGAAATCCAAATTACTATCCTCAACCTATTATCTTGATTTTGAACCTGACTACCAGGCTGAAAGAAGCATACAGATAAAATATGATCCTGAAACAAAGTTAATTTCGGTTTCAAATGATCTTAGCTACAGTTTATTTTACAATGATCCGGGTTATATCCAGCTTGACCAGTTCCTGTTTAAATGCCCGGCAGAAATGACCATAAGCAAAAAGAATATAAATTATCTGTGCGTTGATGTGGTAGAAGAAACAATATCATTTAAAATTGACGATGCGGCCCTGGCTGCAAAAATTGAAGAAAACAAATATAATTTAAGGCTGTTGTTTGTTTTCAATGTCACCGGAACAACCACGGTCCTGGGTAAAACATCGGCTCTGACTTCAGCTGACTATTATATAATGACTGATCTACGGAAAGTGATTGCATACAACTCAGAGACAAATGAAATCTTTTCGTCTTATGAATGAAACCCATTTCCGAGAATGATCCTTTCAAATTGACCAGGTTTGGAAATAAGACCGAACAAAAGCGGTCTTTTTTTTGTTCATGAAATCTATGGACCATTGCAAAAACATAATCACTTTAATTTCATTCCATGAGAACTACAAAGGAACAGAAAATCGTTTCGGTGCAGACCAAAATTGATGCACCGTTGGATCTGGTATGGAAACTCTGGACCACTCCTGAAGACATTGTTAAATGGAATAATGCCTCAGAGGACTGGCATACACCCAGGGCCATAAATGATTTGCGTACAGGCGGCAAATTCAGCAACAGAATGGAAGCCATAAACGGAAGGGAAGGCTTTAATTTCGAAGGAACTTATGACAAGGTGATCCCGAATGAAAGGATCGACTATACGATAGGTGACGGGAGGAGAGTATCCATCGTTTTTTCAAGAACAAACGGCAAAACAAAAATTGTTGAAAATTTTGAACCTGAAAAGGAAAATCCAGTCGAATTACAGCATAACGGCTGGCAGGCAATTGTGGATAATTTCAAACGCTATGCTGAAATTAAATCAGCTTTCAGCAAGCCTCCGAAAATCACCCATCCGATTGCTCCGTGCCTATGGTTTGATGAAAGAGCTGAAGAGGCAGCTGATTTTTATACATCCGTTTTCAAAAATTCAAAAATCTTAAGCAAAAGCTATTACACAAAGGAAGGCTTTGAAATTCATGGCCAGAAAGAAGGCGCAATACTAACAGTTGATTTTGAGATCAACGGACAGCGCTTCACCATATTGAACGGCGGACCGCTTTTTAAATTCAGCGAAGCCATTTCCCTGCAGGTATTCTGCGACACACAGGATGAGATTGACTATTACTGGAGCAGACTGACAGAAGGTGGCCAGGAGGGCCAGTGTGGCTGGCTGAAAGACAAATACGGGCTGTCGTGGCAGGTTACACCATCAATACTTCCAAAACTGCTGAAAGACCCATTAAAAGCAGAGAAGGTCATGAGGACTTTTCTGCAAATGAAAAAGTTTGATATCGAAAAGCTGAAACAGGCTTAATTTATCGAAAAAGGTCACTCCCGGATACGATATTATTCCGGATGCCGTTCTTTATGTGGGCCAGTACAAATCTCTCTCTTGTAAAGTTCGTTATTTTTTTGCCAAATATCGATCGGGTACTGGCCTTTTTATTTTATAAACTGCCATTCCGTCCTTTGCGGTAGAAGTAGTAGTCAGGAGGTTAGCTTCCTGCTTTACAATAAAATCACAACTGACAATAACAACAACCTCGAAAGATTTAAGAAATTTTTCTTCATCTTCAAAATTATTTAGAGTTAATAAGGGATCTTCCATAAACGGTGATAAATGTTCAATAAAATGACATAAAAATGCATGTCATTTCCCTTTTTTGACTTTAACCTTTAGATTGAGTAACTTTATATTTTATGGCTTATCAATCGCTATAAAAGTGTATTTCGTTATCCGGAAGGAGAGAATTTACCGTGATGGTCAATACCATAAAAAATGTCACAAAAGGAAGCATCAATAAAATCAATAATTTTTGCTCTGTCAGCAAATCTTGGAATTGCAATTACGAAAACAGCTGCTGCTGTAATTACCGGTTCCGGTGCCATGCTGGCTGAATCGATCCACTCCTTCGCCGATTGCGGTAATCAGGGACTTCTTTTCATGGGTCTGAATGCAACCAAAAAGAAACCGGACCCTGGCCATCCCCTGGGATACGGGAAAGAGATTTACTTCTGGTCATTCATCGTTGCCCTGATCCTGTTTAGCATGGGCGGCTTGTTCTCAGTTTATGAGGGCATCCATAAGATCAGTCTCCATGAAGGATTGAAGAATCCTATTATTGCAATAATCGTTCTGATAGTCAGTATGATCCTGGAAGCCGCTTCTCTATTTGGTTGTCTGACACAGATAAATAAACTGAAGCACAAGATATCTCTCTGGACATGGTATAAAAACACCCGTCAAAGCGAATTGATAATTGTATTGGGCGAAGATACAGCTGCGCTGCTTGGCCTGTCTTTTGCCCTTATTTCGATACTCCTATCCATCGTTACAGGAAATCCTGTTTTTGATGCAATCGGGAGCATTGGTATAGGAGCTTTGCTCGTCATTATTTCAATTTTTCTTGCAGTTAAGGTCAAAAGTTTGCTTATAGGACAAAGTTCTGATGACGAAACCTGCAACGGGATAAAAATGTTACTTGAAGCAAGACCGGAAATTGAACAGGTATTTAATCTGATCACCCTTCAGCTCGGCCCCGAGATAATGGTAGCTGTAAAAGCAAAAATGAAACAGGCTGATTCTGTCGATCAGCTTATTAACGACATAAATACCTGCGAACTGGAAATAAAGAAGAAGAATCCATCTGTCAGGTGGGTCTTTTTTGAACCTGATTTTACAAAGTAAATTAAGGGATTGCTGCCAACCCGAATCCCAACCTCATACAGCCTGTGAAATATCCTGCCCGTGTGAGGATAGAAATACAACATTTCGAAAGAAATTACGTATAAGATATCATAAACGATTGATTAAAATGAAAAGATCAATCATATCGGTATTGATAATGCTTTTAATCGCAGTATCATTTTCAGGTTGCGCCACAAGCAGGAAAAGCCACGCTGAGCTTAAAGGGCTTATGCTCCTTGACAATCTGCAGCTCAGCAGGAATAAGGCGTTTTACTCCAAACACAATACCAGGACAAGGAATGATGCCTACAGGAGATTTAAGAAAAACAGCAGGAACATATAACTGAAAGAGATACCTGTCTTTCTGCTTAAGCCTGAGAAAAAGCAACATTCCACACTCCAAAGCACCTTATCTCCTTCCTCAACTCCCAAAATTAATCCGTTGCTAAAATAAAATTTGTTTCAGCTTTTCACAATTGTAACTTTATATTTGATTTTGGTTAATATCTCTGGAATTATAAGATTATGAAAAGCGACCGTAGAAAATTTATCAGGAACAGCCTTTCTTTAACGGCAGGGTTGTCAGTTGCAGAATTAAACTCCTTTGCCGGATATAACAAAAAGAAAATCCCGGATAAAAGCCCTAAGGCTGTCAGGTGGCCCGTTCTTGAAGGCCCCGATACGCCAAAACTATGTGTGGGGGGAGGCATGAATAGCGATGAGAAACAAATGCAGCTGATCAAGCAGATGGGCGTCGATTATGTTCTGATGGGCGGGCCGCGAATTCCATGGAAAGCCGAAGATCTCCGTAATATTATGGACAAGTACAAAGCCAATGGATTAACTGTGATCAATATGATGATTGGCGGACACAATAATGCCATTTATGGGAAAGAAGGACGTGACGATGAAATTGCCAAAGTAAAAGAATCAATTGTTGCAGCAGGCGCTGCCGGTCTCCCCGTTATAGAGTACAACTGGTATGTCGACCGCCTCATGGAAGGTTACTATGAGAAGAAAGGACGGGGGGGATCAGGGATAACAGCCTATCACTATGCTCCTGTAAAAGACCTGCCGGCAAAAACTCAGATAGGCATCTATACATCAGAACAGATCTGGGATAATATAACCTATTTTCTAAAAGCAATCATTCCTGTCGCAGAAAAGGCCGGGGTGAGGCTGGCTCTTCATCCAAACGACCCGCCTGCACCTGTCAGCCACGGCTCTCCGCAAATTATGGCCACTTATGAAGGATGGAAACGCTTATTGGATATCGTAAAGAGTCCGGCTAACGGTATGACTTATGATCCGGGCGTTTGCCGTGAGATGGGACTGGATCCTGTTGAGGTGCTTCACTATATCGGATCACGTGACCAGATCAATCATGCCCATTATCGCAATGTTACCACCCAGGAGCCTTATAACAAATATGAAGAGGTTTTCTTCGACACGGGAGAAGTCAACATGTTTGCAGTTATGCAGGAGTTTTTTAAAGTCGGATATACAAGAGGTATTTATCCTGAGCATCCGCGCTTTTTTACATCTGATGCTGAATTACCCGGATATGTTGCAGGCAGGGGATATCCTGGCGGAGGCGGAAATACCGGTCAGATCTTTAACGTCGCGTATGCCCGGGCAATGATGCAGGCCGTCAGATCATTGTAGCCATTGCTGAAATGAACAGATTTAATCACCATAAAAACAAACATATGAGCACTATTAATCGCCGTGGGTTCCTGAAGACTTCAGTGATTGGAGGAGTTGGCGCTTCCTTCATTGGTCCTCTGAATACCTTCATGACTTTGGACAAGGATGAAAAGTTATCTTCGAGAGTTGCAATTACAACAGGCGATAACAGGGCGGATCTTGCATTCCGTGCTCTCCAGCCATTCTCAAAGCAGATCAAACAGGCTATCGGTAGCCGCCGCGTGGTTTTAAAACCAAATAATGTCTCTACTGAAATCCCTTTGTGTGCAACTCACGTTGAAACCCTTGAAGGCATTCTGGAGTTTCTTAAATCGATCAGAAAGCTCGACAATGTAATTATTGCAGAGTCAGCCGCAAACGGACCCACTTTCGATGGATTTAAGAATTATGGATATTTTGGGTTGGCTAATACATACCCTGTAAAATTTGTCGACCTCGACAAAGAAGGGTCTGAGATACTTTATGTGTTTGATGAAAAAGATTTCAGACCCCATCCTGTGAGGTTTTCCAGTGTAATCCTCAGTCCTGATTCTTATATAGTGTCAGTGGCAAAAATGAAAACTCATAATCTGATAATAGCCACACTTTCACTGAAAAATATTGTTTTGGGTTCGCCTGTAAAAGACGCCGGATTTGCCTTTGGGCCAAACCGTAAAGAGGGAGCAAAGAGTGATAAATCGATTATACATGGCGGCGGGTTCAGAGGTATTAATTACAATTTGTATGACCTGGCTCCCCGCCTTCATCCGCACCTTGCGGTCATTGACGGATTCGAAGGGATGGAAGGAAATGGACCAAGTAACGGGACTCCTGTTGACCACAGAGTGTGTGTTGTCAGCACTGACTGGCTTGCAGCTGACCGCGTTGCAGTTGAGCTGATGGGCATCGATTTTGCCACGATAGGGTATCTCAACTATAGCGCCCAGGCCGGATTGGGAGTCGCTGATTTAAGTAAAATTGAAATTGTGGGTGAAAGCATTGCCAGTCATATAAAGCATTATAAGCTTCATGAGAATATTGAAAAGCAGTTGATCTGGATGAGACCATCGGTATGACTTGTCCAATTCTATATATTTCAACTTGAAAAACTTACCCCTGTTGAAGGTAATTTCTGTTAAAAGATTTTTTCTTGTTTTTTCTTTCCTGACGGTTCATCTGACCGGATGGCCAGCAGATACATTAAAAGTCTGTTCACCCTCAGGTAAAATTTGCGTAAAAGTCTGGATGGACAATCATCTTAGCTATTGTATTTCCTATGACAACAGGACGATACTTGAACCTTCGAACATTGACCTGATCCTGGGGAATAACCAGTCGTTGAACGTAAATAATTCAATAAAATCAAATTCTGTAAGGCAGATTAAAGAACAGATTATTTCACCGGTACCGGAGAAAAGGAAGATCATCCCTGATATTTACTCACTTTTATCCATTTCATTCAGGCAGCCATATAAACTGGAGTTCAGGGTTTATGACGATGGAGTGGCCTACAGGATATTAACCTTTTTCAGGGATTCCATCCGTGTAAAAAATGAAATATCCGAGTTTTCGTTTCCCGGCAAGCCCTTTGTGTATTTTCCGCAAGTAAAAAAAAGAGAGGATGCAGATATATTTCATACAAGCTTTGAAGAAGAGCGAATGCTTGCAGGAGGGTTTGATTATGAGCCCGGGCTGCTAAATAATGCCACAGCAAGTGGTACGAGACCTGTTTCAGGCACCGTAACAAGTCCAGGTACACGTTGCCATCAACTGTCAATGTTTATAATTTACGATAGCCCTATGCAGATATTTTCAGGCAATCCATCAGAGGGTATGCGCGAACCGGATTTCATGGAAATTACCGGTCATCTGCCAACAACATGGGATGAAACGATCATTCCGGATGCGAAGGCAGGTGAATATATTGTCACTGTGCGGCAAAAGGGAGATAACTGGTTTGTTGCCGGAATGACCAATTGGTCAGCAAGAGATTTGACTGTTAAATTTGATTTCCTGCCGGAGGGTAATTATGAAGCGACCGTCTGCAGGGATGGTGTCAATGCTGACCGCTATGCTGCCGACTATGTAATTCAAAAAAGGGTTGTGGTTAAAAAGAATGATGAAATGAGAATTCATCTTGCCCCCGGAGGTGGGTTCCTTATCCGGCTTGATAAACGATAACCTTGAGAGATGACATTGGATGTCCTCTTGCTGACTTCAAACAAAATGAAGCTAAAGTTGTCGGAAACATTAAATGAAGATCTTAATGGAGACGATACACCGGAATTAATAAATGTGGATCTTGAAGTGAACTTTACCAGGTAATAACCGGATTGAACTTAGTCAAAATTAATCCATCCAATAGTTGTAAAAACATACTGTTGAATGGATTTTTTATTGCCCGGCCAGAATGATATCAGATTGAATCTTTTTCATTTGACTGTCACAATATCCAGAATCACAAATGTACCAGGCTTTACGGGAGGACGCCGGTTACCTTCTGCAGGTGCTGCTTCATACTCAGCAGTCGTCATATAAATGTGGTGCGACGTCTTGTCGAGAGTAATTGTTCTTGCTCCCCGTTGTGTTGCCACGTTTTCAAGCACTTTAAAACTGTTTCCGGGTCCTTCCTGAACCACAGTCATTGTACCATCTCCATTGGATGAATAGGCACGCTTATACATCGGATCAAAAGCCGCACCATCACATCCTTCCCCAATCGGGAGTGTAGTAATCACCTTGCCTGTTAAGGCATCAACAACAACCATCATCTTATTGCTGCAAACGCTGAACAGTATATGTGTTTGATTGTCCAGGGCAAGTCCGCTTGGCTCTTCACCGGGACTAATCGGCCAGCGGTTTATTACTTTCAATGTATTGGCATCAATAACATTAATGAAGCTTTTATCTTCAATGTTGACAAAGATCTTCCCCTTCCCGTCGGTCACGATTGCTTCAGGTTTACCATCAAGAGGTATAACCGCAATTTCCTTATCTTTAACTGCATCGATCACCGAAAAGCTGGCGCTTCTTCCGTTGCCGGTAAATACACGTTTGGTAAAACTGTCATATAATATGGCATCCGGATTTTGTCCGCCTACTTTAATTTTCCCGGTTACCTCAAGAGTTTTAAGATTGAAAACGGTTAAAGATGAATCCCTGCCATTGCTGGTAAAACCTTTGTTCAGGTCATTGGCAATTGCAATTCCGTGAATTCCCTTTGTGTCGGGTATCGTGCCGGCCAGTTTCCCGGTTTTGATGTCAATGGCCTGGGCAATGGTTGCATGAGATACAAATATTCTGCCATTGAGTTCATCAACACTCAGATAGTCCCAACCCCCGTCACCCTCGACGTGGATTTTGCCTGCAAGTTTGTAATTCGATTGAGCAATTAATGAAGAACTGCCGATCATCAATACTGCCAAGCAGATAGAAAGAATTGTTCTTTTCATAAATTAATTTATTAAGTAATAATTTGTCTAAACCAAATTAATCAACAAATGTACTTCATTAAAGTTGGTGGTTTTAAAATATTTATTTCAATTCTTCAGGTTTCACTTTAGAGTAAAGCCACCTCGTCTCACTGGCCGGCTCCGGGAGGCTCAGTGTAGATATTTGCCAGGGAGGGTCTCCTAAGTTGCCGGTGTACGGTCCCCCTGTCAAAGAGGCCAGTACAACCTGATTAGTCGGGCCCGCAGATACTATTGCGGATATAGATCTTCAGGAAGATAAAATGAGTTTACTGCTGTTATCAGAAATGCAGCTCCCATGAATTTTGTTACCATAAATGTTTCTTTAATAATTCCATTGAAAAAATCGTTCTTTGTGAAAATCAGCATTGGGTCAAGGATTTATCTCATAACTGGAACAATTTTTGCTGTTAATAAATTAACAACAGGTCAGACAATATAACCATGAAACCTGAACCTCAATCAATTGATTAATAAAGTTCTTAAAGCGTAAACCCATGAAGAAAACAGTATTGACAATGCTTTCGCTTTTCATTAGTGCAATCGGATTTTCACAGATTGATACTATTTCAGAAAACATCTATCAAAAAGATGGAAATCTGGGCATAGGAATATCGGATCCGGAAACAAAATTAAGGATTGAAGGGAATGTAAGCGAAGGAGATAACAGGGCTTTTATCCGGCTAAGGAATATTAATACTGGCAATAAAGCCACCGTCAGCCTGACGCTTGAATCGAACGATAAGAACTATGGCACAGCCTTTGGTTTTACTTCTGATTCTTATCAGGCAATTCCTGATTTTAATAAAATGGGAGTGATCAGTACAAACGGGAAGGGATTTTCCATCTATTCATCTTCAAACTATGGTTCAATCAGGTTTTATACCAATGTAAATCAAAACGGCATTATCGAGAGGATGCGGATCAATGCTGAAGGTAATATTGGTATCGGAACAAAAGAACCTTCAGCTAAACTGCAAATTGCGGATGGAGATATTTTTATAAGTGATATCAATAAAGGAATTATCATGAAATCGCCCGATGGAAATTGCTGGAGGGGTAATCTGGATAATAATGGCAAGTTAAATTTTAGTAAAGTTTCCTGTCCTGGTGAAGAAATTGCTGTTGATCCTGACCCTTCAATACCATCAAAGAGGCTGATTGTGTATCCTAATCCATCGGAAAACATTATTACAGTAAAAGCCCCGATGGATCAGATAGAAAAGCCGAAATACTTGATTTTCAATTTAAATGGGCAGTTAATGGATAATGGCAGGATAATTTACAATACCCAGACAATAGATATTTCAACATTGGCTGCGGGTATTTATCTGCTGACTATTTATGACAATAATGGAAACCTGCTGGCCTCTGAAAAAATTGTAAAGGAATGATCAACCCGAAGGGGTTATATTCTCAGAGTTAAAGATAAGTTATGATCTCCAACAGGTCATAAGCAGGTCAAAGCTGAATGAAACCTGCCCCTCCAAAGGGAAGAACGGCCGTTCCCTCTTTTGATGCGGCTTTTTAAACATCCTGAATTTTTGACATTATAAACCTCCTTGTTTTTCAATTCTCAGTTAACATTTACCGTAGCAGTCATTGAGGGATGAATAGTACAATGGTAAGGGTAACTACCTGCAGTAACAAATAAATGGCTGAAAGTCTTATTGGGGTTGATGGTTCCGCTGTCGAATAATCCGGTGTTACTGGTAACTGTATGAGAAACTCCATCTTTGTTAGTCCACGTTATTGTTGTGTTTGCTGCTACTGTAATTGTCCCCGGATCAAAAGCCATCCCCTGGATAAAAACCTCATTTATTCCAGGAGTTCCCTGGCCATCTGTGGATTTTTTGCAGCTATCCGAAATGCTGAAAATTGTGAGCATAACAGCGATGCCTGTTAAGATCCTGCTTTTTGAAACTATAAGTGTTTTCATATTTCTTGAATTATGAAG
The DNA here is from genome assembly GCA_963732115.1 of uncultured Bacteroidales bacterium. GTDB lineage: Bacteria > Bacteroidota > Bacteroidia > Bacteroidales > VadinHA17 > LD21. The sequence goes on from CAVSYN010000033.1 coordinate 361,786, forward strand.
AATAAACATTCATGAACTCATTTAGTTTGTTAACTGGGCTTTAAAGTTTTGTTAATTTTTGAACCTGTTTTCTTTTTTATAAGGTTTTGCTTAATAATTATAACTATTGCTTAAAAGTTTAAACTTTTTGAAACATATTTGCTATGTATGGCTTCCATTTCTGACCGAACTTCAATTATTGTAAAACTAAATCTAAATTGATTTAAGCCGGAAATCAATGCCGTTCAAATTAAACAGATATCATAAGAGTCACCTTTTCTGGGTTTACCCGTTGATTTTCGTGGGATTAACATTTTATGCAATCAAAAAGGATAAGCTCGACGGGGAATCCGGAAATAGAACGACTACAAACATCAGTATTGATTCTTCTTTAATCAGAAGTGCAAAGCCGGTTTTGCCCGAAAATTTCCGACCAATGGAATCCATTGACAGTGCCTTTATATATTTTGTTAAGAAATGAGGGTCAATCTGAAATTTGTTGTAATGAAAATACTATTTCGGAAAAAATATTTGTTGCCAGACATCCTTTCCGGAAGAAATTTCTACTGAAAAACCCTGTACCGGCATGCCCGGCAACGACCCTTGTCTGAACAGATGATGATGCTATTGAAAAGGCGCCTGCAAAGGGAAGGGCATTTAATCCTTTTCATTACATTAATAAACAAAAACCTATATAACTAAGCTTCAGATTCTCAGTACCTCTGAAGTATTCAGGTTAAAGATAATAAAATTCAATCCTGACTACAGGGTGGTTGATTTCATAATTCGTTCACCAGGTACAAACTGGTTATAAAATAAAATTGATTTTGACTTCAACATGGTTTAAATTTGATTTTAACATGTTCTTCAGGAAACTGAACTCTAATAATTACTGAAATGAAAAACCTGATTAAAATTTACCTGGTTGTTGTCATTTTTATTATTTGTCCATTAACCTTGCTGATTTCATGTAAGAAGAAACCAACTCTTCCTGTTGTAACGACCCTTAATGTATCAGCCATTACTCAAACGACTGCGTCATCAGGGGGAAATGTAACAGATGATGGAGGTGCCGATGTCACAATGCGTGGTATTTGCTGGGCTACTTCTCAAAATCCCACAACCGGTTCCAGTAAAACAAGTGATGCTACAGGTACCGGCTCATTTACCAGTTACATGACCGGATTGACTCCCGGAACAACCTATTATGTACGGGCTTATGCCATAAATAGTGTGGGTACCTCTTATGGTAATGAGGGTTCATTTTCATCTGGTCCCATATTGGTTGCAACAATAACAACAGCTGATGCTTCTTTAATTAGTAAGACTTCTGCTGTTACCGGTGGCAACATAACTTCCGATGGCGGGGGAATTGTGACAGGCAGGGGAGTATGCTGGAATACGTCACAGAATCCGACTACAGCAGACAGCAAAACAACCGATGGATCCGGTGATGGGATCTATTCAAGCAATCTGACAAATTTAAATCCTAATACAACTTACTATATAAGAGCCTATGCAATTAACAGTGCCGGTGTTGCTTATGGAACTCAGAAAAGTTTCCAGACTCTTTCGGCCATAGGATCTATTATTTTTAACCCCAATTTAACTTATGGCTCAGTCTCTGATATTGATGGGAATACTTATAAAACAATACAAATCGGAACCCAGACATGGATGGCAGAAAACCTTAAAACTACCAAATACAATGATAATACAAACATACCTCTTGTAGCTGACAATTCAGCCTGGGAAAATCTCTATACAACAAAGTCTCCCGGTTGTTGCTGGTATCTCAATGATCCATCAACTTATAAAGACTTTTATGGTGCTTATTATAACTGGTATGCTGTGAATACTGGTAAAATATGTCCCACCGGCTGGCATGTTCCTTCCGAAACAGAGTGGACCGCTTTGTCAACATTCCTGGGTGGAACAGATGTAGCAGGTGGAAAACTAAAAGAAACCGGCACTACTCATTGGCAAGATCCAAATGTCGGGGCAACGAACGAAACTGGATTTACAGCTCTTCCCGTTAATCTGCGTAATTACGATGGTGCATTTTATGACACTGGTGTATACGGAAACTGGTGGTCTGATACGTATGAATTTAATGAACATTCCTGGACTTCAGGCGTATATTACAACACAAGTGGATTATATATTACCAGCAATGTTAATCCTCTTGGCTTAAATGTGCGCTGTTTGAAGGATTAATAAACCATTGATTTCATAACTATTCATCTGACCCCGGGGTCAGCTCCGGAGGCTTTTTTGCTTATCTTTGCTTTCCCCGGGACGTTAGCTCAGTCGGTTTAGAGCGCTTGCTTCACATGTAAGAGGTCGACAGTTCGATTCTGTCACGCCCCACCTACAACACTGGCTACTATTTCCAGACTTCGATTTTTGCTATTCCCTGAGTGCAATCCAATTACCGGAATAATTACAAGTGAATCAGGAACCGATTGACAACAATATTATCCCTGTCACTTAAAGCCTTGAATGTCAGGGATTTTGATATTGCAAAATTTTTAAATCAAGGGACCATTTTCCACCACCATAAATAATTAACATGGCAAGCAGGATTGTTAAAGAAAAATCTATACGGTACTCATGTGCGAATGTCCAAAAGCCTTTTTCTGTTAATAATGGCAATTTAGTTGTTATAAAGGCTACTATCATTATGATTAACAGAGGAATGGAAGCCAATCGTGTTAACAATCCAAACAAAATTAGAATTCCACAAAGTATTTCAAATGTCCCTGTGAAGTAAGCCCAAAAGAAAGCATGATTAAAACCAATTTCATTAAAAAAACTTGGCCCATATACTTTCAGAAACAGATACTTCAGGATGCCTTCAATGATAAATATTAAACCAACAATTAACCTTATGAATATAATTTTATTATCATTTCCTGTATAAAGGATTTGTTTCCTGACACTGCTTGCAGTTTTCATGATTAATTATTATTAAACAAGCCAACACTTTAATTTTCTAATGACCGAAAACTCGCTGATTTACAATATAAAATAATCCTTAATCGCTAGGTGATATATTTTTAAGAGCATTTAGCTTATTATCTTATACAAACAAAATCTTATTATGGTTTGTTTAAACTATTGTCAATTTCTTTCAACCTCAGTCTCAATAATTCAGCTTCACACATTCATATAGAGGGATTCATGGTATTTGGTTTCCCGTTGGGTATTGGTGGTACGAAGATTATGCCGTTAAGGATTTGATTTAAGGAACGGAATAAGAAGTTTTTAATCAAACTTTAATTATCTGATCTATCCTCCTTTTTCTTTTTTAAATCTGCGAAAAGCAAGTAAAGCAAATGTATGTATTATGTATTATAAGCCCCCGGAATCAGCTTCGGGGACATTTGCTCATATTGTAATTATTTCAAAATAAATAAATTATGTTATTATTATCAATATATTATCCGTATCTTACAAAATAAGCATTTTGAAGTTCTTTGTACATAAACTTAAATCTTAACTATGGGTACCACAATAAATAAAACAAAAAAAAGCAGACATACCTTAACATCAACAACTAAAGAAACGAAAAAGATAATTTCCGAGGAGGATATTCGCAACAGAGCATTTGAGATCTCTCAGGAAAAAGATAGTTCTTCTTCCAATGAACTTGATAATTGGTTCTATGCTGAAAGGGAGTTGAACGGATATTACTTATAGGAAAATCTACGCTCAGGATGAAATCAGAAACATCCTGAGATGCAGCGAGACCCCCGGTAGAAATATCAGGGGTCTTGTTATTTAAATAAAGCCAAACTTAAGCACCGACAATGACGTAAACAAGTCTGTCATGGTTTTTGCCTTTTAACCGGACATTCCCATTTTATTTTTTATTTATTTCGTCCAGAATATCTTCAATATCAGGAATACAGCCGCCACAAGTTGTTCCAGCCTGTGTTGCTTCCTGCACGTCTTCAACAGTTTGTAAGTGTTTTTCTTTAATGGCTTTTACGATCTCGCTTTTCATTACATTATTACAATGGCAAATTTCTATATCTTCCATAACAAAAAAATTTAATTTTTAAATACTTCCCAATTTAGCTATTTTATAACTATCTGCACCAGTATTACAGGGGCTTTTTAGTCTATTAATCTGACCCTCACTTGACTTTGGTATCAGGATCATTTAACTTTGGAAATGAATTATATAATCCTTAGATATCAGGCAGAATATAAGGCTATAAAATATGAAATTAGAAATCTTTCGGGTAAAGCTTGGTCTTAACAGCTGTTATCTCATACGTGGTAAAGATGTTGTAATGATTGATGGCGGCATGCCCAAAAAGCTAAAAGTGTTTAAGAGGGTTCTTACAAGACTTGACTTAAACCCCTCAGACATCAAATTAATAGTGCTTACACATTCGCATTTTGATCATTCCGGATCAGCCCGGGAAATCCGTGAATTTACAGGAGCTAAAATTGCTGTTCACGAGAGTGAGAGAACGTATCTGGAAGATGGTGGTATGATAATTCCTAAAGGGGTAAACATCTATGGTAAAATCACCAAACCATGGCTATTTGCGATTTTTAAAAAGATCACATTTCCCAGGTTCAAACCCGATATACTGATTACGAATGAGCCCTATCCCCTTAATGCCTATGGCATAGATGGAAACATTATTCATACGCCTGGTCACACAATAGGCTCTATCAGTGTTATTCTTGATTCAGGTGAAGCATTTGTCGGCTGTATGGCTCATAATGGATTCCCATTCAGGTTAAATCCCGGCTTGCCAATATATGCACAGGATATTGAAGAAATTAAAAAATGTTGGAAATTGTTAATTGACAGAGGAGTAAAAATGATTTACCCCGGGCATGGCAAACCTTTCCCTGTTGAGGTCATGAAGGAATCACTTGCCTACCAATAACCGGAAAACAAAGCGTAATTTTGCTTACCCCTTACTAAAGGTTAACAGGATGGCTCAGAAAACCAACGCTTTTGAAAGGTTCTGGAAAGAGCTCAAACGACGAAAGTTTATCCATGTAATAACGGCCTCCCGGTTTGTGTTACTTCATATTTAAACTAAAATCAAATGGAACAACAAATTCATTCTATGCTATGGTGGCTCATCCCTTTAATTATTATAGTTGCAATCTGGGACACTGTCTGGAAATTAATTGCAATGTGGAAAGCAGCAAGAAATAAACATCTGGCCTGGTTTATATGCATCTTCATATTTAATACAATAGGAATTTTGCCAATCATTTATATTCTCATAAACAAGGATAAATCTGAAAATGTAACCTGACTAAGAGAAAAAAATAGTCCTCTGCATGCAAACGGATTTGTACAATTCGTTCGTCAGGATTTTTACAGTTATTACCTGCACTTTAATATAATGGTCACCGTATTAGTCCCGGGGGATATATTTATGAAATGTTGCTTTTTATTGCCTCAAATCCATATTTGTTATTATGAAGATGTTATCAGAATATTTATTAACCATCACTATCCCGGTTTGGATCCTTAAACCCGGGGGTCCAACCGGGCATATTCCCAGTACAGTCACTTGTTAAAATAAAATTGACTTCAGCTTTTTGCTGGTGTAACTTTACTGGGACATTCAATAATCCTCTTATTTAAAGATATAACCTAAGGAGAACGCACTGGTTACATTCAGATAAAATCTTAAAACAAAGGAGGCAAAAATGAACACTTATATTACATTAATGAAACTGACAGATCAAGGGGCAAAAGATCTGAAAACAGCACCTAAAAGAATTGAGGATGGCTTAAAAATGTTTGAAAAAATGGGTGGGAAATTGATTTGCTTTTATGCTACCATGGGAGAATATGATTATATAGGTATAGGAGAAGCACCCAATGATGAGGTTACTACTGGATTCAATATCGCTTTAAGTTCTCTAGGGAGTGTAAGAACAACAACCATCAAAGCATTTACGATCAAGGAGTTCGGAGACATTATCAAGAAAGTACCGTAAAGAACCGGTTTTTATTACCGGTTTTGAAATTGGATGTGCCAGTGTGTTTTTCATTCTATATTATTATACAAAATCAGTTTCTTATATCTTGCACGACCACAGTTGGTTATAGATCTCTCCCCGGGAGAGTAAGAACAAGAGAGTATAATATACCTGACAATAGTTCGTCACCTGACTTTAGTACCGGGATAGTATAACTTTACAAGTATAAAGCCAAAATGATATCTGATAGCTCAGAAAACCAACAGTTTTGATAGATTCAGGCATGAGCTGAAAAGACGCAAAGTTGTCCAACTAATAACTGTATATGCTGCTATTCACAAGTCTTCCTCGGGGACTTTTTTATCCTCCCACCAGCATTGATCCTCCAGGGCATATCCTAAGTGCAATCCTTTGTCAAAATAAAGTTGATTTCAACTTTTTGCTGGTGTAACTTTGATGACAAGAGAAATAAAACTGTACATACTTTCAAAAAGTTTTTTGAATGAGCAAGCTGTTTTATGACCCTGAATAAACCATAATCTTTTTGACATAAATTTTTAAAAAAGGGAATCATGAAAATTTGGAAAATTCTAATAATCATTTGTGCCGTAATAGCTGTATGGTTTGGATTGAAAATCATAGGATTAAAATTTTACAGGATCCCAACAGGTTCAATGGAAAATTCCATACCTGCCGGGACAAGGATAATGGCATGGAAAATGAACTTTAAACCTTCCCGATTTGAGATAATTGTGTTTCGCAACCCGGAAAGGGATACTGTAACGATACCATATTCACCTGCGAGTTATTATTCAATGATTCGTTCAATGAATAAACAAGTTTTTGATTCTCAATATAAAAAGTATTTTGTACCGTTAAATAAGCGGGAAAAATGGATCGGTCGCTGCGTTGGATTACCTGGCGATACAATCAGAATAAGTGATTCTAAATTAATTGTTAATGGAGACTTGTATCAAAATCCCGATATAAAAAATATGCATATTTTAAAAGTTTTAAATAATCAAAGCATAGATCCAAATACCTTTCAGCAGCTTAAAATAAAGCAGGTCGACATTAATCACGCCGGAGACAGAATTATAATCAATATCACGCAAGATCAAGCGAATCAGATAAGAAAGTTACCTGCATTTGAATCATTATCACAATTTACTTCAGATAAAAACACGTTTGATCCTAATATATTTCCACATTCTGATAGCATTCATTGGAATAGTAATAATTTCGGCGAATTGATAATTCCGAAAAAAGGGACTGAAATAAAACTGGATAAAAATAATATATCAATCTATGCCAGAATTATCGGTGTGTATGAACACAATGACTTAAAAATAGCTGACAACAATATAATAATCAATGGCAATAAGACTGATACTTTTGTTCCAAAAATGGACTACTATTTCATAATTGGCGATAATCGTGATAATTCCGTTGATTCCCGATACTGGGGATTTTTACCCGAAAATCATATTTATGGTAAAGTATTAAAGAAATTTAAATAATAACTCCGGCGGAAGATGGTCAGATTGTCCGGATTTGCAGACAAAGAAACCGGTTCTTCTATGAAGGTGCAAATAATTGTTATTTAACTGTTTATCAGCACGTTGAGTTGACCCATCCGGGCTTCCTTATATCTGTCCTGTTTCCTCAAGCCATTTTTTTACTCTTTCATGCTCTGCCTGATATTTCGCCTCAACATCCCTAACTATCTGTTGAAACTCCGGTTCATGCCTTATGCTATTGAACAAAGGATCATATTTAATAGATGAAGCTACCCATAAGGTTATTATTTGCTTTTGGTTAATATACATTCTTAAGTTCCTAAATGCTTTCTCATTCTTTCCCATAAACGCATATACACCTGCAAGATCATAATATATGCGTGCATTCTCGCCATAAACTCGTCCCAATTCTTTCATCTTGTTACAATATTCTATTTGTTTATTGAAAAAATATTTTGCTTCCTCCCTGGAACCATTTTGCCAAAATGCCAATCCTATACGGTGCATGCCAAATAAAGATTCTCCGCTAAGTGTTTTGTTTTTCCTTAACCATATTTTAAAGTATTTTATGGATTCTTTGAACTTGCTTAGGTACTCATTTAATTCACCTAAATACCATATAGACTCAACATTGTTTGAATCTATGGCATATATTCTTTCTAAATATCTGGGTATGCTTTCATAATTTTCAAAGTGGAAATCTAAACTGGTCAGAAATTTATAATTCTCAAGTGAATCCCGATCCAAATTAAAAGCCTCTTGATAATATTCATATTCCTTTTCTCTAAATCCAGTTTCACCATAAATAAAACCAATATGTCTTAGCATACCTGGTAATAATGAACCACGATACAGAGATATTGCTTTTTGAAAATTATCAATGGTCTTTATCCGATCATCATCTACATAGGTTAAACCCTTCCCCCAGTAAGCCATAGCATCATTTGGATTGAATCTTATAGCATTATTGTATTCATCAATAGCCTTTTCTGGTTTCTCTTTTTCACGAAAGCAATCTCCTCTGATGGTATATGCTTCTGACAATCGATCGTCAAATTTTATTGCCAGGTCACTAAAAATAAGGACCGAATCCAGAAAGTTAATAGATAAATATGATGCCCAAAAATGTTGATCCCAGTATATTTTTGCTAATCCTGCATATGCCTGAGCAAATGTTGAATCATATTTCAATGCTTCGTGATATAGATCATCAGCCCTTTCCAGAGCTTGCTTGTTATTATTGTCAATCCAATATTTTGTATGTTCATCCCTCCCTCTTAGGTAAAAATCATAAGCAGTAAGATTGTCGGTTGGTGTTTTTTCAATCTGTTGTTTTTCCTCAGGGGTTATCATCGCTTTTAATTCTGTGGCAATTGACCGGGCTATTTCACTTTGGATACTTATAAAATCACTTGTTGTATGGATTTCCTGCTCATATGATTTTGCCCAAAGATGTCTTTCGTTATTAGCAGATATCAACTGTACTCTAAGAATAAATTTATTCCCGTATTTTTGTCCGCTCCCTTCAATAACAAAATTCACATTTAGTTTTTTTGCGATTTCAGGAATAGTCGGTCTGTCAAGATCTTTGTACTGATCCGTTGAGGTGCGTGACAGAACCCTGAATTCTTTTATTATTTGCAGATTATCCAAAACCTCTTCCATGATTCCATTGATGAAGTATTGATTACTATCGCTAGGGCTGTCATTTATAAATGGTAATACGGCAATAGATTTTTCAAAGTTTGAAATATCTGAATTAAGGTTTCTTTTTACTATGAAGTTAAAGGCTATCAAAGCAACGATTATTACCCCACTGACATAGGTCGCAATCTTCCATCCGCCTGAAGTTGTATTTGTTGTGGTATTGGTTTGGTTTACAGTACCAATAGGTTTTGTTTTCTTAACACCTGTTGGTGTAATATCATAAATCCATGAGAGCAATATCGCAATAATGAAACCAACACAGAGCAGAACTATCACAAATGTCAGTGTCCATTCCGGTAACTGAAGTGGTTTGCCAATTATATCAATAAGCTGGAGGATAATAAATGAAGCAGCAGCATAGACTGTGATTACCCTGATTGTCCTCCTTCTCTTCAACTCCTTCCAGAACCTTTCAAAACTATTGATTTTCTGAGCCATCAGGTATCTTTTTGACTTTATGTGGGTAAAAATACGCTATCCTAATGCCAAAGTCAAGTGAGGTTCAAATTATGGCATAGTAAATAAAAAGCCCCTGGAGTTGATTTCCGGGGGCTGGTAATCAATGTTGGTGTAACCTTTTAACTGGTTCGGGATAAAAGAAAACATATTCCTCAGCCAATACGGCACCAACCTTGTTTACTTAAGAGTCGGGTCATATTCCCATAAATCCATAAAAGCATAAGGTTGACCATAACCATTCAATCCAGTACCTATATATCCTTTGTCCCCAATTGAAACAGCAACAGCACCTAATCGCGCATTTCCTTCAAAATCGGCTTTCTTTGTCCATGTGTTAGTTTCCTGGTCCCATTCCCAAAAATCCTTGTAATAAGCAGAACCGATCATTTCCCGTTCCTATGTATCCTTTGTTCCCGATTGAAAAACCAACACCATTTGCCCGTGCATTTCCACTGAAATTTGCTAATTCCTTCCATGTGTTAGTTTCCTGGTCCCATTCCCAAAAGTCCTTATAGATAGCCCCCCAATCACCCTGCCCAGTTCCAATGTATCCTTTATTCCCAATTGAAAAACCAACAGCTCCTGCTCTTGAATTTCCTGGAAAGTTGGCCTTCTGTGTCCATATGTTTGTTGCCTGGTCCCATTCCCAAAAGTCCTTGTAATACGGATCAGAATTGAGGCCCCACTTATGTCCAATTCCAATATATCCTTTGGTGCCAATAGAAAAGCCGACAGCCCCACTTCTTGAGGGTGTGGTTGGGAGGGATGCTTTCTGAGTCCAGCTATTTGTTGCGGGGTCATATTCCCAAAATTCAGCTGTAAATACGTCGTTGAAAAAATTACCACCAGTTTCTATGTACCCTTTTGTCCCAATTGAAAAACACACAAAATCGCCTATTGTACTTCCTGGATAGTCGGCTTTCCTTGTCCATAAATTAGTTGTCTGATCCCATTCCCAAAAATCACTCATGGGATTGTCACCATCATCATTACCTAATCCTAAATATACTTTAGTGCCAATAGAAAAGCTGGCTGCGCTGTATCTTGGCCCACCTGGGAAGTTAGCTTTTCGTATCCCTGTACCTTGTGCAACAGAAGTTTTAAAACTGAGTTGGTTACCATAAGCTATGTCTACACTATTAACTGCATAGGCTTTAATATAATAGGTTGTTCCCGGATCTAAACCCGATAGATAACTGACAAAGGGACCCGTACCACTTCCATCTGCTGTAGCACCTTCAGAATGAAAATATGGATCAGGGCTTCTGCTCCAGCAAACGCCCCTTGCAGTAATATCTCCTCCACCATCATCAGTTATGGTACCACCTGAAACAGCACTTGTCTCCGTAATTGAAGTAACGACAGTTGTTGTTAAAGTTGGGACAGTTGCGGCTTTAATAATATCGTTTGTAGTAAATGTAACCTCATTTCCATAGCTTGTACCGGCACTATTAATTGCATAGGCTCGTACATAGTATTTAGTATTAACAGTCAATCCGTTTAAACTACTGGTAAAAGAACCAATCCCTATACCAATGTTTTTTTTATTTGTACTGATGGTTGGATTCGGTGTGGTGCTCCAGCAGACACCAAAGCCAGTAACATCAGCACCTCCGTCATCTGTCACAGCTCCTCCTGCTAATGCAGTTGTTTGAGTAATATTTGAGACAGTAGTAGTTGTAACAACAGGTAGGGTCGCTTCCTCCTTCTTACAGGAAGGAAGATAAATTGCTGTCCCAAATAGAAGGATAACAATTACGGAATTCTTAAACAGGCTTTTCATAGCGTATTTATTAATTAATTGAAATCCATTAACATTAACAAAAATCGATGAATACAAGTTCAACAAGATTCTTATTTTATTATTAGACAAATTTTCATTTGGTTTAAGCCAAAGTCAATTATATTTATTTAAACAATATCCATCCAATTGCCAACTTTAACAAGATGACTTTTGTAAAACAAAAAGCCCCAGGAGCTGATTTCCGGGGGCAGGTAATGTGTTGTTATCTATTAGTCAATTCTTGATACAGCGGACAGACATGCCATCAACCTTATTATCTAGGCGTTGATAATAAGTGATACTATAATCCCACCATAGCTGGCTGGTACTTCCCAGGGCCCCGTTATCCGTAGCCGACCACCATGAACCGATTTCTCCTATACCTGCGAATTTAACTTCAGGTGCCAAATTACTTTCATTAAATTGACGAAACCCGCCCGGAAGGCCTGTGAATCCTGATGAATTAGTTGCACCTGTGACATAATCTAACCAATGGGTATTTCCTGTTTCTGTCATTTTCTGACCAGAATTGTTCCCCAAATAGTCTGTCATGGTTTTAAATTCGCTATCGATGGGTACATGCCAGCCTGTGGGGCAAAGTTTGTCTGTACTGACTGCATACCAGTTATATAGGGCTCCAAAAGTTGTTTTGTATGATGCGGCATCGTTGTTGTACCAGCTATAACCGGGTGTAGTCAGATTACGCCATTCTAAATCGTCTGTTATATTAGGAATAACTGTACCATCATTAAGTTTTGTTGTTTTTAGGTTTTCTGCCATCCAGAGTTGGGTTCCAATTTGAATAGTCTTATAGATATTCCCGTCTATGTCTGAAACAGAACCATAGGTTGAATCAGGATTAAAAATAATTGGGCCGATTGGTAAAGTAGTAAAATTCAATTCATTACCGTAAGCTATTCCTACACTGTTTATTGCATAGGCTCTTACATAGTATTTCGTTGAGGGTTGCAAGTCGTTAATCCCGAAGGAAAAATTCTCCCTCTCCAGGTTGAAAGAATGACAGTGACATTTTGTTATCATTTGGTGTTGGATTTACTGTGAGTCCCCAGCAAATCCCGATTTCTGTTAGATTTTCTCCGCCATTAGAAGTTATAATACTACCAGATCCCGCTGTAGTATAAGCAATTCTATATACATCCATAGTAGTCAAAGTTGCAACTTCAGCTTGGTGTGTAATAAATGAAACCTGATTGCCATAGGCAGTACCAGCGGCATTAGTAGCATAGGCACGAACATAATAAGTAGTATTTGACACTAAGAGGATAAGATCTATTGAGAAAGTGAAACTACCTGTTCCCGATTCATCAGGGATATATTTATCGTTGATTGTGGGATCAGCAGCTGTCCCCCAGCATACACCCCTTTCAGTGATAATTCCACCACCATCCGATGTTATAGCGCCACCTGAAACTGCAGTATTCGGTGTAACTAAAGTTACATCTGTTGTTGATAGCGTTGCTAATTCAATTGGAACAGGAGTAGTTTTGAAAGAAATCTCCTTTCCATAACTTGTACCTACACTATTAGTGGCATAGGCACGTACATAGTAATTGGTATTAGGTAATAACCCGGTTATAGTACTGGTAAAAGAGCCAATACCTGTACTATTGCTTGTTTTATTGGAACTGGTAGTTGGATTCGGGGAAGTGCTCCAGCAGATACCAATATCAATAACCTCAGCTCCACCATTATTTGTCACAGTTACTCCTGTAGCTGCAGTTGTTTGAGTAATATCTGAGACAATTGTAGTTGTCACAATGGGTAGAGTCGCTTCCTTCTTACAGGAAGGAAGATAAATTGCTGTCCCAAATAGAAGGATAACAATTACGGAATTCTTAAATAAGTTTTTCAAAACGTTAGTTATGTAATTAATTGAAATCCATTAGTGTTAACAAAATCGATGAATATAAGTTCAACAAGATTCTTATTTTATTTTTAGACAAATTTTCATTTGTTAAAGCCAAAGTCAATTATATTTATTTAAGCAA